>NZ_JBIAGW010000012.1:0-256590 GCF_042869955.1 Streptomyces sp. NPDC006691
GTTCGGGTGCGCGCTCGGCGGCCAGTGACGCGGGGCCGCCGCCCGCGCTGTGCGCGACGAGCACCACACGACGGTGGTGGCGGGCCTGGCGCAGTATGTCCAGGACGGCCGCGGCGCAGTCGTCCATCGTCACGCCGGCGAGCGCGGACTTCTCGGTCAGCAGGCCCGGCTGGCCCGGCTGGAGGTATCCGCTGGGCAAGGGCGCGTCGAAGCCGTGTCCCGGCAGGTCGACGGCCGAGTGCCGTGGTGAGTGCGCGGAAACCGGCCCCGATGAGGGGACGCACGCGCGAACCGTAGCGTCACCTGCCACCTCCATCCTGGGAGGGCTGAGTTGATTGCGGAGCGGCAGCGCTTCCGGCGGTCAGAGTCCCCCCGACGGCGCCCCCAGCCCCGGCGCTCCGACGTTCTCCGCACGTCGCTTCGCCGCCCGCACCTGGTCAGGGGCGACGAAGACCAAGCATGGACGAGGTCCTGGGGTCACAGCCGGGTGAGCCCCCGGAAGCTCTCCAGCGTCTCCAGGAGGCGGCGGGCGCCCGACCTGCTCGCGGGCAATGTCTCGTCGGTGGGCGCGAAGTCGTCGTCCGGGAGAGCGGCGAGCAGGTCCCGCACCGCGACGCCGGGACTGTCCAGGAGGCGCAGCATGCGGCACACATACTCCGCGTCCAGGGCAGTGGCCACCGCATGGCCATTGACCGCGCACACCCGCACGCCCTCGCTCTCGCCCCACAGCACGCGCGCGGGGGCTCGTACGACGACCTCGTCGCGCAGAGGGTGCGGTTCGTCGGGCGGCGGGGCGGGGCGCAGGCCCCCGGCTGTCCAGGTCCGCAGGGACTGCACCACGGCCCGGTCCCGCATGCGCGACGCCTCGGTGTACGTGCCGAATTCCACGAGGGCCTGTTCGAAGACGGGCGGCAGTCCGGCGGTCGCAGGGTCGGGGACCGACAGGGGTGCCGCGGCGGCGGACAGCCGCGCGAGTCCGGCGTCAGGATCCATCAGGGAGCGGGCGTCATGCTCGACGAGCAGGTCGTCGAGGTCGTACACGGCACGGTGGTTCTCCCTGGGGACCCCCACGTTGACGCTGGTCGCCATCGACTTCCCCACGCTCTCGCCGACGTGGTAGTGGCTGGCGGGCCAGTACAGGAGGTCACCGGGCTCCACCTCGGCGGTGAACGACTCGGCGAGGTAGGGCTCGTAGTCCAGGACCGTGGTCGCCGCATGTGTCCAGGGGCGGTGCGTCCAGAACCGCATCCGCTTGCGGCCCTGCAGCGCGAAGAGGAAGGTGGCGAAGCGGTCCTTGTGCACGCCGACCGGTGTGTGCTCGTACGTGCCGTGGAAGAGGGTAGTGATCGCCCCCGTGGTGGGCAGGCCCACCTGCTCCCACAGCCCCGCGAAGAACGCCCGCTCGCGTTCCCATTGCGCGGCGTGGAAGCCGTGGAAGGCGTGCACGATCAGCGCGTACCCCTCCGCACGGACCTCCTCGGCCGAAGTGGCCAGACGCTCCCCGTAGCCCGTGAACGTGCCGTCCGCGGCGCGCGGCAGCCACTGTCCGGGGGTCGTCTGCTGGAATCGGCCGACCGCGAACTGAGTGTGGGACGGGATGAGATGCGGGTCGAGCGTACGGGTAGCCCGCAAAGCGGCCTCAAAGACCTCGTCCTCCTGGAAGGGGGCCCGCCGGACGCACTTGTACAGCACGGGCCGCCGGTCCCAGTACCGCTCGACGAACTCGGCCCAGTCGAAGCGCTCTTCCACGCTCACCCCGTGCCCCTGGTGCAGCTCCGTGCGCGTCATTCCTGCCCCCGCTCGTCCAGCATCTCGACCGCCCGCAGCCCCGCCAGTTTGCCGAGGAGGGCGGGCACGGCGGTGTTGTGCTCGTCCGCGCCGACCGCGTGGCAGAGTTCGGCGACGGTCAACTCCCTTCCCACGGTGAGTTGTTCGGCGATCCGCTTTCCCGCAGCGCCGCCCACGGGAAAGGAGTGTCCGCCGGCGGCCCAGATCCACCGGCCCGGCCCGTCGGGTATCCGTACGATCTCCTCCACCACCTTGAAGCGTCGGCCGGCAGCCGGTGGTGCACTCGGGCGTGGTGGCGGCGCCGGGTCGAGCCCGGCCGCCGAACGCAGAGCGGCCCAGCGCGCTCGGAGCGCGCGGGCCGGGCCTCCCTCGGCCAGGGCCGCTCCGGCAGCCTCGCCGACCCGCGCGAGTTCGGGCGCGACAGCTGTCGGGCCGTCGGGTGTGGTGGGCGCGGGGAACGGCAGGAGAGGCACCGATCCGTCGTGGCCCAGGCGCTCGTGCACGGCGTCCGCGAGCAGGGTTCTGACCGCCGCCGTGACCAGATGCCGAGCCCGGGGCACTTGGACGCGCAGGGTCACGCACCGCTGCGGGTACCGTTCCCGGCTGCGGTACCCCTCCGGCCAGTACAGCAACTCACCTGTGGACGCGGCCAGTTCGATGGGAGCGTGTCCCGCCTCCGGCCGCAGTTCCACCTCCATGGCCCCGTCGAGGACCCAGATCAGGACCGCGTGCTCACCGGGGGCACCCATGCCCCGGTCCCAGGTGAATTGTTCCGCCTCGGTCAGCTCGGACTCCACGGGCAGGGACGGCCAGCCGACCGCGCGCCACAGTCCGGCCAGCTCGTCCCGCACCGCCGCCCACACACCGTGATCCAGGTGCAGTGGCTGGCGCACGCTCAACAGGAGCCCCGGAACGTCCAACTCCCCACCCGCGCGCGCCAGGTACTGCTGTGCGCTCTTGTCTTCGGCATCGGGCAGCAGCCGTCCGGGCGCGCCCAGCCACCCGCGCGAGGTGTGCAGGCGGACCTTCGGCAGTGCTCGGTAGACGGTTCCCGCGCGGAACGGCTCGGCCGACTCGACGACCAACTCGTGGGCCCGCGCGGCGTCCAGAGGCGAGGGAGCCGTCAGCCGGGTCGGCCGTCGCCCCCAGTACTGTGCGGCGAATCCGTCCCAGGTCACGTGGCGCTGTCCTTCCGTCTCCCTCAAGCCGACACCCCGTCGGCGTTCGCGAAGCGCTCGCGCAGCCGCGCGGCGTACTCCCCCAGCGGCCCCAGGCCCACACCGGCCCGGCGTGCGTCCACGCGGGACGCGTCTTCGATGGGGCAGGGCACCAGTTCCCCCGCCACCTTGCGGAACTTCGTCCCGTACACCTGCTCCCGCCCCTCCTCCCAGCGCAGTGCGTCGGTCAGATACGCCACGTCACGCAACGGAACATCGCCGTCCGCCGCAGCCAGTTCCACGAGCCGCAGGCAGCGCCGCTGGAAGTCGGTCCGCTCCACCACGTGCTGAACCAGCCCGCTCGCGACGGCCGACGCTTCGGGGCCCACGAGCCGCTGCCCCGGCCAGCCGTGTTCCGCGATCACGCCGTCGAGCCAGTTGGCAGCGGTGTCGGTCAACCGCCTCAGCTTCGCCTCCAGTTGGGCGTCCGCGAAACCCCCGGCGGCCCACGGTGTACGCAGAGCCGCGTCCACCCGGCCGAGGCGCAGCAGCCGCTCCCTGATGCCGTCGGCCGTTCGCGCGGCATCCGCGCGCGACCCACCCGGCCCCTCCGCCTCACCCATGCCGTCGATCCGCAGGCGGAGCTTGGTCTCGTCCCAGGCGTAGGTGATCCGTCGCCCCGTTTCGGCCCAGTCGAAGGACACCTCGCCGTGGTGCGGACCGTGCAGGGCGATCCTTACGCCGTCCCCGTGCAGGCGGACGTCCGGCCCGGCCAGGTCGGTGAAGACGTGCTCGACTGCGCCGCGCAGCGCGAGGCCGAGCCGGGCCAGGTCGAGCCTGCGCCCCTCGCGTACGACGGCCGTCGGCGTCCAGCCGGCGGGTTCTGGCAGCTCGGCCTCGACGGCAGGTCCACCCGGCCCCGGGAGCGTCTTCAGCCGTCCTCCGGCGGCCGTGCGGAAGAAGTACGGCACGTCCCCCCGCGCCAACTGCGCCCGTTCATCCGGGGCGAAGGCAGAGGTGACACCGTCGCGGTCCGCAGTGAGGGCATCGGCGTACTCTCGGGTGGGCCGGGCGAGGACGCGTACGACATGTTCCGGTGCGCGCTCCGCGACGAATGTGGCGATGCGCTCGCGGTTGCGGCACATCAGGGTCCAGGCGTCGAACATGCCGCGCAGCATCGCGCCCAGGTAGGGCCCGTAGCCGACGCGTCCTTCGGTGTCCGCGACCACCGACCGCGTCCAGGTGCGCGCCAGCGGGCGAGTTCTGCGTACCAGGCGCAGCACTCCGTCGCTTCCCGCGGTCCAGCAGGTCGGCGGCCCGTCCAGATCGCACCAGCGGGGCACGTTCTCCAGGCCCACATGGTGCGGGCCACCGGCCGGATCCTGAACCAGGCCGGTGGCGGACAGCCGGTCCGAGTCGGTGAAGTACACCTCAAGGTCCACCGGGTACAGCAGCGGCTCGTCGTCCCCCGGCCGCGTCCCGGCCGGCAGATTGGGTCCGATGAGGTCGGCCATCCCGAACGCGAAGCCGGTCGCCGCGAGCGCGCCGGCCCGGTGCCAGAAGCGCCGGGCCGCCGTCGGCTCCAACACCGTTCCCCGCAGGGCGAGTTCCTGGTCGGTGCGCAGGACGCCGATGGTCCGGGGCGGTTCGATCCACTCGTGCCAGCTGTAGTCCGCCCCGCCGGGGCCCTGGCCCATCCGGCAGCGCAGCACCGGGAGCCGGACCGGTCCGGAAACCGTCGGCAGGCTGTTGAGCAGTGCGAACACCGAACCGGCGGGGGCCCCGTCGGAGCCTTCGGCCAGGAACAGCACCTCACCGGAGGCGGGCCGGGGCTTGTAGGCAAGGCGTCCGCCTCCGGCGAACTCCACACGCAGGACCCGCCCGCCGCCGTTGTGCGTCTCATCGCCATGAGCCCATATCCCACTCACCGGGCCGTCGAGCCCCGGCACATCGGGCAGCCCCGCCGCCCGATCGCGATCGAGGCGGGTCAGAAAGAGGTCGAGGAAGCGCTCGAACTGAGCGACACGCAGGGCCGCGAAGTCGGCGACCCGCCGCCGGTCCCAGGTCAGGCACGCTTCGAAGATCTCCGTGCTCAGGGGGCCGAACAGCTCGCCACGGGTCACGTCGAGCACCTGGGGTGCGATCAGCCCCGCCCATCGGGGCGCGGCCCGCAGGCACCAGTCGTCGAGCCGTTCCAGGGCCGCGGTGAGGGGCGCGAAGCGGGCATCGGTCAGCGCGCACGCGAGCGCCTCGGCCTCTGCCGCGCCACCCAAGTGGCGCAGGACGAGAACGGTTCCCTCCGGCCCGTCCGTCACGACGGGCGGGAACATCCCCTGGGCACCTCCGGCGGCCAGAGAGTCCACCACTTTCCGTGCTCCGTCAGGGAGTTGACGGCTCCGCTCCACCTCCGGCGCTCTCGCCGCGCCGAGTTCGGGCAGCTCCCACAAGACGTCCGGCACCGCATCCCCACCCGTCCGTGCCCGGCCCTGGCCCAAAGCTACGGGCGGGGCCGTCGTTGCCGAGGGCACCGCCCGTGCAGTCGCGCGTTGGTCAGTCCATGATGCAGTAGACGCGTATACAGGTGCTGGCCTGCGGGGCACCGGCCGCCGGGCTCGGCACGAGCTCCTGCTCAAGATCGCCGATCACCAGGTCGAACTCATCGTCGCCGACCGGCGCCGCATTCTGGGGGTCCTGCACCGCAACAGCGTTCATCGCTTCCTCCTGACATATCAAGGACACACGGAACCACAACCGACCGGATGTCCCGGCCGGAGAGCTGGGTCGTACGCAAGACTTGCTGGAGATCACAAGGCCGTTGGCCGCTTGACAGCCTCGCAATGGCCCATGCACCTGTCAAGAGTTCGTACGCTCACGTCACCTGCGGCGGCACACGCCCCGGTGGGCGCCCCGCTCGGCCGGGCACATACGGAACGTGAGGCTCCTACCTCATCGGCCGAACCCGTCAACCGCCCCTGGGACCAGCCGCCATGGCGCCACTCCCTGCGTCGGAGGGCCGACGGAAACAGCCCGGACGGCCAGAGGGTCATGTTCGGCACGATCCTGCGTGAGAAGGTCTTCTGGTTCCGATCTGGCCGGCGTCCGTGGTCGTGAGCGGCGCGGAAGGCGACGGGGGCATCAGCAGTCTGTGGGAATGGGCGGTCACGGGCCCGCCACCGGTTTCGGGAAGCGGGGCATCGGGCAGCCACCACACCGGAACGTCTCACCTCGTTCTCCCTGCAAAGGGCGATGGTGCTGCTGCCGGAAGGACCATCACTGCTGGGGTACTTGCGACGGGCGGCCCCCTTGACATGACCGCCGACATCGACCGAGCCCATCTCCTGTGATCGATCTGGCGGTCGATCCGGCGGTCGTCCACCCCCAGTCGTCCACCCCCAGAGGGTGATCAAACCGCTTGGGTCCACCCTGCGTCCGGATCCTGAGGCGTGCTCTGCCGACCGTATTCAGCGCGGGCCGCCTCCAGCAGGTTGCGCCAAGAGGTCACCGTGGGCCGACGTCGCAGGAGCGCGCGCCTGTCCCGTTCCGTGGTACCGCCCCACACACCGTGGTCGATGCGGTTGTCGAGGGCGTGAGCAAGACACTCGGTGCGCACCGGGCAGCCGGTGCACAGGGCTTTGGCATGGTTCTGAGCTGCTCCTTCGACGAACAGTATGTCCGGGTCGACTTTTCGGCACAGCCCTCGTTCCGCCCAGGTGTCATGTTCGTCTCGCGCCACCTCAACGCCGTCCTCTCCCGGTCCGGCCTGCCGCACTCCCCTGGGCAGGCGCAGTCCGAGAACGCTACGGCAAATGCGCCAGGCATGGAGGTCTCCTCACGCGTAAGCAATCCCTTCGGGTGAAGGGAGCTTGACGGCTCCCACGACGCCGTGTGTGTCGCCGCTTGTTGCAGCCAGACACACGTGAGGGACTCCTGGCGGCCGCACGATGCGCAAAAAAGAGACGTGGGCGGATCGATCACCAGGGGCAGGCGTCAGTCGATGTCCTCGAACGCGGGGTGCCTACCGGCCCGGCGACGCACGAATCCGCGGCGTCCCGCCAGCAGGGCGATGCCCGTCCATCCGGCCACGCCCATGACGAGAGCCCCGAGTTGGCCGCTGGCATCGACGTCGGACGAGGCCTCCATCGGGACGACTCCTTCCGGGTCCCTCACGATCTCGATGCGGTCCCCCACGCTCCACTTCGGGTGCCCGCCGTCATAGTCCAGGGTCTCCTTGAGCTCACCTGACGGACCTATGAGGGTGAACCGGTGGCTTGAGCCACCGTCAGCAGCGGCACTGTCGGCGGAAATGCGCACCTTCTCGTGAACGCCCCGACTCTCAAGCGCGGCTCCGGGGGCGTACTCGACCGAACCTACGAGCACGAAGACCGCCGGTACTACGGAGAGGAACGCGAGCCACCACGCATGGTGCAGAAAACGCAAGGCGATCACGAAGACCAGGCATCCGATGAACCCGGTAACGATCGGGATGACCTCCGTGCCCAACGCGACATACGCGATACCGGTGTTGACCGCCGCGATGACCCATCCGAGCCCCACCACCGCGAGGGTGAACAGGAAGTACAGCCCCTTGTCGACACCCTTGTCCTGCGACTTCTTCATATCCACTGCTCCAGCCATCAGGGCAGCATAGACGTCACCACCCACGACGAGCTTCGAGCATCCGCACGGCAGACACCCCCATCGCCCCCCTGCCCCGCGCAACTGCAAGGTTCGGGCGAGAAGACCGAGCGGTGCGGTCACGGTCACGGTCACGGCCACGGCCACGGCCACGGCCACGGTGAACGAGGACCCCTGAGTACCCGTACTCAAGACAGAGCTGCCACATTGAGGTGAGGTGAAGACATGTCTCGCTCCCTGCCGCTCACCTGGACACTGCGCGCCGCCGCCCTGCTCGCCGTCGCGGGCACCACCACTGGCTGCGCCGGCCGCGTCGACCCTTCCGCACGGTCTGACCGACAGGCGTGGGATGTGATGTACCAGCCCACTCTGGATGCTGTGAAGGCCGTTGACCCTCGCAACAAACCGGATGAATCCCCCGGCGGACACAACGGGTGCCACCCCACGGACTTCATCGGCGACTCCACGGATGAGAGCGAAGTCATCGGGTCCGCCTACATCAATCTCTACGTGTCCCCTTCGGACAAGCGCTCGCCCACGCAGCTCGTGCGCGAAGTCGTCACACGGATGGAGGCCAAAGGGTGGAAAGGGCCGCACCCCGACCGCATCGCATCAGTGAACGGCGAGGTCTCCGCAACTCTGAAGATGCCCGGTTCGGGCAGTGCCACCATCACCTCACGCCATGAACGCCCCACCGAGGCCCTGCCCTTCAACAGCGTGACAGCCAGCCTGACCACCGAGTGCCTGCGCAACTCGGACTGGCACGGGTAAAGGGCTGTTCCGGCAAAGGGCCGTCCCCCCTCGATCCCTTGGAGATCCGACCCCTCGCGCCCGCGTCTCGCTTGACGGCTGGCGGCCCCGATCACGCCGCGGTGGCCGCGGGGCCACTCCTGGCTTGCACTGGATCCGGGCAGCGACCAGACTTACGTACCGGCCCGATCGGACCATCCGCACAACGAACGGATCGAGGGAGGGCCCAGGTGCCGTCGGAACAAGACATGGAGATGCTGCGAAGCGCCGTGTCAGAGGCTCGCCTCGGTTACGCCGAGGGCGGTGTCCCTATCGGCGCGGCGCTGTACGCGCCGGACCGTTCCACGCTGCTCGGCCGAGGGCACAATCGCCGGGTGCAGGACGACGACCCCACCCTGCATGCCGAGACAGTCGCGTTTCGCGCTGCCGGACGCCGGCGCGGCTACCGCGGCACGACCCTGGCGACGACCCTCTCGCCGTGTTGGTACTGCAGTGGCCTGGTCCGCCAGTTCGGCATTTCACGCGTGGTAGTCGGTGACACGATGAACTTCTCCGGTGGTCACGACTGGCTGGCTCAACACGGTGTGGAGATCGTGGTGATCCAGGACCCCGAGTGCCGGCAACTCCTCAGCACCTTCATCGAGAACCGGCCTGAACTCTGGCACGAGGACATCGGAGCCTGACCCTTGGCTCAGTCCAAGGCCATCACGCACTCCGCCGGAGTACGCAGAGCAGCGCTCCGACGCACATCAGTCACTCCGAAGGATGCACGCGGTCGGCGGCCCTCCGCCAGTGGTCCCGGTCGTGCCTGCCCGCTCCCGGGGCATGTTGCATGCGTGGATGCTTGCTCATGAAGTGATGCACCTCGGGCGAAATCCCTGAAGGGGACTCTTCGGACGCCGCACGCCGGCACCACGCACACCGAGCGCCGACAGGCCTTGCGTGAAGCGCTCGATTCGGGCCGGCTATGGCGCTTGCTGCCCTGCCCGACGTCGGCCTGACCAACTCCGCCCAGATCGCGGCCTCTTGCAGTCGAGGTGCCCGCAGATTTGACGGTGCGTCGACGAGGACGGGGAGAGCCGTGACCCGAGTGCGAGGACGGCCCGCGGCGCGGCCGGCACCGCACGACGCCTCACACACGGACACCATCGCTCGTACTCCCGCCAACCGCGAACCCGAAACCTGCTGCTCCGCATGGATACCAGGCGGCCGACGGAGAGGACCTTGCGGGAGAGAAAATCGTGCGGCTCAAGACCTGCCGCCGCCTACGATCTTCAGATGACGATTCCTCTTTACCCTGCCAAGCCCCGCCCGGGAGATCGGGTCGCGGTACTGTCGCCTGCGTCTGGCCTGCCCGGCCTCCTCCCTCTGCCCCACGAATTGGGACTTCGCAGACTCCAGGACGACTTCGGACTCAAGACGGTGGAATATCCGACGACCCGGAAGATGGGTGCGACACCGCGCGAACGGGCTGCGGACATCCACGCCGCCTTCGCGGACCCCGACATCAAGGCAGTGATCGCCAGCATCGGCGGCGACGACCAACTCACTGTCCTGCCCTACCTCGACCGCGATCTCCTCCGCTCCCATCCCAAGCCGTTCTTCGGCTACAGCGACAACACCAATCTGCTGCTGTTCCTGCGGAACCTGGGCATCGTCAGCTACCACGGAAGCTCAGTCATGGTGCAGTTCGGACGGCCCGGAGCGATGCACCCGTTGACCGCGGACTCCCTGCGGGCCGCACTGTTCACCTCTGGCGACTACGTCCTCACGCCGTCGAGCACTTCTGGCGACATCGACCGCCCCTGGGAGGACCCGCGCACCTTCGAGTCCGAGCCGGACATGGCACCCACTGACGGCTGGTCCTGGCACAACGCGGATCGGGCCGTCGAAGGGCTCGGCTGGGGTGGCAATCTGGAGATCATCTCTTGGCTCCTGATGGCCGACCGCGAGGTGCTGCCGGTCGACGCCTACGCCGGCAACGTGCTCTTCCTGGAAACCTCCGAGGAGATGCCGCGCGCAGACGAGGTGTACCGGATCCTGCGGAATATGGGCGAACGCGGGCTGCTCCAGCAGTTCCCCGCACTGCTGATGGGCAGGGCGAAGAGCTGGTCATTCGAGAACCAGTTCAGCGTTGCGGAAAGGGCGCACTACCGTCGGCAACAGCGAGAGGCCGTCCTACGAGCACTCCAGCAGTACGCCTCCGACACCATGGTCGTGTTCGACGTCGACCTGGGCCACACCGACCCGCAACTTGTGATCCCCCTCGGAGGACGAATTCGAGTGGACGGCCCGGCCCGCCGGATCACCGTCACCTACTGAGCCGGCGCCCAGGGATGCGAGCAGTGGCAACCTCGCGTCGCCCCGCCCTCTGGGCAACCGGACCACCACGCCAGAGCGGCCAACAGGACCTCCCGCATTCTCGTCCTCCGGCACTCTCGTCGAGGACACCATCCGCCCGTGCCCTGCTACAGCTCCCCATACCCCGCGCGGACGCATCGTTCGCCCTCGATTCCCTTCCCGGGGTCGTCCAAGTGACGTCGCCTTCCGTCACACTGGCTAGACCGAAGGACCGGGGGGCGGGGACGGCCGGGATGCCGAGGACGGGCGGGTGCGGGCGAGCCTGGATGCACGTCCGCACTCGACACGGCGACGGCAAGCGGGAAGCCCCGGGCCTCGGACATCACGTGGAGCTTGCTGCCAGGAACCACACGCTTCGACAGTTGAGTAACCATGGTCGGCATCATGCCGCTCGAACATCAGGTCACGTAGGGACAGGGGACAGCCCTCTATGCCTTACCTGATGCGGCCGATCTGGCGGCCTGCTCGATCTTCGCGCAGTAGGCGGTACGGGCGTTCTCATCGATCTGCATCTCGTGTTCGGGGCGCATTCCAGTCCGCCCGTCCACGCTTTCGCGCAGGATGTCGGCATGCCCGGCATGCCGGTTGGTCTCACCGAGGACGTGGACCAGGATGGCGAACAGGTTCGTGCTGGTGTAGGGCTCCGGCCACCACGGCACACGGCCGGGGGCATCGAGGGCAAGCTCATTGATCGTCGCGTCCGAGTGTTCCCACGTGCGGCGGTAGGACTCGATGAGCTCATCGCGCGCCTCGTCCTCAGCCGCCCACAGGTCACTGCCATCGTGGTTTTGCCACGGCGGCAGCGGTTCCGGGGACGGCCGGTCGAAGACCTCGCCGAAATACCTGGCCTCCACGCCGGCCACGTGTTTGACCAGGCCAAGCAGGTTGGTTCCGCTCGCTGTCAAAGGTCGGCGCGCGTCGTATTCGGACAGGCCGTCGAGCTTCCAGAGCAGCGCCTCGCGGTCCCGCCGCAGTCTCCCGTGCAGGTTGTCCTTCGCGAACTCATCGATCATGCGGCATGAGCCTGCCACGGGCTGCTCGTGACCTCAAGATCCCTGATCTGCACCGCACTAACCAGCAGAGCCGAAGCCAGACCGTGCCCACTGCCTACTGCCCCTGAGCTACTCAAGAAGCTCGCGGAACTTGCCACGTGGGACAACTTCGAAGCAGGGCAAGCATGCTGGCGAGAAGTCATTGTCTCGGACGACTGCCGCTGATGACACACCCACCGGTCCCGGTCCCGGCTCGTTGGAACGCCCATGGGGCGAGGAAACCACACAAGCGAGGAGCGGACCCGGCAGAAGTCGCACCTGCCGAAGTCCGGTTAATACGGGGGTGGTTGGGAGCCATCGCAGAGTGACCAACGGGATGGGGTTCCGGGCAGCGCACAGGAAGGGGTACTGAGGCGGAATCCGGCTTCGGCTCCGGCCCCGGCTCCCCGTGAACAGCCCCGGGTGCCAAGACGTACTGGAAATCCGGTTTGACGTTCAACCTGGTCGGATGTTCAGGTCAGGACATGGAAGCCAGCACGACCGATGATCGAGTACCCGCAGAAGCGGTAGAACTCCTTGAGGCACTGCTCAAGAACGACGACCTTGTGCATGGTGCCCTGCGAGCGCAGATACCGCACCTGCGGGTGACCGGGCACTGCCCGTGCTCCTGCGCCAGCGTTGACCTCAGCCTGGACGAGGCTCTCGTGCCTGCCGCCCTCATCGCCGGTGATCCAGTTGTCGCCGAGGCCGAAGTCGTCGATGCCCATGGGCAGCCCATCGGCGGGGTGCTGGTCTTCGCACATGCCGGCTACCTGTCCTATCTGGAGACCTACACCTGGCTCGACGAGCAGATCACGCAATTCCCCTCCCGGGACCGTCTCCGCTGACCAGCCTCACCACCCCGTAGCCTGGCACACTCATCGCGAACCCTGTCCTCAGGGCGGAGAGCGCGTCATCTCGCCCCGACGAAGCCCCGCTGCGGCCCCGCCACTCGTCTCGGGGGTTGAGGAGGCGGGGCCGCAGCACGCGGCCAGATGGGGGGCATCCGACCGTGAGGTGTTGACCTTGTGCCCGCCAACGGGCGGGCCATGCATCACGCAGGCCGTGCTTTTGGTACTCGATACACAAGCATCGTCAGCCGCCAGCCGCAGCTGCCACCAGCAGCGGGCCTCGGGCGGCGGGGAGCGGGCCGCCCCACTCTGGTCTCCCTGTGCAGTGGGTCTCCGATACCACTGCGGCAGGGTTTCTTCGGAACGGCGGATAGGGCCCGGCCCCCAGGTGGACCGAGACGAGCCGGCGTGTATCTGAACGGCGAGCTGGCCGTGCCGGGACCGCCGCGATCTGCCGGCCCAGCACGGGGCACCCGGGGCTGCGATCAGGCAGAGGGTCGCTGCCGTGGGCCGCTGCCACCACTGCCGTTCAGCAGGATCAGGCTGTCCAGGTGCGCACCTTTGACCCAGGCTCCCAGCAAGTCACGGTGTACCGCCACGATGTCCTGGCGCAGCGCCAGCCCCATGGCTGCCTTGGTGAACGCGCGGCAGGTGGTGACGAAGAGAGCGACGTCCGCGCCGTGTTCGAGACGTGCGGTGCCGACGAACTTCTGCATGTCCTGGGACGGCACGCTGCGGTGCGGCGCGTACTTCTTGCACTGGATGACGAGTTTGCGACCGTCAGCGAAATAGCCGATGACGTCGGCGCCCAGGTCACCGCTGCCGCCGCTGACGACGACCTTGGTACAACCATCCCGCCGGGACAGTTCCGCGACGTACGTCTCGAACTCCTGCCACGCCGCGCCGCCGCAACCAAAAACGCCCGCCGCTTCAGCGACGGGCATTTCGGAGGGAACTGACTTGAGTCAGCTGGTGACTCAGTACCAGTGGTGGGCCTGCCAGAAGTTCCAGGCGCCGACGGGGCTGCCGTAGCGGGAGTTCATGTAGTCGAGACCCCACTTGATCTGCGTGGCCGGGTTGGTCTTCCAGTCCGCACCGGCGGACGCCATCTTCGACGCAGGAAGGGCCTGGACCAGGCCGTAAGCACCGGAGGAGGAGTTCGTGGCGGTGTGGTTCCAGCCGCTCTCGTGGGAAACGATCTTGCTGAAGGCGGCGAACTGCGCCGGGTCCTTGATCATCTGCTGGGCGATCGCCTTGGCGTTCGTCGGGGCCGCCTGGGCGGGAACCGTGGCGAACAGGGAACCGGCGACACCGACGGCGACGACGGTGCCCGCGAGGGTCTTCTTGGAAGCGGCGATGCGGCGGATGACTGCGTTGGACACGAAGATGCCTTCCGAAGGGGACAAGGGCGGTCGCGGCATGCCGGGGCATGCGTGAGCCACTCACACGACGGGGAGGGCTTCGTCTGCGGCGGGTGAAGCACCCGTGCCGCCTGGCGACTCATCCAGTTCTACCGATGTCCCGATGGCCTGGCAATGCCCCGCTGTTACTAACCGGCTTCGCAGCGAGGCCGAACCACTACCCCTGCCGAGTCGGGCGGCCGACCCGATACGCGCCGGGCGTGGGGGGTGAACGAGTACTGCCGGGGCCGCGTCCGTGGGCCACTAGGCCTGCTCGTATGTGACCAAGGTCCTGTGGGCCGCCTCACGAGAAATATGCCCGAATATTACGGATTGCTACGATTCGTACGCCTTGATGGTGTGGGTCGCATCCAAAACAGACCCTTGATCGAAGGGGGATGAGCGAACCGGGCACCGAGATCGAAGGCGCCACCGGTGCGGCGGGCGCCGCGCGGCAGCGCCGCGACCAAGGTGCATCAGGGTGCATAGGGGTTGCATCGGCGAGCGTCTGCCCGTGGGCGTTCCGCGAGATTCAGTGGCCCTGGTTGCTCCTGAGAGTGGCTGTCCGGTTCGAGGGCTTCCGCTCCACCGCACTGCCACGGCAATGGAGCGGCGGACGGCACCGTGAAAGCCTGCACCACATGACCGTTCTGGACGTCCTCATCCCCTTCGCTCAAACCGGCCGCATCGGCGCGGCACGCGTCGGCGCCCAACTCAAGACCGTTACAGCCGCGTTGGGAGAACCGTGGGCCCATGGCTCATCCATCGGGGCCGACGGACTGCCGTATCTGTACGCGTACGGCAGCCTGGAGGTCGCCACCTGCCAGGCCCATTGCCAGGTAATCGAGTCGATCGCCATCCAGACGGACCTGCCCACGATGCAATGGCCGACGCGGGAGCCGGGCCGGGTGGAGACGTTTCCTGGGTATCCGGCATACGGAGATGTCCTGAGAACGCTGGGGCGAGCCGGGTGCCGGTGGGAGGAGTACGAGCCGCTGACTCTTGAGGGTCAGTGCGCGATTCGTGTCCCCGCCTCGGGCGTAATCTTCGTCTTCGAGGACGCGGAGGAGCCCCAGCTATGCAACGCCTCGGTAGCCCAACACCGCCCCCACACTTGCGGCTGGGCCGCTTCCTTCGGATCACCACCACCGCACTCGTGGCTGCCTGGCGACGCCGGCGGCACGGCGACGATCCCGCGACACCCTGGACCTGGATCACGCGGGATGGGTGAGCGGTAGACGCCGGGGGATTCCTCGATGTCCCGAGTCCATTGCACCAAGGCAGCTCTGCGCTTGAGAGGGATGGGTTCGGCCAGGGAACCGGCAGGGTTGAGTGCATGGCGTACATCGGCATGTTGCACGCCTCGGCGGCCCCGCATTGCCGGGTGCAGGGGCAAACCCACCGGCCAGGCGCCACTCCGGAACGTATGGCCGCGGCCAACTGCCATGGATATGACTCCCGATGCCACTGGCTCTCCTTCCTTGCCTGCATGATCGCGAGTGGAGCACACTGGCTTCACAGGGGTGGGAACGGCAGAGAGACACGTGAAAATGACGACGACAGACGGCAGTGCAGTCCAGGCAGTGGACGGACCGGTGCCGTCTCGGCACAGTGCGGGCCGCAACCGGCTGGTGGGCACAGCGCTGATCATGCTGTCCGTGCTCGCGGCCCTGACCTGCTACACCAGTTTCACCAGCTGGCTGCCGACGGACCTGGCCTCGTACCGGGAGTACAAGGAGGCCAAGCCGTGCCCCGCCCACACGGAGATACTGAGGGCGCAGGACTGCCTCCGGGACATCGCGTTCACCGTTGAGGGCACGCACAAGACCGTCAGGGATCTCCGGCTCACCCTCCTCGGCCCGCCTCCCTTCGCCAGGACGGATGTGCTGTTCGGCAACCGTAACCCCGTGCTAGGAGGGCTGGAGGATGGTGACAAGCTCACCGGCACCGTGTGGCGTGGGATCGTCGTAGCGGTCGCCGTGGGGGACGAGCGACAGACCTCCGTCGATGCGCCTCGCGACGAACCCCAGATCGCAGTCGCTGTCGGCACCTTCGCGGGCCTGAGCGCGGCGTTGTGCCTGATGTTCGGCGCGGTGTATCTGACCAGGCCACGCAATACCGGGCACTTCACCTGGCGTGCGTACGGCAAGTGGCTGCTCATCGTCACGGGGGCCAGTTGTGCCGGAGTAGGCCTCGTCACTGCGTGGGCGGGACTCCCGTGGGCGGTCGTGCCGACGGTCTGCGGAGTGATCGCAGGAGGTACGGCGTGGTTCCTCTACCAAGATCTACGGCTCGGGCGGGTCGGTCGTGAGCACGAATGACGAAAGGCACCCGCCTTGCCGTCGGCGATCCGCACCTCATGCACGGGGCGGCATCCCGGCTCGGCGGGTCAACAACTGCGGGATGGGCCGGCGGATCGGCTTCCGGCCCGACGGCCATGGCATTCGGGTAGCTGCCCGGTAGTGGGGAGCTACCCGGTAGTTGATCGCGCAGGGGCAGCAGACGCTTCTGCGACGCGGACGGTTGGGCTCCGGCGGGAGTCGGCGACACCGACTGCGACAGCTCCCGTTCCGTCAGCCGCCGTTGTCGCGCACCGAGCGGTACAGCGCGCCGTTGCTCCCATTGCGAGAGCTTTCCATGAATCGGACAGGGACGGCTTCATTGGCGTTCAGCTTGGGGCCATCGCAGGGCGATGGTTGTGTCGCGGCCGTCCCAGACGTCTGGGACCACCACGGTTTCCGTGAACGTCTCGTAGGCCCAGTCGTCGGTACTGTCGGGTTCCCCTCCCAGTCCCGACACGAAGCCGCGCAGTGTCCAACGTGGGCCATCGCAGCCAAGTATCTTGATGCGTCGTCTGGCCGGCCTCCCTGCCGGGTCGGTCACGGGAACCTCGGCTCTGATCTCGACACCGACGGGGCCAAACCACTCGCTCGCGGAACCGCCCAGCAGGCGAATCCGGTTGAGCAGTTCCTGCCGAATTCCCTCCCAGGATCCGGCCCGCTCCGATCTGAAGGCCTGGAGCTGAATCGCCGTCGGCCCCTGGATCACGGTGACCGCAAGAATGCTCTCACCGGCATACATCGGCTGGAGTTCAAAGCCGTCTGACGAGGGGACTCTCAGTCCTCCCAGGTCGACGCGGTCGAGCCGGGGTGCTGCTTCTTCACTGGCATCCCAAGGTCCCATCTCCACACCACGCACGGGCGGCCGGATCCGGTCTCCGCTCCGCACTGTCTCCCGGCAGATCTCCTCCCCTATCTCGTAGAGATCATCGAGCTGCTGTGGAGACAGCGAATCCTCGTCGGCCATGGCGCAGAACAGGCCCAGCATGCTCTGCAACGTGAGCAGACCGCGCGCTTGCACGTCCCAAGCACCGGCAACGTCACCGAGAAGTGAAGCGACAACCAGAGCCGCCTCATCGTGACTCAGGCCTGTCTTCGTGAGATCCACGGGGACTTGGGCCGCGGCGGATCTCCCCTTCTCCCCTCTGGCCCTGACCACCGACATGAGAGCGCTGAGGATGAGCCAGCTGGGTACCACCCGGTCCCACTGTCCGAATCCGGCGGACACCACGCTCTCCGGAGTCAGTGCACCTCGCTGACGGAACTCATCAACAATCCTCTTCGTCGCGATGTGCACTTCAGTGGAGCCGTCTTCTGGCACGCTGCCAGCCCCTCACTGTGACGATTCCCGCCATGCCGCCGACTGCTGCCGGACCATGGGCCGCAGGGGTCTGCGAGCCGTCCACCATCCTGCCCGCCCGCTGTACCGGGTACGGATCAGTGCCGATCCGACATTGCTTCGTGGAGTACTCCTGGAGTCCTTCGCCGGCGGCAGCCCGAACCGCGTCGCGGGCCGCCAGAAGCTCATGCCGAGGTCTACCGGCCGTCACCTGAGCCCAGCACAATCGCCCCTATGACGATCACCCCCGGTGCGCCCCCACCCACGCACCACACGCCCCTCGCGCTTGCACGGGGTTTCCTGACCGGCGGCGTGGCCGGGACTTCGCTGGCCGCGCTCGTCGTGGGCGGGATCATCGCGAACGTGCCTCTGTTCGTGGCGGGGTTGCTTCTGCCCATGGTCTACGGACTGCTGTTCTTCCTTGCCGGTGCGCCGAGGCGTGCTCGGGAGGCCGACGCCGTGCCTCGCACCGCGCTCGCGGTGATCGAGACCCTGAAGGCCATCGGGGGCGAGTCAGGCGACATACCTGTGCGGTTCGAGCTCTCCGTCGTGCCGGACGACGAGCCGGCGTACCGCGTGGAGACCACGCAGGACGTCAACCTCGTGGACCTGTCCGACTACCGGCCGCGCGGTGTCGTCGTGGTCCAGTACCCGTCCGACCGGCCGTGGCGGGTGCGGATCGTCAAGCGGCCGACACCGGAGTGGGAGGACCGAGCGGCCTCCGCCCGCCTCGACTCGGTACCCGAGGCCGCAAAGGTGGCCGCTCCCCCGGAGGGCTGTGCCTTCGCGTTCATCCTGGTCCTCGGCCTCCTGCTCGGTGCGGCCGCAGTGACCGTGCTGTTCCGTGGCGACCTCCTGAACCGGGACGACGCCACGAAGCCGCCCTCAGCCGCGCGGCCCACCGTCTCCTCCACGTCAGCAACCACGGTGGTGTCGTCAGCCTCCGGAACGGTCACCCTGGGGCCGGGGCAGTCGTTTCTCGGCAAGGGGGAGCTGGACCGGGCTGTCGGCTCGCTGACCAGAGGTGAGGACACACGCCAGGCGCTCACCGTCGTCGTCCAGGAGCGTCTGCTGTCGATCGTGTTCGCGCCAACAGGCGCACGCTCCCCGGAGTTCGACCCCCGTGCGCTGCCCTACGACCGGTTCGCCGCCCTGGTCGAAGAGGCCAGGACCACCCTCGGCGTCCACTCCCCCACGAACTGGCAGATCATCACCGACCGTCTCACCGGTTCCCTTGTCATCAGAGTCGTCGTGAACGGCCCCGGGGGCACGGCCTCACTGGACGCGGATGGCCAAGGCAACGTCGTGCGCCGCTTACCCGCACGGTGAAGTGGTGGTCCGGACCCCGCAGCGGACGGTACGGACGACGGGGCGGATCGACCGGGTGGGAGAGCCCCGGCACGGAGGATCTCCGCGCGAGGGGATAGCCGTCGTCGTCACCTTCCAAGACCCCTCCACCGGGCGGGAGTTCACCGTCACCAACGACGGCGAGCGGGGCGAGCGGATCACCGTGGCCTGGACGGGCCGGGAGGTCGGCATCCATTACCCGCGCGGCAGGCCGCACGCCTTCCGGTTCACCGACGATCCCTCCGAGGGCGGTCGCGGACTCGGCTGGCCGACCTTCGCGGCCTTCCTCGCCTACGCCGGTCTGCTCGTCACCGCCGCGCTCGACTGGGGCTGGCCGTGGGCTCTGCTCGGCTTCTAGGGCCGGAACGTCACGATCGACTACGCCCCTGACGACCCGGCCACCTTCGTCCCGGACACCGACGCCGAACGCCGCTCCTGGAAGCCCGACATGGTCGTCAACGTCGTGGGCGTTCTCGTCATTGCGGCGGCGGCCGTGGTGGGGTTGGTGGCAGTGTGACCGGAGACCGGACGACGGGTTCCGGATTGGCGGCCCGGCGGACGGCACCGCGCCCAGCCCTCGTAACAAGAGGCGATGGAGTCACCCTGCTGTAAGTCGTGGCCCACCTGCACAGTCCCGACCTCGCCGCCAACCACATCATGAACCGTGCGGCCCATCTCCGTTCTATGGAACAGGCCTTGAGCACCGTCCGCGGCTCAGCCGACCGGGGCGAAGCCCAGGTGGGTGTAGAGGCGAGCGGCGGGTTGCCGTTGGTGACCACCAGGGTGAGTCCGGATGCGCCGGCAGCTCGGAGTGCCGTCGCACTGTGGGTGAGGAGGAACCTCGCGGGGCCCCTTGAGGTATGTGCGGGGTGGTGAACGCGAAGGCCACGAGAGGGCTGGACTTCCAGTGGGTCACGAGCGCGAGGGACACCGGGGTGGGGCCGCGCCAGGCGGCTCGCGTCGCCTGCCAGTCAACTTCGCCGAACTCGCCCGCGAGCGCCGCGGCGGCGTTAATGAGCCATTCGGAGCTTGGCCGGAATCTCGAAATGGGTCGAAGGTGCTACTTGTGCGGTGGCGAAAAGCGTTTCTCGGGGTGGGCCCACACTGCGGCGCCTGAGGCACATGCCCGCCATTCGGGCCGAGGGCCGACGACTTCGAACCAGGTCAGCGGTGGTGCTGGGCCGAACGTGGCTGCCGACCATGCCTGGGCGAGTTCAGCACGCGTCGTCGTCAGCAGCGGGGCGACGGACTGCTGGACGAGCCGATCGTCCAGCCCGCTCCTGGACACCGATGAGACGGATGTCCAGGAGCCGCCCGCCACGCCGGCCGGTGAACCTCCCGGCGCCCGCTCGTCGGGGCCAGGAGTTCACCGGCCGGGGCAGGCCTTCCTCAAAGCGGGGTCCGGTGAGTGAGGGCCGGTCGGCCCTGGACGGAATCTGGCCCGGCACCGGGGATGTGCTGGATGCCTGGCGGCTCCACCGGCGGCAGGCGTCGCTCGTCACAAGGCCCACGAGCAACAGCGGTCGGCCTAATTCTCGTCGGTGAACCTCGGATCCTTGGCCTGGTTGTAGATCTCCTTGCCCGACGCGTCGTAGGCGTGAACATAGGGGTTCGGGCCCATGAAGTGCGGGCTGGCCGGCGCGTCCGAGGCGAGAGCCGCCCCGTAGACGAACGCACCGCCCGCCATACGCGCCGGGTACTGCTTCGGGTCGTCACCGTAGCTGATGGTGATCTTGGCGACGGCGGACGTGTAGTGTCCGGCGCCCAGCATGAGGTACTTCCCCTTCCCGGCGGGCTGGAGCACGGAGTCGAAATACTCGACCGTGTGACCGGTGCCCCACAGGCGATCGTTGATGAACGTAGGCGGAGAGTCCTGGCTCTGCCCCTTGTCGCCCTTCGTCTGGCACTGCACGTACTGCTTGGCCGAGTTGACGGCGACGACCACGCCGTCCGAGTCCGGTGAGGCGAGGGGCGTACGTTCCGCGACCACGGCGTGGTACTTGGACGCGTCCGGACCCAGGCAGGAGGACAGAATCCTGCCGATGTCCCCGGCCTCGATCGGGGTCGTCGTCCCGTCGGTGATGGTGAAGTCAGCAGCCTTGGACGACGCCGCACGCGACGAGGACGGCGAGGACGGCGCCGAACCGGAACCGTTCGACGTGGCCCCGTGCGGTGTGCTCGAACCCAGTGCCGAAGCGGGGTTCGCCGGGCCCGCACCGCCGTGTGCGGGATCGGCGGCGCTCGGCCCAGCCTCCCCTGTCCCGCCGAGGGCGAACACGGCCGCCACGCTCACCGCCGCCACACCGGCGGCGACACCGAGCGGCACCCCCCATCTGCGTCGCAGCGAAGTCTCGTTCTCCTGTGGACCGATCATCATCAGTAGTTCCTCCCGGGTCCGCCGTTGGTTCGGCAGATCACGATCGGAAGGAGCCGCGGGAATGCCCTGCTCGCCATTCATCGTGCGACCTCCTTCGCGTTGACGGAATGCTTCGAACTGAACGGCGCCGGGGCCGTGGCTTCGCCGAGATCGGCCCCCAGCCTCCGCCGGGCCCGGTGCAGTCGGGACTTCACGGTTCCGACCGCGACCTTGAGCGCTGCCGCGGCCGCCTGCTGGTCAAGGCCCGACCAGACACACAGCTCGACGACCTCGCGTTCGTGACGCGGTAGCCGGGCCAGCGCCCGATGGATCTCCGACATGCGACGCTCGTCGTCGATCCGGACGGCGACGCGGTCCGCGTGGTCGCCCACCGACTCGTCATGCGAGACGAGCCGCTGGAGCAGGGCCTCGGCCCGTCTCAGCCGCCGCCTGGTGTTGGACAACTGGCCGTTGGCGATTCCCAGCAGCCACGGCAGCGCCGAATCGCGGTCGAGCACCGTCTCCGATCGCCGTCGCCAGGCATGCAAGAACACGGTCGACGTGAGGTCCTCGGCCTCGGACCAGTCGGCCGTCCGCCTGAACAGATGGTTGTAGACGGTCTTGCCGTGGCGGTCGAAGATCCGGCCGAACGCCTCGCGGTCGCCGTCGACTGCCCTCGCCCACAGCTCCCGGTCAGTTGTCTCGCCGACCGGTACGGCGAGACCAGCGTCGTTCAGTTCCATGTTCCGTCCATGTCCGGCACGGGGCCGAAGGTTCCCACTGGTCCAACTCTTTTCCGAGGGACACCCGTTCCCTGCCAGAAAGCATCGCGGACGCGGCCCAGGTACCGGATCCCGGGTCATGGGTCACGGGTCACGGGTCACGGGTCACGGGTCACGGGTCACGGGTCACGGTCCCAGGTCCCAGCTCCGGGGTCCCGGCCGCCGGGGGCGGATGGACCACCACGAGCCACGGGAAGGCCATCGATGCATTCGGGGGAAGTTTGCGCACAATCTTCCATATCGCCGATCTCAAACGTGATCGGACTGCCGGAACGGGCTATGCCTGTCCGGTGATCAAGACCCGACTCCGTACCGTCGTCGCCGCGCTCGCTGTGTGCACCCTGCCCCTCTGTGTCCTTCCCTGCCCCGTCGCCGCAGCCCACCCGCAAGGCCCCCCTCACGACATCCCGGGTCCCGCGCTCGACGCCGTCGTGACCGCCGTGCCACCGGCCAAGCTTGGCCTCAGCTGGCACGCCGGCTGCCCGGTCCCGGCGTCCGAGCTGAGGCTGGTGCAGATGAACCATTGGGGTTTCGACGATCAGGTTCACCGGGGCGAACTCGTCGTACGACAGCGGGCGGTGACGCCGCTGCTGAAGGTGTTCGGGCAGGCTCTGCAAGCGAAATTCCCCATTCGGCAAATGCGGGTGATGGCAGAATTCGGCGGCAACGACGAAGCGGCGATGGCCGCCGACAACACCTCCGCGTTCAACTGCCGCAAGGTCACCGGCGATCCGTCCGAGGTCTCCCAGCACTCGTACGGGGACGCGGTGGACATCAACACCTTGGAGAACCCGTACGTCGATGTGAACGAAAAGGTCTACCCCGCTGCCGGCGCCGCCTTCCTGGACCGGTCACAGCAGGCGAAGGGCATGATCCGTCCAGGGGACGTGATCAGCAAGGCGATGCGCGCGGCGGGTTGGCAGTGGGGCGGCCGCTGGAACCCGCCGGACTATCAGCACTTCTCGGCCAACGGCCGCTCCGCGTGACCCTCCCCGCGAGGCCGTGCCGCACGGGCGGGAGGACCGGTCCGTCGGCTTGGTGGGCGGGCGACGGAGAACCCAACCCGTGAATGACGTCTCCGCCGAAGGCTGGGAGCGCTGGATCCTGACGACGCCCTTGAACTGAACGCGTGCGCCCGCTCCCGTCCCCGCAGTCCGCAGTCCGGACGGCGTCGGCTGCGCGGCGCCTCAGTTCTGATCGCCGTACCGGTCGCCCCGCGGTAGCCATCCGTACGACCTGGAACGTGGTTCATGTGCCGGCCGCGGGCCGGGGTGCGGTCACGTGACGTCCAGTGCGCCTGGCCGACCGACTCCGCTGGCCCCGCCTTCCGCCGATCTGGGGTGACAGGACCGTCGTGGCCGCAGCACGGCCCGGACGAGCCGGAGTTGAAGTCAATCCGGCTGAGCCGCACCGATCTCGATGCGGTTCTCGTCGAGGCCGTTGATGATCCGCAGACAGCCCTCGGTGAATGCGCACTCCACCATCACCATTCCAGCTGCCAGGTCCCTTTCCACTGGCCGCCACTCAAGCAGCGCGACCCCGCGCAGTTCCCGGCCGACAAAGCGTTCGAGACGTTCATCGTAGTGAGACCACTGCGGCGTGAGCTCCAACCACTCCCATCCGGTGATGGTTGCTGCTGTGTCGATCGTGTTCCAGCCGATCGAGAGCTCATCGAGCTTCGAGTGGCAAACCTCCACCTGAAGGCCGTCGAAATCCAGCACCACCGGGCAGTCGGCGAACCAGTTTCCGTCCTCGATGAAGCGCACCAGAGCGCATCGGGTCAGCCGCCGACCAACGAGCGTCGCCAGACGTGATTCGTGAGCCTGCCGAATCGCCGCGATCCCGGTCAGGAAGGACGGCTCGTAACCAGAGATCCCCATGTACACAACAGGTGAGTCTTCCCGCCTACGCCTCACCGCGCAATGGGCAATACCTATGGATGTGTTGCTCATGATGTAGGTGGGTTGGTTCCCTGGATGACCTGCCAGCGGGACCCCGGGGCGGCTGACGCGAGGTGTCGGACGCCTTGGCCTTGGAGGGTCACGAGCGCGGTGTGGACGGAGTCGAGCTCCTCGACGGAGCGGTGATGGGCGAGGATCTGCGTGAGTTCCAGGTCGATGGCCTCCACGGCATCGCGGATGTGGCCGAAGCGGGCTCCGCGATGAACGGGCCCGAGTGTGCACCGCACGGTGGCGGTGGCCTCGGTCGCGGTCACGACGGTGACCTGGTCGATTTGCAGTTCCACCTTGGCCGCGTGTTGCAGTTCCACCTTGGCCGCGTGTTGCAGTTCCACCTTGACCGAGTGCTTGTCATGGTTGGCGTGCTCGGTCATGCCACCGCCTCTACGCGCTCGACCAGGACGCCGACCTCGAAGCGGGCGCCGGAGCGGACAATGGCGACGAGGTGGGCCCCGGTGACCGCGCGCGGCGGTCGTTGACGCGGGGAGCGGCGACCTGGACCGGCCGCGTTCACTACGGTCCGGGGCCGGTGGTGGCGGTTGCGGACCACCAGGCGCCGCCCGTCCTTGTCGGTCTCGGCTGCCAACTCGGCTCTGTACTGGTTGACTTCCGCTTCCAGCGCGGCGGCCGGCATCCGTCGGTCTCCCTCGTGGACGATCTGGTCGATCAAGGAGCCGGACTGGGGCGAGCCGAGATCGGTGACTGCGCTGAGCACGGGCATGCCTTCCCAACCCGCGCTGCAACGCGGGCCCATTCGGAAACCTTACGGATCATTCGGGAAGACACGCCCTCCGCGTCCCTCCCACACCAATCCACAAGCTCAGAGCATTGCTCCGCCTCAACCGGCCAGCGGCTGTTCGAACCGGCGGCCTCCTCGGTGCCACTTGACAGCTTGGATTCCGCAGAAGGGTCCCCAGGCCGAAGCGAGCCATACACAGCCGAGCCTCATGCGAGTTCCTCCGGACTCTCAGTTGTTCATGACCCGGGCGGCGAAAACGTCTCGTCAGCTGCCGCACCGCCGTGTACGTTCACCATGTGTGCCACTACGGCGAGAAGCCCTACAAGCTGCACTACGCGTGCCTCCACTGCCGAGTGGCGTTCAAGCGACACCCCGGGTCTGGCGAGCACACATGTCCCCGATGCTCGGAGCCGATGGTCTGCGCCGGCCACGATTTCGCGGCCCCACGACGCCGTGACAGCAAGGCATGGTCCGTCGTGGCTGCCGTACTGAACGAGGGGCTGCGCTACGAGGGTCGTGAGCCCTGTGGCTGCGGCAAAGAACCCAAGTTCCGGCCCCGCAGCCGAGCCCAGCTGCGAGCATGGCGAATCGCGGCAGCGCGAAGCGGCGTCCCGCTCGCCGCCCTGCCGACGCATACAGATCCACAAGCCTCCGCATGACCTGAGCGAGTGCGCGCGGGCGGGCGGAACACGGTCTGCGACATTCCCCCACGAGCTTGTTCACGGAACGCGGACTAACCCCCTGGCCCGGCCAAACCTGATCAGGCGATCTCCCGTGGCCGGGTGCCTGGACGCGCACGCGAGACGCGCACGCGGGAGGAAGACGTGGTTGCTCACCTACTGCGTCATCAGGGTGGGACGAGTTCGGCGATCGTGGTCGATCAGGCCGAGCGCTTGCGCTCAACGGTGGAGACGACCCGTACCAGGGCCGGAGCGGCAGGGGCCGAGCCGAAGCCGAAACGCACAGGCGGGGAGACAGGGGCCAACGGGCCGAGGTCGCTGCCGTCGTACCGGGCCCGGGCAGAGACGATCGGCAGCAGGTCACCGGCCGCGTACCACTGCCGACAACCCGGCCGTGAGCTGCCCCGGGTGCGAACGCCGGTCATCAGCCGTGCGGGCCCGTCCGCCACCGCCGCCCACAGCGGCCTGCTGGCCAACGGGCGCGGGACCGCCCGCAGCGCGAGTCCCAGAACTCCCCGACGCCCGACGGCGAACCGCAGGTCCAACGAGCCCGCCGTCACATCCCACACGCCGTTCTGCACGCCCACCTTCACCTCAACGCGTCGGACCTCGTCGAAGTGGTAGACCGCGGAGACGTACTCAGCCGTCGCCGCATTCGGGGCCAGCAGCAACCGCCACCCATCAGCACGCTCCAGCATGACGTCACTGAACGCACCGAACGGAGACCGCGGCCAGTGGCCCACCACTACACGGGTGCCCGAACCCGTCCCCACGGCGGCGATCCATCCATCGAAGGTAAGCCGTTCGGTTTCCATCCCGCCTGCATACCTCATACTGCCGCCAACCGCCCGTCCTGTACCGCAGTACGGCGCTGGCAAGCCCTTGCGGGAACCCACGGCGAGGAGCGTTGTGACACTCGCCATCTGCCCACAACAGTCCCTGAGATACGGGGAGTTGAGCGGTTCGATGGAATTCCCAGGCGCCGGAATCTGTGTCGCGCGCAGGCCAGCCACGAATGAGGGCCACCATGGACGCCGGGAGCCGGGAGCGGGGAACCGGGAGCTGGGGGAAAGCGGGACCCGCCAGACGGACGAAGGTCCCGTGTATTGGCGGCCGGGGCACCGCCGCTACGACCCTGGCCCCTCGGGGCACCATGGAGAGTTCCTGATCCCGGCTCGCCCGATCCGCAGGCCGACTGCGGATCGGGCCCGCGAGCTGCCGTCTCCACGAGACCGGCTCAGGATTCCTCGGCCACGACGTCGCCGGGAGACAGGGCCGCCCGCCTTCGGCGGTACACCACCACCCCGCACGCCACTAGGCAGAGGGCTGCCACAGCGGACACTCCCAGGGTCGTCTGTTCGGCGAAGAACCTTCCCAGCATCTTGAACACGGCGAGTCCCGCCGTGGCGTAGATCAGTGCCCAGGCCGCTCCGCCCACGAACAGGGCGGGCAGGTAGCGCGACAGCGGCATGCGCACGCTGCCCGCGACGAAGTTGGCGGCGGTCTGGAAACCGATGGTCAGGAAGGAGACAGCCACCACCGGCGCGCCCCACCGCCGGATCGCCCCCTCGACGCGACGGAACTTCGCCGAGGAGAACCGCTCGGCGAACCGGCTGCGCCGGGCACCGGCAGCGGTGAGCCACCCAACGGCGAACGTCCCCGCGGCGCGGAGCAGGACGATGACGTACAGGGCTCCCGCGGTGAGCACGAGCTTATCCACGACGCCCCGTCCCAGGCTCCGAGCCGAGACGCGTCACGTGTCTCGCCCGCATGGCGTCGTGCCCCCGGTGGGCGTAAGCCCGGTCACCGTCTCTCACCTGCGCCCCGCCTCCACCCGTTCCGTCCGACAGTTCCCACCTTCGGTGCCGGAACCTCTATATGTAAACCCGCACGTCAGCCACGTTCAGCCTAACCGAATGCGCATACGGGCCATCTGGCTTCCGGCGTCCCTTGTCCCGCTGTCATCGTCTTCCCGATGGCGGCTTCGGCACCGGATTGCCCCCACGCCTCGCAGTCGTGGCGGTTGCCCGGTAGGGGGCGGCCGACCACGACGACCTGGAGGGTGTCGGCGTCGATGACGACCTGGTGGTTGGTGGAGTACCTGTAGTGCTTGGACTGCTCGGCGATCGTGTGGTCGCGGTGGGCACCAGGGTGCCATCCACGATGAGCACGGCGTCTCTGGCGAAGCGGCGACGCCGTGCTCACACCAGCCACAGCAAGATCACTCCGCTGAGGAAGACTCCTCCAGGCGGTGAGGGGAGGGTCCGGAGGCGAAGGCGAGGATGTCGCGGACCGCTTCGCGCAACGTACCGAAGTGGCGATGCACACCGTCCACCGCTGCGGGGGTGTTGACGCCCCACACCGTCATCCCGGCGCGCAGCCCGGACTGCACCCCGGAGGGGGCATCCTCGACGACCAGGCAGTCCTCCGGTCGGGCACCGAGCCGCGCGGCTGCCTGGAGATACGGCACCGGCGACGGCTTGCCTTCCGCTACAGCGGCGGCGTCCACGAGGACCTCCGGGACCGGCAAGCCCGTCCGTGCGAAACGTTCACGTACCCGGTGCTCATAGTTCGACGTCACCAACGCCCAGGCCCCGGGCGGCAGAGTGTTCAGCAGCTTCGAAGCACCGTCGAATGCCGTATAGGTGCCGGTGCGGACGTCCTCGTCCTCCAGTTCGTGCAGTGCGGTCAGGCACTGGCGAGGGTCCTGGTCCGGAGCGACCTGCGCGAAGGTCTCCATCGGCCTCGTCTGTAGCGCCACTCGGTAGACCTCGTCAGGGTCCAGCCCGTAACGCTCCGCCCACGTTCGCCAGATCAGGCGCTGATTGTCCACGGCATCGATCAAGGTGCCATCGACATCGAACAGGACATACCTCGCACCAGGCCGGCCGGGTTCACTGATCACGCTTCGATCATGCCATCAGGCTCTGCGCGGGCAGTTTGCGGGACAAGTCTTGTAGCCAAGAGCGAGCATCCCCTGAGCGACCTCGCCGACCGACGTCTCCGGGATCGCGCTGGCCGCCCCGTCGAGGACGAGCAGCTCCGCTCCGGGGATCTCATGCGCGATCGCCTCCGCGTTGCCGACGGGGAAGAACCGGTCCCGACGGCCGTGGACGACGAGCGTGGGCACCCCGATCTCCGGCAGGCGCTCCCGCCAGCGCGGGGTGCAGTCGAGCCTGGAGAACACCATGCCCATCTGGTTCGCCATGTGGACCGGGGGTGTGGTGCCGGGTGTGCGGTCCCAGATGCGTGCGGCTACAGCGTGGGCGGCCACGGGGTCGTCGCCGAGGATCTCAGCGCCGGCCGCGATGAAGTCGGCAACGGCCGCGCGGTCGGCCCAGTCGGGCATCGGACGTGCGAACAGCCGGCTCATCGTCGCCTGGTCATGGTCGGGGAGGTCGTCGTCGGGCGGGCCAGGGGCGACCGCGCGGGTGCCGACCAGAGTCAGCGCCGAGAACGCGCCCGGATGGTCGAGCACAGCCACCTGAGCGACCATCCCGCCCACTCCGATGCCCGCGAGGTGCACGGGCCCCCCGCCGAGCACGTCCACGAGGGCGGCCGCGTCAGCGGCGAGGTCGCGCAGCGTGTAGGCGGGCGCCTCCACGTCCGCGGTCGTCGATTCTCCGCTGTCGCGCAGGTCGTAGCGCACCACGCGACGCCCACCGGCGGCGAGGCGCGCGCACAGCGCGTCCGGCCAGGAGAGCATCGTCGTCCCGCCCGCGAGCAGGACGAGTGGCGCGTTCTTGTCACCGAACGACTCGATGCCCAAATCGATCCTGCTGACGTCACTGACGTTGACAGTGGTCATCGGATCACCGCACGACGTCGTAGGTCAGGTGCGTCGCCGTGGATGTCGGGGTCACACTCCGCTGCGTCAGCGTGTGGGGCGCACCACCGGCGAACAAAGGGGTCCCGGTACCGAGCACGACGGGCGCGAGGTGCAGGCTCAACACGTCGACCAGGCCCGCTTCGAGTGCCGACCCGATGAGGGCCCCGCCTCCCATGAGAACGACGTCCAGGTCCTGGCCGCCGGCCGTAGATGCGGTCTCGGCACACGCGCGTGCGGTGATGACGGCGTCGAGCAGGCCGGTAGTGATGAACCTCCAGTCGAGGTCGACGAGTCGTACGGACCTCGGCGGCTCGCTCGTCACGACGACGAACGTGGGTTTGCCGACCTCTCCGGCGCCGTAGCCGACGTTGTCGTCCCAGCCGCCCGGCCCGTCGACCAGGTCGAAGAGCCGTCGGCCGAGGATGACGGCCCCGGACCGGGTCGTCCTCTCGTTCAGGACGCGGCGGTCCTGGGGATCGTCTGAGAACGCCCAGGTGTGGAGGGCATCGCCGCCGGTGCCCAGACCATGGCCCGGGCCGGGGTCCGGCCCAGTGACGAAGCCGTCGAGTGAGATGGAGATGTCAGCGATGATCCGAGTCATACCGGCGTAGACCCGGTCCCCCGCCGGAAATCATCGGTCGGCCGTGAAACGCGCAGCGCCCTACCGACTCGTCGACAGTTCCGGCCCAGCAGCCCCGGGCGTTCAGGCGGCCCTGCCAGTTCTTGGCCCGTGCCGTCTTCAGGGCGAGGTTGTTCACCGCGAGACGGGAGAGGTGGCCGCCACCGGTCGCGGGCGTAGGAGTTCCCGATTCCCTCCACTCCGCGAAACGCTCCGACACGGCACACACGTACCTGCTGACGATCAACCGCCGTGCAGGGCACGCTCGTTGAAGGAACCGGCCGACGATGCCGGCCACAGCGGATGCGAAACATCGGACCGCGACCCCGGCAGGGCAGCGCCCCCGCCCTGTCATCGGGGGCGGGACGGCCGAGGCACCCCGGGACGACCACCACCGCGGAAGCGGAAGGCGTGCTCTTGCTCCTCACCTCGTCGCGGTCTCGTCGTGGGCTCGTCAGGGGCTCGACATGGGCTCGTCATGAGCGGTGGAACGTCTTCCCGCAGAGGCCTCCATGCGCACTCTGGTCGCCCGCGACAGTAGGCGGTGTGGCATGGGAGCCGATGGCCGGCGGCCTGAAGGGCCAGCGGCGCGACTGGGGGCGGGCGGCGCAAACGGCAGGCCGCACGAAGGCCCGACGAGAGGCGGACCCGGCGAGAGGCGGAATCGAGATGGCTTTGCGAGCGTCTGCTGAGGCACGGCGCGACAGGGCATCACCCTAGGCAGGCGCCTTTCGGCTCTCACGGAGTGCACAACCGTTGGCTGATGTCTAGCGTCGAATTCCCCAGGGGGTTTCGATCCGGTAGCACGGGATGAGGGTCGCTATGCATCGGCGCGTAATCGCCACTGGCATCGTCATGGGTCTCACCATGCTCAGCCTCTCTTTCGGTAGTCTCGCCGTCGCCAACGCCGTCGCCGGCGGCTCGGGCGGAGAGCCGACAGCCATGCCGCGGACCGGCTTCGAGACCAGTGACGGGGCGCACTGGACCAGCCAGGAGCAGGAGCAGTCGTTCCTCACCGCCGTGGACCGCCTCAGCGAGCGGACCTCGGTCCGACGGATCGGCACCACCCGTCAGGGCCGTCCTCTGCAAGAGGTACGCATCGGTGCCCGGCGCGCCAGCATCACCGTGCTCCTCGTGTGCAGCCAGCACGGCAACGAGCCGGCGGGTCGTGAAGCATGCCTCACCACGGTCCGGGATCTCGCTCTGGCGAGGGATCAGACGACGCTCCGTTTCCTGGAGCACACCGCGGTCCTGGTCGTCCCGACGGCCAACCCGGACGGCCTGGCCGCCAACACCCGCAAGAACTCCGAAGGCATCGACATCAACCGCGACCACGTGGCTCTGAGGACCGCGGAGGCGGCCGCCATCGCGTCGGTCCTGCGTGACCGGCGTCCCGATGTCGTCTATGACCTGCACGAGTACTGGCCTGTCCCCGGGTACTACGACAAGGACCTGTTCGACCTGTGGCCGCGCAACCTCAACACCTCCCCCGGGCTGCGCGAGGAGGCGCGGGTCCTGTCCGGTGACTACGTTCGAAGAGCAGCGCAGAGGGCCGGCTTCAGCACTGGCACCTATGGGATCTGGAGCGACCCGAGCACCGGCGCCCCCGTCAAACAGGTGGCTGGAGACGGCCAGGAACGCATCCTGCGCAACACGGCGGCCGTCAAGCACGCGATTGCCCTGCTCATCGAGAGTCGCGTCGACGCCGCGACCGAGGCGGAGAGGAAGAGCCCGGAGACCAACAAACGGCGCCGGGTGACCTCCCAGTTGACCGGGCTCGGCGGCCTTTTCGGCTTCGTGACGGACCGCCGGGAAGCCATCGAGGCAGCCACGGCCAGGTCCCGCCTGGCCGGACACCGCGACCAAGGGCCGCTCTATCTGGCCGGCGCGGACAACACCCGCCCACGGCCATCCGAAATCCTCGATCCCCCGCCCTGCGGCTATCGCCTCACCGCAGCACAGTACGAACGGGTCGGCGACCAACTCGCCCTGCACGGACTGCAGTTGCATCGGATGCCGGATGGAGGGGCCGTGGCTCCTCTGCGTCAGCCGCTCCGTTCATTGGTGCCGCTCCTGCTCGACGGCCGCGCCCACTTCGGGCTGACCGCGGCAGAGCCCATCAACCGTTGCTGAATCCCATCGAAACGGTCGCTGAAGCCTCGCGAAGTCAAGATGCGTTCGGCAGCTACGGCGCCCCTGCGGCTCGACGGCTACGGTGCCCCTGCAGTTGGCGGCGCAGAACGGCTGCCCGCACCGGTCTGCGCCGCCCTCATGGCTTCCGGTGCCTCGGGCCGGCTGTCCAGCGGCGCCCCAGCGGTGACGCCGAACAACAGGCGGCGACCTACGGCCGAGGCAGACCGCTGGAACAGCTGCGGCCCAGAGACATCGGGGGTTCCGCCCTACGGCTTAGCGGGCGGGGTGACCGGGAGGGCCGGCGGAGTGACCGGGAGAGGGGGCACTGACGGCGGAGTGACCGGGAGAGGGGGCACTGACGGCGGAGTCACCGGCAGAGGAGGCACCGACGGCGGAGTCACTGGCAGAGCGGGCACTGCCGGCGGGGCGACCGGCGGCGTAGGGTCCGTAGCGGCCGCAGCCGGGCTGATGGAGAGAACAAGTACAGCTGTAGCAGCCAGACCGGCTACCGGAGCGGCGATGCCTGTTCGGAGACGCATGACAATCCTTTCGTGCGACACGGCTTGTGGTTTTCGTGTCTCCTCTACACAAGGACGGCCCACCAGGCTCTGCAACGCGGTAGGGACCGTACGGGGGAACCGGCGGGCAGCCCGCTCTCGCGCTTCCAACCCCGCACGGTCTTCGACGTTTTCCCGTCCAGCCGCCAACACGCCTGTTCCCGAAGGCCACTTGCGACCCGACAGGTCTGCGTACGCCCCACGCCAGCTCGTGCACCACCTTCATGACCGCGACCGTCAGCGTCTCGGCCTTCGCCCGGTCCGGTGACCGATCCGGCCCCACCCCGTGCGTCGGCCGCTGTTACCTGTGGCTTGCGGCTGGCGATTGATGGCCGATGACGGACACGGACGACGGGCTCAGCCGCCTGCGAGCGGACGCACAGGCGCCTTGAGGCGAGGGTCTGGACACGTGTCGCCTGCGTTTCGCACGCGGGCCACACGCTGTCCGGGGCCGAGGCGAGACCCTGGTGTCGGCCGGGCAATTGACGTTAGCGTGCCCAAATGACTGATGTGATCATTCTTCACGGAGCCTGGCACCAGCCCGCTCACTACGCCGAACTTGCCGATCAGCTGCGCACCCGGGGCTTGTCCGTGGAGGTGCCCGATCTCTACGGCCTGTCGCTCGCCGGGAGCACCGCGAAGGTCGAGGCCATGGTGTCGAGCTCATCGCGGCCGCCGGTGGTGGTGGGGCATTCCTTCGGGGGTGTCACCGCCGGGACGGTACGGGGCGCTGCCTCGTTAGTCTTCCTCAACAGCTGGATCCTCGACGTCGATGAGTCACCCGCCAAAATCCTCGCGGCGACTCCTGGCGAGCCCGGGGAGGGGTTGCTCGCGCTGCCGGACGCGGACGGGCGCCTTCACCTTGACCTGGACGATGCGCGGACAAAACTCTTCGGCGACGTCAGCGAGCCGGCGGCCACGCGTGCGCTGGAGTTGCTGCGTCCGGAACCTCTGTCGATTTTCGACGCGACACCCACGCACGTGAGTTGGCGGGACACCCCGTCGGTCTACCTCCGCGGACAGCGGGACCGCACCATCGTGACTCCACTTCCCGACCGTTTCGCCGGGCGTTGCTCTCACGCGGAAGTGTGGGACACCAGTCACTCGCCCTACCTGAGCCGCACGACGGCCGTGGCTGACCTGATCCAGCGTCAGCGAGCTGCCGACGACGATCAAGCCGGACCCGAGGTGTAGTTGGCGCTTGGGCCGGAAGTCTCGGGCCAGGAAAATCTCGGGCCGGAGGGGTGGATTCGACCCGTGCAGGCACGGCCAGGTCAAGCCGGCGGGCGAGTCGGCCATCGCCCAGGGCGATGGCCCGCCGGCTCGGCAGCCGCACGCTCTCGCGCGGGCGAGGGCGGTTTCGGCATGCCGGCTACGGCTGAAAAGGGCGCTGGCAACGACCGGCCTCCCACAAGCCGGAGACCGTCCCCGAGCTCTCGCCCACGCGCGATGAGTCGCCGTCCGAGCACGCAGATATTTGCCGCGCGGAGCCCTGCCACGGGGCTCGCCGCCGCACCGCCAACCAGGGGCAGCCGCCGCTACCGTCAACTGCGGGGGCTAGCCGCCGTACCGCCGCCCCCGGATCTCGCAGCCCGTAGCGTCGGCCCAAGGGCGCCCCTATTGCTTGGGGCAAAGGCCCACCGGTCGGGATTCCGCTTATCGCGTCGAGCTCAGCCTGTTTGTCGACAAAGCGAGTTGCAGATCGCAGAAATCCGCCCCGGCGCGCAATCTCGTGACATTACGCGTCCTTCACAAGTTCCGCGAGACCCGTCCGGATCGCAACCGCATCCCACCCCTGAAGGACGCCTGGCCCCGACCCCCCAAAGGCCCTCTGGCCTGTGGAAGCCCGCCGCCGGTAGAGGCAACCCTGCGAAGACGCTGTGAAGCTGCTGTGAGGCAGCTCACGCCTTCCGGTGATGACGTGACCTTCACAGAAGAGGTACTTTCTTGCGGGGATTTACACAAACATTACATGCGTGTGGGGGGAATGCTGATGTGCGGTCACCCATGCCTGAAAGGACATCAGTGACCTCGCTCAAGCGACGAATAGTCCGGCCTGTGGCAGTCGGGGCACTGAGTGCCGTGATGGAGGTACCTGCCCCGGCTTCGGCGGCAACTGCGCAGCGGCGGCCGCCCGCGAGACTCCGCCCTCCGCGGCCGAGTCCTCCGCCCGTCGGAACTCGGCGAAGACCCTCAGCGAGAAGCAGACCATGCTCATGAAGGCCGATGGCCACACGACAACGTCTGCCGACTGCGACAGCGCCACCCCGCGGATCAAGTCACTGAAGTGACCGACCACGTCCTCGGCACCCGGAAGAGATGCTTCCAGGCCACGGACACGAGCGGACACCTCACGCCGACAGTCCCATGCGTCCTCCACCCGACGGCTCCGGACCACCCGGCTATCGCCAACCTCACCACAGACAGTACGACTACGACTGTCGACGTCTCCTGGGGCGACTTCGAGTTCCTCGAAGAGGGCATTTCGGGCAGCGCCGAGTCCGTTCTGGGCGGAGTCCGGGTCACCGGCTGAGCCACCGAGGCACGCACACCGTCCGTCCCGGCCTTCGGAAACGGACCGCGCTCACACCCTTCGCGCTCGGCCCAACCGGCCCGAGCGCGCCACCGAACCGTCAATGCCGCGATGCGGCACAAGCCCTTTCCCTGTGCGCCGGAGTCAGTTCCAGGCGCCTGGAGAGATCTCGACGTCCACAGCACAGAGGACCCCTATGTCTGCGAAGAGTTCACGCATCGCGTGGGCCACGACCGTGTTCGCCACAGTCGTGGGAGTCGGGCCCCTGACCGACGCTCCCGCCACCGCGCTCACGGGGCGGCGGACCGCGGACCCTGCGCGCAACTCCTCACAGTCGGTGGGCAGACACGTACTCCCTCGGCCCCTCGGCACGACGGCGAGAAGGACGTGGTCCGCGCTCCCCTCAGCACCGATCGGCCAGGAGCAACGGCTCAGCTCAGCCTGCCGGCCGCCCGACCGCCGCCCGACCTGACCAACAACCCCAATCCGTATGGCCTGTCTCGAAGGCAGCGCCCCTCTTGCAGACAGCGACCCGTCTGCTCATTCCTCTTCCACCGAGCCCCTTGCTGTTCGACAGCGGAGCCCGGCACGCGGTGCGACACGCGTCCCGCGACCAGCCAACTCAGGAAGCACCGTGACCACGCCACCTCCGATAGCGCCTCCGCGAGCCGCCGCCACCTCCCCTCGCAGCATCCTCATCCGGCGCGCGGGCAGAGCCTCGTCCATAGCCCCCTCCGGTCTGCCGGGCCGCCTCGATTCGCTGACCAGCCTGCGGTTCTTCGCCGCGTTCGCGGTCTTCGCACACCACTTCACCGGCCTCGGCGGAAAGACCGGACTCGGACGCGCACCCGCGATCTTCCCGTACTCCCAGCTCGGCGCGCACGGCGTGACGTTCTTCTTCGTCCTCTCCGGCTTCCTGCTGACCTGGGTCTTCAAGCCGCACGAACATCCCATCGCCTTCTACTGGCGACGTGCCGCCCGGATCTGGCCCGCGGTGCTGGTCTCGGCGATCCTGGCCGTCTACGTCTTCTACGTCGAGGCGCGTCTGACGATCGACTGGCCCGGTGTGATCGCCTCGCTCTTCCTCGTGCAGAACTGGTTCCCCCACATCAACCCGTCGCTGCCCGGCAACCCGGTCACCTGGACGCTGAGCGTGGAAATCCTCTTCTACGCACTGTTCCCGCTGCTCGCGCGGATCGTCGTCCGGCTGCGCACCGTTCACCTGGCGGCCCTGTCCGCACTCGGGCTGGTGGGAATGTATGCGGTCAACTGGTGGGCAGTCACCCACACTTCCACCGCGATGGCCGCATGGGTCATGCGGCACCCGGTCGTCTATCTGCCGCAGTTCCTGCTCGGCATGACCTTCGCCGTCGCCCTTCAGCGCGGCTGGCGGCCCCGGCTCCACCCGGCGATCCCCATCGGCTTGCTCGCGCTGTACGTCTACGGCTACTTCCACGCCCGCCTCTACCTGTCCAAGGCCGGCATCGCCCAACTCGAATACACCCTGCGCCCCACCCTCGCAGTGCTCGCCGCGCTGCTCATCGTCGCCTTCGTCCAGCGCGAGGTCGCCGGACACCGCGGCGTGATGAACAGCAAGCCCCTCATTCTGCTCGGTACCTGGTCCTACTGCTTCTATCTTCTCCACCACTCCATCAGCCGCTGGGCCACCTACGAGTGGGGGCGCATCCCCGACAACAACTCAGCCCTGTTCACCCTGCTTGGCATGGGTCTCTTCGTCACCGCGCTCTCCTGGGTCCTCCACAGCCTCGTCGAAGAGCCCGCCAACCGGTGGCTCGTCCGGCACATCCCCGCTCGGTGGCGACGCGTCGCCCCCAGTTCATCCCGTTAGTTCACCCACGCGGAACAGGGCGTCGCTGCTGATCGCCAGGCGCTGCCGGCGCACCGGCATGCGGCATACGGCATGGCCCGTTCGGGCGCCCGCGCGTCATGCCTCCGGTCCCGTCAGCAGCGTGCCGGGCGCCGAACTCGGAACAAGTACCCGCCCGGGATGATGAGACGGGATCACGAGAGGTGTGGAGAGACGAGGAGCGCGCATGGGCATCGTGGACATCGCCGAGTACCGGCTGACCGAACCGTGGGAAGGCCTTCTCGTCGCTCCTGCGCGAGGCAGTGAGGTGGGAGTGCTGGTACTGGCCGGGTCCAGCGGGCGTGTGGAACGTGAGCGCGCGCGTCTCCTCGCCCGGCAGGGCGCTGTCGCCCTTGCGATCAGATGGTTCGGCGGTCCCGGGCAGACCCCGGGGATTTGCGAGGTCCCGCTGGAGACCTTCACGGCCGCCGTCGACGCCCTTCAACGGGAGGGAGCGCGGCGCATCATCATTCTGGGCGCATCCAAGGGAGCCGAGGCCGCCCTGCTCACCGCGGTGCACGATCCGCGGGTGGATGTGGTCGTCGCGTTGTCACCTGCTTCGCGCGTCTGGTGCAACGTAGGTCCGGGACGTGACGGGGAGCAATACCCGTACCGCTCCTCCTGGACGTGGCAGGAGCGGCCGCTGCCTTTCGTACCGATGGATGACTCGTGGCCCTCCCCCGAACCGCCGGTTGCCGTCCGGGCTTGGTACGAACTCAGCGAACGCACCTTCTCCCGCCTCCTTCCGGCAGCGGAGATTCCGGTGGAGGCCGCCAGGGCCGATCTCATCCTGGTCGCGGGTGGCGACGACGCGATGTGGCCGTCTCTGCCCTCCGCCGAAGAACTGGTGCGACGCCGACGCTCGACCGGCGCCAGTTCGCGCCTGATCGCACGCCACGATGCCGGTCACCGGCCCCGCCTGCCGGGCGAAAACCCCGCCTCGGCGTCCCCGTGGTTCCGGTACGGAGGTACGCCTGAAGCCGACGCGCTCCTCGGTGAGGCCGCATGGCCCCACATCCTCGACGCGATCGCCGGCGGGAGGCCTCTCGGGCGTACCGGGTGAGGACCGGCGACTCGCTGGCCCGGACGCAGTCATGCCAGGGACGATGTGGTGCCGCGGCCTGGCTCAAGACGCGGTGCAGGATCAAGCCGCGGTGCAGGACGAAGACGCGGTGCAGGACCAACAGGACGCTCGCTGCCGTCCGGAGTTCCATGACGCGACGGTCTCCTCCACTACCGCCGTGCGACGGCTTTGAGCCACTCGTCGACAGTGAGGACATCTGCCCACCGCGGGAACAGCCTCTCGATGAGCATGTGGTGCACCTCGGGATCGGTGTCGAGACACGCATCCGCCAGGACGGTCAGACCGAAGTCCAGATCAATGGCCCGCCACAGGGTGGACAACACTACGGCGCTGGTCGCGATACCCGTGAGAACGAGGCCTTCGATACCACGAGTTCTGAGCACCAAGTCAAGGTCGCTGCCCGAGAACGCGCTCCCCCTTCTCTTGGTCACCACGACGTCACCCTGCTGGGGCGCGATGTCAGGATGGACCTCGGTGCCAGGAGCACCCTCGGTGAACAGACCGGCCCGCACGATGTCGGCCATCACCTTGCTACGGGGGCTGACTTCGGGGTCTCCGGGCCGTAACCCCATCACCACGTAGATCACGGGGATGCCCGCGGCCCGGGCACCGTCGATCGCCCTGCGCAGACGCGGCAGATACCCGGAACCGTCATCGGCGATGGCCACGACGTCCCGCTGGACGTCCATCACCAGGAGCGCACTGTTCACCTTGCCTGCCGTTCTTTGTGTGTGGGGCAACGGAGTGAGTCGCCTGGACCAACCTAGCTGTTGGGCGAGTCGATGAACGCCCGGCGGCGGTGCCGAAAGGCCAACTGGTCACGTAACAGCGCCAGTTGCGGCGGAATGCCGTTGTTGATCGAGCTGTTGGCCCCCTACGGCCCGAGGATGACTGCGCCCGCCTCGACGCACGAGACGAATGGAGCTTTCACGATGGATGTGTTCATCATGGGGATCACCGGCAAAATCGGGGGCCTGCTTGCACAGGAGCTCCTCTCCAGGGGAGACGGCGTTCAAGGACTTGTGCGCCGCGACGAGCAGCGCGTGGACCTCGCCGCGCGCGGCGTCGGGGCGACGGTGGGGGATCTCGCCGACCTGTCCGTGGAAGCATTGGCGGCGGCCTTCGGCAACGTCGACGCCATCGTGTTCAGCGCGGGATCCAACGGCGGCAGCATGGAGACCACCAAGGCCATCGACGGCGATGGTGTCACGAAGACGATCGAGGCGGCACGCCGTGCAGCGGTCGAACGTCTTGCGCTGGTTTCGGTGCTCCCGGAGTCCTGGCGGGAGCGTGACCTCGGCAGCGAGGTCGAGTACTACTTCGCCGTGAAGAAAGAAGCGGACATCGCGCTCAGCCGGAGCGATCTGGATTGGCTCATTCTTCGCCCCTCACTGCTGGTCGACGACCCCGGAACGGGCACGGTGTCACTCGGCCCGGCCGAGTTCCACGGCCAGGTGGCTCGCGCTGATGTCGCCGGAACTCTCGCCGAGTTGCTGCACGAACCCCGCATCGGTCGGCAGATTCTCGAACTCAACGCCGGATCCACGCCCATCCCAGACGCCGTGAAGGCCAACGTGCGGCGACGTTAGCCCGTACACCGTCGTCATGGTGTGCACTGCGAGGACCGGCCCGCGAACAGCCGTATGGGACAGCGGCGAAGGCCGCCCCTGATGGGCAGGCGCCCCCTCATAGGGAGGCGCCCGCGCTGCTTTGCGGCGAGCACTGCCCGCGATCGCGCGCACCGTCCAGCCGGCCGCTGCGTCGGATCGCGGGCTACCTCAGGTCGCATACCGCGTCAGGGCACGTGGCACATCGCGACCGACGTCAGGAGCGAATGGTGAGCCACGCCCCGAGACCACTGCATCCACGGGCGTCATACGTGGTGCTGCGGTACCCCGCCGGGATCGGCGAGTACGGGCAGGTCCAGATGCCGTTGCGCACCAACTGGTGGTACCAACCGCCCACTCCGCTACAGCCGTTGCGGTCGTAGTTGGTGATGACGTAGCCCGACACGATCGGTGACCCCGAGCAGGTCCATATTCCGTCACGGACGGGCTGCTGCAACCACGCGCCCGCGCCGTTGCAGCCGCTGCTGTTGAACATCGTGATGACGTATCCAGGCGGAACGGCCACTCCGGGGCAGGTCCATCCGCCCACCGCGGCGGTCCGCGTGCCACTCTCCACGGCACCGGCCGTACCGGCCCCCGCGCCCGTGAACACCGCCGCGAGCAACGCGACTGCTCCCACCACCGCCGCCATCTTGCCGCGTAACACCGCCGCTAGGGAACGGTCCCCTCTGTGACCGACTTGGCCCTTCACCGCACACCACTCCTATCGGTTCGCTCAGTCGACTCCAGCCGGCACCGTCCTTGGACAGCGGCGGCCCACCCACCCGTCATCCGATCCGGGCGTCGGAGGCCGAACCTAGACCCCAGCCATCGCACGCTGCCCGGGGGTGTGCGGCCAGCGACCGGATTCCAGCCACCGTCCCAGCCCCCCGGGAGTCGTGCCACAGCCCCGTCCGGTGCGGTGGATCACTGATGCGGTGGTGGCCTGATGCAGTGGTGGCCCTCGCGCCCGCCCCGGGCGAGCCGCTGAGGGAAGTGCGCCTGGAGTGGGGCGCGGTGCGGCTCAGTAACTGCCGGGGCGGGTGCGGGGGCCGAAGGGGAGTCAACTGGCCGGTCGGAGCAACCGGTCAGAGCAACCGGTCAGAGCAACCGGTCAGAGCAGGTTGTAGATGTTGTAGCCCCAGCCGATCTTGACACGGGCGTCGAACGGGTCACTGCTGCGCCCATTGCCGAAGTAGCGGTAGAGATCGCCGTTCTTGGCACGGGCTACGAGGTCCGCGCGGCCGTCACCGTTGAGGTCGCCGACCGACAGGATGCGGTCGTACGCGTTCCAGCCGACACCGATCTTGGTGCGCGAGTTGAACGGGGCGTTGTAGTTTCCGGTTCCGGTGTAGAGCCAGAGCACACCCGCCTTGTCGGCGGCGACGATGTCGGACTTGCCGTCTCCGTTCAGATCGCCCTGGCCGGCGATCTCGGTGTACGCGTCCCAGCCACCACCGATCTTGATGCGGGGAGCGACTCGGCCGTCGGGGTAGCCGAGGTAGAGCCACAGCACGCCGGCCTTGTCGCGGGCGATCATGTCGGCCTCACCGGCGCCGGCCAGGTTGCCGGGAGAGAGGACCTTGTCGTAGATCTGCCAGCCCCCGCCGATGGTCTTGGTGTCCAGTTCGAACTCCGAGACGTGGTAGGTGTAACTCAGCCCGCCGCTCTTGTCGATGTGCCAAGTGCTCTCGCTGTAGCCGTCCTTGTCGTTGTCGACATCGGCCTCGAACGCGGCGAAGTCGTAGTTGACGCCGACGTCGTAGCGGGACTTGAAGCCGCCCTGACCGTCCTGGAAGTACAGGTACAGGTTCCCGGTCTGCTTGTCGACGGCCGTCATCGAGAAGCTGGGCGTCGCGACCTGGCCGGGCGCGGCGGCCCGCGGGGCGGCGAGCCGTGCGGGGCCGTGGCTACGGTGCTGGGTCTCGGCCGCTGCGCGCTGCTCCTTGGCGTCGGTCGGGTTCCCGGCGGCGACGGCGGTGCCTGCGACGGTGCCCATCACCGCGGCGATGGCGGTGGCGGCGAGCGCGCGCTGGTACGCGCGGCGCTTGGTGAACTTCATGAACTAGCCCCCCGGCTGGTCGTAGAGGATGGCGCGATTGGTATGGACCGCGACATAGCTGTTCGAACGATACATGGATCCTTCACAGCCCCCTCACAGGGGACCTCGTCAGGTGGACGCAGTCGGGCAAGGAACCCGCGGGGTGGCCGGCGGCTCCCACGTTCCCTCACTGCCGGTGCGGCGCGGCTCACGGCCCGGCCGACCCGGCAACGGCTCGACTTCGCCGGTTTCCCGTGGGTGGGCGGCGAAGCTGCAACTCATGCAGGCCTGTGTCCGAGCCGTGCGATGCACGGCAGGGGCACCCGACGAACTCGCCAGGCCATGCGTGAAAATCGAGTCATGACGACACGAGGGAAGACGAGAGCTCGCCTCGGCATACTGCCGTTGTCGGCCGCCCTACTGCTGCTGGGGACAGCGTGTGGCACCCAGCGGGCAGGCGATGCCGCCGGCCCGGACCCGGACGCGCGTGCCACGCCGACCAGGGTGGCTCAGCCCAGTGCGCCGGTGGACTCTCCCTGCCCCGGTGAGAGTGCCAAGCCGTCCGTTCCTTCGGCCACCGCTTCGGCCTCCTCGACCGTGCCGCCAACGGATCACTACGCCGAGAACCACGGATTCATGGTGCCCATCCCGCTCCACGGCCAGAGTCGCTGCGACGGCCTTGCCGTCGTGGCGCGCGTGACAAAAGCACTCGAACCGCTGCGCCGGCGAGGCGACTTCGTGCCGGACCACGCTCATGCGGCCCTCACCGGGCTCGGCTACTCCGCGGGCAAGGTGCGGGCGTACGAGGACGGGCCGACGGGCGTGGGGTTCCTCATCGACCTCGGGGCCTCTCCCTGGTGCGTGGAGGGCACGATGAGTCGCGACGCCACGAAGGCGGACGCCTTCGCGGGCTATCCCGACGGGAGCGCCTGCCAACCGCCGAAGGGGGGCCACTGACGACAGCCGAGCCCGTCCGCCCACGGCTTCCTGGGCACGGGGCCTCGGCCCATGGCTTCCTGCGCACGGGGCCTTGGCCCATGGCTTCCTGCGCACGGGGCCCTGGCGCGGGCGGAGACTTGCGCGCCGAGGGCATGCGCGTGCGCGCCCTCATCCCCGAAGCTCCCCCGCCCTGGCCGGGGTTGGCCGGCCCCGCGGAAGGGAAGGGACCAGAGGCCGCCCGCCGGGGTTGTCCCGTGCGTCGCGTGCTCGGGCGCCGGGGGGCGCCCGGTACATCCTGTGACGGAGTGGGGGAGCTCAGCACATGACCACCGCCGCATTCACGAACAAGGCGACCCTGACGTATTCGATCGCCTTCATCGGCTATCCCGATCTCGAAGGGGAGTTCCAGAGCGTCTCGCACCAGGCGCCGCGCGGGGACAACTACTACAAGGACATCCCCGAGCCCGCCGACTGGACCGGCGCCCTCAAGGGCCGCCAGCACAGCAAGGACGCCGAACGCCAAGTGGTGAACCTTCTCGCCGACGAGATCTACCACCACCTGGGCTGTACCAGCACCGCCGACTACACGGCACGCATCACAGCGGTCCGCAAGGGCACGCTGGACCTGTACTCCGACATGGGGCCGTGCCACTCCTGTCGCTCGGTGATCAAGGACTTCCGCAAGGACTACCCGACCCTGACCCTCCAGATGCGCTACCGCAACGCCGTACGCGGCGGCAGGTCGGCGGCCCTGATCGAGGCGGGTGGCGGCCTGTACGGGGCCTACGGCATCGGTGACGCCGCGCAGGGCGGCGACGAGCTGTGGGCCAAGACCTACCCGGGCAGCCCGGTGGCCGCGGCCACCGGCACCTTCGACGTGAAGTTCGCCGGCGGGAAGTCGGGCAAGCGCTACACCGGCAACGCGACCGCGATCGACCAACAGCCGCACTCCTCCTACCTCTACCCGGCGCCGAGGCCGGCATCCGCTCCGCTCGACGAAGTGACCGCCGTCCTGGACGGGATCGCCCTGGACCTCAGCACCCAGATGGTGCCCGAGCCGGTCATGCGCCCGCAGGCCTTCCGACAGTGGCTGTCGGGCATCGAGCAGGGCACTGTCCGCCTGGACTGCGAACGCGGACCCGTCAGGGACGGCCGGATCGCGGTCGCGGCGTTCGCCAAGGACTTTCCCAAGGTCACCATCGAGGTGGCCTACCCCGGTGCCGCGGCCCAGGCCGACGGCTGCGGCTACACCGACTCCACCGCCCAGGACGACGGGACCTGGCTGAAGTCCTTCCCCGCCTCCTCCTAGCCGCCTCCTCGGGGCCCTCGCCCTTGCCCCTCTCCCCCACCGCACCCGGCGGGGAGGGGCACACGGGCGGGCGACGGCGCTGCCGAACGTCCGACCGGCAGCGCCTTCCGCCGCACCGCGCCCCTGAGGACGACGGGCACCGTGCCGGCACCGTCCTCGCCGGACGGAGCCGGTCGGCGGCCCACCCGGGCCGGTCCCGAACAGCCGCTGAAGCAGGCCGTGTTGACCCCGGCGCGCCGACCGCGTGCGCCGTGGTGGCCGCACGGCCGGAACTCGTCCGTGCGGCGCCTGCCCCGTTGATGACTCGGCGCATCGCCGGTTCCATGAGCACAGCCCGGCGGCGCCGTGCCGCCGACAGGACGTGCCAGGGGGTTGGGGAGAGGATGCCGCGTTCAAGAACGCGCTCGACCAGAGCGAGAGCACATACCAACGGAAGATCCCGCAGAGCGAGTGCGGCGGTGCTGATCAGCGCCGCCGCACTCGTCGTCTCGGTCGCGCCCGCCACAGCGGCCCAGGGCGCTTCGCCGCCGGGCCCCGCGGAGGTGGTCCCGGGGCAGCACACCGCGACGCCGGGCATGGTGCAGGGCATCCGTGAGGAGGCACCGGGCGCGGGAAGCGCGGCCGAGGCTGCCCGCGCCTACCTCGCGGGAAAGCAGAGCCGATACGGGATCGCCGCCCCGGCGCGGGACTTGGACCCGGTGGGCACCATGGTCGGCGGGGGCGGACAGGAGACCGTGCGCTTCCAGCAGAAGCACCAGGGCGTGCCGGTCCTCGGCGGCCAGTACCTCGTTCGCATGGAGAAGAAGGACGGAGGACGTGTCGTCACCGGCACCTCGGGTCAGTACTTCACGGGGCTGCGGACCGGCACGACGGCCGCCATCAGTGACGACCTGGCCGCCGAGCGCGCGGTCGACGCAGTCCTTACGGACTTGCGCGCGAACAAGTTCACCCCGCGCCCGGGCAGCGAGGAGAGCGAGCCGCAGCTCACCGGCACGGCCCGCGGACTGGTGGTCCTGCCGGCCGGGGGCGGGGTGCTCGCCCGGCACATCACCGTGCGCGGCAAGGACCCGGCGAGCGCCGAACCGGTGGCGCGCGAGGTGTACATCGACGCGCAGGCCGGATATCCGGTCCTCCAGTACAGCGGGATCCAGACGTTCGGCGCGCCCGTCACGCCGGCGGGGACAGGCCCGGCGGCACGAGCTGCCTCCATACCCGCGCCCGCACCCGCGGTCCGGCTCGCCTCCTCCCCCGCGTCCGGAGTCGCGGGCACCGGCGTCCGGCTCGACGGAAAGCCTGTCGAACTCCAGGTGGACCGTGACGAGACGCGCAACGCCTATGTGCTGCGCGACCGTTCGCGACTCCAGGGCGACAACGTCCTCGCCACCTGGGACGCACGCGGCAAGTGGGCCAGCGACCTCGTCGGCACCTGGCCGGAGGACATCCTCGAAGTAGCCTCCCCGACACCGGCGTTCGGCACCGAGGCGACCGACTCCGGCGCGGTGGACGCCCACTGGGCCGCGGGTCAGGTCCACGACTACTTCAAGAACAACTTCGGCCGCGACAGCCTTGACGGTCACGGCATGACCGTCAACTCCCTGGTAGGCGTGACCGATTACGGGCAGCCGTACGTGAACGCCTTCTGGGACGGCCAGAAGATGGTGTACGGCACGGGTGACGCCGAGTACCGTCCGCTGTCCGCGGGGCTCGACGTGGTCGGCCACGAGATGACCCACGGAGTCATCGAGCACTCCGCGGGTCTCGTCTACGCCGGCCAGTCCGGGGCGATGAACGAGGCCATCGCCGACTACTTCGGCAACGCCATCGAGAACAACGTCAACGGCACCCCGACCGACAGCCCGGACTCGGGCCTCCTCGGCGAACGGCTCTGCCGGACCAAGGCCCCGCGCGACTGTGCCCTGCGCGACATGGGGGACGGGCGGACCACCGCCAAGTCCTTCCTCGGCGTGGGCTTCGGCACCGACAACGGCGGCGTGCACCTCAACTCGACCATCTTCTCGGGTGCGTTGTGGAACATACGGCAGGACCTCGGTGCGACCGTGGCCGACCGTGTCGTCTACAAGGCCCTCACCGAGTACCTCACCCCGATCGACGGCTTCACGCAGGGCCGGGCCGCGGTGCTCGCCGCGGCGAAGGACCTCAAGGTTCCGGCGAGCGGCCTCAAGGCCGTGCAGCGGGCCTTCAACGGCCATGGAATCGCGCCAGGTTGGGAACTCGCCCTCGGCGTGGACTCGGACCGACTCCTCGACCGGGTCAACACGAGCAACTCGCGGGTCGGCGCGGGCGGCGGCTGGTGGACGGCGTCCCAATCCAACGAGGCGGGATCGGAGCCGTACTCGGTGTGGGCCGGACGGGCCGACGGCAAGGGCCGGCTGAAGCTGATGAGCCCCAACGACGGGCGTTACCACGTGAATCCGGCCACCGACGGAAAGACCGTGGTGTGGCAGGCGTACGGGGCGAAGGGCGTGGACATCCTGGCCCGGCCGCTGACGGGCGGACCGGTGCGCACCCTGTGGCACACCAGCAGGAGCGTGGGCGCTTCGACGTCCGTGGACGGTGACACCGTGGCGTTCCCCTATTACAACTACGGCGGCCGGCCCGGCATCGCCTATCTGAGCCTGAAGGACCCGGCGAACGTGGTCCAGCTCGGCGGGGGCACCTACCACCGGACGTACTTCCCGTCGGTGAGCCACGGCAAGGTCGTCTACCAGGACATGCAACGGGTCGCCGGCAGACCCGTCACCTACCAGTACACGACCCGTGTCGTGGACGTGTCGGCCGGTACGGACACCGTGGTCCAGGAGGCAGCCGCCAACGCGAGTCTCGGCCCGACGGCCGTCAACGGCACGCACGTCTACTGGCTGACCGACGAGAAGGACGGCGACGGCAGCACGGCACTGCGCCGGTCCGGGTTCGACGGGTCGGGCGTGGTCGACCTCAGCCCGGAGGGCGGCCCGGACGCGCTGAACGCGTACGACCTCACCGTGTCCGAGGACGCGGTGACGGTCGGCACGCGGACGTACGACCCGGAGTTCCGCAATGAGTCGCTCGCCAAGCTGTGGCAGTTCTCGGCGACCGCGTCACCGTCGGACGACGGCGCGCGCAAGGGCCGGGTCTCGTGCAACCGCGGTGACCAGCTCTCGGCCGCCGCGGCGGCCGGCGGCCAGGTGGTGTGGATCGACGCGACCACCGGCGTCAGTCAGGTGGTGACCCGCACCCGGCCCACCGGACGCTGCGCCTGACGCGTCGGATGTGCCCTGCGGGCCCTCCTCCACAGGACCGGGCCCGCAGGGCCGCCTTCGTCGGCCCCGAGTCCACCGGTGGTCCGGCTCCGCGTCACACAGGGCGTCACACAGGATTGGGGGAACTTCACCGCTACGGAGGCTCAGCCCTCTCGGGCGAAGTCCGCCTCGGTGATGCCGTCGGCGTGCCCCGACGGCCACTCCACCAACTCGATCCGGTACCCGTCCGGGTCCCGTAGCCATGACGTCTTCGGGCCATGCGGGCCGCCCGGGTACTGCATCGGTCCGGGCTCCAAGCCTGCTTCGGTCAGCGTCTCCAGGGCGGTGGCGAGCGCCTCCACCTGGATCGCGAGGTGGTCGAAACCGCTGCCCACGTCGACCGGCGGGTCGTCCGGCCGGTGGACCAGTTCGAGGGAGGCCGCCGGTTCCTCGGGGAACTTGAGGATCACGAGGCGTGCGCCGTCGCCAGGGTCGACCCTGCCCAGTTCTCCATAGCCCAAAGCGGTGTAGAAGCTGAGTGAGCGGTCAAGGTCGGTGACGCGATACGAGACGAAGAGCGTCTTCACCGGGTCTCCTCCGGTCGGCGTACGCGGTATCGGAGGTGCGTGACGTCACGGTCCTCAAGCCGTCGCACGAGGTCGAGCTCGATGTGAGCACTACCGAGGTGGTCGAAAAGCCGTCGTCCCGCTCCGAGGAGTACCGGAATCAAGTGGATCTCCATCTCGTCCACTTGCCCACACCGGAGAAGCGCCTGGGCCGCACCCGCCCCATGGACCATGACGGGCCGGTCCCCCGCGGCTGCGCGAGCCTGCCGGGCGCAGTCCTCGACGTCGGTGACGAAACGTGCGTGGCCGGGTGGCGCGTCTCCGTCATCCACCCGGTGGGTGAGGACGAAGATGGGGACGCCGTCGTGGTGGTCGCCCCGCCAGCGCCCGGCGAGCTCGAAGGTCCGTCGGCCGGAGATCAGGGCGCCGGTGGCCAGCGCTTCGCGGTAGACCTGGCCGCTCGGACCGTCGGACTCCCGATCGTCGAGCCAGTTGAAGAGCCGGCCACCGTCGCGGCCGAGCTCCTGCCCGGGCCGGTCGTCCGGGCCCGCGATATAACCGTCGAGCGACATCGACACGTACAGCCGAATCGGGTTGTCCATCCTGGCCTCCATGACTCCTGCGTGACCGAGAACCGGCGTTTGCCGGTCCTCCGATGGGACGGGAATGTCAGAAGGAAGACTCCAGGGAACCGGCGGATTCATCGGCCCGACCCGCCGGTCCTGTTGGAGCAAGCCGCGATCTCACTCAACTTGGCTTCGCGGCAGGAAAGTTGAGGCGCCCCCGCTCGCTCCCAGCGGGGGCACGTCGGCCGCGCTCGTGGATCGTTCAGCAGCTCAGGTTGTTGCCCGCCGGCACTCCGAGGATCGACACGAAGCTCTGATACGCGTTGATCCGGCTCTGCACCTGCGCCGGGTTGCCGCCGTTGCACTCGATGCTGCCGTTGATGCTCCGGATGGTCTCGCCGAAGCCCGCTCCGTTGACCATGGCATTGTGCGGGGTCATGGTGCCGGGACCGTTCTGCGTGTTCCAGTACCACAGGCCGGTCTTCCAGGCGACGGCCGAATCGGTCTGCACGAGGTTCGGGTTGTGGAGCAGGTCGATGCCGAGCGCGTCGCCCGCCGCCTTGTAGTTGAAGTTCCAGCTCAGCTGGATCGGACCGCGCCCGTAGTAGGCGGACTGGCCGGCCGGGCAGCCGTAGGGCTGGGTCGCGTCGCAGTAGTGCGAGTAGTTGGCGGTGTTCTGCTCGACGATGTAGACGAGGCCGCCGGTCTCGTGGCTGACGTTGGCGAGGAAGGCCGCGGCCTCCTGCTTCTTGACCGTGTCGCTGCCGGTGTTCGCGAAGCCCGGGTAGGCGCTGAGCGCCGCGGTCAGGCCGCTGTAGGTGTAGAACGAGTTCCGGTTCGGGAACATCTGGTTGAACTGGGCCTCGCTGACGACGAAGGAACCGCTGGACGGCGGAGTCGTCGGCCCGCCACCACCGCCGCAGCTGTACGGATCCCAGTACCAAGTGCTGATGACCGGGTCGTAGCCCGGGTTGTCGTGCTCGGCGATGTAGTAGTTGCCGTCGGTGTATCTGACGATGTCACCGGCCACGTAGGCGTGGCCTGCGGCCCACGCCGGGTAGTCGCAGCTTCCACCGGTACCGCCCGGACTGCCGCCGCAGGCCCCCTGATCGGCCCAGACCGCGGCAACGCCGGGCGTCTCGCCCTGGGTCCACCACTTGGCCTGCCAGTTGTGGCTGTTGTACGAAGCGGACGTACCACCGGTGTAGACCGAGGACGAATTCCAGGCGCCAGCGCAGGTGGCGGCTGCGGAGGCGGTGGATGCCAGCGGCACGATGAGGGCGAGTCCTACCGCGACCGCGAGCGCGGTGAGAAGAGCTATGAGCCGTTGTCTCGACACGCGACCACTCCTTCAAGGAGTCAAGTGGGATCGGGGCAGACTCAAGCGGAATGGCCTGCACCTGTCAAGGTCCAGACCATTCCGAGTCCGCCGCGCAACGAGGTGCCGATGGCACGGGCATGGCACGGCATGGCACGGACACGAGCTCGTTCGTCGACCGGACGAGTCTTCGGGGCAGAGCGGAATCAGGCGGCTACTCCTGAGCAAGCCGCGCCGGGAACCCGCCCGTCGCCACCGGGCTCCAGCGCACCGGCGTGACGCGGATCAAGGACTTGCCCTGCTTCACCATGGCCGCGCGGTACTCCGCCCAGTCAGGGTGCTCGCCGCTGATGCTGCGGAAGTAGTCCACCAGCGGCTCGACCGACTCCGGCGCGTCGATGACCTCGGCCGTGCCGTCCACCTGCACCCACGGCCCGTCCCACTCGTCCGACAGCACGATCACACTGACCCGCTCGTCCCTACGGGCGTTGCGCGTCTTCGCACGGTCGGGATACGTGGACATCACCAGGCGCCCCGAAGCGTCGACGCCGCAGGTCAGCGGCGAACCCTGCGGTCCGCCATCAGCACGTCGGGTCAGCAGGATCGCGCGGTGCCGCGAACGAACGAACTCCAGCAACTGCTCACGTTCGACAGGGGTGTTGGAAGCGATTCTCGGGCTCATGCACCGCACCCTACGACAGGTGGCCGGGGCCGGAGGGCCACGGCACGCGTCGACCCACCGTTGTGCACGCGCGCCGTCGCCCCAGTCGGCCAAGCGGCCGCCGGGCGGTGGCGACGTCGGCCAGGAAGGCCCAACTACCTTTCCTCGCCGCCGGTTTGAAGCCGACTCATGACCGGCGACCGGGTCCCGGTGCGGGGCAGGGATTCCTCGGACGGGGAGTTCAGCGAGCCAGACCCTGGAGGACCTCGGCCCCCGGAAGCTGTGCCAGCGCCCAGCCCGGGACGATCAGCTTGCCGCGACGTCGGCCGCTGCCGACCAGGACGAACGGGGTCTCGACCACCGCCGCGTCGATGAGCAACGGCCAGGGCGCGGGAAGGCCGACGGGAGTGATGCCCCCGTACTCCATCCCGCTCTCGGCCACGGCGACGTCCATCGGCGCGAAGGACGCCTTGCGTGAGCCGAGGTGTTTGCGCACGGCACTGTTCACGTCCACCCGGGTACCGGCGAGTGCGAGGCAGGCGGCGAGTGTGGTCTCGCCGCCGCGCTTGGCGGCGACCACCACGCAGTTGGCGGAGGCATCGAGCGGGACGTCGTATGTCTCCGCGAAGACAGCGGTGTCGGCCTTCGCCGGATCGGTATCGACGTAGAGGACCGCGCGGGCCGCGTCAGAGGCGGCCCACTTCGTGAGAGCACCGGCCACCGGCGCGGCGAGGTCCGCGGAGACCTCAAGCGCGGGGTAGGCGGCGGCGAAGTCGCCGAAGGGAGCAGGAACCAGGGTCGCCATGAACAGGACTCTAGTCCAGCTCGCAGCATGCGCGATGCGGTCCTGTCGACGCACGTGACGACGCACGCACGTCCTTGTCGGCCAGCCGCCGCCCCTTGCCGGTCGGGGCAGCCAGGGGCTGGGTCAACGGCATTGGATGACGAACTGGTCCCACTGTGGCCGTACCGGATCGGAGCTCTCCCACCCACGCGCCCTGTGGGACGTCACCGGCGCGTGGCGGTGGGGAATCGGCCTTTGGCAGCCCGGTGGGGCCACCCGCCCTCAGGGGGAACCGACCACTGTTCCACTCGCCCTCCCCGAAGCACGGGGACTCGACAAGTGGGCTCGTCACGGGCCTTCGCCGGTGCGCACCTGTCCGTTGATGCCGGCTTCCTTCTTCAGGTCAAAGAGGGGCATATGAACCCGCCACTGCCGTACGGAGCGGCTCCTTCCGGTGTGTCCGTGGTGCCAGAGTGCGGCTGCGGGGCCCGGTCGGGCGCCGCTGGATGTACTGCCTGACTCAAGGAGTTCGCTCGTGAGGAAGAGAGTCATCACCCTTCTCGCAACCGCCACGCTCGGCGCCCTGGCCATCACCGGTCAGGCCAACGCCGCACCCGCCGAACACGCTCCGGCGACCCACGGTTCGGCGGCCCACGGTTCGGCGACCGCGCTGGGACCCCAGGCCAACCAGACGCGCTACGCGCCGTTCACCCTGAATCGCAACCAGTCCATAAGCTCCAACACGGCCCGGCTGGTGATGCAGTCGGACGGCAACCTCGTCGTCTATGACGAGTTCAACCGGGCGCGCTGGGCCTCGAACACCGTCGGCCAGGGCTGGACGGCCCGATTCCAGACGGACGGCAACTTCGTCGTCTACACCGCCTCCAACAGGCCCGTCTGGGCCTCCAACACCGACCGCCACCCGGGCTCGCGACTGGTCGTGCAGGACGACGGCAACGTCGTCATCTACGACGGCAGCCAGGCCATCTGGGCCACCGGCACCAACCACTAGCCACGGCCGGCCGGTGACAAGTGCACCGGCACCACGAAGTTTCGCGGCGTGGCACCTTCAACCGCGCAGAGGAGTCGGGTCCGGCCCCTTGATCCGTCAAGGGGCCGGGCTCGACGTTCACAGCACTATTGAGCCCAAGGCGGTGTCATGCTGCTGCCGTCAGCCAGTCGGGCGGTGAGCCCGGCCCGCGTGGTGACCCACATGTGGGCGGCCTGGTCGGTGGCGTTGCTGACTGCCAGTTCGGAACCTGCGGGTGCGACTGCCGCGTCCCCCGGGCCGAGTTCGGCACTCTCACCGTCAATGGTGAGCCGGACGTGGCCGTTCAGGACGTAGAACGCCTCCTCCTCGCTGATCGTGTGGACCGGCGCCACCATGGCGGCCGGGATCTCGACGCGCCAGGCGGCGAGGTCCCGGCTGCCGGTGTCCGGACGGACGTAGGAAACGAAACGGCCACCGTGGACCTCGTGTACGACGGCCTCTTCGCTGCGAATGAACGGCATGTCCCCACCTTCAACTAGACAAGTTTCTTGTCCTGATAGACAAGCTGCTTGACGAGCTATAGTCAAGCCATGGACGACGCCCTGGTCTTCTCCGCACTCGTGCTGGCACTTTCCGGACAGCTGGTGCAGGAAATCCACACCACCGTTTCCCAGCAGGGGTTCGAGGACCTGAGGCCCGCCCACGGCTTCGCCTTCGCCCGCATCTCGGCGGGCGGTGCCACCACGGCCGACCTGGCCGAGCACCTGGGCGTGACGAAACAGGCCGCCGCCCAACTGGTCGAGGAGCTGGTCCGCAAGGGCTACGTGGAACGGCGTCCGCACCCGCACGATGGCCGCGCCCGCCTCCTGGCACTGACCGCTACCGGCCGGGCCGCCACGCGTGCCGCCGACGAGGCGGCCCGGGATGCCGTCACCGCGTGGCGCGAAGTACTGGGCGAGGCCCGCTTCGGCGAACTCGTCGCCGACCTGGCACGACTGGCACCGCGGGGTCCGATCCGCCCCGCCTGGTGAGTCCGCCGCCCCACCGGCCCGGCCCCCTCCCACCGTCAGCGGACCGCCGCGCGGGCGACCGCACCAGCGCATGAACCCGCGTGGGACAGACCTGGTCAGCCCAGCGTCGCACTCGCCGCGCGCAGCTCGTCCAGGGCCGCCAGGACGTATCCGGCGAGCTCGTCCTTGCCGTCGGCGTCACCGTCGGACCATTCGGCGAATCCGCGCTTGAACGCGAGGATGCCCAGCTCGCTCGCGAGGGCCGCGGTGGGATCGGGGAGGCCGCGGGCGACCAGGGCGGCCGTCATCGCGGCGGTGAGGCTGACGGTCTTCAGCGCATCACGCTCTTGGAGCTCGGTGCACGCGGCGATGGCCGCCTGCACGCGCGGAGCGAGCTCTCGGTTCACCGGACCCATCGCACTCGACGCGCGTTCGAGACCGGCGGCGACCGCCTCCAGCGGGGTGGCGCGGCCGGGAGCCTCGGCGATCCCCTCGGTCAGCAGCCGGCTGAGCGTTTCCTGCCCGGCCACCAGCAGCTCGCGCTTGTCCGGGAAGTGCCGGAAGAAGGTGCTCTTGGTGACCCCGGCACGCTCCGTGATCTGCGCGACCGTCGTCGCGTCGTAGCCCTGCTCGGTGAACAGGTCGACCGCGGCCACGACGAGGCGCTCGCGCGCGCCTGGTTCCCACCTACCCATGAGGCCAGCATAGGTGATGGGACTCTTGTCCCGTCACCTGGTAGCGTGCGACGGGACAAGAGTCCCATCACTTGATGGAGGAACACCATGCGCGTCTTCGTCACCGGTGCCACCGGCCTGATCGGGTCCACGGTCGTCGCCGAACTGATCGGCAACGGCCACAGCGTTCTCGCACTCGCCCGTTCCGACGCGTCCGCGCTGGCCGCCGAGGCGGCCGGCGCCGAGCCGCTCCGGGGAGCACTCGCCGATCTGGACGTACTCCGGACCGGCGTCTCTCGGGCCGACGGAGTCGTCCACCTCGCCTTCGGCAACGACTTCAGCAGCCCCGAGGCCCTGGCGGAGAACGTCGCCGAGGAGAGCGCCGCCCTCGCGGCCCTCGGCGAGGCACTCGTGGGCAGCGACCGCCCCTTCGTGACCGTCTCGGGTACGCCCCAGACACCGGGCCGCGCCTCCACCGAGGCAGACCCGGTCCCCACCGACGGACCGGTCGGCGGCCGGGGCCGCGCGGTCACCGCCGTCCTGGGCCTTGCCTCGCGCGGGGTCCGGAGTACGGCCGTACGCCTGCCGCGCACGGTTCACCACCAGGGCACCGGCGGGTTCGCCGGCCTGTTGACCGACATCGCACGCCGGAGCGGAGTCTCCGGCTACCCGGGCGACGGCACGCAACGCTGGCCGGCCGTCCACGCACTCGACGCGGCAGTCCTTTTCCGGCTCGCCCTGGAAAGGGCGGAAGCGGGCACCGTCTGGCACGCCGTGGCCGACGAGGGGGACAGGGTGCGGGACATCGCCGCGGTCATCGGCCGGCGCCTCGGCCTCCCCGTCGAATCGGAGCCGTCGCAGACGTACGGTCCGCTCGGCACGATCTTCGAGGCCGACCAGCCCTCGTCCAGCAGCCACACCAGGCATGCGCTCGGCTGGGAGCCGAAGCATCCCGGGCTCCTGGAGGACCTGGAGAACATCCAGCCCTGACGGATGCGCCCCGTATGGCCGGGGCCGCAGTGGGTTACCCCTGTATCGGCGACGGCGGCAGTCGACCGAACCCCATCCGGCGGCCGATGAGAGTCAACCAGCTTACGCAGTAAGGGACTTGGGGCTGGCCCGGAATGCGGGCCGGCGGCTGAGCGTGAGGCAGGAGGCTCTCACCGCCCCATACGGCTCGGGCGGTTGGGCAGGCGGGCCGGAAGGACAGCTTCCTGGAGAGCGGCGTCGGCCAACACCGTGTCCTTTTGATTTGATGGGCGCGTCGGTTGATCGGATTGCTAGTTCCGGAAGTCGCCGCGGCCGGGGAGACGCTTCCCCTCCCACCGGGGCGCCCCACACAAAGGCCACAGGGTGATCAAAGCTTCCATCGGGGCGATCCCGGGGCTGATCTCGTCGTTCCTGGTCCTCGCCGGTGTTCTCGCCGGCATCACGGCACTCATATCGAGGGCACGCAACAGACCGTTGCTCCTGCCTGTGCTGCTGGCCACCTGCACGGCGGGCGTCCTGGCGGTGACCTTGCTCCCGGGCGGCGCCGGTGCGACGGTCGGCCAGTGCGACACAGGCTTACCGGTGCACGTGTTCACGTCGTCCAGCTCCCTCCTCAACATCGGCCTGTTCGTCCCCGCGGCCGCCCTGAGCACTCTGCTGTTCCGCCGGCCCGCAACGGTGGCGGCCGTGTTCATGGTCTTCAGCGGACTGATCGAATTCATCCAGTCCGTGACGTCACTGGGCCGGTCCTGCACCGTCACCGATGTCGTCGCCAACTCGATCGGCGCGCTCGCCGGTGTCGGCGGCGCCGCGGTGTGGCTCGGAATCAGGGGCCGCACCCTCCGTCGACCGCTCCGCGATTTCGGGTGGGCCGCGGGCATCGCACTCGCCGGCTCGGCAGCACTGGCCTGTGGCTTCAACTCCCAGGTGGCGGGCGTGAACGTCGTCGCGATCGACGACTCCCGCCGAGCCATGGTGGATGCCACCGATGGCTCCGACACCTGGCTGTCAGCCGAGGCCGAGGCGGTGTTCGGAACCGGTACCCACCCCACGGGAACGAGCGCGGAGAAGGACGGGAGCCGATGGAAGATCATCGCTTCGACGGACCGTGGGACGATTTCAGGCTGGTGGCCGGACCGGACGCTTGAGAAGGCCTGGGCCTCCGACCGCCACCACGACACCGGCAAGCTGAGCGCCGCCCAGGCGGGCGCAGTCGCCCGCGCCTTCGCCCGGACTCACTTCCCCGAGAGCCTGGCCGGAAGCGACGAGGCGATCCGCACCCTCGACGACGGACCGGATGCGGCCTACCTGGTGACGTACCGTCGCCGCCGTCAGGGCGTCCTGATGCCCATGCGGCTCGACTTCACGATCACCAGGTCCGGCCGCATGATCGGTTTCACTTCCGAGGCGGTGAAGGACCCCGTTCTGCCCCGGGCGACGGTCACCGAGACCACCGCGCGCCGGCAGGCGGCAAAGACGGCCGGCGCCGAGCCGACGAGCGCCCAGCTCCTCGCCCGGCAAGTGGGCGGCCAGTGGCGGCCCCCGTCTGGCTGATGAGCGCGCATGGTGCCACTGTGTGGCTGGACGGCGTCACCGGCCGGCGGGTCACACCCGACAGGTAGCCCGACGAGCGGGCCCGATCCGATCAGCACCCGGCCAGCGGCAGACCTGGACTCGGCTCTCGACCGCGTCGCGCTGTTGGACCGGGCGGTATGGCTCTGCTGCTGCCCAACTACAGCCCCCGCCAGCCCTGTTGGCGTTACCGCCCCTGCCCGCCCTCTTGGCCCTGCCGGCCCTGTGGTTCGGCACCGGGCCGGGGCCCCGCGGCGCGGCGGAGCCGGTTGGCGATCGCCAGCCCCAGCCCCTCCTCGACCGGCAGGGAGGCGATGATGAGATCGCATCCCCGCTCGTCGAGCTCACGTAGGAACCCGTACAGGCCGCGCGCGTAAGCAGCCAAGGAGCTTGGCAGGGTGACAACCGCGTGCACCTTGGACGGAGCCGGGGCGGCGGGCGGAAGGAAGACGCCTACTTGATGCCCCTGCTCCTGCGCCCGTTCCGCTTCGGCCACGACCTTGTCGGGTTCGACAAGGATCACGCGTGCTCGCGGCGCGTAGTGCGACGGGTGCTGGCCCGGTACCCGGACGGAACTCGTTGCGGGGACCGCGATCGGACGTGCCAGCACTGCTTCGAGTTCCTCGCGCGTCACCCCTCCGGGCCGCAGAACGCTGGGCACGTCGCCGGTGACGTCGACGATCGTCGACTCGACGCCGACCTCGCACGGGCCGCCGTCCAGCACGAAGTCGACGGCTGCGCCGAGTTCCGCACGGACGTGGTCGGCCGTTGTCGGACTCACCGAGCCGAAGCGGTTGGCGGAGGGGGCCGTGATGCCCCCGCCGAACTCCGAAAGCAGCGCCAGCGCCACGGGGTGGGCGGGCACACGCACGGCCACCGTGTCCAGACCACCGGTTGCTTCGCGAGGCACCCGCCGACCGCGCGGCAGCACCAACGTCAGCGGACCGGGCCAGAAGTGTCCGGCCAGCAGCCGTGCCGTAGCGGGAACGTCCTCGACCCACTCGTCGAGACTGTCCGCGCCGCCGATGTGAACGATCAGGGGGTGGGAGGATGGCCGCCCCTTGGCCTGGAAGATGCGCGCGACCGCGGCGGGGTCCTCGGCGTTGGCGCCGAGACCGTAGACAGTTTCGGTCGGGAGGGCCACAAGGCCTCCCGCGCGCAGCACCCCGGCGGCTTTCTCGATATCACTGTTTCGTACCGTCACCCTGGCGATTCTTCCATTGATCACCGTCCGCGATGTACGAGCGCAGGCGCCCCGCGCATGGGGCGAATTGGGTGATCTGCTCCGTACGTTGGCGCGTACAGCAACCGGCTGGGCCTCCCGTCTGCGTTAACTCGGGGGACGTCCCCCCGCTGAGAGGAACTCTGATGAAGAGCATGCTGGCCCGAGTTGTGATCACTTCCGCCGTTGCGCTCACCATGGCCGGTCTGGCCGCCCCCGCCTACGCGGACGTCGCCGTCGGCGGTCAGTACGAGGGTGTCGTCACCGCTGACGATCCGTTCGTCGCCGGACACTGGAACGGCTTCGCCCACACCTCCCACGTCCACACCGCGGGCAGCGGTTACGGCTGGGCCACCGACGGTGCCGCCGGCGGCCGTGAGAGCGGCATCGTCGTCATCGACTGAGGCCCGCTCCAGGACGCCCTCCGCCGCACCCCTGCGGACGGAGGGCGTCCTCGCGTACCAGCCTCCAGAGCCCCGGCCCGTCTCCCCCGGCGACGGGAGGGCAGCCTGGTCGGCGGACGTGGTCGGCGGCCGGGCCGAACATCACGGTGACCGGCGGTGACGCGTGCGTCAGGCGCCGGAAAGATCCCGGCGCAGGTGCTCGGCGGTGTGTGAGCCGGTGGCCTTCAGGAGTTCGGCCGGAGGTCCCTCGAACAGGACCCTTCCACCGCCACCACCGCCCTCGGGGCCGAGGTCGATGATCCAGTCGGCGTTCTTGACGATGTCGAGGTTGTGCTCGATGACGATCACGGTGTTGCCCTGATCCACGAGGCGCTCGACGATGCCGAGCAGCCGGTGGGTGTCGGCCATGTGAAGGCCGGTGGTGGGCTCGTCCATCACGTAGACGCTGCCGACGCGGTGCAGATCGGCCGCGAGCTTGAGGCGCTGGCACTCGCCACCGGACAGGGTGCTGAGCGGCTGGCCGAGCCCCACGTAGTTCAGACCCACCTCGTTCAGCGCGTGCAGGGTTCGGCGGAGCTTGGGCTCGGTGAAGAAGTCCAGCGCCTCGGCCGCCGTCATGGCGAGTACGTCGCTGATCGATCGGCCGCGCAGCCGGTGGCCGAGGACTTCGTCGGCGAAGCGACGGCCCTGGCAGACCTCGCACACGGACTTCAGCGTCTCCAGGAACGCGAGGTCGGTGTAGAGCACGCCCAGGCCCTGGCAGTTGGCACAGGCGCCCTTCGAGTTCGCGCTGAACAGCGACGCGCTGACCCCGTTGGCCTTGGCGAACAATCTGCGGATCGGGTCGAGGAGTCCGGTGTAGGTGGCTGTGTTGGACCGCCGGCTGCCCGTCACCGCGGACTGGTCGATCACGATCGCGTCCGGGTACCGGGGCAGAAAGCCGTCGTTGACGAGGGAGCTCTTCCCCGACCCGGCCACGCCGGTGACGACGGTCAGGACACCGGTGGGGAAGTCGACCGTGACATCGCGGAGGTTGTGGCTGTTCGCGCCGGTGACGGTCAGCACCCCGGTCGGGCGACGGGGCTCGGCCTTCATCGGCAGGCGGTGGCGGAGGTGGCGGCCGGTGAGGGTGTCGGCGGCCACGAGGCCCGTGAAGCCGCCCTCGTACACCACCTCACCACCCAGCGTCCCGGCCTTCGGGCCCATGTCGACCAGATGGTCCGCGATCGCCATGACATCCGGGTCGTGCTCCACCACAAGCACCGTGTTGCCCTTGTTCCGCAGTTCGAGCAGGAGTTCCCTGAGCCGGTGCACGTCGCGCGCGTGCAGTCCGACGCTCGGTTCGTCGAAGACGTACAGCATGTCGGTCAGGCCGCTGGACAGATGGCGGACCATTTTGATCCGTTGCGATTCGCCGCCCGAAAGCGTCCTGGTCTCCCGGTCCAGGCTCAGGTAGCCGAGACCGATGTCGACCAGGTGCCGAAGGCGGGAGACCAGGTCCTTGAGGACCGGTTTCACCTGCGGCACGTCCAACCCCGCCAGGACCGCCCCCAGGCGCTCGACGTCCATGGAGGTGAGGTCGGCGATGTGGTGGCCGGCGATCCGGACGGCACGGGCGGCGGGTGCGAGGCGGGTGCCCGCGCAGTCCCGGCAGGGGGCCGAGCGTACGAACCGCTGGAAAACCCGGCGGCTGCGCTCGGACATGTCCTCCTTCTTGATGTAGAGCCTGGTGAACTTGGCCACCACACCCTCGTACGTGACGTTGAGCACGTTGCCCTGCCAGTCGAGACGCAGCTTCTGTGGCATCTCACCGTGGAGCAGCAGGCGCAACTCCTGCTCGGTGAAGTCGGCCAGGGGCTTGTCGTTGTCGAAGAGGCCCGATCTCACGTAACTCAGCCAGTACCAGCTGTCCGTGGAGAAGTCGGGGTGCAGCAGCGCGCCCTGGTTGAGGGATTTGCTCCGATCGACGAAGGAGTCGAGGTCGAGCTCCACCACCCTGCCCAGTCCCTCGCAGTCCGGGCACATGCCTTGGGGGTCGTTGAACGAGAAGGCGCTGGTCGGCAGGCCCGCGGGGTCACCCGCGCGTGAGAACAGCAGCCGCAGCAGCGGGTTGATGTCCGTGACGGTGCCCACGGTGGAGCGCGGATTGCCCCCCAGGCGCTGCTGGTCGATGACGACCGCGGCGGAGAGGTTCTCGATGGCGTCCATGGCCGGACGGCCGTGGTCGGGCAGGAAGTTGCGGACGAAGGCGGTGAAGGTCTCGTTGAGTTGGCGCCGGGCCTCGGCGGCGATGGTGTCGAAGACCAGCGAGGACTTGCCCGAGCCGGAGACGCCGGTGAAGACCGTCAAGCTCCCCTTCGGGATCTCCACCGAGACGTTCTTGAGGTTGTTCTCCCGTGCACCGGTCACCTTGATGGCGTCGGTACTCACATGTGCTCCTCGGTTGGTACGAAGGGCGGTAAGGGCGGGGCTCCGCGGAGCGCGGCACAGCCGAGTGCCGACCCCGCCACGGACATTCATCCCTGATGGCTGTCGGCGGAGGCCTGGAACGCCGCGAGCCGCTCCTGCGCCTCGGCCATGTCCTCCGCGGTGGGCGCGTCGTCCTGGGTCATCCGGAACCGCCAGTAGCCACTGAAGTCGATGGAGCGCTTGTCCAGTCCCCGGTCGTCGACCAGATGACGGCGGAGTGCCCGGACGGCCCCCGACTCTCCGGCCAGCCAGGCGAACGGGCGGCCGGGGAGGAACTCGGCCTCGCGTACGGCGTCGATCAGCTTGTCGCTCCGGCCTGCCGAAGTGCCGTCGCGGTAGAGCCAGTTGACGGTGGCGTCCGCGGCGGTCCCGAGGTCCTGCCGCTCCGCCGCGTCGGCGACTTCGATGAAGGCCAGGGCGCGGGATCGTTCGGGCAGTGCCTCAAGCAGGGTGGCGATGGCCGGGAGCGCGGTCTCGTCGCCCGCCAGGAGCAGCCAGTCGGAGTTCGCGATCGATTCCGTCAGGGAGACGGGCGCGGAGTAGAGCGACGACGGGCCGACCATGCCGAGCCGGCCACCGGGCCCGGCCGATCCGGCCCAGCTGGTGGCCGGCCCGGTGTCCCCGTGCAGAACGAAGTCGATTTCCAGGGTGTTGGTTCCCGGCCGGCGTCGGCGGATGGTGAAGCTGCGCATCCACGGCCGCTCACTCTCCGGAATGGCCAGAAAGGCCTGGTACCAGCCGGTCGCATCGTCGTTCTGTTCCGGCAGGACGGGGGTGCGCTGGCCGGGCCGCGGGAAACAGAGCTTGACCTGCTGGTCCGGAGTGCGGCCGACGGAGTCGTCGATCCGGTCCGCGTCGAAGGTGACTCGGGCCGTGCGCGGGGTGATGCGGGTGATGTCGGTGACCTGGATGAAGGAAACAGGGAGCGCTGCCATCGAGAACCTTCCAAGAGTGCTGGCATCCCGAGGCGATACCTCGGGTCCACCTGATATCTTTACACCGTAAAGGGATGCGCCGGACGACGTTACTTTATGCCGTAAGGAGTTGCAAGGTGGTTATCTTTGCCGGACAGGGCGACGCCCGTCGTTCGATGGCTCTGCTCTGGCGCTCGGCCAGTTCCCGGGGCACCAGGGCCGCCCCCGGACCCAAGCCCGGACTCGATGTCGACACGATCGTGGCCGCGGGCATCGCCGTCGCCGATGAGCAGGGAATGGCCGCTCTGTCGATGCGTGCGGTAGGGACTTGGCTGGGCCGGACGGCCATGGCGCTCTACACCTATGTGCCGAGCAAGAGCGAGCTGGTCGATCTCATGCACGACCGCGTGCTGGCCGAGCTGCCGACCGAATACGACACCGCCGCGGGGTGGCGCGAGGCGATCGCGGAGTGGGCCGAGGACACCTGGGCGTTCTATCTACGGCATCCATGGGTGCTCCAGGTGTCCCAGGCCAGGCCGGTGCTCGGGCCGGGTGAGTACACGCAGTTGGAGACGGTGGTACGGATCATGGGGGGCGTCGGCCTGGACCCGTTGCGGACCCGCCGGGTCATCGCCGTGCTGTTCCAATTCATCCGGGGGATGGCCCGCATCGCCGCGGAACGCCGCCAAGCGGCGCCGGAGACCGGGGTGTCCGACGAGGAATGGTGGGCGGAGCGGACGGCCCTCCTCGCCGAGGTGGCCCCGGACTTCGCCGAGCGCTTCCCGGCCCTTGCGGCCCTGGAGTCACACGCCACCGCTGCCGCCGCCGACGACGGGCGGGAGGAACTGGCCGACACGACACCGTACTTGGAGCGGGAGGCGCGGGAGGCCTTCCGGACCGGCCTGGAACTCATCCTTGACGGGATCGCCTCGGCCGATCGGCCCGGCCTCGGCAACCCGACCCGTGCGACTCCGCGGAGACCGTAATCGCCCCGCATCCACCACTCGCGATGGGTCGTTCCGGGAAGCGCCAATCCGACCACCACCGCATCGGCGATCGGGCCGACAGCCACCCCCAGCGGGAAAAGCGCATGCGTCCCGGCCTCGCCGATGGCTACGCTCGCGGAATGGAATCCGTACGGATCAGGCTGTTGCGGGAGGACGATCTCCCCTCTGCGGAGGCGGCTTCGGCCGTGACGTTCTTCGAGTCGGAGCGCGGCACCAGGCGGGTCAGCGATCCGGAGCCGGAGCCCCGGTCCGCAGCCGCCTCCAAGCAGTGGATCGACCGTATGCGCTTCTTCCTGAACGTGGATCCGGAGGGATGCTGGGTCGCGGTTGACGAGGCGGCCGGAGCCGCCGGAGCAGTGGGGTTCGCCATGTCGCAGAACCGCGGCGACCTGTGGTTCCTCGCCACCTACGGCGTATTGCCCAGCCATCAAGGACAGGGCATCGGCAAGCGGCTGTTGGATGCCGCCCTCGCCCATGCCGGCGGGCGGCCCGGCATCTTCTCCTCCAGCGTGCATCCCGGCGCCACACGTCGGTACCGGGCGGCGGAGTTCTCGCTCCACCCGCAGATGCGCATGGTCGGCACCGTGGACCGGTCCACTCTTCCCGTGGTCGACGGCCTCCGGGAGGGCCGAACCGATGACTTCGCCTGGATGGACGAGCTCGATCAGAGCCTGCGTGTGGCGGGCCACGGGCCGGACCACGACTACATGCTCGACACACTGCGGCTCGTCGTCAGTCGCGACCGGTCGACGCCCGGATACGTCTACCTCGACGACCGTGGGCGTGCGTCGCTGCTGGCCGCCTCGGACCCCGGAACGGCACAGCAACTGTTGTGGGAAGCACTCGCCTCGTCGCAAGGATCGACCTTGGTCAACTGCATCACCACTCCCAATGAGTGGGCGATCGACGTCGGCCTGGCCGCACGGCTCGACATCGGCCAGGAAGGCTATATCGCAGTACGCGGCATGCCCGTTCCCGCGCCCTACCTCGCCAGCGGGCACTTCCTCTGACCCGAGCCGGGCCACGGCTGCTGCTGCCGGACGACGAGATCAGCGACGGACACACCAACCATTGACCATCCCCGGAGACCCACATGCCGCAGCGAGACACCATCTCGACAACGCCCATGGACGGAGCGGCCGCGGTCATAGCCGCTGACGCGTTCAAGCTGGTCTACGCCGAAGCGTTCGCTGAGCCTCCCTACCGCGAGACCGCGGACGATGTCGCCGCAGCCTTCCGCCACTTCCCCGCAGTGACGCGCAGGCTCGCCTTCCGCGCCGTTCTGGCCCGAAACTCGGAGGGCGAGCCGGTCGGCATGGCCTACGGATGCCTTCTCGGGCCCGACACGGTGTGGTGGGACGAGCTCACCGAGCCCGTGTCCGACGACATGCGGCGCGAGAACGGGCACCGCACGTTCGGACTCATGGAGCTCGCTGTCCGCGTAGCGTGGCGCGGCCAGGGGGTGGCACGGCGACTGCACGAGACCCTGCTCGACGGTACCGGAGCCGAGCGGGTGCTGTTGAACGTCCACCCGGCGAGCGAGGCGGCACCGACGGCCTACCGGTCGTGGGGATACCGCAAGATCGGCGAGGCGCGGCTTGGGGGTGAGGGCGGGGATCTGCATGACGCGATGCTGCTCGATCTGGGCTGAGCTCAAGTTCTCGCCTCGCGCCTCCCTGGGGCTGTGCGGCGGCCCGCCCCGACCACCACAGCAGCTGGGCACCCGGGCCGTTCTGAGTACCAGAACTGAGTAGGGCGACGGTGTCGTCGCCCCGGGTGGCGGTGTTCGGATGGCGTCATGACGACGACTCCTCCCGCCGCACCCACTTCCCGCCTCCGGTACCAGGTCCTGGGGCTTTCCACTGCCGGGGCCGTCGTGGTGCTCCTCATCGTGGGGCTCGCCAAGGGCTGCACGGCGCTATCGGGCGGGACGGTCCGTTCCGAGGCGCAGTTCCTGCAACACGTACGTGACACCGAAGCCGCCGGCGAGGAGGCCGTGCTGTTCCTGGGGTCGAATCCGAGCTCGGTGACCTTGGGAAGCTCCAGCACCAGCGCATCCTGCGTGGACGACCTCGGTGTCGACCGGGATGGCGTCACCCGGGACCAGCCGTCCGTTTCCTGGGCTCCGGACTTCGCGGACGGCGACGCCGGCTATCGGGCGGCCGTCGACCGCCTTCGCGAGCACTGGTCCTCGCGAGGATGGAAGGTGACCATCGGTCCGGGGACCGACCCGGTCACCGGTAGAGAAAGCGGTCTGCAAACCATCCGCACCACCGACGACCACGGCATCGCCCTGTCCTTGCGGCCCGGCCGCCAGACCGGCGAGGGCCTGGTGGTCGCGGACGGCGGCTGTGTGCGTCACAACGGGGCCTGGGGCTCGGCCAGTTGGCGTGCCCAGTGATGGAGGGTGCACCCGGGAGGGAGGTACGCGGGCGTACGCCCCAGGCCTTCCCGCCGCACTGCGCCACGCAATCGGCGTGCGGGCCGCCGGCCGGGGCCCGCCACCTGTTCAACCAGGCCCGGGTCAACGCTGAGCGACGGCCATGAATACGCCCCGCGCGGCTGTTCCGTCCGGCCACGTCCACCCGGCTACGAGGCGCACGGAGGACGGCTCAGCGTCCTCCCCCGACCCCAGCAGCCGGTTGACCCGAACGTCGAGCCCTTCGGCCGGGCCCGATCCGTGCACGGTGACGGTCGGGTCGGGGGCGTCGCTCTCGTTCTGCTGCTGCGGCGCCGCCTCGCCCCGCAGGAGGGCGCGCACCTGCGCCATGACCACCGGGTCTTGGACACCGTCGTAGATCCAGCGGGTGCCGAGCACGCCGTGCTCGGACGTGCCGATCAACGCCTCCGCCGGGGCACCCTCCAGGGCCGCATCGCGATAGGCCAGTGGCACCAGATACGCCACCGGCCGCTGCGGGCCGGCGTCGACCACGACCATGAACTCGATCCCGACCTCGCCGTCCGGATCGTCCAAGCGGAACCCTCCTGCCTTGACCAGCGCCGGGGCTTCTCGATCGCCCGCGTACCAGCTCTGCCTCGGCAGCCAGCCGGTGAGCAGCTCCAGCTTGGTGGGCGTCATGGTGGTGTGGTGGATGACGGCCATGTGAACTCCCCCGCGTGTAGGTGTCGGCCCGCCCTTGAACGGGATGTGATCGTACCGAGCGTCACCGCGGTTTCACGGCGGGCCCCGCGCCGAGTGCCGCCCGCACTTGCTCCAAGCGCAGGTCCTGCGGCCTTCCGCCGGCCGAGTGGCTCAACGCGTAGGCCGTGGTCTTGAAGCCGTCGACGTGGCAGAACTCGGCGCCCCATGTCCCCAGCCGCACCGAGGCAACCTCCTCCACCCTCAACCGTTGGGTCCCCCCTGGGTTTACGGCGATGATCTCTTCGGGTCCGACCTCCAACCGGACCCGAAGAAGCAACCACCAGAAGAAGAGCGCGAACCCCGCAGCCAGCGCCGACCACAGGCCGACCGACCGAGCCGTCGCCGCCTCCGGATCCAGCAACCACCAGCCCCAGCAGACCAATGGGCGCACCGCGACCACCGCCGGAATCACGTACCCCGCCAACAGCCCGGATCGTCCACGCGCCACACGGAAACCGGATCCCCACCCTGGTCAGTCATGCCGACATGGTGAGCCCCCCCCGGTCTGGTCAATCCATTGGTCAATCCCATGGGGGTGCGCACACGGGACGACGGCCCTTCCGTACAGCGACCGCCCCACACGCAGCCGACCCTGGCATCTCTCCGGCGCCCACCAGGGAGGCTCAGAAATAACCCGTTGGGAACGCGGACGGGCGCTGCTATGTTTGCCGAGGCCGTGCGAGAGATCGAGGAGGTGGTACCCGTGAACGCAGTATCGACATGGGTGCTCCCCTCCGGGGCCACGGTCGGGCGATAGTCAGGTCGTCCGGGAGCGCCATTCCTGTGCACTCCCGAAAGGCACGATCATGCACTTCACTTCCGATCAACATCTCGACGACGGCGTCCGCGAACGCGCCTTCACCCTCGGCGGGATCCCCGGCATCCTGTGGACACCCGCGTCCGCGTCCGCCCCGACGCCGCTGATCCTGCTCGGTCCCCCTCCCCTCGGGCTGGGCAAGGTGTACCCCCGACTGGTGGCCCGAGCCCGGCACGCGGCGGCAGACGGCTTCGCCACGGCCACCATCGAGCTGCCGGGCAGCGGCGAACGGCCTCGTTGGCCCGCCGCCGAGCAGGCGCGCGCCGAGCTGCGCCGGGCTCTGAAGGCCGGCGAACCGGTCAGCGACGAGATCATTGACGCCCTCATCCTCCCGCTGGTCGACAAGGCGGTCCCCGAATGGCGGGCCGCCCTGGACGACCTCCTGGCACTGCCCGAGATCAGCGGCCCGGTCGGATACTCGGGAGGAGTGATCTCCATCGGAGTCCGGCTCGCGGTGGTCGAGCCCCGCATCGTGGCCGCCGGCCTCTTCGCGGGGAGCTTCGTCCCGCGCGCCATGTTCGAGGAGGCCCGCCGGGTCACCATTCCGCTGCACGTCCTGCTGCAGTGGGACGACGAAGGGAACGATCGGCGGGCGGCCCTGGACTTGTTCGACGCGTTCGGCTCCCAGGAGAAGTCCCTGCACGCCCATCTGGGCGGGCACACCGGCGTCCCGCAGTACGCGGGGGAAGCCGCCGCCCAGTTCTTCACCCGCCACCTGAAGTGAGGTCGAACCGCCAGGTCGGCGGCGAGAGCTAGCTGAAGTCGCCGGCACCGCCACTCATCGAGGGCGGTGCCGTCCTTGCGCCGTTCACCGCAGCACGGGCTCCTGCCGAACTCTCGGCAGGAGCCCGTGCTGCGGCCCGTATGCGCCCCGGGCCATGGCGATGCCGACATCACTGTCGCTCGCGTCCGGGAGGGTTCCGGCGGCAGCGCGAAGACTGGGGTGAACTCGGCCTCACCTTGCGACAGTTGTCTCAGTAGCCTCGTTGAGCGGCATCCTCGTTGAGCGGCGCGGTCACCGCAGGGAGCGGATCGCGGGGCTCAGGGCGACCAGGGCGGCACACACCAGGACGGCGCTGCCGCACACCAGGAACAGCACCGTCGTGCCGAGCGGAACGAGGACTCCGGCAAGCATGTAGGAGAACGGGTCGAACGCCACCGTGGCAAGGACGACGAGGCTGAGCACACGGCCCAGCAATTTCTGCGGAACTCGCTCCTGGAGCGTGGCCACGACGACCACTCCGAGGAACGCGGAGCCGAGGCCGATCAGGGAGACCACCGCCGTGGCGGCGACGACATCGTCCACGGCCGCCAGTCCGGCCATGCCCGCGCCGATCGCGGCGACCCCGCCGGCCACCGTCCAGCCCCGCCGGGCCGGTGGTCGCCACCCCGCCACGAGCGACCCGGCCAGCGATCCGGCACCGAAGCCGGAGAGCACGATGCCCAAAGAGCCGGCGCCGCCCAGCCGTTGATCGGCGAGCACAGCGCCCCCGACCAGCACGGGGCCCACCACCGCGATATTGATCAGGGCGATGGCCGCCAGCATCCCTCGCACCACCGGCTCACGCCAGGCGTAGCTCAAGCCCCCGCCGAGGGCACGTGCGGTGCTGAGCTGCTCACCCTCGGCGGGCTCCGGATCAGCAAGGTCCCCGGCGGATTCGCCGCGCCGTATCGCGCGGATGGGCATGCTCAGGGCGACGGCGGCCAGCGCGGCCAGCGCCGCGATCCCCCCGAGCGTCGCGTCGAAGCCGACTACGGCGATGACTCCGGCGGCCACTGCCGGGCCGATCAGGTCGCCCCCGGACTCCGCGCCCTGCACCAGCGCGTTGACCCGGGCAAGCCTGTCGGTGGGCACGACGCCGGGCAGCAGGGCAAGGGCCGCGGGGAAGTACGCGGCGTCGGCGACACCGAGCAGTGCGGCGAGCAGCGCGACCGCCGTCACCGTCGGCGAGGTCAAGGTGACCAGGGCGCAGAGGGCCAGCAGGACCGCGACGCGGAGCCAGGCGGCACCGGCCGCGATTCGGGCGGGGCCGAGGCGGTCGACCAGCACTCCCGCGGGGAGCAGCAGCGCCGCTCGTGGCAGCGCCACGGCCACGAGGACGAATCCTGTGGCCATCCCGGGTTCCGACAGCTTCAGTACGAAGAGCGTGAGCCATATGAGGAACAGCGCATCGACCACGGCCGCCAGGCCCTGGCCCACGATCAGACGGCGCAGGTGCGCGTCGCCGAGCGGCTCACGCGGTAGGGAACGGGCGGTCGGCTCCGCCGTCATCGCCGGTTCCCCGGGGCGCCGCGCGCATCGGTGCCACCGCACGGCGGACCGTCGTCAGCCATGCGGCCGTGCAATGCCAACTGGCCTGACCCACAAGCCAGTTGATTCGTCGACTCGATACATGGCGCGTCGTCGCCATCCTGGTCACGTCCGGGTGAACCCGGACGGGAAAGCGTGTCCCTCGCACTGATCAACAACTTGACCACGTCCCCTCGCTTCCGACGAGCACACCGCTCGGCCGGGCAGGATCGGCGCCGCGACCCCGTTCCGCACCCGCGGTCCCGCTGCCCGGTGCGGTCGCCGCCAAGTGCCGCCCATCCGTGCCGCCCATCCGTGTGGCCCATCCGTGTGTCCCACCCCCGCTCGTCACTAGGCGATGTGCGTACCTCCGTCGACCGTGAGGGTGGTGCCGGTGATGTAGGACGACGCGTCGGAGACCAGGAAGACCAGAGCCGCGGCGAGTTCCTCCGGCTGCCCGATGCGACCTGACAGCACCCGTGGCATCACCGCCTCCAGATAGCCCTCGCCGTAGCCGTCGGTCATCTCGGAGGTGAAGAGGCCCGGCGCCAGGGCGTTTACGCGGATGCCCTTGCCGGGCGTCCACTGCTGGGCGAGATCTCGGGTGAGGCCGAGCAGGCCGGCTTTCGACGCCGAGTAGGCGGCCTGCGGCAGACCGCCGGTGACCAGCGCGAGGATGCTGGAGATGTTGACGATGGCGCTGCCGGGCGGCATCACCGCGCCCGCCGCCTGAGCCATCCAGTAAGCCCCGTTGAGGTTGATGTCGATGACCTCGCGGAACTGCTCCGGGGTCTCCTCCGTCGCGGGCAGCTCACTGCTGATCCCGGCGTTGTTGACGAGAATGTCCACCCGTCCGAAGGCTCGCACAGCCGCGTCGACCAGCGCCCGGCAGTCCTCCGGTTCGGCGACGTCGGTGTGCACCGCGATGGCGCGGCGGCCGCGTTCCTCGACGGCCGCGCGCACTGCCTCCAGCCTCTCGGTGCGCCGCGCCCCGAGTACGACATCGGCGCCGGCCTCGGCCACCGCCGTGGCGAAGGCGACCCCGAGCCCGGAGGAGGCACCGGTGACCACGGCGACGCGGCCGTCGAGGCGGAAGCGTTCCAGGATGCTCACGCCCAACTCCCGGATAGAGCCGTGATGTTGACCTGGAGGGGGCGAGCAGTCGGTGCGGTCCGACGGCTGGGCCGTCCGCCGGTGGTCATCGGTGGTCGGCGATGTAGCTCACGGTGTCGCCGACGGTCTTCAGCTCCGTGATCAGGTCATCGGGGATCTTCACCCGAAAGCTGTCCTCAAGCGCCACGGAGATCTCCACCATCGACAGGGAGTCGATGTCGAGATCGTCCACGAAGGACTTCTCGGCGGTCACCGCGGCGGAGTCGACCCCGGCGACCTCTTCGACGATCTCGGCAAGGGTGGTCAGGATGTCGGTGTTGCCCGTACTGCCGGTAGCACGAACGGTGTTGCCGGTGTTGTCGGTGTTGTTCACCACGGGGCTTCTCCTTCTTGAGGCTTGAGGGGGGGGCGACATGAGACGGTCACCGGACGACGGGCCGAACCGCGGCGGTGAGGTCAGATCCCGAGGCGGCGCCGGTAGGTGAGAAGGGTGCGCAGGAAGCCGTCCATCTGCTCCTCGGTGTGGCCGGCGTGCGGGAACAGGCGCAGGAGCGCCCGGTTGCGCGAGACGGCAGGGTAGGAGAAGACCGGCACGAGGTAGCCGTCCTCGACGAACCACTCCCGCATCTGAAGGGCGGCGGCGTCGTTCCCGATCGGCACCGAGAGCATGTACGACTCGGTCGGCGTGGTCGGCGTGTCCGCCTCGTGCATCTGTCGGCGGAAGCGTGCGGCATGCGCCAAGTAGTCGTCGACGATCGCCGGATCGCCGGCGAGGGCGTCGATCGTGTGCGTCGCCGCATGGGCGGTGGGCGGTTGGATGGCGGCCGTGAACATCGAGGTGCCGGAGAGCAGTTCGAAGGCGTCGATGGCCGCGGCCGGCCCGGCGATCGCACCGCCTTCCAGACCGATGGCCTTCGAGAGGGACACCATGACGAAGTCGGCCCGCTCCCGGATCGCGGCCGCTTCCCGCGCGTACGGACGGTTCTCGGGCCCGTACACCATGAACCCGTTCGCGTCGTCGATCATGCTGACGGCGCCGTGCCGGTCGCACGCGTCGAGGATGTCGACGATGGGCCCCATGGTGCCGTCGGCCGAGTAGATGCTCTCGGCGATCACGACGGTCTTGCGGGCGCTGACCCGGTCCAGGATGCGCGCCAGATCGGAGACGTCGTTGTGCCGGAACGCATGGACGTTGCGTCCGTAGTCGAGTCCCTCCAGGCCCTTCCAGATGCTCCAGTGGACATCACGGTCGACGACGAAAACGGTGTCGCGGTTGCGCACTTCGATCCCGGCGTCGAAGTGCGCGGAACTGCTCATGGCGTGGACGAACCCGATGTTGGCGAGGAGCCCCGTGGCGAAACTGATGACCCGTTCCTTGCCGGTGTGACGGGCGATCGTGTCCTCAAGTACTTGGTGCGGGCGGCAGATCCCCTGCGTCATCCTGGATCCGCTGGTGCTCAAGCCGTGGGCGAGTGCCCCCTCCGCGAAATGGCGTTGTACGGGGATGTGGCGCTCCAGATCGAGGAAGCTGATGCTGGCGAAGTTCACCAGCTCGCGGCCGTTGCGGACGATGGTCGGTCCGACGGGGCCGTCCACCACGGGCGGGCGGTAGGCCGTGTCGTGCGTGTTCGCCTCGACGAAGGCGCCGAAGGCCCACGGGGCCAGGCGGTCCACGGACTGTGCGGCGATGTGGGACGCGGTCATGGTGAGGTATCTCCTCCACGGGGGTCGCGGGGCGGTAGGGGCTCCAGGGCTGCGGCGAGATGGCCGAGCGAGGCCGTTCCGGCCAGCTCGTCCGACGCGATCCCGGTGAAGCCGAACTGGCGGAGCAGCGCGAGTAGTTGTGGTACTGCGACCAGCGTCACGCCGTGGTCGGCGAGGCTGCGGTGCATGTCCACGGCGTCGGGGCTGTCGAGGGTGCCGGCCGGCAGACCGCCGGGCACGACGGAGGCCACGGCGGCCGCCAACGCCCGTTCGGCGCACGTCGCGGCCGGGCGCGACGGGATCAACAGGGCTTCCGTACCGTCGGTGGCGGTGTCCGGCCGGTCGCAGAGCCCGCCGGGTTCGGGGTCGGCCGCCGGGCTCAGGACGTAACGCCTCGGGGCCACCAGACCGGGCACTTCGCCGAGGTGGTCCAGAACGTGGCGGTGCAGGTCGCCGGGGGTGACGCCGGGGGTGATGCGGACGTACGCCACGAGGTGCGGTCCGCCGCCCTCCCCCCTCGTCCCCGCGCGCTCCCCCTTCCTCTCCTCGCCCTCCCCCGTGGGCGCCTCGCACTCCCCCGCGGTCTCCCCGCCGGGCGCCACCGTCACCGCGTGCACGCCTGGATGACCGCGCAACACCTCCTCGACGTCGGCCAGGCGCACCCAGCCCTGCGGGGCGCGCCACCATCCGGGGGCGGCGGGGGTGAGGGGCCGTTCCGGCACCGGGCACTCGGCACCGTCGGCGAGCACGCGCAGAAGACCGCACAACCGGACCGGCAGCTCCAGGGCTTGCTCGGCGTCGAGCAGATGGTCTCCGACGGTGACGTCGAGGGTGACGACCCCCTCGTCCCGGCCGAGGTCCACGTAGAGCGTCTCGCAGGGTTCGTCGGGTGCACTCGTGATCCAGGTGGCGGTCCCGTCCGGCGGCCGGTACTGCGCGGGGACCAGATAGCCGCGTGGCCACGAGTAGCAGTTGTACTCGATGGTGGGTACGGTCACGACGCCGCGGCGACGGTCCATTCGCGCCTGGGACGCGACCAGTTCGGCGGGGCGCCACTGGCCGTGCCGGTAGGCCGCGGCGGAGGCTGCGGCGACGGAGGCGACCACTTCGCCGAACGCCGCACCCGGGCGGAGGTCGATCTGTACCGGGACCGTCAGGGCCCGGACGCCGATGCTGTTCCGCAGCGCGGCGCGGGCGCGGTTGGACACGACCACGGACGCGAGGAACCGGTGTTCGCCGGTGCGGGTGGCGATGTCGTGGGCCAGCGCCGCGAGCACGACGGCCTCCGGGCTCGCCCGATGACGACGGGCCAGACGGTCGAGGTCGGCGTACGCGTCCACCGAGCGGTGCTGAAGACGATGGCGCCCGGTGCCGTCGTCGGTCCCGCCGAAGGGGGCCAGCACGCCGGCCGGGTTGCTCGCGAGACGCGTGAGCCATTCGAGCTCGGCCGCGCGGGCGCGTTCCAGGGGCTGGGTGGCAACCATGTCGAGAGGGTGCGGATATGCCTCCAACACCGCCTCGCCACCGCACAGTTGAGCGTGCAGCTGGTCGATCAGCACCGCGAGACCCCAGCCGTCGATCAGTACGTGGTGGGCCGCGATCACGACCGCGAGCGGCTTCCCGGCCCTGAGCAGCACCCGCGCGAGCCAGGGCGGGTGCCGCTCGGGGTCGATCGGGCGGGCGGCCAGAGCCGCTGTGGCCGCCTCCAGGGTGTCGGCGTCGGCGTCGGGGACGTCGGCGTAGTCGACGGGCAGCGGAGCCCAGTCCGGGCGGTGGACGTGCTGGATCGGGCGGAGCGGGTCGACGGTGGTGCGCAGCGCCTCGTGCCGGGCGGTGAGGGACGCGAGCGCCGCGAGCACGTCGGCGACGGTGACCGAGGGCGGGACGTGGCAGTGGTCCGCGAGCGGCGTCGGGTTGACCCGGCGCTGCGCGGGGATGGTGTGCTCGAACCAGTGCCACTGCTGGATCCAGGTCAGCGGCCCGCCGCGCGTGGCGGTGACTGGGCTCGGAGCCGGTTGGTGAAGGTGGTTCACGACCGGGACCTCATACGGATCGGACCACGAGAACGGCATTGTGGCCACCGAAGCCGAACGAATTGCTGAGAGCGATCCGTACGCCGTCGTGGTGCTGCGCCTGGTGCGGTACGAAGTTGATGTCCGGGTCGATCGGTTCGTCGCAGTTGACGGTCGGCGGGACGTCACCGGTGCGCAGGACTTGGATCGAGGCCACCAGCTCGACCGCGCCTGCGGCTCCGATCATGTGCCCGGTCATCGATTTGGTCGAGCTGACCGGGATCCGGTCGACGCGATCCCCCAGTACCTTGCGCAGGACGGCCGCTTCGGTGGCGTCGTTCAACTGCGTTCCGGTTCCATGGGCGTTGACGTAGTCCACGTCCGGTCCCGATATCCGCGCGTCGCGCAGCGCCGCTTCGACGGCGAGGCAGGCGCCCCGTCCCTCCGGGTGCGGGGCCGTCCAGTGATGGGCGTCGGAGCTCGCTCCGTACCCGATGAGTTCGGCCAGGGCCGTTGCTCCCCGCCTCTCGGCCACTTCGGCGGACTCAAGGACCACCACGGCGGCTCCCTCACTCATCACGAACCCGTCGCGGTGCGCGTCGAAGGGGCGGCACGCCGCCGTCGGGTCGTCGTTGCGTCTGGACAGCGCCCGGGCGTTGCCGCTGCCCGCGAGGTCTACGGTGGTGACGCAGGCGTCGGCGCCGCCGACGAGAACGACGTCGGCCTCGCCGTGGCTGATCATGCGCATCCCCGCGCCCACCGCGTCCGCCCCGCTGGCGCACGCCGTGCTCTGGGCCCGGCTGGGACCCTGGGTGCCCAGCCGCATGGTGATCTCGCCGGCCGCGCTGTCCATGGCGGTCGTGACCTGGGTGAAGGGGCTGATGGCGCGCGGCCCCTTGTCGCGCAGGATGTTCGCGGCGCGGTAGATGGACCCCACGGGTCCGTACCCGCTCCCGATGATCACGGCGGCCCGTGGTGCCAGCTGTTCGTCGACGACGAGTCCGGCGTGTTCGCAGGCTTCCAGCGCCGCGGCGAGGGCGTACTGCGCGTACGGGTCGGCGCGTCGGCTGACCGTCCGGGGCATGTAGCGGCTGGGGTCGAATCCGCGGACCTGGCCGCCGATGCGGACGCCGAGGTCGGTCACGTCGATCGCGTCCACGGTGTCGATGCCGCTGCGGCCGGCCAGCATCGCCGTCCACGTCTCGCCGACGCTGTGGCCCAGCGGCGTTACCGCGCCGTACCCGGTGACCATGACCCGGCGCCGGGCGTCACCTCGCTCCGTTGCCGCTGTCACTGGGGAACCACCTCGGCTTCGCTGACGCACGGAGGGATGTCGTCGGGGGCTACGGGCACCATGAGCACGGCCGTGCCTCCCCGGGAACAGAACCGGCGTGCGGCGACGACCTCCTCGGTGAGCGTGGTTTTGTCGCGCAGCACTCGGTAGTGGATGTCCGGCCCGTCCACCGCGGGCGGCGGCGCGCCCGGCCGGGTGAAGGGATAGCGCTCGGCGTCGAGGCCGAGGCGGGCGCGCTGGGCGTCGAGCCAGCCGTAGCCTCCGTTGCACAGCACGACGTAGAGGACGCCGCCGTGGGACGGTGCGGTGACGGCGATGTCGGCGCGGGCCGCGAGGAAGGCGCCGTCCCCGATGAACGCGGTGACGTCGTGGTCCGGGGCGGCCTGCTTGACCCCGATGGCCGCGGCGGCCCCGAAGCCCAACGGGGTCTGCTCGGACGGCACGATGGATCCGCCGCCGATGTGGAAGGGGAAGCAGTAGGACCACATGTCCTGGAGCCCGTTCTCCTGGACGAGGACGTGCCGCTCGGCGGCAGTGGCATCGAGCGCGGCGAGCAACTCGGCGATGCGGATTCCCGGCAGTGTCGCGGCACCGGCCAACTCTTCCTCGACCGCGAGCGACATGGCCTTGCGGGCATCCGCGATCTCGTTCCGCCACTGCCCGGTCGCGTCCGTGACGTTCTTCTTCCAGCGCCCGGCCGCGTCCGTGTGCCCGGCCCCGAGGTCATCGCCGAGCGCCCGGGTCCAGCCGAGCACGGCGTGCCGGGCGTCGCCGATGACGCGCGGGCCGGAGAACTCGGACGACAGTCCGCCCGGGTCGATGTTGACCTGCACCACGGTGACCGGGGGCCAGGGCGTGCCGCCTTCGACGACCGTCTCCTCCAGCCGTCCGGCGAGCGACACCACCAGGTCGCAGGACGACCACAACTCACGGGCGGGGGCGGCGGCATAGAGGCCTGCCACGCCGCAGAACAGCGGATGGTTCTCGTCGACGGCTCCTCGGCCGGACGCGGTGGTGAACAGCGCCGCGCCCAGGCGTTCGGCGAACCGCTCGACCGCGCTGGCCTCGTTGCGGTGCCGCATTCCGCCGCCCACCAGCACCACTGGACGACTGCTCGCGCGGAGCGCCGCCAGCGCCGGGCCCGGCGTCACGGAGCTTGGGTCAAGGAGCAGTGTTTCAGGCAGAGTTGGGACATTGCCGCGGACCGTGATCTCAGCCGTGCGGACGTCGTCCGGCAGCTCCAGGTACACCGGTCCGGGCGGCGGCCCCATCGCTCGGGTCAGCGCCGTCACCGTCGCGGGGACGACCCGGTCGGGGTGGCCCACCCGGTGTGCCCAGCGCACCAGGGGCGCTGTCACGGCGACTTGGTCGAGTTCCTGGAACCCCCCGCTCCCCCGGCGCTGTTCGGGCGCACCGGCGGCGAGCACGAGGACCGGCGCACCCGACTCGCGCGCCTCCAGCAGACCGGTGGCCGCGTGCGTGACGGCCGGCCCCTTGCCCAGCACGCAGACGGCGAGCCGGCCCGACTGCAACGCGTAGCCGGTCGCCATGTGCATCGCGTTGCGCTGGTCCCGGCACGGCACGAGGTCCAGGCCGGCGGCGTCGAAGGCGCACAGCAAGTCCAGGTCGTCGCCGGGCAGTCCGAAACAGGTGTCGACCCCGTTCGCCACGAGCAGGTCGACGATCGCGGACCAGGCTCCGGCATACCGCTTGCTCGCTCGGGTCACTTCTCACCCGCCGCGGCACCGGGATCCGCCGGGAGGTTCCGCGCCACTGCCTGCGACATGAGCAGCGGTTCGGCGTGCCGATCGCCGCCGTAGGAGATGTAGTTGGCCCTCAGCCCGAATCCGCCGAACGGGCGGTTGCCGTCCTCGGCGTCGAGCAGGGTGTGGTTGACACAGGTGTGGTGGCGTTGGGACAGGACCCGCACGGTCTCCGGGTCGTTCCCGTAGACCATCGCTCCCAGCGCGCGTTCGCTGAAGTAGGGGCTCGCCAGGCGCTCGCGCAACAGCCTCGCACTGGGGTAGGACACGACGTTGAACACGGGCGCGAACATCTCGTCGAGAGGGATCTTGTCGTCGAAGCCCCACAGCAGCACGGTCGGCTCGATCCTGCGGGACGGCAGGTCGATGCGTCCGCCGTGCCGGATGTGACGCGCGTGCCGCACCAGGTAGTCCGAGCAGTTCACCAGCGCCGAGTCGTAGCAGATCGGACCGTAGTCGACGTCGGGGTCGTCGTTCGGCCCGAAGCGCAGCGAAGCGAGTTCGGCGGACAACAGGCGGAGGAATTCTTCGCTGCGGCCTTTCGGCGCGAACACGACGTCAGGGCCGAAGCAGTCCTGGCCCGAGTTGTAGAGCCGGATCGTCGTGACGTCTTGTGCGGCGTGGGCGAGATCGGCGTCGGGTGCGATCACGAAGGGGTTGATGCCGTGTCCGAAGAAGAGGAAGAGTTGGTCTTCCGCCAGTCCTTCGCGGATGACCTCGGCATTGGAGTACTTTCCGGTGAAGACGATGAGGTCCGCCTCACGGACCGGTCCCGTCACGAACTTGCGCTGGCTGAGTTCGTACATCTCGATGGGCAATCCGTGAACCGGCGCCAGCAGGGCGTGCAGGCGCAGCATTTGACTTTTCGTCTCGGAAGACGGCCGGAAGACGATTCGGTCGCTGTAAAGGGAGGCCACGAGCAAATAGAGCGCGTAGGAATACAGCGGAATGTTGGAGGGCATGAAGACGGCGGCCAGAGGCAGACTCCCGGGTCGGCCCCTGCGGATCTCCTCCTCGGCGCCGTCGAGCGTGGCGAGAAACGCATGGAGCTCCGCACGCGCGGTGCGGTGCGGCGAGATTTCGGTGAGGATCGCCATCACCGCGTCCTCGTTCTCGGCCACATGGCGGCGCACGGCACGCACCGCGTCGACGCGGCCGGCGAAGGGAATGCGGTATTCGTTCGCACGAACGGTCGATCCCACCGTGGACAGCCCGGTGGGGGCGCCGGTCGCGGTGGACACGGATAAGCCCGTGGCTGATTCGGACACGGATAAGTCGGGGGGTGCGTCGGCCGCCTCGGACGATGCCGAGTCGGTGGACGTGTCGGTGGATCCGGCCGTGGACAGGTCGGTGGACGTGTCGGTGGAAGCGGCGGTGGACGTGTCGTACGACGCGGACAGCGAAGTCATGGCGATCTTCTCCAGAACGGCCAGGTTGGGCTTTCCCGAGCTCGTGAGCGGCAGCGCGGGAAGCACCACGATGTGGTCGGGCTGTTCGTAGCGGGCGAGCACGGCGCGCAGGACCCGTTTCCAGTGACCAGGCTCGTGTACGTCCGGGTCCGCGATCACGAACACCAGGCGGGAGCCCAGACGCGCGTCGGGGACAGCGACGACCTCCGTCTGCGCGCCGGCGGACTCGGCCCGCGCGGCTAGGTGGTCGGGGTAGAGGGTGTGGCCGTCGCGATGCACGGCGTGCTTGCGCCCGACCGGGAAGACGCGCCCGGCATCGTCGAGCAGACCGATGTCGCCGGTGCGGTGAACGGGGCCCGGAACCGGAATGATCTCACCGTGATCGTCCAGGTGACCGGTCATCAGGCCGCCACTGCGCACGACGAGTTCGCCGAGCCGGCCAGGAGGGAGGGGCCTGCCGTGGTCGTCATGGACTTCGACGATCACGCCGGGCAGTGGTGTGCCGCACCCCACCGGGTCGGCGCGGGAGGCCAGCGCGATGTTTCCCACCTCGGTCGCGCCGTAGCCGTCGAGCAGGTGTTCTCCCGTACGGGCATGAAACCGGGCCGCCAGACCGCGCCCCAGCGGGGCACCGCCCACGCACCAGGCCCGAACGCCCTTCAGCGCGGTTACGAGAGGGGGTCGGCGGTCCAGCAGGTTGAGCAGGGTGTGATAGGTCGAGGGGGCTCCGTCGACGACGGACAGGCCGTGGTCGATGCCCACCTCAAGTACGCGGTCCAGGCGCGTGGTCGGCCCGTAGACGACGAGCGTGCCCCCGCCCAGCCACCAGCAGAGGACCAGCGACAGACCGTACTGATGGGAGTACGGCAGGACGGGCAGGAAGACGTCGTCGGTCCGGTACTCCATCCGTTCCGCGCTGAGTGCGAGATTGTCGAGGATCGAGCGTCCGGAGCGGACGATTGCCTTCGGGCTGCCCGTCGTACCCGACGACCATGAGATCGCGGCGTCCCGGCGCCGCGCCCAGGCCGTCACACCGGGCCCGGCCGCCGTGCCTGAAGCGGGCCGTGCCGTTGAGGCCTCGCGAGCGCGGGCGAGCTGTGACGTTGGGGCCTCGCGAGCGCGGGCGAGCTGTGACGTTGGGGCCTCGCGGTCCCCAGCGGGCTGTGACGGGGAGGCATCGCCCGGACCGTCGCCGACTTCCAGCGTCACGCGCGCCTGCGCACGGATCTGCGAGCGCTGCGCCGGGGCGGCACGGTGATCGGCCAGGACCACCGAGGCATCAAGGTGGACGAGCGCGAGCAAATTGACGACCCATTCGCGAGAATTGGCCCCGCTCATCATGACCCGTGAGCCGGCCACTATGCCGCGTCGCGCAAAAAACTCGGTGGCTCCCGAGATACGGGCCAGAATTTCTTCCGTCTTCCAGATATGCCCCTCGGGCGAGATCAAGCGCCTGGAAATGGGCAACTCGTGCTCCTTAGCGCCGGGGGGGGGTTCTGTTCATCTTCCGGGATGTGCACGTCCCTGAAACCAAAATCGAGCATGCCGTCTTCTTCTGCTTAAAGAAGATGAATCCGAAACGACTATGCCATACCTGCCGAACGGTGTCGAGCACGGCAAAGGCAGCCCACGACACGCGTGGGGTCGTTGAGAGCGCAGTGACGGAAGAGTTATACCGCATGGCCATTTATCGCCGCCTAATTCCGGGCAGCCGTCTTGTTCGCGCACCAGCAAACAACGGCCCCCGCCGAGTACCGACCTCGCACGTCGTGGAGTGCGTAACCACGTACTCAGACGCCCGTTTCGAGCCGTGCGGTGCGGATCCCGGCCATCGGGAGAGGGAGAATCGCGGCAGCCGCCATCCGCCGGCCTCACCCACCCGGAACGGCCCGCGACGAGGAGGGGCGGCGGGCATCAACGAAAAGCTCTGGCCATCCCCCATTCTTCGAACAACTACACGCTCCGGAAAGCAAGTTGAGCGGAGCAGTACACCTCCCCGCAATCCACCTCCGCGAACTTCGGCCCCGGGCGGCGCCGGAACGGGCATTCCCCGACAGTCGGGCAGGGCGCGGGATTCAGCCCGCCGGGGTGCCGATCTGCTCACGTTCCAGCGCGAGGCGCAGCCGGGACAGGGCCCGGCCCGCCGCCGCCCCGGACTCGTCGAGTGCGCCCCCGAGCAGCCCGCGCAGGGTCACCGTGAAGGTCTCCTCGGCCGCGGCGAGCAGTCGGGAGCCCTCGTCGCTGAGGGCCAGCAGGGAGGACCTGCGGTCGGCGGGGTTGGCCTGGCGGACGATCCACCCCTGGTTCTCCAGACGGTCGACGCCCTTGCTGGTCGCGCCGACGCCGATCGCGAACTCGGCGGCCAGGTCGGCGACTCGGGAGCCGGGGTGCTCGCGCAGGAAGCGCAGGAACTCGAACTGCGAGGTGACGAGGCCGTGCTGCCGGCGCAGGCGATCGTTGAGCGCGTTGTAGAGGCGCGTCTCGCAGCGAACGAGATCGGAGAAGAATCCGTGCAGCTCAGCGGCGCCATCCGAGTTTTTATATGCCATGGCATATAGTGTAGAGGAAGGTACATCGGTGAGAGAAGGTACGGATGAGCAAGGAACAGCTCGCCAAGATCGACGCGATGCTCCGTCGGCCCCGCCCCGACGGGGAGCCTTCGGTCGAGGAGCTACGCGCCGGATTCCGGGCGCTCATGGCCCAGATGATCGTGCCGGGCGACGTCCGCACCACCCAGTCGGCGCTCGGCGGCCGCCCCGCCCTGCACGTCGAACCGGACGTCGGCGCGCGTCCGGGCACGATCCTTTATTTCCACGGCGGCGGTTTCGTCTTCGGCTCCCCCGAGACGGCGCTGTGTCTGACCGCGCAACTCGTCTCAAGGACCGGGTTCGGCTCGTACTCGGTGGACTACCGACTGGCCCCCGAGCACCCGTTCCCGGCCGGCCTTGAGGACAACCTGCGGGCCTACCGCGCCCTTCTCGACAGCGGCCTGGACGCCTCGGCCATCGCCTTCGCCGGGGACTCCGCCGGCGGCGGCTATTCCGTCACCACCGCCCTCGCCGCCCGTGACGCGGGCCTGCCGCTGCCCGCGGCGATCGTCGTCTTCTCCCCCGGTCTCGACGCCACCCGCACGGGCGAGAGCATGACGTCCAAGGAAGGCATCGACCCGATCTTCACCCGAGCTGCCGTGCAGCGCACCGGAGCCATGTACCTCGCGGGCCAGGACCCCGCCCAGCCCCTGCTCAGCCCGGCCGTCCACGCCGACCTGACCGGACTCCCCCCGGTCCTGGTCCAGGTGGGCACGAATGAGATCCTGCTGGACGATTCCACCCGCTTCGCCGCCCGGGCCCAGAAGGCGGGAGTGGACGTCATTCTCGACATCACCGCCGACGCTCCCCACGTCTTCCAGGCCTTCGCCGGCGGCCCCCTCGACGAAGCCGACGAGGCACTCGACCGCGCGGCGCTCTTCCTCACTCAACATCTCCGCACCCCCTGACGGCCGCTGAGCCACGGCCACGGCGTCCCGGCGCCGACATCCCGAGGCGCGTGGCCCCTCGTGGCCCCGCGCGTGGCGGACCACCTTCGACGAGCGACCTGGCCTTGCGGCTCGCCCCGAGGAAGTCGCCACCCCGAAGCAGGAGTTGGCGGCGGTACTCGCGCGCCAACGGCACCACCGTGCCGACCAGAGCACCCTGTTTCCGGTCCCCGCCGTCGATGACCCGCTGGGGGATCTGTCCGCTGTCGCGGGCAGTGGATGCGGTGCGGGCTTCGCGCCCCCCATGCTGGGAGCCGTCCTGGTCGAGCGGGTCCCGCGCCGGACGCGGGGCCGGGTCAACCCGCTCGCTGACTCGCGTACCGGCCGATCACCGGCTCCAGATAGTCCGCGTGCGGGCCGCTCAAGCCCTTCAGCTCGCCCGGCGAGCGCACCAGTGCCACTCCATCGAGTTCCGGCTCCCGGCCCCGGGCCCGCTCGGCTTCCGCAGCGGTGGCGAACCCCTCTCGCAGCGCCGCCTCCGACAGAGCCGGGGCGACATGAGTCAGCCCCACACTGCCGTTCTCCCCCCGGGTCACGGCCCAGCGCCGCAACTCCCGCGGAGCCGCCTCGATCCCCAGCTCCTCGGCCAGCTCACGTGCCGCCTGCCCGGCCAGCGCCTCCTCGTCCAGCGTCGTGCCGGCCGGGGGCGGCTCAACGGAGCCCCCGGGCAGCTGCCAGCGTCCAGGAGCCGCGGTAGCGGGCGCCATTCTCACCGCCGCCACACGGCCGTCATCGACCGGTTGAACCACGTTCACGAACAGCGACGGCAACGCGGACGCCCCGGGAACCCGGCGCAACGCGTAGTGCCGATAGGTCACCCGGGCCCAGGACAGGCGCAGCGTGTGCGGGCCGGTCCGCTCCAGTCCCGCGCACGCCACCACGGGCCCGTCGAAGAGGGCCGGGGTGGACTGGACGGCCGCTTCCCATACCCGGTCCCGGGCCGACTCGTCGCGGGGTGACAACACCGGCGCCGCGACCTCCCTGAGGTCGATCCGCTCGACACCGAAGAGGTCGACTCCGGTGGCGCGCTGCGTGGTGGTCACCGGGCCACCGGGCCACCGGGCCACCGGGCCACCGGGCCACCGGTGCATCGTAGAAGGGCGCGTTCCACGGCTCACCACGTCAGGGCCGTTCGGGCTTCCGTGCAAGGAAGGTGGCAAAAGTCCGCTGTGCCCCTTCCGCGGGCTCTTCGACCAGCCGTGCGGTGAGGACGAGCCCGGCCTGGTTCAGCGCTTCGGCGATCCGGTCGGGCGGCAGCAGATAGGACTCGTAGGACACCGGATGACCGCCGTACGCCTGGGTGGGACGCAGGTGTTGGTCGGCGCCCACGTGACCGGCCAGCATCAAGCAGGCGCCCGGTGCGAGCGTTCGGTGGAACTCGCCGAACACCACGGGGAGCAGCGCCGGCGGAGTGTGATGGGTGGAGTAGTAGGCGAGGATGCCGCCGAGACCGTCGTCCGCGATCGGGAGCGCGGTCATCGATCCGACGCTGAACGACAGCTCCGGGTGGGCCCTGCGTGCCAGCTCGACCATGGCGGGTGACAGGTCCATCCCGAACGCGGGTACGTGCCGTTCGGCGAGGTAGGCCGTGACCTTGCCGGGCCCACAGCCGAGGTCGGCGACGGGCCCCAGCCCGGCCGTACGCACCACCTCCGCGAACACGTTCAACATTCCCCGGGACAGCGGATCCAGCTCCGACGGAGCCTTGACCCGGGCGACGTACTCGGAGGCGACGGTGTCGTACGACTCGCGGACGGCGGCGAGGTATGGGTGCTCAGGCATGCGGGCGACTCCAGTGAACGCCGTCGATGGTGCGGGCCGTCGATCGGACAGGGGTCAGCCTTCCTCGGTGGCACGTGGCACGATCTGGAAGTCGAACGCGAGCGTGCCGGGATCGAGCGCGGTGGCCCCGCCGTCGACGGTGAGCACCGCGCCATTGACGTAGGACGCCGCTGGAGAGAGCAACCAGCAGATCGCCTCCGCGACTTCACGCGGATCGCCCGGCCGTCCCATGGGCAGGATCCTCGTCGCCTCGTCGTACCCGGACTCCACACCGCGGTCCCCCAGCTCCGCCTCCACGGCGAACCGCGCCATGCGCCGGTCGGCCATCTCGCTCCGCACCCAGCTGGGACACACGGTGTTGGCACGCAGTCCCTGACGTCCGTAGTCGACGGCGAGCGAACGGCACAGCTGTAGCAGGGCTGCCTTGGACGTGGCGTATGCCGCATTGCTCGCGCCGTTGCGCAGGGCGGACACCGACGCGACGGCGACCACGGAACCGCGCGCCTCCAGTAGATGCGGAATCGCCGCGCGCAGGAGCAGGAGCGGACCGGTGACGTTCGTGCGCATCACCTCGTCCCAGTCCGCGAGCGACAGATCGCCGACCGCTCCGCCGCGCCCGATGCCCGCATTGAGCACCAGGCCGTCAAGTCGCCCGTATGCGCCCAAGGCTGCGCGGACGAGGCTCTCGGCGGCCTCCGGATCGCCCACGTCGGACGGGTGCGCCAGCACTCCCGTCTCCCGTTCCAGGCGTTCCAGCGGTTCGGCCCGCCGTCCCGAGACGATCACGCGGTCCCCGCCCTCACGCAGCAGCCGGGCGGTGGCCGCCCCGATGCCCGTTCCTCCACCGGTCACTATCACAACTCGCCCGTCCGTCACGCCGGTTCATCCTTCCGTCCTCATCCACAACGAACTTCCGATCGTAGGGGGATCACCGGCCGGGCCACTCGGCGCCGAGGCGCGGGCCGTGAAGTTGACCGGCTTCTTCCGCCGGGAGCGCGTCGGCCTCTAGGCTCGTAGGGCCGGTTCCAGAGGTGGGGGCCGTGCCGTCCGGAATGCGGGGGAATCGTGGATGTGCCGACACTGATCCTGTTAGGGGCGGGGGGAGGCATGCTCCGGGGGCTCATCGAGGCGTACAACCGGTTCCTGGAGTGGCAGTCGGACCGTCGCGTCCATCGGGCGCTGCCCGGCGGGACGGAAGCGGGTTCACCCGCGTTCCAGGGGTACTTCGACCCGGTCGCCGATCCCGTGGCCGCGATCGTGCACGCTGTGTTGGGCGCCGGCGCCGCCGTGCTCCTCGGTACCACCGGGCAGATCAGCGGCGCGTACGCGGCCTTCGTCGTGGGGATCTCCGCCCCTGTGATCCTGACCCAGCTCGGACGCATCCAGTCGGTGAGCGAGCTCGTCACCGAATCGCAGCAGACGGCGCTGGGCCCGGGTCCGAGCGCGGGTACGGGTACGGAGGAGGGGCCTCGGTTCCCCGTGCCGCTCGGCGCGGTTCCCTGGCCCGCACACCCGGCCCAGGCCGTTCCTCCCGGGCCCGAGGGGCCCCTGACATCCGGGGTGGTGACCGCCGCTTTCACGGGCCGTGGGGAAGGGCAGCCCGGAGCGGGCGATTCCGGCAGCCGGCCGGCCACCGGGTCCGACGAAGCGCGAGCGGCCGGGCAGTCGCCCCACACCCTTCGCGCCCCGGACCGAACACCCGGTGGCCATGCCCGTCCGGCATCGCCCCTTCCGCGTCCAGGGCCGTCCGCCGGCGGGGACGGGGCGGCCCGATGACGCGGACTGGCGTGACCCGAAGGGTTGTTGCGGCGGTGCTCGGCGCCCCCGGAGAGGTCGGTGGCCGACCGGCCGCCGTCACATTGCAGCGAGGCCTTCCCCTCGGCCGTCGTGTGCTCACCTCGCTCCTGGGCATCCGCGCGCGACCATCCGCACCCAGGAGCGTGCCCCAGCTCCAGGAGACAAGCCCGGCTGAGGAGACACCGCCGACGGTCCCTGTCACACCGCCGTCGAGGGGGGAGGACAACGACGGAGGCCTTCCGCCGGCCGCTCCCGTGCCGCCGTTCAGGGCGATGGACGCCGACCGGGGCCGTCCGTCCGACCGCCTGAAATCGCCGGGCTGGGATCGTCGAGTCCCCCGCAGCCCGCGCCTACTGCCCGAAGACCAGCGGGAGTTCGAGCGCATCCTGGACACAGCGCTGCTCACCTCGTCCGAGCGGCCCGAGCTGTCCGACGTCGGCCAACGACTCAACATCGAGCAGTTGCGTACGATCGTGCTCTCCGCCGGCTCGTCGGTCATCGCGAGCGCGGAGGGCGAGTACGCGCACTACGTAGCGGTGCGCGAGGAGTTGAGGGCCGAGGCAGCGGCTCCGGAATCCGACCTCGCCGTCGAGCTGTCGCCCCTGGCGGCAGCGACTCCGGACCGGGTCACGGCGGCCGCTTCGAGAGGAGGCCTCGGCGGCGTCATCGCCGTGCTCGCTCCTGTGCTCTGTGGAGCCGCGGCCGCGATCTTCCTGCTCGTGGGCTACGTCCTGAAGATGTTCAAGCCGGAGCCGTCCTTCGCCGGCACGGTGCTGACCACCGGATGGGTCTTTGCGTCGCTGACCACGGCCGCGATCCTGGCCGCAGCGATCGGACTGCTCTTCACCGCACTACGGAACGGACCCACGCAGGTGGCTGCCGAGGAGGACGTCGGCGACGAGCGGAGCCAAGAGGTCGCGCGTGCCCGCGAGGCTTGGCGTCACGCGCTGTTGGAGCGGGGGATCTACCCGCTCCTTCGGGACACCTTGGCTGACCCAGACCCGTTTGCCCCACAGCGTCCGCTCCGCCGGGTCCCCACAGCCGGCTACGCCCGCCCTGCCTCCCCCACCAGGCCGGACGAGGGCGAACCGATGAGCCGTCATCCCGACCACCTCAGCCCCGCCGCCCACCGTGGGCCCGATGCCCCGCACCCTGACGAAGACGGCCTGCCGGAGGACCGGCCCGGTCGCACCGGCCCCCACTTCACCAGCCCTGACTTCAGCAGCCCTGACTTCGGCGGCCCTGACTTCGGCGGCCCCGAGCGCCGACCCGACTGACCACCAAGCGGCGGATGCCGGGCGGCACCAGGCTCTCCCCCGATCGCGCCGGGATTCTCGGCACCCACGACCCGACGCGCCAGAACGACAACGGCGCCGCCCCAGCAACAGGGGGCGGCGCCGTTCGCTCGGCCCGCCGTCAGGCCCGAATCGGCGTGACGGAACCTGGCCGACATCGAGGCCGGCGTCGTGGCCGGCCCGGCGGGGCGGTATCGGGCTGCGAGCCCACCGCACCGGCGCTGGGGACCTGGGACGCCGGGGCAACCCGCGTCGGGCAAGGGTCAGACCAGGCCCCGGGCAGGCAAGGGGAGCCATGGCGCTGCGTGCGAGGCCAGACAAAGAAACGCAACCGGCCATGGCGCAACTCGCCCCGGTCATAAAGGTGTTGAAGGGTGATCACAGGCTGGCACCCGTTCCCGGCTCACCGCAGTGAGCAGCTCCTCCCCCTCTTCCGAGGCGGAGGAACTGCTCATCGGGCTCGGGCCGGGGAGGCCATTGATGCTGCGAGCCGGGTTCGGATCAGAATTGCAGCGCGTCGAGGAGCGTCTTGTTGTCCTCGCTCAGGGACAGACGGCTTTCGACGGTGGGCGCGAAGTCCCCGTCGGAGAAGCTCAGGTCCAGTTCGTAGCCGAACTTCCACGTGTCGTCACCGTGGGGCTGGATGTTGAGCCGCAAGTGGCCCGTCTGTAAAGCGTCCCAGGTGAATCCAGGTCGTAGCTTCAAAGGAACGGGGTGGGACGACCCGTCTTTGAACTCCCCGAAGAAGCCGGTCGCCGAAGCCGCCACCCTGCTGCTGCCGTCCAGGACCTGAACGGTCAGCAGTGTGTCGTGGTCCTTGTTGTCGTCCAGGGTGAAGAACGTGATCGACGCTTCGGTCAGCGTCGCCCCCGTAGCCGCCGGGCTCTCGTGGGCCGAGGAAGCCCTGTGCGCCGAGGCGGCCGGCGAGGCCGTGCCGGCGGCGTTGGCCATGCCCGCCGATCCCAGGACGACGGCGAGAACGGCTGCGGCAGAAACCGCTGCCCGGCCCGTGATGTTACGTGTCCTCATTGAATTCCCCTCTGCGAATGTGGCGAGACGTAGTCGTTGCGCGAAGCGCATCTCGATCTCCGGTTCTCTCACGTCGGCATCGGGCATCGTGCACCGAGCTGGTGCCGGCCCGCCGGTCCCCCCGTGGTGCGTGCCCTTGCCGATCGATGGAATCCAGTATGTCGACCGGCCATGCGCCGCGAATCCGTAGAGCTACCAGGTAATAAGGACGGCCCCTGAACAGCGGGAAGGGGCCGTGCCTACCTGCTGGCAGCCGCGGCCTCTGTGATGATCCGGCGTCAGGCCGGTAGTTCTCCTGATCCGCCCAGCTGGCGGATCAGTGCCCGGCGGGAGGACACCCCGAGCTTCCGGTAGACATTCCCCAGGTGGTAGTCCACCGTGCGTACGGACAGCAGGACTTCGGCCGCGATCTCCCGGCTCGTCCGCCCCTGCGCCGCCGCCCAGGCGATCCGCCACTCCTGCGGCGTGAGCACGCCGAGCCCCGGACGCTCGGCACGGGGCAGGCTCCGCAGGCCCAGCACCGACAGTTCGTGGCGGGCCTGCTGGGCCCACAGCGTCGACTCCGCCGACTCGAAGATCTCCAGCGCCGCCGCGAGCGGCGCGTACGCGTCCTGCCGCCTTCTGGACCGGCGCAGCCACTGGCCTTGGCAGAGCAGTGTTCTGGCCCGCTCCAACGGTTCGTCCACGTCCTCGTGCGCCTTCAACGCCGTGGCGAACAAAGGCCCCGCGGCGGCACCACGGGCCAGCAGCGCCCGGCTTCGCAGGGCCGCCGCCCGTCGGGCCGAGCGACCCGTCGTCTCGACTCCGGCGTCGAGGTGGTCCAGTACCCGCTGCGCCTCCGCGGGCCGGCCGACGCGGATGAGCGCCTCGGCCAGATCGGCGGCGACGGGCACGACGCCCGGTTCTACGACGGCACTCAACGCGTTGTCCGCCCGGCCGAGTTCGTCGACGGCGTCGGCCGTCCTGCCGCCGGCCAGCGCCACGAGACCCCGTGCGTACCGGACCCGTACCTCGGTCTCCAGGTCGTCGTCCGGGCACAGTCGCAACGCTTCCTCGGCATACGTCGCGCAGTCGTCCGCGCGGCCGAGGACCGCGGTGACCAGGGCGAGCGTCGCGCGGGAAGCAGCGATGGTGGTCGGCTGTGCCATCGCGTCGGCGATGCCGGCACACTCCAGCGCGTCGGAGTAGGCCGTGAGCGGCCGGCCGAGGCGGAGCTCCAGCTGAGCCCGCCGCCGCAGGCCGTAGCCGAGGAGCGCGATGTCGCCGACCGCTCGGGCCGCGGTGACATCGCGCTCGACCATACGACGTGCCAGGGCGTACTCCTCGATGTACGTCAGCACTTCGGCCAGTTCGGCACACGCCCCGTTCGGCACGAGCCGCTCGCAGACCGCGACACAGTCCCGGGCCAGCGCGGCGCCGGCCGCCTGCCCGGCGAGCACCTGCGCCAGCGCCATCCGTACGGCACCCTTGGGGAAGCCGGGGTTGGGGTGACCGTCCGGAGCGGTCAGCGCCATCACCTTCGCGCAGACCTCCAGGGTCGCCGTGACGTCCCACCTGGCCAGCGGCGCGTTCATGGCCAGGCTCAGGATCCGGCCGGCCGCCAGGCGGTCCTGCGGTCCGGCGCCGGCGGCCTCCGCGACCAGCACGTCGAAGATGTCGCCGGTGCGTCCGCGCAGCACGGCATGGTAGGCACGCTCCCCCAACACCTCGATGCGTGCGGTGATGTCGTCGCCCGCGAGTGCCTCCGCCTGGTCCAGCAGCGCCTCGGAGTGGTCCAGCGCCCCGGCGGCCGACCAGATCGTCGCAGCGGCGCACATCCGCTTGGCTCGGCGCCTTGCCTCACCGGTCAGTTCGGCGGCGCGTTCCAGGGCGGCGGCCTGCGCGACGATCCCGCCGTTCCGTCGGGCCCGGTCGGCGGTTTCCACCAGCGCCACCGCGACCTGTTCGTCCGGCCCGACCGTCGCGCAGGCGAGATGCCAGGCCCTGCGGTCCGCGTCCTTCGGCGAGGTGCACGCATCGGCGAGCGCGGCGTGCACCTGCCACCGTTCACCCGGCCCGGCCTGCGAGTAGACGGCCGACCTGATCAACGGGTGGCGGTAGGTCACCGTCCGTCCGGTGATCCGCACCAGACCGCTGACGGCGCCCTCGTCCAGCGCCACGAGGTCGAGCCCGAGCGCTCCCAGCGCCCGCGCCACCACCTCCATGTCCGCGCTCCCCGCCGCCGCGCACACCAGCAGGGCCTGCCGCTGCCGGTCCGACATCGTCACCAGGGACGCGGCGAAGGCCCGTTGCAGCAGCTTCGTCGTCGGCAGCGGTTCGAGCAGTTCGCTGAGGCCGTCCGCCGACTCCAGCGGCAGCACCCGGGGCAGCTCGATGAGCGCGAGCGGGTTGCCCATGGTCAGCGCTGCCAGACGCGCGCCGGCCAGGGGCGACACGTTCCCGCTGCGGGCCAGCAGTTCCAGGCCGGCCTGTTCGCTCAGGCCCTCCAGGTGCAGCGTCTCGATGCCGGGCGCCTCGAACCCGGGGACCTCTCTCGTCGCGAACACGATCAGCACGGAATCGGCGAGCAACCGGCGTGCGGTGAACAGCAGGGCTGCCGCCGAAGCGTCGTCGACCCAGTGCGCGTCGTCGATCAGGCACAGCAGCGGGCGGCGGGCGGCGGCTGCGGTGAGCAGCGCGAGGGTCGCGGCGTAGATGGCGTGCCGGTCGGCCGAAGTGCGTGGTGACCCCGCGGTGTCGTCCGGCTTCTGCGGTATCAGGAGCGTCAGCGCGTCGGCGTAGTACGCCGGAAGGCCCCCCACCACCGGGGAGAGCGGCCCGATCAGCTCGCTCAACGACGCCAACGCCAGTTCCGACTCGAACTCGACGCCGACCGCCCGCACGACGGTGCATCCTTGCGCCTGCTCGGCGAGGTAGTCCAGGAGGGCTGTCTTGCCGATGCCCGGCTCGCCGCGCAACACGATGCTGCGGCCTCGGCCCGCGCGCGCCTCGTCCAACAGCGCGGTCAGGTGGGCGCACTCCGATTCTCGTCCGACGATTCGCATGTCTCCCCAGACAGCCTTCCCCGCTGCCTTCACATGCTACGGACGGGCGGGTACCGGTGGAGCGGGTTGTCCGAGAACGGACCGCGCACGGTCTCGGACGCCGCTCCCGCGATCGGCCCCCGTCGGGCCGCACGACACCAGCCGTGCCCAACTCGTTCCGACACGGCGTCAGTTGTTGGGGTTGCTGATGGTCAGCGTGACCGGCTGGTCCTGGGTGACGGCGGTGCCTGCGCCGGGCTTCGATCCCGTGATGACCCAGTCGGTGTCGTCGACGGGGTCCTGAAGGGCATCGTGCCCGTCGGGCGCGACCGCCTCGGTGATGTGGAAGCAGAGAAGCGGGTCGGCCACGGCGTCGGCGAGCGGCATACCAGTGACCGCCGGGACGGCCTGGGGCCATTTCTTGCCCGCGCAGGGTGAGCCCGAGCCGGCGGCTCCGGGGGTCTTGGCGGGTGCCGGGTCGCTGCTTGAGCAGCCCGCGAGGAGCAGCCCCGCGGCGGCGAGCACGATGACAGTGGTACGGGTGTGGTTCATGGGACTCTCACGGTAAGGGAGCCGGGAGACATCTGAACAGGCCTGTGCGGAACTGACGTTCCCACTTCGTGACGTTGGCGGGCACGAGTCGAGGGACATGTGTCGAGCGAAGCGAGCGAAGCGGTCGGCCTCCGGTGCACCTTCGCCTTCCATCCGCCCGTCGACGATGCCGACGCCTGACGGTCGATTTCGTCCCGCGCCCCGATCAGATCCGCTTCAGCAGCGAGCAGGCACACAAGGACGGGGACGACCGGGAGTGGCTCGTCCCGGCCGACGGGGGCTTCGCGCAAGTCCGGGCGGTCCTCACCGAGCACCTGCGCGCGCAGAACTGAGACTGATGCGCGCGGCACGTCGCTCCGGACCCGGGCGGCGGCCGAGCACGTACTCGTACGGACGTCGCGGCACCGGCCGCTGGATGACGGCCCGCGCCCTCGGTGTCGTCGGGCTCCCGTGCGGACCGGCCCGGGGCGTGTTACGTGTGGCAGGTCGACTGTCCGTCGTGAAGACGGGGCACCCCGCACCGGCCAGTGTGCTCGTGACGATCGCCCCGTACGTCCTGACCTGGAGGATTGCCATGCCCGAGCTGTTCATCGCCGGCCGGTGGACGGCGGCTGCGGAAGGGCGCAAGCGGGACATCAGATGTCCCGCGGACGGCACCCTGGTCGCCCAGGTGGACGAGGCCGGCCCACAGGACGCTGCGGCCGCCGTGGCCGCCGCGCGGGACGCGTTCGACCGCGGTCCGTGGCCGCGCACGCCCGTCGCGGAGCGCGCGGCGCTGCTGCTCCGCGTCGCCGACCTCCTCGTACGAGACAAGGCCGACTTCGCACGGGCGGAGTCGCTCGACACCGGCAAGCGCCTGGTGGAGTCCGAGTACGACATGGACGACATCGCGAACTGCTTCCGCTACTTCGGCAACCTCGTCGCGGCCGGCGGCACGGACCGGGTCGTCGACACGGGCAACCCGACCGTCGACAGCCGCGTCGTCCATGAGCCGGTCGGTGTCTGCTCCCTCATCACACCCTGGAACTACCCGCTGCTACAGACCGCGTGGAAGGTCGCACCCGCGCTCGGCGCGGGCAACACCTTCGTCCTCAAGCCGAGCGAACTGACACCGCACACCGCGATCATGCTGATGCGGCTCCTCCAGGAGGCCGGGCTTCCGGACGGGGCCGCCAACCTGGTACTCGGCTCCGGAGCGGTGGTCGGCGCGCCGCTGACCACCGACGAGCGGGTCGATCTGGTCTCCTTCACCGGAGGCCTGGCCACCGGCCGGAGCATCATGGCGGCCGCCGCCGCGACCGTGAAGAAGGTGGCCCTCGAACTCGGCGGCAAGAACCCCAACATCGTCTTCGCCGACGCGGACTTCGACACCGCCGTCGACTACGCGCTCATGGCCGTCTTCCTGCACTCGGGCCAGGTCTGCTCGGCCGGAGCCCGGCTGCTGGTCGAGGACGAGTTGCACGACCGCTTCGTCCACGAACTCGCCGCACGCGCCGGGCAGATCCGGATGGGCGGCCCCTTCGACGAGCACGCCCGCACCGGCCCCCTCATCTCGGCCGCGCACCGCGACAAGGTGGAGGCGTACGTGGCCGCGGGTGTCGCCGAAGGCGCCGTGCTGCGGCTCGGCGGCGCCCGGCCCGACGACCCGGCGCTCGCGGACGGCTTCTACTACCCGCCCACCATCCTCGACGAGTGCACCCCGCAGATGTCCGTCATCCAGGACGAATCGTTCGGCCCGGTCGTGACCGTCGAGCGGTTCCGGGGCGAGGCGGAGGCCGTGGCGCTCGCCAACGACACCGTCTACGGCTTGGCGGGCGCCGTGTGGACCACGGACCAGAGCCGGGCGCACCGGGTGGCCGCCGGCCTGAGGGTCGGCACGGTCTGGATCAACGACTTCCACCCCTATGTCCCGCAGGCCGAGTGGGGCGGCATGAAGCAGTCCGGGGTGGGCCGCGAACTGGGCCCCGCCGGACTCGCGGAATACAGCGAGGCCAAGCACATCTGGCGCAACACCGCGCCCGAGCCGCAGCGCTGGTTCGACTGACCGGCCCCGGCCCGTTGCCCCTGCCTGCCCGTACGGAACGAGGAGACCTGTCATGGCGGACACCCGGCCCGGCCCGGACGAACCGGCCAAGAGCGCGTCCTCCGACCAAGACGCGGCGCTCACCGAGCTGGGCTACAAGCCCGGCCTCAAGCGGACGCTCGGCAACTTCCACACCTTCGCCGCCGGCATCAGCTACATCTCCATCCTGACCGGCACGTTCCAGCTGTTCTACTTCGGCGTCAGCTTCGGCGGTCCGGCCTACTGGTGGTCCTGGCCGATGGTCTTCCTCGGCCAGCTGATGGTGGCCCTGTGCTTCTGCGAACTCGCCGCCCGCTTCCCCGTCGCGGGCTCGGTCTACAACTGGTCCAAGCACTCCGGCGGTCCCCATGTCGGCTGGCTCGCGGGCTGGATGATGACGGTCGCGACGATGGTGTCGCTGGCCGCCGTGGCCCTCGCCTATCAGCTGACGCTTCCTCAGATCTCCAGCATCTTCCAGGTGATCGGTGATGGCACGGGCAAGTACGACAAGGCCGCCAACGCGGTTCTGCTCGGCACGATCCTGATCCTCTTCACCACCCTCGTCAACGCGTTCGGCGTCAAGCTGATGGCCACCATCAACTCCGGCGGCGTCTTCATCGAGCTGGTCGCGGCCGTCGTCCTCATCGTGCTGCTGGCCGCGCACATCACCCGCGGCCCGAGCGCCATCGTCGAGACCGGCGGCTACGGACAGGGGCAGTCGCTCGGCTACTTCGGCGCGTTCCTGACCGCTTCACTGGCTTCGGCGTATGTGATGTACGGCTTCGACACGGCGTCCTCGCTGGGCGAGGAGTCCGTGGACCCGTCCCGCAACGCGCCGCGCGCCATCCTGCGCGCGCTCATCGCCTCCTTCCTCCTCGGCGGGCTGATCCTCCTCTTCGCGCTGCTCGCCGCCCCCGACCTGCACGCGAAAGAGCTGTCCGTGGACGGACTCCAGTACGTGGTGAAGGCCGCGCTCGGCAACACCGTCGGCGTGGTCGTGCTGTGGTGCGTCGTCATCGCCATCACCGTGTGCGCGCTGTCGGTGCAGACGGCGGGGCTTCGGCTCGCGTTCGCGATGGCCCGGGACAACAATCTGCCGGGCGGCTCGAAACTGGCCCGGATCAGCCCGAGGTTCCAGACACCCGTGCTCGCCACGTGTCTGATCGGGTTCGTGGCCATCGTCATCCTGGTCGTGAACATCAACCAGCCGCAGATCTTCTCCGTCGTCACCAGCATCGCCATCGTGATGATCTACATCGCGTACCTGCTGGTGACGCTCCCCCTGCTGGTCCAGCGGCTGCGCGGCAACTGGACGCCGGCTCCCGGCCGCTTCTCGCTGGGCCGGCTGGGGATCCCGATCAACATCCTGGCCGTGCTCTGGGGCGCCGCCATGACCGTCAACCTGCTGTGGCCGCGCGCCGCCGTCTACAACGCCACCGGACCGCAGCACTGGTACCTGCGCTGGGGCGGCGTCCTGTTCGTGGGCGTCGTCGGCGTCGGCGGCTTCCTCTACTACTGGTTCGTCCAGCGCAAGCAGACCGGCGTGCTCGCCGAGCACTCGGCGGCGGGCCCCTCCGGGCCCATGGGCCACGGCGCCCCGTAGCAGCACACGCCAGACCGTACCGAGAAGGAGTGGACGTGGACGAGTTCGACTATGTGGTGGTCGGCGGCGGCACCGCCGGATGTGTGGTCGCCGCCCGCCTGAGCGAGGACCCGTCGGTCACGGTCTGCCTTCTGGAAGCGGGGCCGAGCGATGTCGGGGACGACAACGTCCTGCGCCTGGAACGCTGGATGGGCCTGCTGGAATCCGGCTACGACTGGGACTACCCCGTCGAGCCACAGGCGCACGGCAACAGCTTCATGCGGCACGCCCGCGCCCGGGTCCTCGGCGGCTGCTCCTCGCACAACTCCTGCATCGCCTTCTGGGCGCCCGCCGAGGACCTCAACGCCTGGGAGGCGGCGGGCTGTTCGGGCTGGGGCGCGGCCGACGTCTTCCCGCTGTACCGGCGCCTGGAGACCAACGACGGGCCCGGCGACCACCACGGCCGCACCGGCCCCGTCAAGATCCGTACCGTCCAGCCCAACGACCCGTGCGGCAGCGCCGTCCTCAAGGCCTGCGCGCAGGCGGCCATCCCCACGGCCACCTTCAACACCGGTACGACGGTTCTGCGGGGCGCGGGCTGGTTCCAGATCAACTCCGACGAGAACAACATGCGCCAGTCGGCCTCCGTCGCGTATCTGCATCCCGTGCTCGGCAAGCGCCCGAACCTTGAGGTGCGCACCGGAGTGCGGGCCAAGCGCCTCCTGATCGACGCCGACCGGCGCTGTACGGGCGCCGCCTACCTGGATCCGGATCTGGTCCACTCCCGTACGGTCACCGCGCGGCGCGAGACGATCGTCAGTTGCGGAGCGATCGATACGCCCAAGCTCCTGATGCTCTCGGGCATCGGGCCGGCCGATCATCTCCGCGAGGTGGGTGTGGACGTGGTCCTGGACGCCCCCGGCGTGGGCGAGAACCTCCAGGACCACCCCGAGGGCGTCATCATGTGGGAGGCCAAACAGCCCATGGTGACCACGTCGCAGCAGTGGTGGGAGATCGGCATCTTCGTCGACACGGTCCCCGGCCTCGACCGGCCCGACCTGATGTTCCACTACGGCTCGATGCCGTTCGACATGAACACGTACCGGCGTGGCTACCCGACCAGCGAGAACGCGTTCTGCCTCACGCCCAACGTGACCCGCGCCCGCTCGCGCGGCACGGTACGGCTGCGGACGCGCGACTTCCGCGACAAGCCGCGCGTCGACCCGCGGTACTTCACGGACGAGCACGACGTCCGGGTGATGACGTACGGGCTGCGGCTCGGCCGCCGGATCGCGGCCCAGCCCGCGCTCGCTCCGTGGGCGGGGGCCGAGCTCGCGCCGGGGCCCGATGTGCAGACCGACGACGAACTGCTCGACTACATCGCCACGACGCACAACACCGTCTATCACCCGTCCTGCACCGTGAAGATGGGCGCGGACGACGACCGGAGCGCCCCGCTGGACGCCCGGCTGCGGGTCAAGGGCATCGAGGGCCTGCGGGTCGCCGACGGCTCGGCCATGCCGGACCTCGTCACCGTGAATCCGTGCATCACGACGATGATGATCGGGGAGAAGTGCGCGGACATGCTGAAGGAGGACGCTCAGCGGTAAGCAGTGTCGGCCGCGCCCCACGAGCACGCCGCACCGGCGCACCAGCGGCCGACCTCAGCGCCGGCCAGGCGTGGGAGGCGGCCCTTCCAGGGTGAGGAGGTAGCCGTTCGGCGTCCTGAGCTGCACCGTCCAGAACCCGGCCGCGTGCGGCTCGGGACCCTTCAGGACCGCGAGTCCGCGCCGCAGCGCCAGGTCGTGCACCGCATGGACGTCAACCACCTCGATCTGCCAGGCCAGATCCCACGGCGGCACGTGATATTCCGAGCTCTGCGGCTTGTGCACCCCGAACAGAACGGGCCCGCACCGCAGGGACGTGAAACCGGAATACGTGATTTCGGCCGTGAACCCCAGCGCGGAATAGAAGCCCACCTCGGCCTCCAGATCAACTACCGGTAAAACAGGCAGAAGACGCTTGAACACACTGCCTCCACGATCCCAGCCCAAACCCCACCCCAGGGACCAGAAAGCTACCCCACGCCCCGCCCCCGAGCCGCACCAGCCCCGGCCACCCGCCCGGACCAGGCGGTCCCCGTCCTGGCCGCCGACGTCGTCCTCCGCACCGCGTTCACCGCTTGCCCCGTCCGCCAGGATCCGCGGCAAGCGGTGAGGTCCGCCGTACGCGGCCGCGGGCAGCGTTCCCACGCGCTGTCCACGGCCGCGCCACTTGCGGCGCGTTCGCTGATCAGCGGACGCGTACCGTCACCACGTCGGAGGAGTGCAGACGCACGGGATGCTGGTCGTGCGCGCTGGTAAGGCCGTACAGCACCGCCCGGAAGCGCAGCGTGCCACTGCGCGCGGACGTGCCCTGCGCGGTGACGCGCGCTTCGCCCTTGGCCGCGGCGCTGCACGTCTCCTGGTGCCACCCCTCGCCGAAGCCGTTCTCCTCGACGCACAGCTGATGCAGGTACCCCGCGCTGTCGTCACCGCCGCTCGCCTTGACCGTGATGGTCTTGCCGACCTGGGCCGTGTGCGGCGCCGTGATCTCCACGGCACCCTTGGCGGACGCCGGCGCGGCTGCCAGAGTCACGGAGGACAGGCCCAGGGCCCCGGTGGCGATCCCCAGCGCGCCGATCACGGCCAGCCGGCCGCCCCGCGTCTTCATTCCGGTCCGGTCGGTCTTCTTCGTCCTGGTCATGGACTTCCCTTCCATGGATCTCCACCGCGTGGTGAGATCCCGCCCCTTCGCGAAGGCGCCCAGCGCGCCTTGCCGCCTGTCCAGATGGACCGATGGACCGGCCCGTTGCACCCGGCCCGCTCCGTTACACACCTACGACAAACCCGGCCGGACACTGTCCGACCGGTCCGCCCCGGCGCGGCCACATGGGTTGCTGCAAAGGCGAGTTGGGGTCCTCCCCACGGCGGATGCGACCTCACCGAGCGGGGCGGGGCCCGCCGGGCCGGAATCGCTCCACCCCGACGATGTGCCGCACCTTGACCGGACGCACGACGACCGCGACCCGCTCCTCTCCCGGCATGATCCACTCGAAGCCGTCGCTGCCCAGGTACTTGCGGGCCAGCCCGTCCATCCGCTCGTGCGCTTCCTGGCCGGTGATGAAGCGGGCCACCACACCGCTGATCTGCACGCGGTCGAAGGGGTCGTCGGCGTCCGCGTGTGACAGGTAGACGCGGGGATCCCGGCGCAGGTTCTCCTCCTTCACCCGGCCCACCGAGGTGTTGAACGCCAGCTCCCCCTCACCTTCCAGATCCACCCACATCGGGCTGACCTGCGGTGCCCCGTCGGCGAACACGGTGCCGACGTACCAGATGTTGGGGGCTCGCAGCCGAGCACGGACGGCGTCGTCGAATGTCACAGTCATCCGGGGAGGCTACCCACCACGACCGGCGGAAACGTCCGGCCGGACCAGTGGTCGGAGGGCCCACCGTGCCGGATGGCCCCCGAACGACCGGGCGGGTCAACGGCCGGGACGGATCCGGCAGTTCGCTCGCATACGTACGGCGGTCACACGGTACGCGCCCGGCGCCACTTCACTTCGTCCGCGGTCAGGGGAGCCAGGATGCTGTACACATCGCCCACACGCATGTGGTCAGGGGTGCTGTACTCCCCGTAGGCGGCGATGACCGAGACAGCCACCCGCGAATCGGGCTGCCAGAAGGTGCGGTAGTACGGAGCGTTCCCCGGATCCGGTACCTCCACCAACGGCACACCGCGTCGCTCCAGGAGGCGCCGCAGCTTCTCGAACCGCAGGCGGTGGGTGAACCGCCCGTACCGTTCGCGCAGCCTCTCGTTCACGCTGCCGCGGGCCCCACGGGCCAACCGGTGGACCTGCAAGGTGAAGTGATGGCCCATCCAGGGATCGGCGGACCGCGAACGGTGCCAGTAGAACTCGACGAGGCCGTAGTCACGGACCATGCTTCTGCCGAAGTCGTTGTCCCCGAAGCGCGGCCCGAGCACCTCGGTGACCCGCTCGGGCGAATCCGTGGGCCGCAGCCCCAGCACAGTTCCGGTCGTCACGGCATCGACGTAGAGGGCGAGGGAGTACGGGGTCAACTGCGGCTCCTTGAGAACGGATCACGTGCGTCACCGGATGTGACACACCACGTGACCCTATGCCGTGCCCCTTCATGCGGGCCCGGTCGGGGAGTCGGACCGCCCGCGCGCACGATGCGTCGTCCAGGGCGGCCACCTCGTACGGCACGTACGACCCACCGCCCCGGGAAGCCAGGCCGCCCGGCCCAGGGGCCGAGAGCTTCGCCCCGTGGTACGGCGGTGGGCCGGGTGCGGTCAGGAGGGGGTGTCGCCACTGAGCACCCACAGGTGGCCGAACGGGTCCTTCACCCGGCCCTGCCGTTTGCCATAGGGACGGTCCTCGATCGGGATGACGATCTCGCTGCCGAGCTGGGCCATACGGTCCGCGGTGGCCGCCGGGTCGGGCAGGTCGATCTGGAGGAGCACGGGAGACCCGCCCACGGACACGGGGTCACACCATCCCCACTCCTCGACGCTCTGCGCCAGCGCGAAGGTGGCCGCCCCCAGGGAGATCTCGGCGTGCATCACGAGCCCCTGGTCGTCGGCCACCCGCTCGGTCAGGGTGGCGCCCAGGGCCTTGGTATAGAAATCGATCGCGGCGTCCGCGTCGGAGACGAGCAGCTTGGGCTGGAGTTCACTGGTCATGACTCGATCGTCACGGGAGGGGGCGGCTTTCGCCTTGTAGATTTCGGCCTTCCTCCGCGAGCCAGGCGGTCGGGGTGGTCCGCATCAGGTCCTGGAAGTCACGCACCAGGTGGCTCTGGTCGTGGTAGGCGCACTCCGCGGCGATGTCCGCCCAGGAACCGGCGCCCTCTCCCGCACGGCCGAGGGTGGCGGTGAGCCGGGCCACGCGCGAGGCGAACTTCGGGCCGATCCCCACCGCGCTCCCCATCACCTGCCGCAGCCGGCGCGGGCTCAGGTGAACCTGCCGGGCCACGTCCTCCACCGGTATCCGGCCGTGGCCGACGCGGATGACCCTGAGCGCCTCGACCGCGTACGGGGAGACATCGGGCCGGCCGGCCCGTGCCAGATGGTCGAGGAGCCGATGGCGCATGAGCGTGACGCGCCCTTCGGCCGGCAGTTCGGCCAGCTCCTCGCTCACCAGGCCGAGCCACGGCAGGAGGTCATGGGCGTCGAGCCCACCCGCGTCCACTTCGCCGAGGGGCACGCCGGTCAGCCGTTGGGCGGCCACGGGTGACAGCTCGACGTACACCATCGGCTGGTGAGGGCGCAGCGTCAGGGACGGCGTTCCGGTCCCGGGCCGCATCATGCCGGTGACCACGGCCTGAACCCGCCGGGCCTGGTCTCCGTAACGGACGTCGATCGGAGTCCCGAGGCTCACGACCAGACGGCACGAGAGGACGGGAAGCGCCCGGTGCAGCCGAGGGGGTCCGGTGTGCTCACTGACGGCGACCGCACCGATACCGGCGGCCACGCATGCCTGGCTCAACTCCACAGTGCCAAGTGTCTCACCGGCGCCGGTCCCGCGCCGGGGATCGCCCGACGGACCAGCCACCCTCCACAATGTGACACCGCTCTTCGAAGAGCACGGCCCGCACGTGCGGCGCCTCCTCGCGTCCCGGGGCATCGTGACCCGGGCCCGGCCCGAGGTCGCCGCTCCGGCGCGACGCGGCCCTGACGCGTACCGGCGATTGCTCGATGCCGTCCACGCGACTGCGGGCGATCCGTCCATTCACGGCGTTGTCCACGGGACTGCGGGCGATCCGTCCATTCACGGCGGTGCCTGCGGGACTGCGGGCGATCCGTCCATTCACAGCATGGCCGGACACTCGCTCCTCATCGCCGAACGGCCGCTCCCTGAGACCTGGTTGGACTGCCGTGCACCAGCTGACGCAGCGCCGGACCGACCTACCGACAGCCCCGCGACCACAGCCCTGGCGTGACCCGTGTCACACGGAGGCCACGGGGTACCCGGCCGTCATGGGCGTGCGGGAGGACGTGCCCGCGTGGGTCGGGAGGGGACCGAAATGACGGACCGCACAACGGACTTGAGGTCGCAGCGGCGGTGGATCGACAAGTGGTGGGTCGTGGGGTTATTGGCGCTGGCCATCGGCGTCGGGATGCGGCTGCTCTCTCTCGGCCTCGACAACTGGGTGCCCGTCCTGGTCGGCTCCGGGTTCTACGCGATCACCTTCACCGCGCTCATGTTGCGCCGCCGGCGGGCCGATGCCCGCGAGGCCGGTCTGGAGACCGACGACGTGCCGGTTCTGGAGCGGCGGGTGCGTCGCGGCGCCGTTCCCGACGACCCCGCTCTGCGCCAGGCCATGCTCCGGTTGGTGCGCCGACGCCTGAAGCTGATGCGCGGCAAGCTGATCTGGGTCTTCACGGCCGGGATGTTGTTGGTTTTCGTTGGACTCGGCATCCTCCTTCTCGTCCGCGGCAGCGTCTTGGCGGCCATCGCCTGGATGGCGATCGGGGCCGGATTCGTCGGTGGCGTGTGGTGGATGCGCCGGGCCAACATCGACCGATTCCAGCGTATGGAGCGTCAGTTGACGCCGAGCTCGGAGCATCACCCCGTCATGAGCCCGCCAAAGGGCAGCGAGCAGACGGCCTGAGCGGGCGGTACCAGCGCGCCCGCACCACCGGGGTCCCCTCCGCCCATCCGCCACCGAACGTCACCGAACGGCGGAGCGACAACCGCCCGGGCGGACAAGTGGCGCGTTCGCTCGGCGACCGGCCCTCGACCGGCACCGGCGGCCACGCGCGCCACCATCACGGCCCGCACCCCATTCCGGGCGCACCCCCTCACGGACGCGAACCCCATGGGCGCGTACCTCCATGAGCACCGCCCTCCCCGCGTACCGTCAAGTCCGCCCGCCGCGCACCGCGGTCACTCCTTCACGCTCGACCCCCCGCACCACCCGTCGGCTGTTTCACCGCTGCCATCGTCGGAACAGGAGCACGTCCATGCGTCTCTACGCCCAGACCCCAGCTCGCCGGAGTCGTCAGCTGATCGCGGATGTGATCGCCCTGCTCCTGATCGCGGTCACGGTGAAGTTCGCCCTCGCCGTCCGCGACGCGATCCTCACGTTGGCCGAGCCCGGGCGCAAGGCACAGAGCGCGGGTGACAGCCTCGCGTCCAACCTCGGCGACGCCGGCGACGCGGCCTCGAAGGTGCCCTTCGTAGGGGGCTCGTTGAAGAAACCGCTCCAGTCCGCCGCCGACGCGGGCACCAGTCTTTCCGACGCCGGCCGATCGTTGCAGGACACCGTGGGGCATATCGCCACCCTCACCACCGTCGCCCTGATCGTCCTGCCCACCGCCGTCATCCTGGTGCTGTGGCTCATTCCGCGCATGCGCTGGATCCGCCGCACCGCCACCACCCGTCGTCTGCTCGACGCACCCGGCGGCGCGGACCTGCTCGCCCTGCGGGCGCTCACCGGCCCGCAACGGCCGCTGGCCACCCTCCCCACCCCGCCGGGCGGCCTGGCCGACGCCTGGCGCCGCGCGGATCCGGACGTACTCGCCGATCTGTCGGCCCTGACGCTCCGGCGCGTCGGCCTTCGCCCCTGACCTCATCACGTGGCCCGTACTCGATGGGCTCGCGCCCACGGACGCCATGGGCCGTATCCGGGAAAGGCACGCCACGCGCGCCGCTGTTTCACCGCGCCGCGCGCCGCTCCGCCAGTTCGCCCAGAAGGCTCGGGTTGACGATCGAGACGATCGCCTCGATGTCCCGTTCGTCCGCGGCCGCCCACAACAGGTCACGCGCGGACCGGTACTTCGTCGCGAGCCGGATCCGCTGGTCCGGCGGTAGCCGGTCCGTGCGGGCGGGGTGGCTGTTGTGCGCGTTGTCGGCGATCTTGACGAGGGTGGCGTGGGGATCAGCCGTGACGCGTCGAATCTTCTCCTCGTAGGGCATTCCGGCCTGGTTCGTGACGGCCTCGACCACGGACACCACGTGCGGCGGCACCCCGGTGGCCCGCAGCCGCTCTGCCGTCCAGTCGGTGTCCTCGATGACGTCGTGCAGCAGTCCCGACATCACCAAGTGGTCCCCGAAGGGGACGAGACCGGCGGCAACGGCACGGACGTGCTCGATGTAGGGAACGCCGACCTTGTCGACCTGCCCCTCGTGCGCGCGGCGCGCGAACTCTTCGACCTCTGCCACGGTCCGCATGGCGCCTCCTGTGCCGAGAACGGGATGAACGGGCCGAGTGACTCGGCACCTGGGCGTCGACCGCGCGCACCCGGCCCGGGCGAGGCCGCCGACGACCGTTCACGGCCTCCCCCACTCCCGGCCAGGGGCGAGAATCGGCCAACTGTGGCCGATGAATTGGCCGCAAGCACATTGACACACATGGGGACACGGAGAGCGGCCGTGCGTGTGAGGGTAGTGTGTTCGTGGGCCGAACGGATCTCCGTATGACCCGACTTGACCACCGTGATGGTAGGTCGTCATCCGAACTCTCGTACCCGGCCTCCGAAAGTGGCGCTGATGAACGTGTCGACCGGCGGTAGACAGCTGCGAGGCCGGGCCGCCGTGACGGCCCTTGTCTGCGCGATCACCTTGATGCCCGGGCTCAGTTACGCGGCTCCCAACGACCCGAAGCCGGGCGACGGCGGGACCCTGGAACAGATCCGGAGCCAGCTCGACGGCCTCTACCGCGAGGCGGAGGTCGCGACCGAGGCCTATGACGCCGCGAACGAGAAGGCGACCGAGCAGTCGAAGCGGCTGACGTCCCTCCAGAGTGACCTCGCCCACATCCAGAGTCGGGTGGGCGTCCTGCACGATCTCGCCGGCGCGGCGGCCCGAACGCAGTACCGGGGTGGCTATTTCGGCTCCACGGGCATCCAGCTGCTGCTCGGTGACCATCCCGAACACGCGCTCTCCGATGCCGCTCAGGCCGGCCAGGCCAGCCAGAACCTCGTGAACATCTACGAGTCCCAGAAGACCGCCCGCTCCGAGCTCGACCGGCAGACCGAGGCCGCCGCGAAGGACCTGCGGGAGCTGAAGAAGACCCTCGCGGACAAGGCCGGGGCGAAGGAGAAGATCCAGAAGAAGATCGCCGACGCCGAGCGCATCGAGGCGGGGCTGGAGAAGGAACAGGTCGCCGGGCTCGCCCAGTTGGAGAAGCAGCAGACCGACGAGGCCAAGGCCAAATGGCCCGGCTCCGGTTCGAACGGCGGGCCGTCGGACAGCAAGGGCGGCGGGCCCACGGGCGGCGGACCGGCCAGCGGAGCGGCAGGGCAGGCCGTCGCGTTCGCCATGGCCCAGATCGGCAAACCGTACGGGTGGGGTGACGTGGGCCCCTCGTCGTACGACTGCTCGGGGCTGACCTCCGTAGCATGGGCCCATGCCGGACACCCCATCCCCCGTACCTCGCAGGCCCAGTGGCAGGGCCTTCGCCACGTCAGCCTCTCGTCCGCTCAACCCGGGGACCTGATCATCTACTTCAACGACGCCACGCACGTGGGCATGTACATCGGAGGCGGACAGATCGTCCACGCTCCACGGCCCGGGCGTACGATCACGACCGCGCCGGCCGCATCCATGCCCATTCTCGGCGTGGTCCGACCCGGAGGCTGAGCGGAATGTCCCAACTCCCCGCACCCCGCGACGAGGGGAACCTGCCCGCACCTCGTGACGAGAGGAACCTGCCGGCGCTCAGCGCTCAACCGTTGGTCCGCCTGGACGCCTATGTGGCCGAGGACGGGTCGACGGTGGTCAACGGCCATCTGCTGACGATGGGCGGCACCCGGCCGCCCAACGAGGCGATCCTTGACGCCGTGGCCATGTTCGCCCGCACCCTGGGGGCCCCGGTGGCGGCCACCGTCATCGACCGTACCGTTCAGCAGGTGGCGCGGCTCCGGGTGCACCCGGACGGTTCCAGCTACACGATCGCCGACGCGGAGGATCTGGCGCCCGGCCATGAGCGAACCGCCGCGGAGGAGCAGGCGTTCCCTCCGCTCGCCCGCGTCGAGCGGATCATCCAGCACGCCCAACGGGAGGAGCTGCACGCCGCGTTCGTCCTCGCCAGCGCTCTGCGGGAGCACCTGACACTGCGCAGGGGCGTGGAGGACGACCTCTCGCTGGAGGCACGGGCGATCGAGGCGTACATGGCGTTTCTGCGCGGCGACTACACGGTCTCCACCGTCCTGGCGCTGACCGTCGCGCGCATCCGGTGCCGCACCGACCTCCATCGGGCCGCGCCCGAGGTGGCCCGCGCCACCGCGGCATGGCAACGGCTGGAGGACCAGGGCCAGGTGGCCGCCCGAGGACAGGAACTGCTCTACATGTGGGACCGGTTGTCCGCGGAAGGCCTGGTGCAGCACCAGGCCCACCACACCATGGCCCTGGCCGTCCGTAACCGGCTCGAACGCGGCAGCCAGTACGTGGAGGCCCCGGCCGGGCCTCCGGCGGCGGCTCTCACCGCCGCCCAGGGGGCCGCCGCTCCGGAGGACACACCCCTCAAGCGCAGTCGAAGGGGCTTGCGGCGCTTCACCAGGTGGCCGGGCCGGACAGCCGACTGAGCCGGCCCCCACGAGCGGGGGCCGGCATCAGCGTGGTCGCGCCCCTCCGGGCCCAGGCGCCGCGTGCTTCCCGATCGACGGCCGATGCGGGCCTCCCGTAGGGAAGTCGGCGTACGAGGGGCGGACACGGATGCGTCCACCGCGGCTGCCCGCCCGACGTTGGACGCGCGCACGCCACCGGTCAGAAACGACCGCCGGTAGCGCGCGTGAAGGGCCCCTGGCCGTGCCGGACCGCCACGCGTCCGAGGGCGTAGGCACCCGCCAGGGCCGCCAGGGCGCCACCTCCCGCACAGGCCACTATCTGCTTGCGGTTGCGGACCACGGTCCACGCGGTCGACGCGACCTGGACAGACTTGCCCGGAATCGTGGACAGCATCTCGCCACCGGCCTTGGCCTTGGAGCGCAGGGCCAGCACGCTGCTGGTGGCGTGGTCCGTACCCTCCGAGGCTGCCGCCTTGGCGTTGTTCGCGGCCGATGACGCCTTGCTCCCAGCGGCCCCGGCGGCCTTGGCTCCGCTACTCGCCGTACGGGCAGTGGTCTTGGCCGCGGTGCTCTTCGTGGTTTCGTTGTTCTTCGCTGTTTCCGACATGGAGTCCGTTTAGCCGCTGTGTCTGATTCGAAACGGCGGTCTTGGCAGTCCGGCCCAACTCGTGCTCCGGCGAACGCAGTCGCTGCCCCGGGTCGCACCGAATCCCGTGAGGCGACCGGCCGGTACGGGGTCGACGTGGGTACGTGGGCGGCGGCGAGATGGACGAGGGCGTCCACGGTCCGGGCAGAATCCTGGTGTGCACACCAGGAGGCGGCAGGTGGGCGCACGCTCCCGCCGGCGTGCCCCTGGTCCCCTGGAGCCCGGCTGTGCGGTCCAGCTGGTCATCAGGCCACTCGGCCGTGCGGCCCACCTGCTCATGTACTCACTCGGCCGCGGCGATCCAGTTCTCCAACTGCTCGATGGTCGTGGCCGGATCGGCGACCAGCGCGGCGAGCCGGTCGTCGGCGGAGTTGAGGGTGGCGAGCGCCGGGCAGCGGTGGCAGGCGTCCACTCCTGTCTGGTTCCACCACTTGCAGCGCGGACGGAGGTGACACCGCGGCACGGGTCCTGTGCCGTGTGCCGACGGCAGGGTCTGAATGCGCTGGATCAGACCGCAGTCGTCGCCCACCCGGTTCGCGCAGCCGGACGTGCAGTGCGAGGCGAACCGGAGGATCCGGTGGGGCGCGATGCCTTCGGGGATGCTCGACAGCACGTCCGCCGCGGGCACCGGCTCGTCGAGATAGACGACCTGGCCGTTCTCTCCCGATCTGACGCCCAGGACCAGGGATTCCGGACGGTGGGCGTCGCCGCTCGGGCACCAGGTGATGTGGTCTTCGCCGTGATCGTCCACGATGCGCACCTCCGGGCCGTCAGGAGGACGCGGTCTCGGCGCCGTCAGGGGCGGTCAGGATGAGACCGAGGATGGGCCCGCCGGTGGTCCCGCCGAGTTGCTGCTCGGCGACGACGGCTTTCTGGATGTGAGCGGAGAGGTTCTGGGCGTCGGTTCTCTCGGCCGCGTTGGCGACGCCGCCGGCGGCGAGGAGCCCGGTGATGAGCGCGGCTGTGGCGGCCGCGGCACGAAGGTTGGGGTTCATGCTGTCTCCTTGACATTGTCGTCTCGACTGACAAGGGCGACCGTATGCACCAACTTCCTTGCGGGGAAGGCACTTTGGTGCGTACTTCATGTCGTCAAAGTGCGGAGGGCGCAGTCGCGGTGACCGTACGGCCGTCACGCGTCGACACTGCCTTCCGTCTGCCTTCCGTCTGCCGTCCGTCCGCCTTCCGTCTGGGCGCGACAGCGGATCGCGCAGGATCTCCAAGAGGGGCTTCGTCCCAGCGGCCGAACACCCGGTGCGGGCTGGGACGAACCCCGGCGGGGCAAACCTTCTCGGGTCAGCTCAGCGTCTGTTGAGGCGCCAGAACACGGTCGAGCGCCGCCCTGCCCGCGGGGCCCCAGGCCGGTTTGCCGCCGGGTAGGCCCCGGTCCCCGGCCCGGCCCATGAGAAGAAGGAACACGATCTTCAGCAGGGCCAGCCCCCGTGCGCGCCGGATCATCGCCTCGTCCGCGTGAGCGTATGCGTCGAAGAACCGCACGGCCGCCCCCGCGGGTAGCAGCACCCATGCGGCGGCGAGATCGACTGCCGGGTCCCCCACACACATGTCACCGAAGTCGATGACGCCGCAGAGGGTGCCGTTCGAGACGACGACGTTCGCGGGGTGAAGGTCGCCGTGCAGCCACACCTGCGGCCCCTCCCAGTCGGGAGCCGCGACCGCTTCGCGCCAGATGTCCCGGACGCGCCGGACCTCAGCGTCCGTCACCAGACGGGCCCCCGGCAGGTCATCCCCCGAGCCCGAGGCGATTTCCGCCAGTCCCTGCTCGAAGCCCTCCGACAGCCGGTCGAGCGGAACGCCCCGGTCCGGGCTGACGGGCGCCCCGGCGGGCGCCTGTGTGTGGAGCGCCCTGAGGAAGCGCGCCAATACGTCTGCACCGCGTACGTCGTCGATCGGCGCGCGATCGGCCGGTTCACCCGGCACCCAGGCCGCGACGGTCCACGGCCGGGGGAACCGTACGGACTCCTCCCCCATCCGCAGCGGAGTCGGCACCGGGAGGGTGAGACTCGGTGCCAGGCCGGGCAGCCACCGGAACTCCTTGCGCAACAGCGACGGCGCCCGCTCAGTGCGTGGCAAACGGACCGCCAACTCGTCACCGAGCCGCCACAGTTGGTTGTCCCAGCCGCCGATCACCTCACGCAGTTCCAGTTCACCGAGGTCGGGATGTTGCTCGCGCACAAGCGAGCGCACCAAATACTCATCGATCTCGAAGCTGTCCATAGCCTTGTTCGGCGGTCACAGAGGCCGGACCCGCCGAGCCGGCCACCTCCCCCCGTACTCGATCAATCGTTCACGCACTCATTTACGCACATGGCGTCGACGCGCATCGTGAACACGAACGCACTGGGGCAGCCGGCGGTACGCTCGAACCGGACGGACCGCCAACTGCCCCAACCCCGCTCGCTAGGCGCCTCGTTGGCCGGGGATCCGACCGCAGAGCCAGTTGCCCGGGTCCTCCGGCCGGTCGCTGATCCAGAACTGACGCCACAGCACCGCGAATTCCTGGCGGCTCAGGTGACCGTCACCCGTCAGGTCGATTCTCTCGAAGACACCCGTCATGTCGACGGGCTGACCGTTCCAGGTCTCGACGAGCATGCGGTGTTCATCCGGGGAGATGCGGCCGTCACCATTGGCGTCCACGGCATCGAAGATGGTGTCGGCGGTGGCCGTGACCTCCGCGATCATCGTGGGCAGCCGGTCCACGAGGGAGAGCAGTTCGTCCATGTCGACGGAGCCGTCGCCATTGGCGTCCCCCGCCTCCAGCAGTGCTGCCCACCAGCCCATCAAGAGCGTTTCGACTTGGGCCCGCAGCTCCGTTCCCGGGCCCACCGCCGGTAGCCGGCACCAGCGGTCGACGAGCGCGGCGAAGTCTTCCTCACGCAGGAATCCGTCACCGTCCGTGTCGAACGCGGCGAACATCGCCTTGAGTTTGAGTTCCTGAAACGCATTGGCCATGAGCGGCCTCCCTCGACGCCGGATCGGCGGACAGCCGGTAACTATAGGTCGGGGTGCGCCCCCGTCTCCATCAGTACATCTGCGCGAAGGGTCAATCGCGAAAGAGGACGTGCGATGGCCTCACCACTCGGAATCACGGGGACGCCGGATCACGGGGACGCCGGATCACATGGACACCGGATCACGGGGACACCGGCTCCGTTCGAACCGTGTGCGCCACGCCGCCTTGCACCCGCGATCGCCCGGGCGACACTGGAAGCGTGGCGGACGGCGAAACAGAGACAGACCGGCGACTTGAGCGGACCATCCTGGAGCTGCTGAAGGCGCGGTCCGCAAGCTCCTCGATCTGCCCCTCCGACGCCGCGCGGGCGGCGTACGAAGGGGACGACGACGGCTGGCGCGCGCTGATGGAGCCGACCCGGCGCGCGGCTCGCCGACTGGTCGCGAAGGGCGAGGTGGAGGTCCTTCAGGGCGGCCGACCGGTCGACCCGCAGACGGCTCGCGGTCCGATCCGCATCCGTGGCGTCCACCGGCACACCTGAGGGGCGCTGGTGCAGGACACACCGGGAAGCCGGTGCACCAGGGCGCCGGTGCGTACGCGGGAAGCCGGTGCCCATGGGTCCGCTGCGGCTCACGGGCCCGCCGTCAGGACAGGATCTCGATGTACCCCTCGGTTCCGTGCACGCGGATCCGCTGCCCGTCCCGGATCAACCGGGTGGCCCGCTCCACACCCACGACCGCCGGCAATCCGTACTCCCGCGCGATCACCGCGCCATGGGTCATCAGACCGCCCACCTCCGTCACCAGCCCCGCGATACCGACGAAGAGCGGGGACCAGCTGGGATCCGTGAACGTCGTGACCAGGATGTCTCCCGCTTCGATGTCGGCGTCCGCCATGTCCAGGATGACGCGGGCCCTGCCCTCGACCGTACCGGCGGACACCGGAAGGCCGGCCAGTGCACCGGCCGGGACGTCGTCACGCCGGTACGTACCCGTCACCGCCTCACCGTCCGAGGTGAGCACCCGGGGCGGGGTGAGGGCCTGGTACGCCCGGAACGCTTCCTTGCGCCGCTCGATGAGCCGGCCGTCCGCCCGATGCGAGCGGACGGCGTCCCGGAGTTCCTCGAACGTGAGGTAGTAGATGTCCTCGCGCTCGGCAATCACCCGGGCCCGCACGAGAAGCTCGGCCTCGCGCAGCAGGGCCCGCTTGTAGATGAAGGAGCAGCTGACGATGCCGTACTTGGGGTACTCCCGGTACCCGATGAAGGCCCGGACCTGATCGATCATCCGCTTCGTGTCGTCGGCGCGTTGCGCGCCGTCAGGCAGCGCCCGCAAGCGCGACAGGATGTCCTGTTCCTTCTCCAGCGCCTTCTGCCGACCCCGCTCGAAGCGCCGTTCGGCGGCACCGGGCTCGAAGTTCCTGACGTTGTCGAGGATCGCGGGCACGAGTGTCATGGGGCGCTCCGCCCAGCGAGGCCTCGTGATGTCGATCTCGCCGGCACAGCGCATGCCGTATCGGTCGAGGTAGGCCGCGATGGCGTCATGTGCTTCGATGCCGCCCGGGAGCTTCGCCAATGCGTCCAGGAAGCTCCCGCTCCGGACACCTTGGTCCTGGACTCCCTCGTCGGGAAGGCCATCGGCGCGGAAGCCGTCGTCGTGATGGCCACCGCCGGAGAGGCCATCGTGAAGGCCGTCCTCGTGAACGCCGTCCTCGTGAACGCCCTGTAGGAACGTCACGATCTCCGGATGCGGGCGGATCACGTCCGCGACATCGAGCAGGTCAAGACCCATCTCCGACGTGATGTTGTCAGGGGCGGACAGCGTGAGCGTGTCAGCCGCGTTCTTCTCGCCGAGCCACTCGTACAGCCTGTCGTTGAGCCACCATGTGGCCTCCATCCCGGCCATGATCGCCTGTAGGTTCAGCGGATCGCTGAGCACTCGTTTGTGCTCAGCGAAGGCTTCCAGAAGGAAGTCGAAGAGTGCCGGCCCCGTCTTCGTCCGGATGTCCCGCTCCAGGGCGGCGTTGGAGGCCCGGTTGCGCTCGATCAGCTCGGTGACGATGGCCGGGTCGGGCCCGTGGGGGGTCTGCTCAGCCATGGCGCCCGAGCCGCCGGGCGGCTGCGCGCCGGGGCCCGTCTCCGGGAGCGAGGGGATGAAGTCACCACGTTCGAGGACGGTCTCCAGGGCGTCCCTGACCAGCGGGTCGCCCCTTCCCATGAGGTCCAGGAGACCGGCACGGGTGCCGGGCGAGGCGAGACGCCGGGCGACATCGACGAACAACCGCCCGCCCGCCTCGTGCATCGGCGCCATGGCCGTCAGCTGCCACACGGAGACCCCGAGGGGTTTCATGGGGTCGGTCATCATCTGCTGGTGCCCGACGGAGACGTAGACGTGGTTCTCCGTGTCGTCGGCCTCGGGGATGGGGAACAGCGTCGTGATCGGCCGGCTCTGGACGATCCGGAAGTCGTCGTCGACCAGACACCATTCGATGTCCTGCGGACGCCCGAAATGCGCTTCGATCCGCCGCCCGAGCCGGACGAGCCGCAGGACCTGCGCATCCGTCAGCGCGGGCTGCCGCTGCCGGTCGGCGTCGATCGCCACTTCGTGCGTACCGCCGTCGGGCCTGGCGTCAATGGCGCGCTCTTTGGCGGCGATCGTCTTCGCGATGATGTCGCCGCCCCGCACCGTGAAGACGTCCGGGTTCACAAGCCCGGAAACCAATGCCTCGCCGAGGCCGAAGCCGGCGTCCACGGTGGCGACCTTACGATTGCCCGAAACGGGGTCGGCCGTGAACAGGATGCCGGACGCCTGCGGGAAGGCCATCTGCTGGACGACGACGGCCATGCGCACCGACCGATGGTCGATGCCGTTGCGCCGGCGATAGGTTACGGCCCGCTCGGTGAAGAGCGAGGCCCAGCACCGGGCGATGTGCCGCAGGATCTCCGTCGGGCCCACGACGTTCAGATACGTGTCCTGCTGACCGGCGAACGAGGCCGTCGGCAGGTCCTCCGCCGTGGCGCTGGACCGGACGGCACAGGCGGCTCGCCCACCGAGCCGGGCATACGCACCGCTGATCGCCTCCGCGAGATCGTCCGGGACGACAATCCCTTCGACCGTCCGACGGATCCGCTCACTGAGCGTGCGGATTCCGTCCCGGTCGTCCGCGCTCAAGCGCGACAAGTCGTCGAGCAGATCGCTCATGGACGGTGCTTCCGCCACGATGCGCCGGAAGGCGTCAGTGGTGACGCAGAAACCGCCGGGTACGTGGATCCCTTCGATCCGGGACAGTTCGCCCAGGTGCGCGCCCTTGCCTCCCACGGCTGCGATCTGTGTCTGGTCCACCTCGCGGAGGTCCCTCACATACCGCTCGCTCACTTCGACACCTCCGAGACAGCGGGGCTCCGGCGCTCTGCGCCGCCCCGTCGAATCACCGGCGCATCCACTTCTGCGGAACCCCTGATGAGGCCCGCCTCCGCGCCGGGATGCCTGGGTTCCGGCGGGCGGTTCGGCCGGCCCGCCCGGGGGTGCGGAACGCACCCGTCCGATCGCCTGGCCGGTTCGACGCCAGCGCGTCCCCGGGACGTCGACAACAACACACGCACGTAGTGCCCTCATTTCCGCAGGTTGTGGCCTCGGCCGATGATTCTGCGCCCGCACGGGGGCCTTGCGGCAAGCCCCCCGGCCCGCTATAAGTTGAGAGTGGCCAGGAGAGATCTCTCCTGGCCTTTGCTGTTGCGCCCTCCGACAGGGACATGGACGTAGACGTCGACGCACGGGCCGTCCCGGTCATCCTTCGGCGGCAAGGCGGTTCAGCCACTCCCCCAGCAGGTGCTGCTCGGCGACACTGAGGTTCGTCTGGTCGGGCAGCGCGGCGCGCAAGGCGCGGGCGGCGCCTGCCGGGCCCGGGTGCCGAACGGCCGGCCGCTCGTTGGTGACGGCGGCGACCATGGCTTCGCGCAGCGCGGTCAACAGGGCCGGGTCGCGCCGGTCTTGAGGCAACGACAGCCAGGTGAGCACCGCACCACGCCCCGTGGCATGAATGATCTGAGCCGCGAGTTCCTCATCCACTCGGAGCCAGCCGCCTGCGGCCAGCCGCCGGACTCGGCCTCTCAGGATTTCCATGCCCGCCTTGAACGCGGCGGAGTCGGCCCGGGTGGGTTCGCTGTACATCAGCGTGAAGAGCGCGGGGTTGGCGAGACCGAATTCGGTCGCCATGTCCCAGCCCGCCCTCAGGTCCTCGATGGGGTCCTGCGGGTCGGGGTCGACGCGCTTGGTCGCGAGGAACGCGGTGAAGCCGTACTCGGCCACCGCGTCGAGCAACCCGTCCTTGTCGCCGAACAGCCGGTAGATGGCGGGGGGCTGCAAGCCCGCCGCGTCGGCGACCGCTCGGGTCGTGACCGCGTCACGGCCCTCGCGCGTCAGGAGCCCGATGACGGCGTCTATCACTCGCTGCCGGGGCTGCTCCCGCGCTGGGGATGCGGTGCCGGACCTGCCCGCAGGAACGCCCTCTTGACCATGCTCACGCGATGCCATGAATCAACGATATCGCACGTGTGGTTTCGTCGTTATTATCAGTGGTACCGTTCAATTGATTCCACTGGAACCAGTCTTCGTGAGCACAGGAGCGCACATCATGATCATCGTGACCGGAGCCACCGGACAGCTGGGACGCCAGATCGTCGAGAGGCTGCTCACCCGAGTGCCGGCCGCCCGGGTCGGCGTCAGCGTGCGCGACCCGCAGAGGGCACGGACACTGGCCGACCAGGGCGTCCGTGTCCGGCAAGGCAGCTTCACCGACCCCGCCGGCCTGGCCCATGCCTTCGAGGGCGCCTCTCAGGTGCTCATCGTCTCGGTCGACAAAATGGGCGACGAGTGCGTGAAGCAGCACCGCACCGCGATCGAAGCGGCCGTCGCCTCGGGCGCCCGCCGCATCCTGTACACCAGCCAGATGGGGTCCAGTGCGGCATCGCATTTCCACGCGTGCCGCGATCACGCCGCAACGGAGGACGAACTGCGCGCTTGCGGCGTGCCGTTCACCGCGCTGCGCAACGGCTTCTACGCCACCAGCGCCGCGCATTTCCTCGGGAACGCGGCGGAATCCGGTGAGCTCGCCCTCCCCGCGGACGGGCCGGTCGCCTGGACCGCGCACGCCGACCTCGCCGACGCGACCGCCGCCATCCTGGCCGACGAAGGCCGCTTCGACGGCCCGACCCCACCGCTCACGGCGGGTCAGGCCCTCACCTTCGACGACATAGCCGCCATCACGACCGAGATCACGGGCCGGCACGTCACGAGGACCACCAGCCCCGGCGATCAGTTCCGCGCCCAGCTCGTGACCCAGGGCGTCCCGGTGGAGACCGCGGACCAGTTGCTCGGTATCTTCGCGGCTGCCAGGGCCGGCGAGTTCGCGACGATCGATCCGACCCTGGCCGAGCTGATCGGCCGCGAGCCCATCACCTTGGAGAAGGTGCTGCGCGACCACCTTTCGAAGCGTTGACCGAGGCTTGTTCCGCGTTCGGACATCAACCGCCTGATGCCCGTCGCCCCCGCCCCCGCCCCCGCCCCCGCCCCCGCCCATCCTCGCCCGCCCCTGCCACGAAGACGGTGAATAGTGTGACAGCTTGGGGCGGACACCGTTCGACCCGGGCACGGCCGGCGCACAGCCACCCGTCCCCCGTCACCCGGGTCCCAGGGGCGGCAAACCCGGTTGACGGGCCGGCTCGCGGCTGGGCAGGATCGCGTCCTGCGCCAAATCGACCGTGGTCGACGCCTGGACGCCTACGACGATCACGGTGCCGTACAGCAGATCGGCGGACTGGCGTGGGCCGACGCCGCCCACCGGGTCGGTCGCCAGACAGAACGAATCCCTTTCAACGGGATCGCCGAGCACCGTTGATCCGTCCGGCAGATGAGGAAACGCCATGGCTCTGGTCAAGAAGGGCTCACGCCGCATCACCGTCGACGGTGTCGCCTACCGATGGCGAGTCCGGGGCCGAGCGACCTATGCCCAAGGACTGGTCTGGCGTCCGCTGGCCTACGCTGTCGAACGGGCCGAGGCGACCGGCGCCATTATGGTTGTCACCACCGACCAGCCACATCCGAGCAATTGGTTCGCGATCTCCGCCAGGCCCGTGCTGCCCGCGGATGTGGCCGGCGCCATCCGCATGGCGCACGCGCAAGGGTGGACACCGGAGAAGCCCGGAGTGCCCTTCCTGCTCGACCTCTCCCAGGAATTCACTCCGCCCGACTGGCCCCTGCGGGCAGCCGTAGAGCCGGTCAAGCAGGACCTCGACAACGCCGCGGGGACTGATCATCGATAGCTCGGCCCGGCGTAGACCCAAGCGGACCGCCGGCCGGCGGAGCGCCGCAGGGTGGGGGCCACACGCCCATCCACTGTGCGGCGCCCCAGGCCTCGTACCGTCTCACCTCGGTGAACCCCAGCTTCGCCGCGAGGCGCATCGAGCGGTCATTGGCGATCTGGGTGCAGAGCAGCACCGGCTCGCCAGGACTCGCTTCGGCGAACCAGCCAAGCGCGGCCGTGCACGCCTCGGCGGCGTACCCGTGCCCCCACGCCTCCGGCAGCAGCAGATAGCCGAGTTCGGCCTCCCCGGCACGGACATACGTCCGCCGCTGCTCTTCGCGGCGGTTGAGTTCAATGATGCCGATCATCGCTCCGCCGCGCTCGATCACGAAAAGGCCGGGGCGCCTCGTGGGCGTCCCCGGCAGCTCGTTCTCCAACTCATCACGCGGCCGCGGCCCGCCTACGTACGTGCCCACCTCGGGCGAGCTGAACAGCTCGATGAACGCCGCACGGTCCCGGGCCTCCGGCTCGCGAAGCACGAGCCGGTCGGTCCTGAGCGGGCCAGGCAACCAGTTCGGGGCCCCCAGTTCGGTCATGGCGCGCAATCTACCCCTGGGGGACGGCCGTGAAAGCCGGCCGCATCATCGGATCCCTTTCCAGACCGGACTTCTTTCCAACAGGCCTACAGTCAGGGGCAGTTCGGCCGCGTCAGCCGCGGGCTTCGATCCTCAGGGCGCCCTGGGTCAGAGTGCGGGCGAACTCGCTCGCGAGGAAGGCGTGCGGATAGCCGAGGTCGGCCGAGTCCGTATCGTCGAGGCGGGCGCGTTGGGACGCGGTGAAGTCGACCTCCAGGGCGCCCAGGTTGTCGTCCAGCTGCGCGAGGGTGCGAGCGCCGATGATCGGGGCCGTCACGCCGGGGCTGTGCAGGGTCCAGGCCAGGGCGACCTGAGCCGGCGTACGGCCCAGCTCCGTGGCGACCTCCCGCACCGTGTCGGCGATGGCGAGGTTGCGTTCGGTGACACTGCCCATGGTCTGGTTGAGCCTCTTGCGGGTGCTCTCGCCGGATCCGGTGGCCGTTGCCGTTGCCGTTGCCGTTGCCGTTGCCGTTGCCGTTGCCGTTGCCGTCAGATCGTCGCGACTGTACTTGCCAGTGAGCACCCCGCCACCCATCGGCGAGAACGGGACCACCCCGAGGCCCATCTCCCGGGCCATGGGGATCAGGTCACGCTCCCCGGCCCGCTGGATCAGGCTGTACTCGATCTGGAGCGCGACCAGGGGTGACCAGCCGCGCAGATCGGCGATGGCCTGCATGCGCGACGCCTGCCAGGCCGGAGCGTTGGAGATCGCCACGTACAGGATCTTGCCCTGCCGGACCAGGTCGTCCATGCCACGCAGGATCTCCTCGACCGGCGTGGTGAAGTCCCAGACGTGAAGGTAGAGCAGATCGATGTAGTCCGTGTTCAGCTGTCGCAGGCTGGTCTCCACGGACGCGAAAAGGTTCTTGCGGTGGCTTCCCCCGGAGTTCGGGTCGTCCGGCCGGCGCTGCGTCGAGTATTTCGTCGCGAGGACGAGGCTCTCGCGGTGGGCGTGGGCGAATTCGCCCAGCAGGCGCTCGGAGCTGCCGTTCGTATACGTGACAGCCGTGTCGATGAAGTTGCCGCCGCGCTCCACATAGCGGTCGAACAGCTTGCGCGCCTCGTCCCGCTCGGCGCCCCAGCCCCATTCGGTGCCGAACGTCGCCGCGCCCAACGCCAGCGGGGAGACCCGCAGTCCGGAGCGGCCGAGCAGCCGATAGGTGTCGAGGGTGAGCGACATCGTGTTCTCCTGTGATGGTTCATGGTGTTTGCGGTCTCTTGCCGAAAGAGAGTCTGCGTTCACCCCACGCACCGGGTAAGGGAGGGAAGTTCCTGGGAACGCCAGTCCCACCCTGGTTGTTGGACCGGACATGATGACCCGCACCGTTGACCCGACGCAGGAGCTGGCCGCCTTCCTTCGAACGAGGCGCGAACGCCTGGACCCCGCCGACTTCGGCCTGCCCGCGCGCCAGCGGGCCCGTCGCACGCCGGGGCTGCGCCGTGAAGAGGTCGCCGAGCTGGCCGGCGTCAGCATCGACTACGTCGTGCGACTGGAACAGGGCCGTGGGCTGCGCCCCTCGGCGACCGTGGTGGACTCACTGGCGCGGGCGCTGCGTCTCGCACCGGACGAACGCGCCTATCTCTTCAACCTCACCCAGCAGCGCCACCGCGACACCGACGGGCCCACGACGACTGCCGCACCCTCGCTGTCCCGGCTGGTCACCGATCTGTCGCCGCTGCCGGCCATGCTGATGAACCACCGCTTCGACATCCTGGCCTGGAACGACCAAATGGCAAGGCTCCTGGTCGATTTCACCACCCTCCCGCCGACCCGGCGCAATGCGATGTGGCTGTGCTTGATGCATCCGGAAGTACGGGAGTTCTACGTCGACCGCGAACGCGTCGTACGGGAGGGGGTCGCCCATCTGCGCGCCGCGTGGGCCGCGCATCCGGAGGATCGGGTGTTGAGTGATCTGATCGCCGAATTCGTCGCTCACGACGCGGAGTTCGCGACCCTGTGGGCCACAGGGGCCATCGACGGCAGCGGGCGCGGGCACAAGGTGCTGCGGCATCCCGGGGTCGGTGTGATCGCGGTGGATTTCGAGGTGCTCGTCCCACTTCAGGATCCGGGCCAACGCTTGGTGATCCACCGCGCCGCGGATGATGCGAGCCGGTCCGCGCTGGACCGGCTGTGCGGACCGTGAGCTCCGGCCGGAGCCGCACGGTCCGCCGATTCCCCGTCGCGCGGGGGCGGGTGTGCGGACCTATCCGACGCTCACGGGAGGGGTGCTCACGGACTGGTCCGGGACGGGCGTGGAAGCGGTGACGCGCATCTCTTCGACACGACCCGCCTCGGTACGGCCTTCCTCGTCAAGCCCCCTTTCGACACGCCCCTCTTCGAGACTCCCCTCCTCGCAACGGGCCGCCCCGTCGAAGATGGCGAGTTCGTTGGCGCTGGCCTGGGTCTTCCACTCGGGGGCCACGGCGGCGTACGTGGTGACGTCGTGCCAGCAGCCGCTGGTCCTGAAGAGCTGACGGAGTGTGGCCTCGGGGCGTAGGCCGGCCGCGTGCATCACCTGCGGCATGCGGGAGTGGTCGCTGCGGTGACCGGCCCAGATGCGGTGCAGGCCCAGCTGTCCGAAGGCGTACGCCATCAACAGCCGCCCGGCCTCATGACCGTGGCCCTGGACCGGGCTGCCCGGCAGCAGGACCAGGCTGGTGAGCATCGCGTTGCTGCCGTAGTCCTCCATGAGCAGCCCCATCGTGCCCACGAGGCTGTCGTCGTCCAGGGCGCAGACCGCGAGGGTGTACTTGCGTCGCGGGTGGGTGTGGGGCTGGGCGAGGCTCTGGGCGAAGGTGTCGTGGGCCTGACGCGCGTCCATGCGGTCGATGCCGAGGTACCGGGTGAACACGCGGTGCGTGAGGATACGGGCGAAGGCCTCGTGGTCGTCGGCATGCAGTTCCCGCAGCCGCAGGTGGTCGCCTCGGAGGTCGGGGACCCGGTTCACCGGGAGGCTCCGTGGGGTGCGGGCACGGTCGCCGGGGTCGGGATCAGTGCGTCGAGGTCGACGTAGTGGCGGCCCGATGGCAGCGGTTCGCCGAGCAGGATCCGGCGGGCCGTCTCGGTGACGAGTGCGGCGCCCAGCACGACTCCGCTGGCCAACTGGGGCCAGCTGGTGAGGGTTTGACCGATACGGGTGAGCGCCTCGATCATGGCGGCGCTCAGTCGCTGTCCGTCGACGATGTCGAGCAGCAGACGAACGGCGGCCTCCGGAGCCAGGTCACGGAGGCCGGCGGAAGTCACATCGCCGACGCGGCCGTGGAAGAGCGGCCGGTCGGGTTCGAGGTCGAAGCGTTCGATGTCGAGCAGGCCGCGGTCGTTGGTGTCCATGAGGACGGGAACGCGGCGCCGCCGGGCCTGTTCGCGCGCCGCGACCTTCACCCAGGGGGTGTCGCACTCCTCGACCAGGATGTCCAGACCGTCGTCCTCCTCGCCGAAGAAGGCGTCGATGGTGTCCTCGGTGACCCCGCCGCGGTGGATCTCGATGTCCAGGTAGGGGTCGAGTTCGTACATGCGCCGGGCGCACAGCACGCTTTTCTCCAAGCCCAGTTCATGCACTCCGGCCCGCAGCCGGTTCAGGTTCGACAGGCTGATCCGGTCGAAGTCCGCCAGGCGGAAGGCGCCTCCGACGCCCTCCATGGCGCAGGTCAGCGCGGCGCTGCTGCCGACGGAGAGCCCGATGACACCCACGCGGCGCCGCAACAGGCCCTCCTGCTGCTCGCGGGTGATCTTGTCGCGATTGCGGTCCGTGCGGACAAGACGGAACTCCGCCTCGGGCAGCACATGGACGAGCCGCCCCGACCACGGGTACCAGACCCATCTGCCGTACACCTCCGGACGTCCGTCCAGCATCTCGTCGACCGCGCGGTCCAGAGCCCGCTGGTCGAAGGCCTCGTGCGGAGCCAGGCAGCACAGCAGCTCCGCCACCTGGCTCTCGATCCGGTCATGGACCTCCCGCAGCCGGTCCGACTCCCGCAGCGCGGCCAGAGCCGCGGCATCCACGGGACGGGCCGGGTCCAGCAGTACGGGGTGAAACGATTCGCTCATCTCGCGGTGCGAAGGCAGCACGAGAGAGTCCGGCTCGGGGCCGGACGCCATCAGATCAGTCACAGCCAGGACGCTAACAACGCGACGATCTTGCCGAGGGGCCCTTCACCCGCAGGGGCGCGGTCGAATTGATCTTCTACCTGAGTGCGCCGATCGTGCGCCTTGCGCGCCTTGTGCGCCCCCAACTGCAGCACGGGCCATGGCTGGAGCGATGCCGACAGGCTCGGCCGCCCAGCGCTGCGCCAGGATGCCGCGGCCCCGCACAGGGGACCCCGCCGTACACGCGGCGCGGTGCCGCACGCAACCAGTCGCCGCGCACCATCAGACGCCGCGCACCATCAATCGCCGCGCACTCTCAGACGCCGCTGAGGGACAGCTTCACTGCGAAGCCCAGGAAGAGCGCGCCGGCCGCCGATGCCGCGCCCGCTGAGAGCCGCTTGCGGCGGCGGAAGGCGGCGGCGAGGCGGGTGCCGCTGAATATCAGCGTCGACAGGTACAGGAAGCTGCCGAGCTGGAGCAGCGTGCCGAGCAGCAGGAAGGACAGGGCGGGGTAGGCGTAGCCGGGCTGTACGAACTGCACGAAGAACGAGAGCATGAACAAGATCGCCTTCGGGTTGAACAGGCTCAGCATCAGCGCGCGCCGATAGGGGCGCTCCCCCGCCGACTCCGTGGCCGCGGCACTCTGCTCCCGCGCCTGCTCGTGCCGGGACCGCCACATGCCGACCGCCTGGCGAAGCATGCCGAACGCCATCCAGGCCAGATAGCCCGCGCCCGCGTACTTGACCACGGCGAACAGCAGCGGTGTCGTCTGCAACAGCGAGGCCGCGCCGAGCGCGGACAACGTCATGAGGACCGTGTCCCCGGTGAAGATCCCGGCGGCGGCCGCGTACCCGGTGCGCACCCCTCGGCGGGCAGCGACGGACAGCACGTACAGCGAATTGGGGCCCGGCAGAAGGATGATCAGTACCAGGCCGGCGAGATAGGTCGGAAGATCGGTCACACCCAGCATGGAGCGAGTGTCGCATGCGCCTCCGACACCCCGTCCGCCACTCCCCCGCCACGGTGCCGGCTCCGCCGGACCCCACGCCCGGCACCACTCCACGAGCCGGAAACACGGCCGCCGGCCGTCCCGCCCCGCCGCCCCGATGTCAGTCGGTGCGACTACCGTGCCACGTAGCGAAGTACACGATGACGTACGCGATGAGGTACGCAGTCAAGAAGGACACGGCGGGTGCGCAGGCGCCCGCCACGAGCAGGGGGAAGCAGGAATGACCGCACTGGAGAACCGGCCCAACACCGCCGTCCTCGTCGTCGACGTGCAGAACGGCGTCGTAGCCGGGGCCCACGGCCGTGACACGGTGGTCGCGAACATCGCCGGCCTGGTCGAGCGGGCCCGGGCGGAGGGCGTGCCGGTCGTCTGGGTCCAGCACTCCGACGACGAACTCACCCACGGCAGTGAGGACTGGCGGATCGTGCCGGAGCTCGCTCCGGGAGACGGTGAGCCCCTCGTCGAGAAGACGTACGGCGACGCCTTCGAGGACACCACGCTGGAGAAGGTCCTGTCCGGGCTCGGCGTGGGGCGGCTCGTCATCGCCGGCGCGGAGACCGACGCGTGCATCCGCTCGACGCTCCACGGCGCTTTCACCAGGGGGTACGACGTGACCCTGGTCGGGGACGCGCACACGGCGGGCGACAGGACGGCATGGGGTGCTCCGGTTCCGGCCCAGGTCATCGCACACACGAATCTGTACTGGTCCTTCCAGAGGGCCCCGGGGCGGCGGGCCGCGGTGGCCGAGACCAAGGACATCGTGCTCGGCGACGCCCGCTGAGGGCTGGGACAGGGGGAGCAGCTTCCTCTAGCAGGGCAGCACGTCCAACTGTGCTGCCCTCGGGCCGACTTGATCGGGCGTGCGAGGTAGGCTCGGGCCAACGTTCCAGCCACGAAGGCGTTAGCGAAGCGTTGGCGTGCCCTGGAACGATTGCGCACTCCTCCCTGGAGCCTCCCGGCCGCCCGCACCTGGCCGGTGCTTCGTCCGTCCGGCACCGCGTGCCCACAGTTCGCAAGAGGACCCGATGCCCGCCAACGAGCAAGCCCGTTCCGCCGAGCGCACCGGCCCCGGCCACTCGCGCGTTCAGTCCCCGCGCACGAGCCGAGTCCGGGGGTTCGCGGTGGCGTCCGCCACGGCTGTCACCACCATCGGCGCCGTGGTCGGCGCCGGCGCGGGCAGCCCCTCCGCCGCGAGTGACGGTCTCCAGGCGTCCGCGGCCGATTCGACGCTGCTGGCCGACCTCCCGGCCGGGCAGCAGGCTCAGGTGCAGACGGCGTCCCTGACCCAGCAGGCGGACGCCCAGTCCGCGCAGGCGAACGCTGCGGCGAAGAAGTCCGCCGAGGAGGCCGCGCGCATGCGCGCCGCGCAGGACGCCAAGGCCAAGAAGGACGCGGCCGACAAGAGCAAGGCGGACGCGGCCAAGGAGAAGGCCGACAAGGAGGCCAAGGCCCGCGATCTCAAGACCGAGGCCGCCAGCCGCTCGTCGGACCGGACCACCTTCCAGGTCCAGAGTTCCTACTCGATATCCGATGTCCAGGCGATCGCCCGGCAGATCGTCCCGGCCGACCAGTTCCAGTGCTTCAGCAACATCGTGAACAACGAGTCGAGCTGGAACTACCGCGCCACCAACGGCAGTGCCTACGGTCTGGTACAGGCGCTGCCCGGCTCCAAGATGAGCAGCGTGGGTTCCGACTGGCAGAGCAATCCGGCGACCCAGATCAAGTGGGGCCTCAACTACATGAACCAGCGTTACGGCAGCCCGTGCGGAGCCTGGTCGTTCTGGCAGTCCCACAACTCGTACTGAGCCGACTGTCGAGCCGGTCCGACAGGGCGGGCTCTTCGGGGCCGGTGCTAGGGCCCCTCTCGCGGCCGTGGCACGGTGCAGACGCGGCCGTGGCACGGTGCGGACGCGGCCGTGGCACGGTGCGGACGGTGTGTGACGGGAAGGCACGGCATCCGAGGGCGCGGACAGCGAGGGCGCCGAGCTGGGCCGCTATCCGCTTGCCCGCCGCACCCGGAGAGCCCGGCCAGGTCGGCCTGACCCTCGGCACCGGCACGCGCCGCACCCCCGGCCGGCCGCGCACCGCAACCTCGCCCGCCACCCGTTCCAGCATCCCGCTGCCCGTGACCTCTTCACGGACTGGGACCGGCAGATCACGTCCTGCTTGGCCGGGCTGCCCGCCACTGCCGGTACCGCCCCCGACGCTCCCGACCTCATTGACCTCATCGGCGAACTCCTCCTCAAGAGCCCCGAGTTCGCCGGACGGTGGGACCGCCACGAGGTCAGCCGACGCAAGCCCGCTCAGAGGAGCTTCCGCCACCCTCAGCTCGGAACCGGTCACCCTCACCGTCCAGTCCCTCCACATCGAAGGCGCCCCCGGCCGGCGCATCGGCGTCTGCACCGCCGAGCCCGGCAGCCCGGCAGCCCGGCAGCCCGGCAGCCCCAGCCACGATGCCCCGCTCCTGCGCGACCTGGCGGCCCCCACCCCGGGGCACACCCCGAAGCCGTCCACCTCCGAGCCGAGAGCTGCCGACCGGCAGCAGGAGAGCACCCTTCGGCCGGGCGTGCCCCCTCGCGGGGCGGGTCCTGCGCTCTAGTCCAAGCCCGGGGTTTCGCGTGCGCGGGCCTGGTGGCGGCGGGCCTTGAGCCGGTTTCCGCACGTCTTCATGGAGCACCACCGTGCCGTGTTCGCTCGACTGCGGTCCAGGAGGAAGAGGCGGCATTCGGGATTCTCGCAGGGCCGCAGACGACCGGGCATACGCTCCTTCACGTCCGCCCACGCCAGGACGAGTTCCACCGCGAGCCGCCGCTCCGGTGCCACCTCCAGATGCCAGGCGACGCCCGCCGCGCTGGGCTCGGGGGTCCGGCGAACGCCCGCCAGGACCCGCCGCAGCCGGGACTCCGCCGCCTCGCCGGACTCCACCGCCTGGAGCGCGTCCCGTGCGGTGCGCAGCCATCGGCGCTCCTCGTCGCCGCCCCCGCCACCGTGCTTCCGCGCCCAGCTGTCCACCTCGTGGTCCGCGTGCCACAGGTCAAGAGGTTGGCCGTCCACGACAGGAGTGCTGTTCAGCGCCTCCATGAGGGCTTGCTCGTCCAGCACGGCCGCCACCTTTCCCGCTGATTCCAGCTAACTCCATCAAGTCGATTGACAGGTTACTCCTCCAGGCGTCTACTGGACATGCGAAGTAACCGTCATAGGTATGTGAAGGGGTTAGCCATGGTTGAGATCCGGCACCAGTACGCGACCGTGGGGTCACACCGCGTCTTCTACCGCGAGGCGGGCCCCCGCGAGGCACCCACCCTCGTGCTCCTGCACGGGTTCCCCACCAGCTCGCGCATGTTCCGCCATCTCATTCCCGCGCTGGCCGACCGGTTCCACGTCATCGCGCCGGACCATCTCGGGTTCGGCAACTCCGACGCCCCGTCCGTCGACGCGTTCACCTACACCTTCGACGCGCTCACCGACGTCACCGAGGCCCTGCTGGCCCAGCTCGACGTCACCCGCTACGCCATCTACGTCCAGGACTACGGGGCGCCCATCGGGTGGCGGCTCGCGCTGCGCAATCCGGAGGCGGTCACCGCGGTGGTCACCCAGAACGGCAACGCGTACGAGGAGGGCTTCATAGCGGATTTCTGGAAGCCCGTGCGGGAGTACTGGGCGAATCCCGGCCCCGAGACCGAACCCGCCGTGCGCGGTGCGCTCTCGCTCGACGCCATTCGCTGGCAGTACCTGAACGGAGTGGCCCGGCCCGAGCTGGTCGACCCCGACACGTGGACCACCGACCACCGCGAGGTCAGCCGACCGGGCAACGACCTCGTACAACTCGCCCTGTTCCTCGACTACGCCAGCAATCCGCCCCTCTATCCGCGGCTGCACGCCTACTTCCGCGAACGCCAGGTGCCGCTCCTCGCGGTCTGGGGAGCGGGCGACGAGATCTTCGGCCCCGACGGCGCCCGCGCCTTCTCAAGGGACTTGCCGGACGCGGAAGTTCACCTCGTTCCCGGCGGCGGGCACTTCCTGCTCGAAAGCCATCTCGACACCGTGGCCGGGTACATGCGCGGCTTCCTGACCGCAGGCGAAGGGCCCGCGTGACGCCCACGAAGGCTCTCGAAGAGAGCACATGAGGGGGCGCACGGAGAGGCAAACGACGGCCCCGCTTCAAGCGCGGGGCCCTCACCCTCTGTCGTGTTCGGCCACCGCACCGGCCCGTCGACCATCGGCACCCGAGCTCCAACTCCCCCGCCCCGCGACCCTGTTGGCACGCCAGTTGCCAACGCGGGCACCGGAAGAGTCAGGGCTTCGCTGACCCGTCGGCGCCGGAAGCCGCCGCGGACTCGTGAGAGCCCTTGCGCAGGCGCCGCATCCAGGATCCCCTCCGGACCGGCGCCCCGCCCGGCTCGCCTCCGACAGAGCGCGCACCCTGGCCCTCCTGGCCGCGGGCCTCACGCCACTCCCGCAGGAACGCCTCGACGTCGATCTCTCCGCGGCCCAACGGCGGCCCCGGCGGTGGCATCCGCAGATTGGCCGCGATCTTCTCGTTGACCGGTTCCAGGATGGCCCGCACCCTGCGCTCGGAGGGCGCGGCGGCCGCCTCCACCAGTGCGTCCTCAGCCTCTTTTCGCAGGCCGAGCGAGCCCGAGGCGACGACAGAGAGACCCTCTTGGGTCATCTTCCGCTTCATCCACCACATCTCGTCGTACGGCGCCCGTTCATCGGGCAGTGGCTCTCCGATGCCGGCGAGACGCGTGAATTCGCCCCGCTCCTCCGCCTCCCGGATCTGCCGATCGACCCAGGACTCAAAGCTCATCCCCGCAGGCTTTCGTTGAGTCATGAACTCATATTCGCATGAGCCATATTCACGGGGCAGGCCCGTCGTCGGGCGATGGGTCGCACGCGGAGCGCAGGGCCGAACCCAGACGCCCGCCACGCCCGCGACTGCGGGTCGGCCGACGTCGACTACGGGCGCCCAAATCACCCAGCGGCTGAAGACGTTGACCTCAACGCGTGCGCGCCGCACGCATTCGGTGCTACGGTTGGGGCGAAGCGTGCGCAACGCACGCATTACTCGCTCTCGCCCTTTCCCCGGAAGGAACTCCCATGACCCGCACCGGCATCGAGGCCGCCCTCAACGACCTGCTCTTCAACCGCGACATTACGCTGGCCGAGGCCGCCGACCAGCACTTCGCCCCCGACTACCGCCAGCGCACGGACGGCGAGTGGGCCGACCGCGCCGCGTTCCTCGACCACATCGAGCACCTGCGCGGCATCGTCGCCCACGGCCACGTCGACGTGCACGAGGAGCTGTACGACGGCGCCAAGTACGCCGACCGCCACACCTGCCACATCACCAAGACCGACGGCACCACCGTCGCCATGGAGATCTATGTCTTCGCCGACCTCACCTCCGACGGCCGCTTCCGCCGCATCGAGGAAACCACCCTCATGCTCCAGGGCAGCGAGGCCGACCGCGACCTCGGCAGCGCCCGCTGAGCACGTACCATCCACGACCACCCGCCACCCCGCCAGGCATCACAACCCCGCACACACATAAGCCTGTTGAACCAGCTGATGTCCGAGGATGCGCCCTCGCGGGGGGCATGAGCCATGGGATGTACGTCCATCGGCTGGACACCCCACAGCACCGCCCCCGCTCGCGTCTGTGACTGGCTCGACGTCCCACGCGGACAGGGCAGCGGCGAGCATGACTCCGTCGGTGCGGTGCGCGGCGGATCCCGGGCGGGGCCGTGCGGCCGGCCGATGGTTCGGCAGAGCGTGGCGTGAGGGAGGGCGTGGCGTGAGGCAGAGCTTGGTGTGACCTACAGCGTGGCGTGACGCGTGCCGGGCAAGGGATGGCCTACGTACTTACGGCAGGCGGCCCACCGGCCCCCGTTGCCCGCCAGCCCACCACCCCACCAGCCCACCAGCCCACCTGAGGAGCGAGGCGCACATGAACATCGAGGCCACCCTGGCCGAGCTGCTGCGCGAACACGGCCGCGGCTACGCCGACGAAGCCGGGATCACCTTGCGCGACAAGCCGTCGCCGCTCTACCAGCTCCTTGTGCTGGCCGTGCTGTGCTCGACGCGGATCAAGGCCGACATCGCCGCCGCGGCCGCAAGCGAACTGTTCCGGGCGCGCCTGCGCACCGCCCGGGCCATGGCTGCCGTGGACTGGCAGACGATCGTGGACGCCCTCGGCCGGGCCCATTACCGTCGCTACGACGAGAGCACCGCCACCGCCCTGGTCCAAGGAGCCGAACTGATCCTCCGACGCTGGCACGGCGACCTGCGACGGCTGCGGAAAGAGGCGGACGGCAGCCCGGAACGGATCCGCGAACTCCTCCAAGAGGTGCCTCGGATCGGCCCGGTCGGGGCGGGCATCTTCTGCCATGAGGCCCAGGGGCTGTGGCCCGAACTCCGTCCGTTCTTCGACGACCGGGCCCTGGAAGCCGCTTCCGAGCTGGGCCTGCCGTCCACCGCCAAGGGGCTGGCCCAGCTCGTTCCGCCGGACGAGCTGCCACGGCTCGCCTCGGCACTGGTCCGCTCCGACCTCAAGCGCTGAGGAGCCACCCCTGTGCCCCGAGCCTCAGGAGCGAGCCTCAGGAGCGCTCGTCCTCGGGCCATGTGCCCTCGGCATCGTCGATCAGGTGCACCGCGGCCTCCTCGGCCGAAGCGCCCGCTCCGTCGATGCCCATGTCCGAGGCGAGCATGTCTTTCTCGGCGTCCTCGTGGGCTCCCTCGTCGGGGGCGACGAGCCGTCCCGCCCGTTGATCGCCCACCTCGGCGTCGGCGAGTTCCAGGTCCTCCTCGTCGTCCCCCAAGTCGAGTTCGGGGTCCGGCACTTCCTCGGCGAGCCGCTGATCGAGGCTCTCGCCCTCGTGCTGCTCCTGTGCGGTGGTGCCGGCATGGTTCACGGCCAGCGGCCGCTCGGGCGGGGACCAGCCCTCGTCGTACGGATCGGCTCCCCGGTCGTTCAATGTGTCCTCGGGATCCAGGATGCCGGTGTCCTCCACGACTTCGTCCCCGCCGTCCGGCTGGTAGACGTCGTCCCCACGGTCGTCGTTGGCTGCCATCAGACACGCTCCTTCTTCATCCGCACATCCGCGCCGCTCCGCTGCCACGGCCCGCGAACGGCCCACGGCCCCGCCTCGGTACGCGGGGCCCGTTCGCATCGACTGTCCACCTCTGTCCACTTCACACCCGGCCCACCTTTCGCAACCGTGCCCGCACCGGCTCGCGGGCCACTCCCCCGGCCGGCGTCCCCGTCCGTGATGCCCCGGGCGGGCCGGCGGAAAGGGACTCCGCGCCGGGAGTGGGGGCGTTCGTTCCGTGACCGTCCACGCCGTAGTGGCGGTACAGCTCGCGTTCCTCATCGGCCGTCAAGTGCTGGTGTACGTCGTGCCGGGGCGCATCCTTCACCGTGGTCTTCGCGTGCGCGATGTGCAGGGCGTTGCCCTCGCGGCGAGCTCCGGCGAGCGGCGCGAGGGACTCCTTGGTGCCGAACAGGCCGGTCTTCACCGTGACCCACTCGGGGCGCCCCGCGCAGTCGTCGACGTAGACCTGCTCGACGCCGCCGATCCTTTCGCCCTCCGGGTCGTAGGCCACCAGGCCCGTCAGTTCCTCGGGGCGGTGAAAGCTGTGGCCCATGCCCATACGGCTCGCTCCTCGCTCGTGGTGCCCCTTGGCCGAAGCCGCGCTGATGCCCGCGGGGCCGGGACGTTCATTCCAACACCGCCCCGACCGGACCGCACGGGCAACTTGACCGAACGGGCGCCGTGATCTCCGGAGCGGCGGAGCTTCAGAAAAGGTTCTCGCGCCGAAATCCGATGGAGAACCGGGCGCCACGAACGCCGGGAACCGCACGCCGAGAACACGGCGATGAGAAGGGACGCACGCCGGACGAAGGACCGGAGCGGCTGCCGTGCCTGTGGAGGCAACCGGTTCCCGACTGCGGCGCCGACAACCACCCCGGCACACGGACGCCTACCCGGAAAAGCGGGATTCGCACGTGCGGGTACGCAGACCGACCGTGATGGGGTGCGGGCATGACCGTGGGGCCCGTGCCGACATGGCACGGGCCCCACGGTCATGCGGTAGTTGCCCTACCAGCGATACCAGCGGCCGCTACCACCCTTCGGGCGGGCGACGAAGCCGATGAGCCAGAGCACGAGCACCACGATCGCGACCCACCAGAGGATCTTGAGCGCGAAGCCGGCACCGAAAAGAATCAGCGCGAGCAGAAGAACGAGAAGCAGGGGAACCATGATTATCAACCTCCAGAACTCCGAGTGCCCTTCATCGGCCCGGCCATGCACACACATTTGATTTTTCTTTTATCACCGCAGGTCGCGTGCCATAAGAGGAAGAATCCGGCAGGTGTGACGGGTGCACCCGATGACAGGTTGATGAGACTTCGGCGAATTTGACCGACCGGAGATCGAATACACCGTGCCCGGCGCCGGCAGAAGACGCCCGAAGCCGGGCAGAGCATTCGTCGCACCGAGCAGAGCCGAGCGGAGCCGAGCGGATGTGAGGAGGGGAACGACCGCGCCGCCCGGGGCCGTGTCTACCGCGTACGGGGCAGACGGACCGTGGCGACGAGGCCGCCGGCCGGGCGCGGGACGAGTTCGAGGGTTCCGTCGTGGGCGCGGACGATGCTGTGCACGATGGCCAGGCCGAGACCGACGCCCGCGTGCTCACCGGTGCGTATCCGTTCCGCTCCGCGCCGGAAGGGTTCGGTGAGGGTCGGCAGGAGTTCCGGCGGGAGGGGGCACCCCGTGTTCTCGACCCGCAGCACGCTTCCGTCGCCGTACGCCCCGGTGTGGACCGTCACGCTTCCGTCGGCGGGATGATTGTGGACGATGGCGTTCTGGACGAGGTTGGCCGCCATCCGGAGCAGGAGTTCGGCGGAGCCACTGGTCCGGGCCGCAACACCGGTGACGTCGAGGGTGATCCGGCGCCGCTCCGCGAGGGGAAGCAGCGTTTCGGCGGCCTCTTCGGCGACGAGGGACAGGTCCACGATCTCGCGGGTGAAGTCTCCGCGATCGCCTCGGCCGAGCAGGAGCAGGGCTTCGGTGAGATCGATCGCCCGGGTGTTGGCGGTGTGCAGCCGCTCAATGATCTCGCCCCGGTCCCGGGTGGGGTCGTCGCGTGCGACATCGAGGAGTGCCCGTGAGATCGCGAGCGGGGTGCGCAGTTCGTGCGAGGCGTTGGCGGCGAAGCGCTGCTGTTCGGCCACGTGGGACTCGACCTGTTCCAGCATGGCGTCGAAGGCGTCGGAGAGCTCACGGAATTCGTCCTGGCGCCCCTTCATGCGGATCCGGTGGGACAGGGACCCTGTTTCGGCCAACCGTGCCGCATCCCTGATGCGGGTGAGCGGCGCGAGCATCCGGCCGGCGAGCATCCAGCCTCCCAGCAGCCCGAAGACGAGCAGACAGGCCATGGCCACGGCCGCGGCGGGAGCGAACATCCGCACCAGGAGATAACGGTTGGGCGCGATCCCGAGGAGGCCGCGCGAGTTGTCGGGGACGTACCGCAGCAGGAACACCCACACCACGCCGAGGAGCAGCGCTCCGGCGATGAGGAGGAACCCGGCATAGCTCAGGGTGAGCTTCAGCCGGGCACTGAGCCCCGGGCGCCTAGGCACGCGCACGGCCGCCTTCGCCGGCGTCCCCGTCGGCCGTGAAGGTGCCCGTACCGGGGGCGCTGGTGCGGGCGTCGGTGCCCGTGCCGCCTTCGACGGTGTGCCCGTCACCGCCCTTGGTCTCCGTAGGACTGTCGATGCGGTAGCCGACACCCGGCACAGTGGCGATGATCCACGGTGCGCCGAGCCGTTTGCGGAGGGCGGAGACGGTGATGCGCACCGCGTTGGTGAGGGGGTCGGCATTTTCGTCCCAGGCCCGTTCGAGGAGCTCCTCGGCGCTGACGACTCCGCCCTCGGCGGCGACCAGGACTTCGAGTACGGCGAACTGCTTTCGGGTGAGCGCGACATGGCGTCCGTCGCGGAAGACCTCCCTGCGGAAGGGATCGACCCGCAGCCCGGCGATCTCCCGGACCGGGGGCCGGGCGTACGCGCGTCTGCGGTCGAGCGCCCTCAGCCGCAGGACGAGCTCCCGCATCTCGAAGGGCTTGGTGAGGTAGTCGTCGACGCCGAGCCCGAACCCGGAGGCCTTGTCGTCGATCCGGTCGGCGGCCGTGAGCATGAGGATCGGGATGCCGCTGCCGGAGGCGACGATGCGGCGGGCGATCTCGTCGCCCGAGGGACCGGGAATGTCGCGGTCGAGGACCGCGAGGTCGTAGGAGTTGATGCCGAGCAGTTCCAGGGCGGTGTGGCCGTCACCGGCGATGTCGGCCGCTATGGCTTCGAGCCGTAGACCGTCACGGACGGCTTCCGCCAGGTGGGGCTCGTCCTCCACGATCAGTACGCGCATGGGCGAAGCCTAAGCAGTGCGACATATCGCCGACGTATGCGGCGGCCCGCACGCCTCGGGCACGCGGCTCACCCCGTCGGTGCAAGGGTGCGACGGCCCGGGTCGGACGGTGCTTCCTCGGCACCGCGCCACCAGCGGCGGGACGCCAGCGCGGCCAGCGCGGCACCGGCCGCGTTGACCAGTACGTCGTCCACGGACGAAACCCGGTCGAGCCGGAAGACGTACTGCGCCGTCTCGACAAGGGTCGAGCAGGCCGCCCCGAGGGCCAGGACCCGTGGCACGGACGCCAGCGCCGCGAACCGCATCGGACCGAAGAAGCCCAGCGCCGCGAAGACCAACAGATTGCCGATGATCCCGAGCGGCCCCATGGTGACCAGGTCCCGCAGCGGTATCCAGCTCAAGCGGCCGGGAACCAGGCCGGCCTCGGCTCCCGGCATCAGGGTCAGCCAAAGGAACGGCACCGTCCCGTGCACCATGCCCACCTCGGCCAGCGACTTCTGCCACGGCGATGCGACACCGGCCGCACGCCTACGGCTCGCCAGCGCCCACACCGCCAGAGCCGCCAGTGGCAGCGCGACCAACGCCATGAGCACGACACCGTTGAACGTGTCGAAGCAGCCGTGCCGGCGTCCGGCCATACAGGCGGGAGCGGACATCATGAGCGGCCGCCACAGGAAGCGAGCGAGGCCCACCACACCGAGGACGGCCAGGCCGACGAGCAGGATTTTGAGCGTGCGGGGTGACAGTGCCGAACGGGGCGCGTTGCGGTTCATGCCGTCATCGGAACAGCAGAGCCGTTGCCGGGGCGTATACGAATTTCGATACACGGGCGACAGGTCTGGCACCCCTCAAATCCGGCCACGCGGCCCCAGTTGGAGATGTTGATCTACAGACGTTACGCTAGCTTTGGTTGCCTGTAGCAACCATATAGCAAGGCGACATCGCGAATGCGTGACCGTCGTGCGGCCCCCAACCGCCGTACGGCTCACAGGAGGAAACAGCCCACCATGTCAACAGCCCCCCACACCTTCCGTACTTACGTGGCGGAGAATCTGGACTCGCTGCAAGGGGACCCGGAACGCGAGATGCTCGTACACCACGAACGGCGGGTCAGCGCAGGCGAGTTCCGCGCCCTTGTGTACCGCCTGGCCCGGGCGCTGCGTGTCCACGGGATCGGCCGCGGGCAGACCGTCACTCTGCTGTGCGGCAACCTGCCGGAGACGATCGCCGTGCGCTACGCGGCACACCTGCTCGGCTGCCGGGTCAACCACCTCTACAACAAGCTCTCGGCGGAGTCCCAGGCCGCCATCGTCCGCGATGTCGAAACGCGTGCCCTGATCGTCGATCCCCGTTACCTGGAGCGGGCCGTCGAGATCACCGGAGCGGCCCCCGTGCCGGACGTCCTCGTGCTGGGGCCCGCTGAAGTGGGCACGGATCTGCTGGAGTTGGCGAGGGAACAGTCCGCCGAGCCGTTGGCGGGCGACGCCCGGCCGGATGACGTGTGCACCATTCGGCACACCGGCGGCACCACCGGCCACCCCAAGGGCATCTGCACCACCCACGAACAGGTGCAGGCCTTCCGCGGGTCGATCGTCGATTCCGAGGAGGAGGCGCCCCGGCTCCTGGTGTGCACCACTCTCGCGCACGCCGCCGGAATGATCACCGACTCCGTGCTCCGGGGCGGCGGCAGCGTCGTGCTCCTTGAGGAATTCGAACCCGGTGCCGTGCTCGACGCCATCGAGCACCACCGCATCAGTCACCTCTTCCTGCTGCCGCCGCTCCTGTACCAGCTGATGGACCACCCCGACTCGGCCAAGCGCGACACCTCCTCGCTGCGCAGCATCTCGTACGGGGGCTGCCAGTCCTCCCCCACGCGCATAGCCGACGCCATACGGCGCTTCGGTCCCGTCCTGGTCCAGTTCTACGGCCAGAACGAGGCCGGCGGCATCAGTCTCCTGATGCCGGAGGACCACGACCCGCGGCGTCCGGACCGGCTGCGTTCGGCGGGCAAGGTGCTGCCCCAGGTCGAGGTGGCCATCCGTGACGAGTCCGGCCGCGACCTCCCGACGGGTGAGCACGGCGAGATCTGCGTACGATCCGCCATGCTCATGAAGGAGTACTGGAAGCAGCCGGAGCTGACCGCCGAGGTGCTGCGGGACGGGTGGCTGCACACCGGTGACATCGGATTCCTCGACGGTGAGGGCTACTTGACCGTCGTCGACCGGATCAAGGACATGATCGTGGTGGTCGGCGGCCACGTGTACACCACCGAGCTGGAGGACCTGCTCAACTCCCACCCGCACGTGCGGCAGAGCGCCGTCTTCGGGGTCCGCGACGCCGACCGCATGGAGCGGGTGCACGCCACCGTGGTTCCTGTGCCGGGCAGCGGCATCGACGCACGGCGACTGCGCGATCTGGTGCGCGAGGAGCGCGGCGCGATGTACGAACCGGCGGACATCACCTTCGTCGACGCGCTGCCGCTGACGGATGCCGGGAAGCCCGACAAGAAGCAGCTCCGCAGGCTGGCCGAGCAGGCGCGCACTTCGGCCTGACGAGCGCTACGCGCGCCGCCCCCGGCCGGAGAGCCGGGGGCGGCGAACGAAGGGGCGGGGCGGCGTCAGATCGCGCGGCCGCCGAAGGGGCCGCCGAGGGGTGAACCGGACCCGTAGTAGGCGCCCAGCTGTTCCCGGTAGGCCGGGTCGCCGAGGTGCTTGTCCCGGTGGAACTCCCCCGCCGCCACGAGCCGACGCCACGCGCCAACCACCCGCAGCCCCGGCCCCACGTCCCTTCCCCGTCCGTCCCGCAAAGGAGTTTCTGCAACTCTGACCGGAATGTGTGCGCATGCGGGCGGGACGCGGGGGAACGCGATGGTCACAAGCCAAGACGAGAGGCCCTGCTGCGATGCTCGAACCTCACCCGAAGACCCTGCGCATCCTCCTTGCTCGCTATGCGGAGGCACGTATCGCCCACTCCTGCCACGGCGGCCCGAGCGCGGCCAGGGAACTGGAGGACGTCGCCTACACCCTGTGCGTGCTGACCTCGACGGCCTGTGTGGAGGACGCCATCGTGGTGGCGGACACCCTTCTCACTACGGCGCATGACAGCCCTCCCGTCGCCGCCGACCAGGACGAGACGGATCTGGCCGCCTAGCCCGAACGATCGGCCGTCCGACCCGGCGCGGCGCCCGCCGCAGGGGCGGGCCGTCGTGCGGGGCCCGTCGCATGGTCGGGCCGTCTCGTGCGGGGCCCGTCGGTTTGCCGCACAGTAGGAAAGAACCGCTACTCAGGAGGTACGCGCCGATGCCTGGTGGCCTGTCGCCCTCAGCCGCGCCCAGTTCCCCCGCGGAGCCGTGCGAGGACGGCGCCGATGGACCACGCCTCGACTCGGCCCGCCACGAAGCCGCACGTGTCTTCGCCCTGACGGTCGAGGAGATCGGCGCGGGAAAGACCGAATTCCCCCTGCCGGGCGCCGGCCGGACCGTGCGGCGGTTCGCGGCCCTGCGGGATGTGGCGGAGCGGGACCTGTGCGCCGCTCGCCTCGTCGAGGGCCACGTGGACGCGACCGCCATCCTCGCCGAACTCGGTGCCCCGCCACCGGCCCCGGGCCAGCGATGGGGCGTGTGGGCGGCCGAGCCGCCCGGCGAAGGGCTCAGGGCCACGAGGACCCGGGCCGGATGGGAGATCAGCGGGCTCAAGCAGTACTGCTCGGGCGCCCACAGTTGCACCCATGCCCTGGTCACCGCCGAGACCGCCGAGGGAAAGCGGCTGTTCGCCGTGGAGACCGGCGCTGCGGGGTACCGCCCCGTCCCCGGCACGTGGCAGGCGCTCGGGATGGCCGGCAGCGACACACCCGATGTCCGCCTGACCGGAGTGCCGGCCGTTCCCGTGGGACCCGTCGGCGGTTACCTCGCTCGGCCCGGCTTCCAGCACGGCGGCATCGGCGTGGCGGCCTGCTGGTACGGCGGCGCGGTGGCCGTCGCCCGTACCTTGCGGGAGGCCGCCCAACGCCGTGCCGACCCGCACACCGACGCGCATCTGGGAATGGTCGACGTTCAACTCCACGCGGCCTGGGCCGTGTTGGAGCAGGCGGGCACGGAGATCGACCAGGATCCCGCGGACGTGGCGGGCACGGCGCGCGTGCGCAGCCTCCGCGTGCGCGCGTTCGTCGAGTCGGTCTGCGCCCACGTTCTGACCCATGTGGGCCGGGCGACGGGTGCGGGCCCCCTCTGCCACGACCCCCGGCACGCACGCAACGCGGCCGACCTGTCCGTGTACATCCGTCAGCACCACGCCGAGCGCAATCTGGCCGAGCTCGGCGCGCTCCTCGCGCGTCCGGAGCCGCGGCCATGAGCGCTTCCCCCGCGGCGGAACACTTCGACAACGCCATCCAGGCGCCCGGTACCGACGAGAGTGTGTGGCGGGCGTGGTCCGGCTGGGACCGGCTGCCCGAGGCGACCCTGCCCCGCTCGGGCCGGGTCGTCGTCGTGGCCGCCCACCCGGACGACGAGGTGCTCGGCTTCGGTGGTTCGCTCGCCCTGCTCGCCGGATCGGCCGTCGATGTGACGGTGGTGATCCTGACGGACGGCGAGGCATCCCATCCCCACAGCAGGACCGTCACCCGTGAGGAACTCGTACGGATACGGGCCGAAGAGACACGGGCGGCACTGACGGAACTGGGCATCTCCCCTGCCCGGGTGGCCCGTTGGGGCATCCCCGACACTCAGGTCGGGGCGTATGAGGACCGCGTTGTCGCGCGTCTGCTCCCGCTGGTCACCGGCGCGGACCTCGTAGTGGCGCCCTGGACGGGCGATCTGCACGGCGACCACGAGGCCGCGGGCCGGGCGGCGCTCGTGGCAGCCCGGAAGACGGCGATCCCCTGCTGGCTCTACCCCGTCTGGATGTGGCACTGGGCGCGGCCGGATGCGCCCGAGGTGCCCTGGCATTCGGCCTCGCGCATCACGTTGCCCGGGGACGTCCAGTCCCGGAAACGTGCCGCGATCGCGCGGTACGTCAGCCAGATCAGGCCTCTGGGGCCGGACCCCGAGGACGCCGCGATCCTCCCGCCGGAGGAGATCGCCCACCATGTGAGGGAGCAGGAGGTGGTCTTTCAATGAGTACCCCGTCGTCGTACTTCGAGGGCATGTACCGCGAGTCCGCCGACCCGTGGCACCTCGCCGAACGGTGGTACGAGCGGCGCAAGTACGACCTCACGGTGGCCTCCCTGCCACGCCGGCGCTATCGGCGTGCCCTCGAACCCGCCTGCTCCGTAGGGGAGTTGACTCTTCGCCTGGCCGAACGCTGTGACGAGCTACTGGCCTGCGACCGGGTCGAGTCGGCCGTCGCGACGGCCGTCGCCCGCACCTCGCACCTGCCTCAGGTGACGGTACGTCAACTCACCCTGCCCCAGGAGTGGCCGCCCGGGTCCTTCGACCTCATCGTGCTGTCAGAAGTGCTCTACTACTTCGACCGGGACACCCTCGACGACGTCCTGCGGCGCACCACGTCCGCACTCGAACCCGGCGGGACCCTGGTCACCGTGCACTGGAACCACCCCGTCCCGGAACACCTGTGGACCGGGGACGAGTTGGCCGGTGTCCTCGCCTCCGTACCCGGTCTCGTGCTCCTGGCCGACCATCGCGAGGACGATTTCGTGCTCCAGACCTTCGGCCGCGAGAACCCCGACGGTTCCCCTCCCGCGTCCCCCGCCGCCGACGAGGGGCTCGTATGACGCCCCGTCACAGACCCGCCCGGGGACCGGCATCGGTCGCGGTCATCATCCCGGCACACAACGAGGAGCGGCTGCTTCCGGCATGCCTCGCGGCCGTCCGTACCGCCGCCGGGCATCCGGGGGTCGCAGGGAGCCGGGTCGTCATCGTGGTCGCCGCCGACAGCTGCACCGACGCCACCTCCGAGGTGGCCCGGCAGGCGGGCGCCCTGACCGTCGACGTCGACGCCCGCAGTGCGGGGGCCGCGCGCGCGGCGGCGGCACGTAGGGCCCTGGCCGTTCTGGGCCGCGACGACGTGTGGATCGCCTCCACCGACGCCGACAGCGTGGTACCCGAGCACTGGCTCGACTTCCAGCTGTCCCGCGCGGCACAGGGCTGGGAGGCCGTCGTCGGTACGGTCGTCCTGGACCGCCCGGCCCTGGACTCGCGCCGGCTGGCCGTACTCCACCAGCACCTGTACGAGGCCTCCCGCCCTCCGGGAGGAGACCCTTGGCACCACCCCCACGTACACGGCGCCAACCTGGGCCTGACCGCTCGCGCGTACATCGAGGCCGGGGGCTTCCCTCCCGTAGGGGTGGGCGAGGACCATGCCCTGGTGCGCTCACTCCAGCGGACGGGCCACCGCATCCTGCGCACCCCCGACTGTGCCGTGACCACCTCGGGCCGGCTCCACCCACGCGCTCGCGGCGGATTCGGCGACTACCTCGCCCGGCTGGCCGCACAAGAACCCGCGTGAACGGGCTCCGCCGAGGCGGGAGTTGCACCCGCCACCCCAGATCCTGCCGCTGCGCCACGCGTAGCCGAAGGCTGCCGGGCGGGCCTAGCCGAGCCGTCCGCGAAAACCAGTGGAACGGCACCCCCACAGCCCACTACCTTGCTGCCCAACCGAGTCCCCCAGGCAAGGACGTCCCGTTGTACACCGTGTGAGACCTCCCCACCGCTGACCTGTCGCGCGTCGCGCTCCCGCGACGTGCTCATTTTTGCTGCGGACTTCTCACTGAAACCGGTGTACTTCTGTGCTGCTCAACAACTGGGTGGTCGCACCCACCTGTCTGCCACTCGTTCGCCGGCGTTGTCACGCGTGCGCGTCCGACCGATTCCGGGCAAGCGAAAGATTTCGTGTCAACGCCAACCACAAGGTGATCGACGCATGGCTCCTCGTGCTCTGTACGGGCTGCGGGGACACCGCGAAGCTCACGCTCCTGGAACGGGTGAACGTGCGCTCCGTACGACCCGAGCTGCTGGACCTGCTGCACGCCAACGACCCTGGTCTCACCGCCGTGCTGCTCCGGAATCCCGGGGTGCAGCGGCGCAACCGCGTCGCTCTGGACTGGACCGGCGCCTGGCGTCTCGACACCGGTGGATCGGATCACCTGGACCGCGAGGTGATCGACGTCTCGGTCCGTTTCGCGGCCCGCATTCCCGTGCGTCCGGAACGACTTGTCGCTGAGGGATGCGGCCTGTCCTGGGCGGAGGTAGCGCGTTTGGCGGAGGAGGGAAGGCTCATCTCGGCGGTCCGGCTGGGCAGCAGGATCTCCGGCGACTTCACCTTCACGCTCAAGCGCTGACTCCCCCAGGGTCCAGCGATACCGGGGCCCATGGACGAAATGGCCGGGGCCCTGAATCGGGCCCGAGTGGTCTGCCCGGCACGATCGGCCGGGCAGACCACCTTCAGGCCAACCACCACGCGCCTCTTGGCGTGCGCCCCGTGGCGTGGGCCTTCCCTCGGTGCGGATCTCAGGCCTGGGCAGTCGGCCGGACGACGATCTCGCTGACGTCGACACCGGCGGGCTGCTCGATCGCGTAACCGATCGCGGACGCGATGGCGGAGGGCGGGATGGCCATCGCGTCCCGTTGCCGGATGAACGCGGCCGCCACTTCGGGGCTTGCCCCCTTCCCCACGCCTTCCGTGTGGGTGAATCCCGGGGAGACGAGCGTGACGCGCAGGTCGGGTCCGGATTCCTGGCGCAGCCCCTCGGTCAGCACCTTCACCGCCGTCTTGGTCGCCGCGTAGACGGCCTGGGGGGACTTGACGACGTAGGCGGCGGTGGATGCGATGTTGACGAAGTGGCCGGACCGCTGGCGCCGGAAGACGGGGAGTGCTGCGCCGATGCCGTTCAGCAGGCCCGTGATGTGTGTGGCCACCATGGCATCCCAGTCGTCCTGGCGCAGCTCGTCGAACGGGGACACCGCCATCGTGCCGGCGTTGGAGACCAGCACGTCGAGCCGGCCGAACCGCTCGACCGCCGTGTCGGTCAACCGTCGGAGATCCTCGCGCTTCGTCACATCCATGACGACTCCCACGGCCTCCCCGCCCCGGGCCGCGATCCGGTCCACCACCCCCTTCAGCCGATCCTCGCGTCGGGCTCCGAGCACGAGCCGGGCCCCCTTCCCGGCGAGATGGACCGCCGTCGCCTCGCCTATGCCACTGCTGGCGCCTGTGATCGCCACGACTTTGCCTTCGACACCTGGATTGTCCTCAACAGCAGACACGATCAATAGCCTTCCCGAGAGGGATATACGCAGGTCAGCCCAGGACCTGCGGAACAAGTGGGGGCGCCACCACTTGTTCGAGACTAAGTGGGGTAGCCTCCGTTTAGCAAGCAGAGGGGAAGGGTGAGCACATATGACCGGCAGCGCCGAGCGCCCATTGCGGGCCGATGCCCGACGCAACAGGGACAGGATCCTCTCCGCGGCGATGCGCGCCTTCTCCGCCGAGGGCCTGGACGCCCACATGGAGCGCATCGCCAAGGACGCGGGGGTGGGCAGCGCCACCCTCTATCGCAACTTCCCCACGCGGGAGGCCCTGATCGAGGCGGTCTACCGCAACGAGGTGGCCCAACTCTGCGACTCGGTACCCGAGTTGCTCGCGTCCCGGCCGCCCATCGAGGCACTGCGCGACTGGACCCGTCTGTTCCTGGACTACGTGAGCGCCAAGTACGGCATGATCGACGCCCTGCGCGGCATCGCCGCGACGGGAAGCAACCCGTACGGCCACAGCCGTGACATGATCCACGACGCCATCGCCGCACTGATGGACGCGTGCGTGGCGGCGGGCTCGATCCGCGCCGACATCAGCGCCGCCGACGTCGCCGCCGCCCTCGAAGGCATCGCCCTGACCTCGGCGGGTCCCGAGCACCGCCGCCGGGCCGAACGTCTCCTCGACCTCAACCTGGACGGCTTGAAGACGCTTCCCTGAGTGCCGCGCGGCGCCGTGCGGCGCCTGCCGTGAGGGTGGCGTGCGGCGTGCCGGCATGAGGGTGTCGTGCGGCGCCGCCGCGCGGGCCTCCCGCCTCCCCATAGATGAACTTGGTTTCGTGTATCCCTTGACGGGTACAGCGGCGAAGCGGAACCTGAGAGCGGAAGACGGACGAGCCGGCGAGACCCTGGGGAGCGGTTGTCATGTCGAGCCAGATACAGCCATCGCACCCGGGCGCGGGCGCGGCACCTTCACGGCGAGCCGTGGGCGAGCCTCCGTCCGAACTCCACATCACGTCGTACGCGCGCGGGGGCCGGGTGACCGTGGTGGTCGCCGGTGAGATCGACCTCGACACCGCCCCTCAGCTCCAGCACGCGCTCACCAACGCGCTCCGCCGCTCCCCCGCCGGTGTCGACGTGGACCTGGGCAGGGTGCCGTTCTGCGACTGCACCGGCCTCAACGCCCTTCTCCACGGGCACCGTTGCGCGATCGGCCAGGGCAAGACCCTCGTCGTGCGCAACGCCGGTGCCGCCGTCACCCGACTCCTCGCCCTGACCCGCACGCTGGGTCCGCTCACCTCCCCCGCCGACGCCCCGTCCGCGGTCGTCCGACAGCGGAAGCTGGAAGCGGCGGCGATCAGCTCGACTTGAGGCAGCTCCGCGGTTCCGCTGGTCGGCGAGTCGCAGCAGCAGGTACTCCTGCCTGTCGGACGCGGGGAAGTTCAGGCGGTGTGGAGGACCCGGAAGCGGTCGGGCCGTGACGGGTCGCGGTCGACGACCTGAACGGGCGGCCAGACCCACTGCCACACGCCGATCCCCGGCGTGCGGGAGAAGCGGATCGCCCCCCGGGTGCCCTCGACCGCGACGTGCGACCAGGCTTCGGCGATGCGCGCCCGGTCGGTGCCGTGGGAGCGCAGCACGTCGACGAGGACGGCGATCGCGTCGTACCCCTCGAAGGCGACGAACGAGGGCGCTTCGCTCAGGGCCTCGCGCAGGGCTGCCCCAACGCGAAGGCCGAGGGGGTCGAGCCGCTCGGGCAGATAGCGCAGGAACGGAACTCCTGCGCCGTCCTCGCCGAGCAGCGCGGCCCATTCGGCGAACTCCGGCTGCCCGGCCGGAGCGCCGATCAAGATCTCCTTGAGGCGCGGGTCCTGGCGCACGGCCTCGACGATCGGCACGGCGGGTTCCGGGTGGCCGACCAACAGGAGTACGGCGGTGGCCTGTTGGGCGACGAGTTCGTCGCACAGCTCCGTGGGGCCGAGCTCGCGCATGTCCAGGTCGACGACGGTGGCGCCGCGTGGGGCGAGGTGGTCGCGCAGAACGCGGGTCCCGGACCGCCAGTAGACGGTCGGCTCCGCCGCCACGGCTATGCGCCGGTGACCGGCGGTGAGGAGGAAGTCCGCGTAGGTCCGCCAGCCGTGGGACTGTGCCGGGGCGAGGCGCGCCACCCAGCGCGTGGGCTGCTCGGTGAGCGCGTCAAGAACCGCCGAAGAGCACAGGAACGGCACGCCCAGGGCGTCGGCCCGGGCAGCGGCGGCACGGGCGACGACGCTGTGGTACTCCCCCACCAGCGCTGCCACGCCCATGGCCGCCAGCTCCTCCACGGCCGTCTCGGCCCTGCGGGGGTCGGCTGCGGTGTCGCGGACCACCAGCTCAACGGGCCGGCCACCGATCCCGCCGCCCTCATTGACCTCCCGCACCCCCAACTCCAGCCCCGCGAGCAGGTGTTGACCCGCTTCGACCCAGCCTGGCCGGGTCAGCGGAACGAGTGCGCCGAGCCGAACCGCCGGCCCGTCGAGCCGATTCGCTTCGTGCGGTGCCGGTGCCGTTGCCCGCGTATGCATGCGCTGCTCCCCCGTACGACGGTGTGGTGTGCGGTCACTCGGTGTGCTGGTTCTGGCCGTTCGCCCACCCATCCTGCCGCACGGTTCAGAGGCGTCCGTCGCCGGACCGGCACGCATTGGTCCCGAACGAAAGGGACTTAAGCCTTCATATGGTCAAGTAACCACCAAGAAGCCCGATAGAGGCACAAGGGCAACTTAGGCGAACCTAAGCTCGCTATCGAGTCCGCCTCTGGACTGCCGTACGAGAGAAGGACACCGGAGATGACCCTGCTGGAGAGTCCCGTCGGACCGTCGTTGGCGCTGCTTCGCGTGGAGACGGATCCACGGTGCCGCCTCCGACTGCTCGAACTCGGCTTCGTGCCGGGCGCGACCCTGCGTGTGGTGGGGCGTGGCGCCACCGGCGGGCTGCTGGTCGCGCACGGCGACGCCCGTACCGCTCTCGACAGCGCCACGGCAGCCGGTCTGCAGGTGGAGGCCATCCGTGCTTGACAGTGCCAAGAAGGTGCCCAACTCCTGCTGCGCGGACGGCACTTCGGCGATGTCATCCGAGCCGGGCACGGCTCGGGTCGCACTGGTCGGTAATCCGAACACGGGCAAGTCGACTCTGTTCAACGCGCTCACCGGCGCCCGGCAGCGGGTGGGGAACTGGCCGGGCAAGACGGTCGAAGTCGCATGGGGCAGCTGGCGTGCCGGCGGTGAGGGCGCCCCTCCCGTCGCCCTCGTCGATCTGCCGGGCACCTACAGCCTGGTGCCGCGGTCGCCCGACGAGGCGCTGACCCGCGATCTGCTCGTGGACCGGGCGGCACAAGGCCGTCCTCAACTGGCCGTGATCACGCTCGACGCCGCCAACCTGGCCCGCAATCTGTATCTGCTGGCCCAAGTCAAGGACACCGGCGTCCCTCTGATCGTGGCGCTCACCATGACGGACACGGCGGCGGCCCGGGGCATCGAGGTCGATCCGCAGGCGCTGGCCGAAGCGGTCGACGCACCCGTGGTGCCGGTCCTGCCGCGCCAGCGCAAGGGCCTGGACGCTCTGGCCACCGCTGTACGGCACGCTCTTGCCGAGCCCCGTCCCTGTCCCGCCGCGGATCTCGGAGCGGCGGTGGAGGACGCCGTACGCGGCCTGGCCGGTCACATCAGCTCGGAGGAGCCGGAGCTCGCGGCACGCCACCCTGCTCGCTGGACGGCGGTCTCCCTGCTGAGCGGGGACGAGGCGCCGCGTGTCGGGGGCGCGCTGCGCGAAGCGACGGTGGCCAGGGCCCGCGCCCTGGCCGCCGACCACGGATCACCGGACGCGCGGGCCCAGAGCCCGGAGAGTCCGGAGAGTCCGGACCAGAGGCTCTCGACCCGCCAGGGGTTCCCGCATCCGGAGTCCCCGCCCTCGCAGCCCTCACCCGGCGCGTCTCCCCACGAGGACGCGGAGCTCCTGCTCGCCGAAGGGCGCTATCTGTGGGCGCATCGCGTGCATACCGCCGCCGTGCGCTGTCCGGCGGAGAGCCGCGCCACCTGGACCGACCGTGTCGATCGGGTCCTGACCTCGCGTTGGGCGGGGCTCCCCCTCTTCCTCGGCGTGATGTGGGCGATATTCCAGGCGACCACGACCTTCGCCAAGCCGCTCCAGGACGGTCTCCAGGACTTCTTCTCCGGCCCGGTGACCTCGCTGGCCGTCGGCCTGGTGGGCGACCCGGATCAGGGCGGCTGGCTGCCCGGCCTGGTCGTCGACGGCTTGGTCGGCGGCGTCGGTCAACTCCTGTCGTTCGTACCGCTGATGGCGATCATGTACGTCCTGCTCGCACTCCTGGAGGACTCCGGCTACTTCGCACGTGCCGCGTTCGTGGCCGACCGGCTCATGCGGGTGCTCGGGCTCCCGGGCCAGGCCTTCCTCCCGCTGATCGTGGGCTTCGGCTGCAATGTGCCCGCCCTCTCGGCGAGTCGCGTTCTGAGCGACCGTCAGCATCGGCTGCTGCTCGGCATGGTGATCCCCTTCGTCACGTGCAGTGCCCGGCTGACGGTCTACGTCCTGCTGGCCGGTGTCTTCTTCGGCAGCGACGCGGGCACCGTGGTGTTCCTGATGTACGTGCTTTCCATCGTGCTCGTCGTCGTCATGGGACTGGCCCTGCGCCACGTACTGTTCCGCGACAGCGTGCGGGAGCCGCTGATCCTGGAGCTGCCGCCCTACCGGATGCCGGCCCTGCGGGGAGTCGTCCTCCAAACATGGCAGAAGCTCGCGGGGTTCCTGCGGACCGCCGGTGGCGTCGTCGTGGTCACCGTCACGGCCGTATGGCTGCTCTCCTCGGTGCCCGCGGGTGGCGGCAGGGGCGGCTTCGGGGGCGTCTCCGTGGCTCAGAGCCTCTTCGGTGCGCTGGCCCGCTTCATCACGCCGGTCTTCACCTGGGCCGGCTTCGGCGAGTGGCACGCGTCCGCGACCCTGGTCACGGGCTTCGTGGCCAAAGAGGCGGTCATCTCCACCATGGCGCAGACCTACCAGACCCCGGAAGCGGGCGGTGGGGCCCAACCAGGCACACTGGGAACGGAGTTGCGGGCCACCTTCGAACACGCCTCCGGCGGACACACCCTCCCGGCCGTGCTCGCCTTCATGGTCTTCCTGCTGGCCTACACCCCCTGCATGACCACCATCGCCGCTCAACGCACCGAAATCGGCGCCAAGTTGACCGCTGTGAGCTTCTTCCTCCAGCTCGCGGTCGCCTGGGCCCTGGCCGTGCTCGTCTTCCAGGTGGGGAGCCTGATCGCATGAGCCTGCTGCGCGAGGTGCTCGCCCGGATCGAGAGCGCGGCCCGCACCGGGGCGGGCCTCGACGCCGTGGCCCGGTCCATGGGGCTCAGCCGGAGCGAAGTCGAAGCGATGGCGGAGTACTGGGTCCGCAAGGGACGTCTGACCCGTGAGGAGATCGGCGGCGGCTGCCCCCCATCGGGGTGCGGCGGCTGCCCCATCGCGAACAGCGGCTGTGGCACCGGCGGGGGCCGGCCGGCGCCGCTCCTCGTGGCCCTGCGGCCCCGCCGTCCCGACGCTTCGGCCGGAGGCCCGAGCAGCACCGGCCGGCCCTGAAGCCCCGGCCTCACCCGACCGGACGCGGCGTGCCACAATCCCTACCGGACAGTAGCTTCGCGCGTGCTGATGAGAGGTCCGCCATGACTCGGGTATTCACGGTGAGCAGGAGCATCGTCATCCGCGTGACACCTGAGGACGCGTACGAGGCGGTGAGCCGTCCCGCGGACATGGGCCGCTGGAGCCCGGAGAACCAGGGCACGACCACGGAGGGCGGCGACGGCTCCGCCGCGCTGGGTACGACGTTCGTCGGCCGCAACAAGCGCGGGTTGTTCCGTTGGGTGACCCGGTGCACGGTCACCGCGGCCGATCCCGGCAGCCGGTTCGCGTTCCGCGTCCACGCGATCGGCATCAGGCAGCCACGTCTGCGCGGGCCCATCGCCACCTGGGAATACCGCTTCGAGCCGGTCGACAGCGGCACGCGCGTCACGGAAACGTGGATCGACGACCGCAGGGCGTGGCCCGACTTCGTGGCCGGTGTGTTCGACCGCGTCGCCACGTCGGGCAGTACTTTCGCGGCTTTCCAGGACCGCAACATCAACGCGACCCTGCGGAACCTGAAGCGGGAGCTTGAGGCGAACCGGGAGCCTGCTCAGGGGAGTTGACCAACGCAGCCCTCGGGCGACCGGGCGAACCTCTGAACGCCTGGGCCCGTTCCCATCTCTTGCCCCCAGGGCGCGGACAGACCGGGTGGTGGGTCCGAGCGCCCGTCAGTCATGGGTGTCGGTCATGTCGACCCTCTCGGAGTGTTCCCGGCGCATGCGCTCCGTGCCCCAGTCGCCGAGGGGTGCGAGGGCCCGGTTGAGGGTGTGACCGTGCTCGGTGAGCGAGTACTCCACCTTCGGTGGCACCTCGGCGTACACCTTCCGGTGCACGAGGCCGTCCGCCTCCATCTCCCGCAGGTGCTGTGCCAGCATCTTCTCGCTCACACCCGGCAGACCGCGCCTGAGCTGGGCGAAGCGGCGTACGGCATGGGTGTTGAGCTCCCACAGGATCAGCCCCTTCCACTTGCCGCTCACCACATCCAGCGCGGCGTCGATGCCACAGATGTACGGCCCGCTCCTCGGACCTCTCGCCATCCCAAGTCCCCCTTACTAAGAGGTAAGTACCGCAGAAAAGAGTGCGTACTTACGAGACTATCCGCACTCTTCGATCATGAGGACATGAACGGACGCCAGCACCGCACCACCCACCACACCGCCGACGCGCACCGCCCTGTCACGGTGATCGGACTCGGCCCGATGGGCCAGGCGATGACCCGCACCTTCCTGGGCGCCGGTCACCCGGTCACCGTCTGGAACCGCACTGCCGCCCGGGCCGCCGATGTCGTCGCCGAAGGCGCGACCTTGGCCGCCACACCCGCCGAGGCCGTCGAAGCGAGTGACCTCGTCATCCTCAGCCTCACCGACTACCAGGCCATGTACGACATCCTCGACGGCGCCGCCGCCTCTCTGGCCGACCGGACGCTGGTCAATCTGAGTTCCGACACTCCCGACCGCACGCGCGAGGCGGCTGCCTGGGCCGCGGGCCACGGCGCCGGCTTCCTCACCGGTGGTGTCATGGTCCCCGCGCCGCTGGTCGGCACGGAGGCGTCCCATCTCTACTTCAGCGGGCAGGACAAGGCGCTGGAGGCCCACCGCGCGGAGCTGACGCTGCTCGGGGCCCCGAGATATCTGGGTGAGGATCCGGGGCTCGCCCAGATGATGTACCAAGCCCAACTCACCGTTTTCCTCTCGGCGTTGTCCGCGCTGATGCACGCGACGGCCATGCTCGGCAGCGCGGGGATGAAGGCCGCGGAGGCGCTGCCGGAGCTGCTCGCGTCCACCGACGAGATCGGCGCGATCGTGCGGGCGGGCGAGAGTGTCCCCGGCGCCGCGCTCGACGCGGGAGAGCACCCGGGCGATCTCAGCACCGTCACCATGATGGGCGCGACCGCGGACCACATCGTCGAGACCAGCACCTCACTCGGCCTCGACCTCGCGCTGCCGCTGGCCGTGCGGGCCCACTACCGGCACGCCATCGAGAACGGCCACGGGGGCGACAACTGGACCCGCATCATCGACGGCATCCGCGCGCGGCGCTGAGCCGGGTCCTACGACTCAGCGCGACGGTCGCCATGTCGGCACCGGGGATTGGCGGCGGCCGACACCGGTGCCGACGCCCAGGCGGGTGCCACTGCCAGGGTCGGTGCCGAAGCCCGAGCGGGTGCCGAAGCCAGTACCGATGCCGAAGCACAAGCGGGTGCCCAAGCCAGTGCCGATGCCCATGCCCGGCGTCGATCTGGTCACGACTGGGGTGAGACCTCCGTGATCGTCCCGCTCCTGTCGACGGTATGGGTGCGCCAGTACTTGTCCCACTTGTCATCCACGTGTTCCGGCACCTTGCCCTGGGGAAAACGGACGTAGCCCTGGGGAGGCTCCTGCTTCTTGTCCACGCAGGCCCGGCCCGCGGAGCCCACGTTCAGCACGGGGTACTCGTCGCCCCCGCAGATCGCGTCCTGCGTCGAGCATCCGGTGACGAGGAGGAACCCGGCCGCCGCACCGGTCGCCCAGGCGGACAGCCTCCGGAGGCGACGGGGGCCGGACGAAGCCCTGGCTGCGCGCATCGAACGACGGGACTGGCGCACGGTGACCTCCCAGTGAGTAGTCGCTTGTACCGACCCTGCCCAGAATGCGGCGACCCGATCACGGCACGTCCCGGTCGGCCCGGTTCAGCCGTCCTTCAGAGCCTTCGCCAGATTGTCCATCTCGTTCTCCCGGCCGGCGACCAGGCGCCCGGTCCACTCCTCCGAATGCAGCGGCTGGATCGTCATGGTCACCTCGACACCATCGGCCCTCGGGCGCAGGACTACCTCGGTCGGGAACTCGTAGGGGCCGACGTCGGGCACGAAGTCCACCAGCGACGAGTAGCAGAGCCGTACCGCCGGGGTGACCTCGGTGAACGTCTTCCGCGACCTCGTCTCCAGCGGCATGCCCGCCGCGCGCATGAAGTCGACCTGTTCCGGTCCGGTCGCGGTCATCGTGTAGACGAGGTCGCCGCCGGGCCGAAGGTCGAGGGTCTCGACGCGGACGGTGAAGCCGTCCGGTGCCCACCACCGCTCGATGCCGGACGCCGTCGTCCAGAGCTCCCACACCCGCTCGGGCGGTACCGGGTAGCTGCGTTCGATGCGGATCGGCGACTCGGAGTTGCTGGTCATGTCCGTTGCTCCAGTTTCGGTGCGGCACAAGGGGGGGTTCGGCGTCGCCGGAACGATAACCGACGGCCGCTGCGCAACTCGATACCTCGGCACGACGACGCCGCCAGAACCGAACTCCCCGGCCTCGCGGTCCGGTTGGCCCGGCCGGAGCAACGACCGGGCCGACCGACGGCACAACTGACGGCGCGTCAGGCGAGGGACACCAGATCGCGGTAGTCCTCGCTCCAGAGGTCCTCGTCCCCGTCCGGCAGCAGCAGGACCCGCTCGGGGCGCAGCGCGTCGACGGCTCCCTCGTCGTGCGTGACCATCACGATGGCGCCCGGGTAGGCGTCGAGCGCGCCCAGGACCTCGCCGCGGGAGGCGGGGTCGAGGTTGTTGGTCGGCTCGTCGAGGAGCAGCACGTTCGCCCCGGAGTGGACGAGGCAGGCCAGGGCCAGACGGGTCTTCTCCCCGCCCGACAGGATCGCGGCCCGCTTCTCGGCCTCGTCCCCGGTGAACAGGAACGCCCCGAGCACGTGCCGCACCTCGCCGTCGGTGAGGCAGGGGGCGGCCTCGGAGAGGTTCTCCCTGACCGTGAGGTGGAGGTCGAGGGTGTCGTGTTCCTGGGCGAAGTAGCCCAGGCGCAGCCCGTGTCCGTGGACCACCCGGCCGGCATCGGGCCGCTCGCGCCCGGCGAGCAGACGCAGCAGCGTGGTCTTCCCCGCGCCGTTGAAGCCGAGGACGACCAAGCGGCTGCCGCGGTCCACGGCCAGGTCGACACCGGCCAGTACCCGATGGTCGCCGTAGGACTTGTCCAGGCTGACCGCACCCAGCGGCATCCGCCCGCACGGGGCCGGTTCGGGCAGCCGGATCCTGGCGACCTTCTCCGTACGACGGGCGGGTTCCAGCTCCGCGAGCATCCGGTCGGCGCGCCGCGCCATGCTCCTGGCCGTCACGGCGGTGGCGGAGCGGGCCTTCATCCTGTCCGCCTGGGCGTGCAGGCCGGCGGCCTTGCGCTCGCCGTTGGCGCGCTCGCGTTTCCGGCGCCGCTCGCCCGCGTCCCGCTGGGCGAGGTAGGCGGTCCACCCGGTGTTGTAGAGGTCGATCGCCGCTCTGGTGGCGTCCAGGTGGAACACCCGGTTGACGACGGAGGCGAGCAGCGAGGTGTCGTGGCTGATCACGACCAGGCCGCCCCGGTGCGCCCGCAGGAACGTGCGGAGCCAGCCGACCGAGTCCGCGTCCAAGTGGTTGGTCGGCTCGTCCAGGAGCAGCGTGCCCCGGTGTCCGGCGAACAGGATGCGGGCCAGCTCCACCCGACGCTTCTGGCCACCGGAGAGGCTGCCGACGGGCTCGCCCATCACCCGGTCCGGCAGCCCGAGCCCGGCCGCGACCCGGGCGGCCTCGGCCTCGGCGCCGTATCCGCCGCCGGCCTGGAAGGCGGTATCGGCGCGTGCGTAGGCGTCCATGGCCCGCTCAAGGGCGGCGGGCGAGACCGCGTCGGCCATCGCCGTCTCGGCCGCGCGCAAGTCGCGCAGGGCGGTGTCGAGGCCGCGGGCGGACAGGATGCGGCCCGTGACCGTGGCCTCGGGGTCCGCGGCGCGGGAGTCCTGGGCCAGGAAGCCGACGGGGCCGGTCGGCGTGATCGTGCCCGCGGCCGGACGGGGCTGTCCGGCCAGGGCGGTCATGAGGGTGGTCTTGCCGGCGCCGTTGCGGCCGACCAGGCCGATGCGGTCGCCGGGAGAGACGGTGAAGGAGATGTCGGAGAGCAGCAGGCGGGCGCCCGCGCGCAGCTCGACACCACGAACGGTGATCATGAGAGAACGCTCCGAGAAAAGCGAAAAGGACACACTTCTGGCGTGGAAGCGGGTCCTTGGCTAGGAAACTCGGGGCGTGGACATGGGCACCACCGTAACGGACGCGCCGCGAGCCGTGCGGCCGAGGCAGCGTCCACGATCGGTTTCCGGCTGCCTCGGCCGCTGTGGCGCCGCCCCGATCAGTCCTCGAAGTACGCGTCGAGCACCGCGTCGAGCTGCTCGGTCCACCGCGTGAGGGTGGCCCGGTCGGTGGCCTGGATGTCGTGCGAGAAGCGGCGATGGTTCGGCGTGTACACGACGACCTCGAACCGGCGGGTCCACCGCGGTGTCCGGTACTCGACCGCGCTGATCTCGTCCCAGCGGAAGTCGGCCTCCTCGTCCATCAGACGCAGGCGCACTCCCCCGCGGCCCGCGACGATCGAGCCCACCCGGTCGGCGATCTCGCAGGAGGGCCCGTCCGCCACGTCCGACTGAGCGTCAGATGCGGCGCTCCCCTCGGATGCGGACTCGGAATTCCGCGCTTCGGCCTCGGCCGTCTCCGTCGCGCCGTCGGCCGCGCCCGCTTCGGTCGCCACCTTCGCCCGGCCACCTTCGTCCGCGCCCGCTTCGGTCGTCACCGCCGCCCGGCCGCCTTCGTCCGCGTCCGGTTCGGCGTCACCGTCGACGACGGGTTCGCCGGACAGGGGCTTCGCCTCCTGCGCGGCCGCACGCGGCGGGACGAGGCCGGGGACGTACGCGGGATCCGTCGCGGCGCCGCCCAGGGGCATGTACTGGTGTTCTGATCGCTGCTCCACGGGCGAAGTATGGCCGAGGACGCTGTGAACTCGCTCGGCAGGGCGCGCATTTCCGGACCCGCTGCCAGAATGGCGGAGGCTCTCGACGGAGCAGACCGAGGGGCCACGCGGCACCATCGGCAGCCGCGCACGCGGTGGCACGTTCCACCGAAGAACCCCTCACCCGTGGGCTACTGTCGGGTAACACTCAAGCCCCACTCCAGCCAAGGAGACCTCCGTGGCCCCCTCCCCGACTTCGCACCGGCTCCTCGCGGGACTGCTCGCAGGAGCGAGCGTCGCGCACGTGGCAAACCCGGGCCTCTTCGACTCGATGGTGCCCCGCGCGCTGCCCGGCACCCCGCGGGCCTGGACCTACGCCAGCGCGGCGGTGGAACTCGCGCTGGCCGCGGGCGTCGCGATGCCCCGGACCCGCAGGCCTGCCGCGCTCGCGGCCGCGGCCTTCTTCGTGGGAGTGCTCCCGGCCAACGTCAAGATGGCCTACGACTGGCGTGACCGTTCGCCCGCACTGCGCGCGGCGGCGATCGCTCGGCTCCCCGTGCAGGTCCCGCTCGTCCTCTGGGCGTACGGAGTGGCCCGGAAGGCCGACGGCCGCTGAACGGCCCGGCTCAACGGGCCTTTTCCAGCGCGGCCTCGGCCCGGCTCCGGTAGGCGCGGAAGCGACGCAGGTACGACCGTGCCATGGGGCCGGCGGGTACGCCGCGGGCGAAGGCGCGCATGTTGCGCTCGCCCGCGTTGTAGCCCAGCGCGAGGAGTTCGTCGCGCGTGTAACGGCGCACATGCCGCTCGGGAAGGCTTCGGTCGAGGTCCCGCAGATGCAGGGCCGCCGCCCGGATCGCGAAGGCGGGATCGTCACGGAGGTCCTGCCACCGCTCCGAGAGGCCGTGCCTGCGCCGGACCTCCTCGAACGTGGCGCTGTGCATGTTGGCCACCCCGAAGGACGCGCCCGGCTTCCACCACTGCCACAGCCGTTCCCACAGCGGGTGGTGCGGCTTGTACGCCTCGTTGTGCAGCACGGTCATCACGAGCAGGGGCGACACTTCCGCCTCGGCGGCGCTGCGGACGACGCATTCGGCGTAGTCGGCCGGTTCGTAGGCGGCTGGTCGCAGCGGTGGTGTCGGAGCCTCACCGTGCTCCGAGTGCATCGGCTCCTGCTTCGGTGCCGCCGACGACAACTCGGCCATCCTGACCCGCCCTTCCCGTATGGTCCGCTCGTACGCGGGACACCCACCGTCTCAGCCCACGTTTGCCCCCGCGAAGCGGCCTCAATCCACGGTGTCAGGCCCATTCCCCGCACCCACGGGTTCCCGTGCCCGCGGGTCCCGCATCGCCTGCCGAGCGGCGCGCGCCGGCGACGTCACCTCCCGGAGACGAGACCGGCCAAATGGTCCAGCGAGTCGATGAGGTGCTCGGGGCCGAACGGAGGGAACTGGATGTACTCCCGGATGCGCTCCGGCACCGCCGACCAGTCGTAAGTCAGCGTGACCGCGGTCTCGGACGGGCCGAGCGGCACCAGGTCGTACCGCCACGTCCAGCCGCCGAACTCCAGGTCGCCGCTGTCATTGCGGGAACCGGTCAACCACCCGATGGCACGCGGCGGTTCGAGCACCTGGACCTTGTTGACCACCTGGTAGTTCCCGTCAGGATGGTTCGGGTGGTACATGTCCATCGCGAACAGCTGGCCCACTGCCGTCAGCGGCAACCGGTCGGCCGCCTCCTTGACCCAGCCCGTTCCGTCGATCGCCACATGGGCCGTCGGATCCGCCAGCACGGCGAACACTGTCGCGGCGGCCGCGTCGACCGTCAGCTCGGCGCGCACGTTCTCACTCGCCTCTTCACCGGCCGCGGTGTGCACACTCTTCGTCATGGGGCTCGGCCTCATTTCGTCTCTGTCGTCCTCGGCTACGCGCAAGCATCGGGTACGTACAAGCGTGCCCTCGGTGTAGGGACTGCGCCGGGACGCGAGACTCATCGGCCGCACGAGGGCCGACAGGTCTTACGCGGAGGCCGAGGCGTCTTCGGACTCGTGTGAAAGGGTGGCTGAACACATGTGCCCGGTCGTCGGTCCGGTGCCATCCGGTCGGTGAGCAGTCGTGGACATGAGGGAGACGCGGATGCCGGAGAAGTTCACGCTGGCGGTGTGGCCCACGCCCATGGAACCCGCGCCCCGGCTGGCCGAGGCGATCGGGCTGCGCGCGGGCGACCTGTGGATCAAGCGGGACGATCTCACCGGCCTCGGCGGTGGCGGCAACAAGGTCCGCAAGCTGGAGTGGCTGGTGGCGGACGCGCTGCGGCACGGGGCCGACACGCTGGTCACGAGCGGCGGACCGCAGAGCAACCACGCCCGGCTGACCGCTGCCGCCGCCGCCCGCGCCGGCCTCGACGCGGTCCTGGTGATGCCCGCACCCGCGGACTCGCCCTCGGGTGCGGGGAAGCCGGCCGCGGGGAAGCCGATCGCGGGGAACCTGCTGCTCGACGCCCTCCTCGGCGCCCGCATCGCCTGGGCCGAAGAGGCGTCAGGACCGGCCGAGTTGACGGATGCGGCCCGGCGGACATGTGCCGCGCTGAGCGAGCGGGGTGCCCGGCCCTACCTCGTGCCGTTCGGCGGCTCCAGCGCGCTCGGCGCCCGGGGTTACCTGGAGGCGGGCGCCGAGATCCTGGCCCAGCGGCCCGACGTACGCCATGTCGTCACGGCGCTCGGATCCGGCGCCACCATGGCGGGGCTCGTCGCCGCCCTCGGCCCCGAACGCGTCCTGGGTGTCGATGTCGGCGCACTCCCGGACCCGGGTCGTACGGCCGCGGCGATGGTCGGCGAACTGACCGGCGGGGCACAGCCGGTGGAGGCGCTGCGGATCCGCGCGGACCAGGTCGGCGAGGCCTACGCGGTCCTGTACCAGCCCGTCCTCGACGCCATGACCGCGGTCGCGGCCGCCGAAGGCGTGCTCCTCGACCCGGTCTACACGGGCCGCGCCGCCGCCGGGCTCATCGCCGCCGTGCGCGACGGCCACATCCGCCCGGGAGAGCCCACCGTCCTGGTGCACACCGGTGGCCTGCCGGGTCTTTTCGGCCACGCGGAAGCGTCGGCCCGTACCGGGCGGCTCCTGCGCGCTCAGGACTGATCGGACGGGGCGTCACCTCGGGGCCGTCCGCCGGATCTCCGGCGGACGGCCCTTCGCGTGCGGTCTGGGGTGATGCGGCGAGGGCGGCACCGCGCGGGGTACCGGGGCCGGTTCGTCCGATCGGGTCAATTCGGCAGCCGGGGCGACGGTGGCTGTTTGGGGTGGGGAGCCGGGGGCAGGCGGACCGTGTGCTTCGGACTGGAGGCACGCCCGCGGGACCCGTATGTCCTGGGCGTGCCATCTCCGGATGCGGCCAGGACGCGTGGGGTTCGGCGACGGTCCCCACAGCCACCCCTGACGTCCAGGAGCCCAACGAATGACCACGGCCGTTCCGCACACGCGGAACCATGACGACGCCCCCGACACCGAAGCCGCCTTCGCCCGCCTCAACTCCCTTGACGAGGGCCCGGAATACCACGCCCTGCGCGACGAACTGGTGGCGCAGTGGCTCCCGATGTCGGCCCGGCTGGCCGGCAAGTACCGCAACCGCGGGGCCGAGATCGAGGATCTGTACCAGGTCGCCGCGATGGGTCTGATCAAGGCGGTGGACCGGTACGAGGCGGCGCGGGGCGCGTTCGAGGCGTATGCGATCCCGACGATCAACGGCGAGATCAAGCGGCACTTCCGGGACTCCCTGTGGGCCGTCCATGTGCCGCGCCGGGTCCAGGAGTTCCGCAACAAGGTCCGCGCCGCCCGCAGCGAGCTCCAGGCCGGCCGGCCCGGTGAACCCAGCATCGCCGAACTGGCCGCCCAGTGCGGGCTCGACGAGGACGAGGTCCGGGCCGGCATGGAAGCGATCGAGTCGTTCAGGAGCCTCTCCCTCGAAGCGGAGTCCGGCGGCGCCCAGGGTGAGGGGGCCGGGGCGTCCCTGGCCGACAGTCTCGGCACCACGGAGCCCGGCTTCGACCACGTCATCGACCGCGAGGCGGTCAAGCCCGCGCTGCGGGCGCTGCCGGAGCGCGAGTCGCAGATCCTCTACATGCGCTTCTTCAAGGAGATGACCCAGAACCAGATCGCCGCGGAGCTGGGGCTCTCCCAGATGCACATCTCACGACTGATCACCCGCGCCTGCAACCGCGTACGCCAGCAGACCCTCGCCGAACAGCTCGACGCCGCTTGACCCGGGGCCCCGCATTCGGCGGACCGCGGGCGTGGTCCGGCCGGGTCGCCCCGCGGTCGGAGCGCGCGGACGACGTCAGCACGTGCGCGGTCGCCCGGCCGGGGCCGTACGGACGGCGGCGCCGGGCGGAGTGGGTGTCGGCCTTGCCGCACGAACGCCGTAGCGCGAGGCCGTTCGACGTGCACGGCGGCCTACGCGCTGCTTCTCTGGGGGGCACCCCGCCCCTCCCCCGAACTCCCGGAGGTCTCCTCATGAACATGGCAGACGAAGTACGCGAGCGATCCGCCAGGCAGATGCGCGTCCATGTGAACGCGCTGCGTGCCGCCGCGGCGCGCGCACTGGACCCCGAGCTGCGCCGGCGCCTCCACGTCAAGGCCCTGCGCCTGGAGGAGCAGAGCGAGCAGCGCCCCGGCACCGGTCGAGCCTCGTCCGCGTAACGGCCGGGCGATCGGGGTGCCTTGCTCGCACCGGTCCCCGGCAGTTCACCCTGCCGTCGCCGATGATCCTCCATAGTGGACGGGTGATCACACGAGACGAGGGTGCGGGGACCGACGGAGCCGAAGGGCCTTCGCGCGAGGGCGCGTCGAGCGGTGAGGAGGCCCAGGTCCTGGTGGTGGGCGCGGGCCCCGCGGGTTCGGCGGCGGCGCTCCATCTGGCCCGGGCGGGGGTCGATGTCGTACTCCTGGAAAAGAGCGGCTTCCCCCGCGACAAGGTGTGCGGGGACGGACTGACGCCCCGGGGGGTGCACCAACTGGTGCGGATGGGCATCGACATCAACGCCCCCGGCTGGATGCGCAATCGGGGCATGCGGTGGGTGTGCGAGGGCCGCCAGGTCGAGATCGACTGGCCCCGCCTCGGCAGCGGCCCCGACTTCGGGCTCACCCGCACCCGGCGGGACTTCGACGACCTCCTCGCCGCCCATGCGGTCGCGGCCGGAGCACGGCTGCGCACCGGGGTCAGGGTCACCGCGCCGGTGACCGACCGGGCGGGCCGGATCGTCGGGGTGACCGCCGTCGCCGGGCCCGACAAGGAGCCCGTCCGCTTCCGGGCGCCGCTCGTGGTCGCCGCTGACGGCGCCTCGGCCAGGACCGCCCTGCAGATGGGGCTCGAACGCGACCCCAGACGCACCATCGCGACCGCCGCCCGTCGCTACTACCGCAGCGAGGCCCGCTCCCACGACCCGTATCTGGAGCTGTGGGCCGACCTCCTGTGCAGCAGGACCGGCCGCGATCTCCCCGGCTACGGCTGGGTGTTCCCGCTCGGTGACGGCCGGATCAACGTGGGGCTCGGCGCCTTGCCGCACCGCGACCACGGTGCGGTCGATCTTCGTGCCACCCTGGACCAATGGCTGCCCCGGCTCCCCGAGTCCTGGGGCGTGACGGAGGAGAACGCCGACGCGCCACTGCGCAGTGCCGCCCTCCCGATGGGCTTCAACCGGCATCCGCAGTACCACCGGGGGCTGTTGCTGGTCGGAGACAGTGCCGGGATGGTCAGCCCCTGGAGCGGAGAGGGCATCGGGCAGGCCATGGAAGCAGCCGAGGTCGCCGCCGAGACCATCGCCCTGGCGCTGGCCCGGCCCGCCGGGCCCGGGCGGGAACACGCGTTGCGGCAGTACCCGACGGAGATCAACCGGCGTTGGGGCCGCCATTACCGGCTGGGCAACCTGGCCGGCGACCTCGTCCTGGGCCGCTACGGCTACCGGCCCGTGCTGCACCCTCGGGTCATGGCGTCGCCGCCCCTGCTGCGGGCGCTGGCCCGGCTCCTGACCCATGTCGCCGACGAGCCGCCCCGCGACACCATCGACGCCGTCCTGCACACGCTGATGCGTGCCGTCCCCCGCGCCCGGCCGCGGGCCCGCAGCACTCCGCGATCATGACGGGATCACGTCGTCCGGCCCGGGGCCCGACGTGCTGTCGCTCCGGGGCTCCGACGTGCTGTCGCTCCGGAGTTACACCGTGCTGTCGCTGTCGCGATACAGGGTGAAGACCCGGTCGAGGCCGACGATGCGCAGCACGCGCAGCGTGTTGGCCGGTACGGCGGCGAGGGCGACGTCGGCGCCCGCGGCCTGGGCATGGTGGCGTGCCGCGATCAGAGCGCTGATGCCGCTGGAGTCGCAGAAGTCCAGGCCGGCCAGATCGAGGAGCAGGCGCCGGCCGGGCAACAGGGGCGTGGCGTCGATCAGTTGGCGCGGTTCGGGCGCGTGGACGTAGTCGAGCGCGCCGAAGATTTCCAGAACGGGACCGGTCGCGGCGTCCCGGGTGGTGATCCTCAGCGGGCTCGTTCCGCGTTTCTCACCTTCGGGTCGGCGCTTGCGCCCGGTGCGCCGAGGGCGAGCAGGGCGGTGTCGTCGTCCAGGCCCTCGCCGAAGCTGTCGAGCAGCCCGGTGAGCGCCTGAATCACGGCGTGCGGCGATTCCCCGGCCTGCCCGACGGCGAAGTCCAGCAGGGCCTCGTCCCCGAACAGGCTGGTGCGGTCCTTGCCGGTGCGGGCCTCGGTGAGGCCGTCGGTGTAGAGCAGGAGAGTGTCCCCGGGGGCCAGGACGGTGGTGGTGGCGGTGAAGGGCGCCGAGGGCAGGATGCCGATGAGCAGGCCGCCGGGGGTGGGCAGGAAGCCGGCCGTGCCGTCGGCGCGCAGGACGAGGGCCGGAGGGTGTCCGCCCGAGGCGAGGTGGACGGCGATCTCGCCGGTGGCGGGGTCGGGTTCGAAGGTGCCGAAGACGGCGGTGCAGTAGCGGGGGTCGCCGCCGGCCGCGTAACGCTCGTGGAGCACGTGGTTGAGGGTGGTGAGGGCGGCGACGGGATCGGGGTCGTGGAGGGCCGCCGCGCGCAGGGTGTAGCGGGTCAGTGAGGTGACGGCGGCGGCCTGGGGCCCCTTTCCGCAGACATCGCCGAGGAAGAACGCGAAGCGTTTGCCGTCGAGCGGGAAGACGTCGTAGAAGTCGCCGCCGAGCCGGTCGGGGGAAGCCGTGTGGTAGTAGGCGGCGGTCTCCACGCCGGGTACGGACGGCAGGGTGTGCGGGAGCAGCGACTGCTGGAGGACGGCGAGTGCGTCCTGGAGCCGGGCGCGGTCCGCCTCCGCCTGTCGGCGTGCTTCCTCGGCGGCCCGCCGGCCGCGCAGGAGTTCCTCCTCGTAGGCCCTGCGGTCGCGGGCGTCGAAGAACGTGGTCCGGATCAGCAGGGGGCCGCCGGTGCTGCCGTACGTGACGACCGAGGAGACGAGGACCGGCATCCGGCCGCCCTCGGCCTGCTTCAGCTCCAGGGCGATCCCGTTGATCTCGCCCTGCATCCGCAGCAGCGGCGCGAAGTGCGTCTCGTGGTAGAGCCTGCCGCCCACCGAAAGGAGGTCGGAGAAGCGCATGCGGCCCACCACCGCTTCGCGTTCCAGGCCCAGCCAGGTCAGGAGCGTCCCGTTGACCTTGGCGATGGTGCCGTCCATCAGCGTGGAGAGATAGCCGCAGGGCGCGGTCTCGTAGAGGTCCTCGGCACTGTCCTCCAGCAATGCGGCGAACGCGGCGTCCGACGCCCGCCCGTCGTGGCAGTGGTGCGGATCGTTGGGGTCCGGCTGCTGCTCGGTACGGCCCGTCATCGGCGCCCCGCGAGGAAGTCGAGGATCGCCTCGTTGGTGGCTTCGGGGGCCGACAGGTGGGGGCAGTGCCCGGTCGCTTCGAGGGTGACCAGCGTCGAGCCGGGGACGGCCCGGTGCACATAGGCACCGACTTCCCGGGGTGCGATGGCGTCCTGGGTGCACTCCAGGACGAGGGTGGGGACCCGTACGCCCTTCAGCTCGTCCCGGGAGTCCGACAGGAACGTGGCGCGGGCGAAGACGCGTGCCATCTCGGGGTCGGTGGCGCAGAAGCTGTTCTTCAGTTCGTCGCCGAGTTCGGGCCGGTCCGCGTTCCCCATGATCACCGGCGCCATCGCCGCCGACCAGCCGAGGTAATTGGCCGCGAGGGATTCCAGCAGTTCGTCGATGTCCTCGGCACTGAACCCGCCCCGGTAGCCGTCCTCGTCGATGTAGCGGGGCGAGGGGGCGACCATCACCAGGGAGCCGATGCGCTCGGGAACCAGGTCGGCGGCGAGCACTCCGATCATCGAGCTGACCGAATGGCCCACGAACGCGGCGTCGCGCAGGTCGAGCGCCTCGCACACGTCCACCACGTCCTGGGCGTAGCCGTGCAGGGAGGCGTAGCGCCGCTCCGTGAAGGAGGACGCGTCGGAGCGGCCGGAACCCACGTAGTCGAACAGCACGACCCGGTAGTCCTCGGCCAGCGCCGGCACCGTCAGACGCCACATGTTCTGGTCGCAGCCGAAGCCGTGCGCCAGGATCACCGTGGGCCCCTGAGGGTTCCCGGTGACAGTGACGTTGTTCCTGCGGACGATATCCATGCCCCCGAGTGTGTCAGCCCTGTCCAATCTCCTGCGGCGGAGGCAGTTAATCCACAGCCCCGCCGTCATCTTGACCATGCGCTCTGACCAGCGGTGACATCTTTTCGGACGCCGTGTCGACGCCGGTGGCCCCGGCCGACGGCCGACCGGCCACGGCCAGTCGGTGGCCCTGGTCTGCGTCTTCCCGCACCGCCTCGACGCCCGGATCGCGCCGCGCGGCCGACGACAGGCCGCCGGGCAGTCACTCCCCCTCGAAACGCGTGCGGAGCGCACGCTATCGTCGTGGGGGTGGAGAACGAACTGGGGCATGAGATCGCGGAGGCGCTGGGCATTCTGCTGCGGCGGACCACACGCGCGCAGCTGCACAAGAAGCTCACCGAGGGCATGGGCGACGGGCTCGACGAGGTGACGTACCCGGTGCTCAGCGCGCTGGCCCGCACCGGGCCGCGCAGCGCCGCGGATCTCGCCCCCGATGTCGGGATCGACCGCTCCGGTGTCACCCGGCGTGCCTCACGCCTGGAGGCCGCCGGCCTCATCCGGCGCGAGGCGGACCCCCACGACCGGCGGGCGAACCTGCTCGTCCTCACGGAAGAGGGCCGGCGCACGATCGCGGAGCTGCGCACCCGGCTCGCCGCCCACATCACGGCCGGCCTGTCCTCGTGGCCCCCCGGCGAGGCCGAGGCCTTCGCCCGCCAACTGCGCCGATTCACGGTCGAGGGCCCCTTCGCCTAGTGGCTCGCGGAAGCTCGCAGTGGTGGCGCCCTCCAGGCAGCGTCGCCCACGGGGCTCTCCCCGGACAGCGTCACCCACGGGGCTCTCCCCAGGCAGCCTCACCCACCGGGCTCTCTTCAGGCAGCCTCACCCACCGGGCTTTCCGGGAGCCGCCACGCCCCGCCCCGGTCCTCCTTCGCCGAACGGGCTACGAGGTCGGGGACGTGCAGCCGGCAGGCCAGGGCCGCGAGGGAGTGGAAGGCGTCGATCGCCCATCGGCTGTCGGGCATGCCCAGGCGCAGCAGGCGTGGCTTCACCCCGGCCTGGATCTCGTCGACGAAAGGTCGCAGCCCGGCTTCGTAGCGGGCGAAGGCGGTGCGCAGGTCCCCGGGACGGCGGTTGATCTCGCCGGCCAGAACGTACGCGCCGACCAGGCCCCCGGATATGCCCATGCCGCTGTACGGCGATGCGCAGTGCGCCGCGTCGCCGACCAGCACCACCCGGCCCCGGGACCAGGTGTCGGTGCGCACTTGGACGACCTCCTGGGAGTAGAACGTCTCCGTCGCCCTCATGCCGTCGAGGAACCGTCCGGTCTGCCATCCCGCGTCGTGGAACCTGCCCGCCCAGAACTCCTTCTGCCGGTCCACCGGTTCGCGATGGACGGCCGAGGCCTGCGCCGAATCCTCCCGCAGCACGAAATAGGCCTGGGTCTCGGTCGGGTGGTGACTCCTGCGCATGATCATCCGGCCGCCCGGGGCGAGGTAGGTGTCACGGATGTCGCCGTCGGAGGCGATGCGTGGAACGAACCAGTACGCCATGTGGATGCCCATCCGCCAGTACGGTTCCGGCGCGCCCGGCGGCAGGATGGCGCGGCGGACGCGTGAGCCCTGCCCGTCCGCGCCGACCAGGACGTCGAACTCGCCCGACGATCCGTCGGAGAACCGCGCGGTGACCTTCTCCTCGCTCTGCTCGAAGCCCTCCACGCCCACCCCGAAGATGTGATCCACGCCGTCCTTCGCCGCATCGTGGAGGATGCGCACCAGATCGCCGCGCATGATCTCGTACTCGGACGTCAGGCTCTGCCGGCCCCGCCCAGAGGTGTTGGCCATGATCGTCGCCCGCACCTTGCCCCGGGCGTTCACGAAGGCGACCCCCCGCTCGTCCACGAGCTTGCTCTTGACGGCGTCGAGCAGCCCCATGTGCCTGATCGCCTCGATCCCCTGGCCCCGGAGATCGACCTGAGCGCCGGTGGCCCGCAGCGCCGGGAAGCGTTCGACGACGGTCACCCGGTGGCCGCCGCGTGCCAGCCAGTGGGCCAGGGCCTCCCCCGCGACTCCACCTCCGCAGATGAGGACCTTCAGAGAGGTTGTTCCGGACTTGGGCGTCATGCCGCGCTCCGTCTCTATCACCGATAGGTTCCTTGGCAGAGTCGTCTATCGGCGATAGGTTGTCAAGGTGAGGAAAATGAACCGCGAGACCGTCCTGGTCGAGGCACTCGACCTGCTCGACGAGGTGGGGCTCGACGCGGTCAGCACGCGGCAATTGGCGAAGCGGCTGGGCGTGGAACAGCCCTCGCTCTACTGGCACTTCAGCAACAAGAAGGAGCTCCTCGCCGCCATGGCGGAGGCGGCGATGGTCCCCCATGCGACGGCTCCCCTGCCGACGCCCGCCCAGGACTGGCGCTCCTGGTTCCTGGACAACACGCGGAGCTTCCGGCGAACCCTGCTCAGCCGTAGGGACGGCGCGCGACTGCACGCCGGAAGCAGCCCCGGCGGGGCCGACCTCGACCGCATCGCCCACAAAATGGCCTTCTTGACCTCCTGCGGCCTGCCGGAGCACGACGCCCGGATGGCGATGCTGGCCGCCGGGCGCTACACGGTCGGCAGCGTCCTGGAGGAGCAGGCCGAACTCGCTCTCGGCAGCCCGCCGCAGCGGCCCGCCGGTATCCCCCCGATCGACCACGAGTCGGCGTTCGAGGCGGGGCTCGCCCTCATCCTGGACGGCCTGGAGCAGCGCCTGACGGGCCGTTAGGCCGGGACAGTCCCATGCGCCCGAAGCCGCAACGCGCCTGTCAGCAGGGCGACTTGAGGCCGAGGGATCCGCTGTCGCGCTTGACGGCGCGGCCCACTCCCGCGATCGTTGGGCTTCGTCCGGGTGATCGCCCCCCGGCACAACGACGATTCGCCGGGCCACGGCCCAGCAGAGACCGACAGCGACCGCGCGCCGGTGTCAGCCCAAGGAAGGAAGATCCGCCATACCGATACCACCAGGTTCCAGATCTACCACCACGTTCCGGATCCACACCGAGGACGGCCGGGCCGACGCCTTCGCCGCCTTCCCGGACGGTGGCGAACCGCATCCGGGCGTGCTGCTCTACATGGACGCCTTCGGCGTGCGGCCCGTGCTGGAGGAGCTGGCCCGCGAGCTGGCCGAGCAGGGCTACTACGTACTCGTCCCCAACGTCTTCTACCGGCACGGCCCGGCCCCGGTGACCGATCTTCCCGAGCACATCGGAGCGGACAACCGGCACGCCGTCTTCCGCCACCTCATGCCGCTGATCGAGGCGCACACCCCGGAGCGGGCGCTGCGTGACGCGGGGGCGTACCTCTCGTTCCTCACCGCCCGCCCCGAGGTCGCCGCGGGCCCGGTCGCCGCGATCGGTTACTGCATGGGGGCCGCTTTGGCGATCCGTACCGCGGCGGCCCACCCCGACCTGGTCGCCGCCGTCGCCGGATTCCATCCCGGGCCCCTCGTCGACGACACCCCGGACAGCCCGCATCTGCTCGCCCCCCGGCTGGCCGCCCAACTCCACCTGGGCTTCGCCGAAGCCGACGTGCCGAACATGGCGATCGATGAACTGGAGCAGGCCCTGAACGCCGCCGGCGTCGACCACACCTGCGAGGTCTATCCCGGCACCGTCCACGGCTTCACCATGTCCGACACCAGCTCCTTCGACGCCAACGCCCTGCGACACCATTGGGACAGGCTGCTCCCCCTCCTCAAGGGAGCCCTGTCGACGAGCTGAACTCCCTTACAGAAGACCGCACTTGAGGCTCCGGCTCCGTGGAGCCTCAAGTGCCCGGGCGGCGAAGGCGTCTCCAGCCCGGCACACCGCTCCGCGCTCGCGCTCAGTCGGCGACGACCTCCATGAGGAAGTACGGCGCCGCTCCTTCGAGCGGGGCCACCGAGGCGAGGGCCAGCCCGGCGCGACGGCAGAGCTCCTCGAAGTCCTCGCGGGTGCGCTCTCGGCCGCCCATGTTCACCAGCATGTTGAGGTCGCTCAGATAGGTGACCTCATGACCGTCGCGGGGGTCGGGGGCGGCGTCGACGACTTCGGGGAGCACGGGCTCCACGATGAGGACCCGCCCTCCCGGCGGCAGCGCCTCACGGCAGTGCCGGAGGATCGTGACCGCCTGTTCGTCCGCCCAGTCGTGCAGGACGCTCTTCACCAGGTAGAGGTCCGAGCCCCGGGGGACGCTGTGGAAGAAGTCGCCTGCGACCAGCGAGCAGCGTTCCGTGAGTCCGAACCGCCGCAGTGTGCCGGGTGCCTGCGCCAGGCCCTCCGCCGAGTCGTGGACGACACCCACGAGTGCCGGATGCGCCGCGAGAACGGCGGCAAGGAGAGTGGCGTCCCCGCCGCCGACGTCCGTGACCGAGGCGAACCGGCCGAAGTCGTAGGCGTGCGGCAGGGCGGCGGCCGCCACCCCGGTCGCCTGACTCATCGCGGTGTTGAACGCCGCGGAGAATTCGGGGTGTTGTGCGAGGTGGGTGAAGAAGTCGGAGCCGAAGACGTCGTCGAACGCGACGTCACCGGTGCGGACGCTGGTGTCCAGGTGCTCCCAGGCCCGTATGGCCAGCGGGTCCGTGAACACCCGGACGAAGGACGCGAGGGAGCCGGGAGCGGCGGGGTCGAGAAGCGCTCCCAACGGGGTGACGGAGAAGATGCCGGGCGCCAGTTCCGTCAGCAGGCCCAGGCCGGACAGTGCGCGTAACAGCCGGGCCATGGCGCGGGGATCCGCCCCGGCGGCCGCGGCGACTACGTCGGAGCGACACGGGGTGTCGCCCATCAGCTCGATCACCCGCAGCCGCACGGCCGCGCGCAGGGTCTGCGCCGCCATGCTGCCGAAGGCGATCCGGACGATCAGCCCGCGGTCGGCGGAAGCTGCTCGGTCATCGGTGGTCGTGGTCGTGGTCACAGATGCTTCCTTCGGTCGTGTCCGGTGAGGTGGTCATGAAGGGGCCTGGCCATCGCACGAACTGGGCCGGGCCTCGCGGAACCGGGCCGTCCCGCGAAGCCGTGCCTGGCGGGACCGGGCCCTCGTACGAGTCGGGTCAGAGGGGAGCCGACCCCGGTGCCACCAGGGCGCTCGGCGTACACCCGGCGAACGCCAGGACATCGCGGTGGAGATGGGGCTGGTCCACATATCCGCAGGCCAGGGCGACATCGGCGGCGTTCTGGCCCGCGCGGAGCGCGCGGGCGGCCCGGTCGAAACGGACCAGCATGGCCGCGCGCTTGGGCGTCAGGCCGATCTGGGCGCGGAACCTGGACCACAGTCGTTTGCGGCTCCAACCGCAGAACGCGGCGAGCTCGTCGACCCGGACCCGGCCCCGGCTGGCCACGATGTGGTCCCACACGGCCGCGACCTCGGGCGTGAGGGAAGGCGCCACCGCGGCGCGCCGCCCCAGGAACTCGTCCACCAGGACCAGGCGCTGTTGCCAGGCCGCGCACTGCGACACCTGCTCCCGCAGGAGCTGCCCGGACCGTCCCCACACGTCTTCGAGGCTGATGGCCGGCCGGTCGAGTTCGCCCGGGGCGACGCCCAGCAGCGCGTACGCGGCGGGCGGCGTCAGGCGCATTTCGACGCACTCGACCCGCTCGCCGCGCACACGTGCCCGGCCCGGCGACAGCGGAGAGACGAAACCGCTCAGGGGTTGTGCCCCGCGCTCGTCCTCGATCAGGAACGGCTCGTCCCCGAGCCCGATGACGACGACCACGGAAGGCTGCGCGAACACCCTCTTGTCCATGCCTGCGGCGACGCGGTCGCGGAACCCCGCCATCCGGACGCCGCCGAGAGACAGGGGGCCGAGAGGGCGGGCGACCTCCCAGCCCGTCCCGGCGTCGTGGTCCGGAGCCGCCGGACCCATTGCGTAGCTGTGCATGCCCCTACGGTCGCCGACTTCGGCGGTCCTGTCTTGGATGAAAGTTCCCCGCTGTTCCTGGGGGGCACGGACAGGACCGGCCGAACTCTGCTCGCCTGGGCCTCGGGCCTACTTGGGCATCAGGACCGTGTCGATGATGTAGACGGTCGCGTTGGCGGTCGGCACATTGCCGCAGACCACGTCGGCGCTGTCGTTCACCTTGTACGCGGTGCCCGACCCGGCGGTGGTGACCTTGCCCTTCTCCAGGGTGTCGAACGAGCCGTTCCCCAACTGCTGGGGAGTGACCTTCTGGCCGACCACGTGGTAGGTGAGGATCTTGGTCAGGGTGGCCTTGTCGTTGAGGACCTTGTCCAGGTCGGCCTTCGGGATCTTCGCGAAGGCGTCGTTGGTCGGGGCGAACACGGTGATGTTCTGGGCGTTGTTGAGGGTGTCGACCAGACCGGCCTTCTTGACGGCCGCGACCAGGGTGGACAGCGCCGGGTTGTGCGAGGCGGCGGTGGCGACCGGGTCCTTCGCCATGCCGTCGAACGAACCCGCACCGTCCTTCGGCACGGAGGCGCACGCGGTGCCGAACGGCTTGTCCGTCATGGCCGCGTCGCCGCCGGCGGACGACTGCGCGGCGGGGGGCGCGGCGGCCTCGGAGGACGGGGAGGAGCTGTCCTTCTTGCTGTCGCTGCCCCCGCAGGCACTCAGGACGAGCGGGAGGACGGCCGCGGCGGTGACGGCGAGGGTGGCACGGCGGATGCGCAGGGCGTTCATTGACTTCTCCTGTGGGATGGCGTTGAAGTGGATCTGGCTGGAATGCGTGCGCTGCGGTGGGACGGGGGCGGGAGTTGCCGCGTGGCGGCCGCGCTCGGCGCCCCGTCGGGCTGGCGGGGGTGCGTGGTCAGTCCACGGTGACCACCACCGAGTGCCAGCCGCTCGCGCCGTCCGGAATGGTCTGGGTGCGCTGTTCGGTCTGTACCCGACCGGTGCGGTCGGTGGCGCGGACCGTCAGCGTGTGGGTGCCGGAGGTGGCCCTCCAGGGCAGGGACCACTGACGCCAGGTGTCGCTGGAGTCCTCGGCGGCGAGGTCCGCCGGCATCCAGGCCCCCTCGTCGACCCGTACCTCGACCCGGTCGATCCCCCGGTGCTGTGCCCAGGCCGCTCCGGCGATCATCACCGTGCCGGGCTTCGGACGCGCGAACGGCTTCGGGGTGTCGATGCGCGACTCGGTCTTGATGGGCGCCTTCCGGGACCAGGAACGCTTGACCCAGTACGAGTCGTAGGCGTCGAACTTGGTCAGCTCCAGGTCCTGTAGCCATTTGCACGCCGAGACGTAGCCGTACAGGCCCGGCACGACCATGCGCACCGGGAAGCCGTGCACGAACGGAAGCGGTTCGCCGTTCATGCCGAGGGCGAGCATGGCGTCCCGGCCGTCCATGACGTCCTCGACGGGACTGCCGATCGTCATGCCGTCCACCGAACGGGCCACGAGCTGATCGGCCGGGCCTCCCCGCGACGGCGGCCGGACCCCCGCTTCCTTGAGGAGCTCGGCCAGGGGCACCCCGATCCAGCGCGCGTTGCCCACATAAGGACCACCGACCTCGTTGGAGACACACGTCAACGTGATGTCCCGCTCGATGAGTCGTCGTGCCAGCAGGTCCTGGTAGGTGAGGGTCAGCGGACGTCCGACACCCTTGCCGTGGATCTTCATCCGCCAGGAGGTGGCGTCGACCTTCGGGATCACCAGCGCGGTGTCGACACGGTAGAAGTCGGCGTTGGGGGTGACGAACGGGCTGATGCCGGCCGTGTGCAGGATCGCTCCGGACGGGATCGGCCGGGCCGGGGAGGCGGGCCTCGGCAGCGTCAGCCTGGCGCGCGAGGCGACCGCCCCCTGGCCGCGGGAGTCGTTGAGCGACCTGCCGAGGAGGCCGGCCCCGGACGAGACCACGGCCGCGGCACCGGCCGCGATCACGAACCCCCGCCGGTCCCAGCCCGGGGAGCCGTCTCTCTCCCCGTCCTCCTCGCCGACGACCCCTTCCCCGCCGACGGAACTCTCAACACCCGTTTCAGGGAGGCGAGTTGAGTTCCCACGCCGTACGGCCAGCCGTCCGATCAGGAGGTACAGCAGACCCGCGCCCGCCACCGCGCCGACCACCGAAGGCAGTGCGTCGGCCGGACTGGTCGAGTCGGGCCGGCCCGTCGCGGCCAGTGCCCCGACGACACCGAACAACAGCACCCCGGCCGCCCCGGTACGGCGAAAGCGCAGTGCCAGCACCCCGAGTACGAGGGCCAGCAGGGCGAGGACGGCGAGGATGCCGAGTTGCAGGACGAGCTTGTCATTGGTGCCGAAGTGCCGGATCGCCCAGTCCTTGAGGGCGGGCGGAGTGCGGTCGATGGACGCACCGCCCACCGCGATCACCGGGCCGGACTCGGGCCGTACCGCCGCGGACACCAGTTCCGCGACGGTCAGTGCGGCGAACCCGGCGAGCAGTCCGGACAGGGCTGCGAGCGGAAGGCGAATGCCCCTGCTCAGAATTTTCATCACGGCTCCTATTCGGAGCGGATGGGCCGCCGGATTGGCCACTCACCCCTACGAGTTGCTCCCGCCTGTTCCCGGCACCCCGTCGGGCAGGACCGCGCCGAGCCCGTGGTTGCCGACGCCTCCCATGAATTGCCTGGCAGGCGGCGTTGTACCCTGCCGCCCATGACCACACCGCAGACCCCCACACCCCGTGCCGCTCTGGAGACCCTGCTGAGCGGCAATCAGCGATTCGTCACGGGGTCGCCGGATCACCCCAACCAGGACGCCACGCGTCGCACCGAGGTCGTGCCCGGCCAGAATCCGTTCGCCGTGCTGTTCGGGTGCTCCGATTCCCGGCTGGCCGCCGAGATCATCTTCGACCGCGGGCTCGGCGACCTCTTCGTGGTGCGCACCGCCGGTCACGTGGTGGGCCCGGAGGTGTTGGGGAGCATCGAGTACGGAGTGAGTGTGCTCGGCTGCCCGCTGGTCGTGATCCTCGGCCATGACGCGTGCGGCGCGGTGGCGGCGGCCCGCTCCGCCGTGCGGAGCGGCACGACCGCGGTCGGTTATGTCCAGGACGTCATCGAGCGGGTCACCCCGAGCGTGCTCGCCTCGCAGGCCGCGGGCCACACCGAGGACGAGGAGTTCATCGCCGAGCACATAAAGCACAGCGTCAGCCTGCTGCTCGACCGCTCGCGCGTTCTCGCGGACGCGGTCGAGGCGGGCACCACGGCGGTGGTGGGCCTGTCCTACCGTCTGGTCGACGGCACGGCACGCCTGGTCACCGCGCGTGGCGTCGACGTGCCGGAGAGCGCCCTGTCCTGACGAGGTACGGCCCCTGACCGTCCGCGGTCAGGGGCGGGGCCCGGTCGGGGCAGGGCCCAGTCAGGGGCGGGGCGCGTCCGAGGTGGGATGGCGGCGCGGAGGCAGCGGAACGAAGCCGCTGGTGCGAGCCGCGTAGGCGGCGTATCCGGGGCGGTCCTTCATGTGCTCCTCCAGGAGCCGCTGCCCGCTGCCCCGGGTGAGCAGGTAGGACATGACGAGCGGCGACAGGACGGACACCGCCGCCGCCTGCCAGGTGCCGCAGGCCAGGGCGAACAGGCCCCACCAGACCAGGAAGTCGCCGAAGTAGTTCGGGTGGCGGGTCCATGACCACAGGCCGCGGTCCATGATCCGGCCGTGCTGGGCGGGGTCGGCCTTGAACCTGGCCAGCTGGTGGTCGCCCACGCTCTCGAAGACCAGGCCGGCCGCCCACAGCACACCGCCGACCACCGCGGTGGGCACCAGCGGCCCATGCGTGTACTGGGCGGCCTGGACGGGCAGCGAGATCAGCCAGATGAGGGCGCCCTGCAAGAGGTAGACCATGCGCAGGGCATAGGCGTTGCGGCTGCCCGGGGCCTTGGAGAGCATGCGGTCGTAGCGGGGATCCTCACCGTGCCCACGGCCACGCCAGGCGATGTAGGCGGCAAGCCGCAGCCCCCAGATCACGGTCGCCGCGGTCACCAGGAGCCGCCGGGCGTCGTCGCCGTGACCGGCCGAGGCCGCGTGGCCGACCACGGCCACCGCGGCGAAGCCGAGACCCCAGGCGATGTCGACGATCCGATGGCGTCCCTTGACCACCGCGACGGCGAAGGTGATGAGGACGACGGCGAGTGCCGTGACGGCCGTCAGGGCCAGGTTGACGGCGAAGGCGTGCCACGGGAAGCCGTTCACGGTGTCCCCTCCGGCCGGTACCAGTCGTGCAGGGTCGCGGGCATGCTGGCCGTGCCGTCCTTGCCGGGGCGCACGGCCAGGATCTGGTCGACGCCCATGCGGCGCTCGGCGAACGCGAGACCGCCGCCGGCCAGATACAGCCGCCAGACCCGGGCCGTCTCCTGCCCGCCCAGCGACACGAACTCCGCCCAGCGCGCCTCCAGGGTGGCGTACCAGGCGGCGATGGTACGGACGTAGTGCTCGCGCAACGACTCCACGGCCCACACGTCGAGCCCGGCCCCCTCCAGCAGCGAGACGGTGTCTCCCAGCGGCCGCATGTGCATGTCGGGGGCGATGTAGGACTCGATGAACGCGCCGCCACCGGGGGCGGTTCCGGTGCGCGACATCTGCTGGACCAGGAGTCGGCCGCCGGGACGCAGCAGCGTGTGGAGGCGCGCGGCGAAGGCCGGGTACTGCGCCGCGCCGACGTGTTCGCCCATCTCGATCGCACAGACGGCGTCGTAGTCGGCTCCCGTGATGTCCCGGTAGTGCCGCAGGTGCACCTTCACCAGGTCGTCGAGGCCTCGTTCGCGGATTCGGGCGGCCACGAAGTCGCGCTGTTCCCGGGACAGGGTGACCGCGGTGACGCGGGCGCCGAAGTGCTGGGCCGCGTACAGGGACAGGCTCCCCCAGCCGCAGCCCACGTCCAGGAGGCGGACACCGGGGGTCAGGGCCAGCTTGCGGCAGATCAGTTCCAGCTTGTCGCGCTGGGCCTCGGCCAGTCCGTAACGCGGGTCGTCGGGGCGGGTCCAGTAGGCGCAGGAGTACGCCATGGACTCATCCATGAGCAGCGCGTACCAGTCGTTGGACAGGTCGTAGTGGTGGCTGATCGCCGCCCGGTCCCGGTCGGTGGAGTGCGGTCGGCCGCGCAGGCGGGCCTGACGGGCACCGGGTTCCGGCGGGCGCGGGCCGATGGCACCGCACCGGAGCGCGGCGAGGGCGGCGGTCAGGTGCCGGTGCGGCAGCTGACGGCCGGGGCCGGGCCCGCGTTCGCGGACCGCGCGCCACACGGCGCCGAGCCCGGTGGTGAGGTCGCCCTCGATGTCGAGGTCGCCCGCGATGTAGGCCTGGGCCAGGCCCAGTTCACCGGGCTGCCAGAGCAGACGGCGCAGGGCGCGCGGTGTGCGGAGCACCACCGTCGGTGCCTCGTCGGGCCCGGCTTCGCTGCCGTCCCAGGCCCGTAGCCGTACCGGCATGGCTCCCAGGTATCCCTCGACGGCCTCGGCCAGGCGAGGTGCCAGCGGCTTCATCGGGCCTCCGCCTTCGTGAGCACCAGTTGGTGGACGTCCAGGTAGCGGGCCCGGAAACCGGCCTCGGAGTAGGCGAGGTAGAACTCCCACATCCTGGTGAAGGTGGCGTCGAAGCCGAGCGCGGCGACCTCTTCGCCCCGCGCCGCGAACCGCTCGCGCCACAGCCGCAGGGTCTCGGCGTAGTGCGCTCCGTACGCGTCGTCGTACACCGTCGCGAGGCCCGCCGTCCGGGCCGCCTGGTCCATGGCCTCGACGGAGGGGATCAGGCCGCCGGGGAAGATGTACTTGTGGATCCAGGTATAGGTGTCGCGGGTCGCCAGCATGCGCTCGTGGGGCATGGTGATGGCTTGCAGCACGATCCGCCCGCCCGGGGCCAACCGGCCGGACAGGGTGTCGAAGTAGACGGGCCAGTACTCCTCACCGACGGCTTCGATCATCTCGACGCTGACGATGGCGTCGAAGTCTCCCGTGACCTGCCGGTAGTCGCACAGCTCGACGCTGACGCGGTCCGCGTGGCCGGCCGCTTCGATGCGCCGCATCGCGTATGCGCGCTGTTCTTGGGAGAGTGTCACGGTCCGCACCTGGGCGCCCCGGGCGGCCGCGCGCAGGGCGAGCTCGCCCCAGCCGGTGCCCACCTCCAACAGCCTTGTCCCGTCGGTGACTTGGGCCAGGTCGAGCAGTCGGTCGATCTTGCGGTGCTGTGCGTCGGCCAGCTTCGGCCACGGCGCCGGGAAGCCGCGGAAGAGGGCCGCGGAGTAGGTCATGGTCTCGTCGAGGAACAGGGCGAACAGATCGTTGGACAGGTCGTAGTGCCGGCTGATGTTGGCGCGAGCCCCTTGCAGGGTGTTGCGCTGCGGGGCCGGCCGGCGCCGCGCCCAGAGCCCGCGCAGGCTCTGCAAGGGGCGCGGGACGAGCGAGGCGACGTTGGCGGCCAGCACCGTGAGGACACCGACCAGGTCGTCGGTGTCCCACTCCCCGGCCATGTAGGACTCGCCGAAGCCGATCAGCCCGTCCGCGCCCAGGCGGCGGAAGAACGCCTGCGGGTCGTGCACCTTGACGAGCGGGCCCTGGTCGCCGGTGTGCGGGGCGGCGCCCAGCTCCACCCGCAACGGCAGCCGGCCGAGCGCCCGCCGCACGATCCGCTCGGCCACCCGTGCGCGCACCGGCGAGCTGCGGGGCACCCTGGCGACGTCGGGCCACCGGGAAGCGTCCACACGCACCCGCGGTGCGGCGGTCGTGCTCCGGTCGTCGGGGTACGAGACAGCGGCCTTCACTTCATGCCCTCCTGGAGACAGTGGCGGGGTCGGGGTTGGACGGGCAGCCGGCGCAGGAACAGCCACAGGCCGTGCCGGCGGATACCGGCCGAGACGGCGGCCGTCGACCAGGGGTGCCGCAGCGCGGCGGCCAGCAGCCGCCCGGGCGTCGCCCTGGTGCGTACGCCCCGCACGGTCGCGGTGAACGGCCGCTCGCCGCCGCGTCGCAGTTGCACGCTCAGTTCGAGCTTCGCGGCCGGTTCGGGCAGGCGCATCCGGTAGGTCCCGTCGACGGGGAAGAACGGCGAGACGTAGAACTCCTTGGCCACCGATGCGGCGCCCCGCTCGTCGGTGCGCAGCAGGTAGCAGTGGCGTTCGCCGTACGTGTTGTGGACCTCGGCCACTACGGTCCTGAGGTCGCCGTCGGGGCCGTAACACCAGTACAGCGTGAGGGGGTTGAACACATGCCCCAGTACGCGTGCGTGCCCGAGCATGAGGACGCGGCCACCGTCCAGGTGCGTGCCGTGCGCGGCCAGGAAGCGGTCGAGTCCGCCGCGCAGCGAGGGCTCGGTGCCGGCGAAGTGGTCGCGGGGGTCGAAACGGGCCAGCGGGCGCAGCGGGCGCGGCAGCACGGGCAGCTCGTCGAGGTCGACCAGCCACATGTAGGTGCGGTGCCGGAAGGAGTGCCGCAAGGGGACGGTCCGCGCGTGGGAGACGACGCATTCGTAGAGCGCGGGGGCCGCCGGGGCGCGCGCCGGGTCCACCGTCGGGTCCAGGGTCGGTGCGGTCACCAGGGCACCCCCAGTGCGGCGGCGGCCCGGACCCCGGACCGGCAGCCGTCCTCGTGGAAGCCCCAGCCGTGGTAGGCGCCCGCGTAGACGGTCACGGGTGTGTTCAGCCGCGGCATTTGCCGCTGCGCGGCCACCGACTCCCGTGTGTAGGCGGGGTGTTCGTACGTCATGCGGTCCAGCACCTGGGCGTCGTCGATGCGACCCTCCGCGTTGAGACTGACGATGTAGGGCCGCGGTCCTTCAAGGCGCTGCAACCGGCTCATGTCATAGCTGACCTGTACCTTGTCCGCCGTTGTCCGGCAGGAGGGCATGCGGTAGTTCCAGGAGGCCCTGGCCCGGCGAGCCGTGGGCAGCACGGTGGCGTCGGTGTGCAGCACGGTGTGGTTGCGCGAGTACCGGAACGCACCCAGGACACGGGCCTCGTCCGGGGTGGGGTCGGCCAGCAGCCGGAGCGCCTGGTCGGGATGGACGGCGATGACCACGGAGTCGTAGGCGCGCTCACCGTCGCCGGTGACCACCCGGGCCCGGCCCGCGTCCCGTCGCACCTCCCGCACCTCGGTCGCGGTGTGGACGGCGGTCAGCTGCTTCACGACCCTGCTGACGTACTCGACCGAACCGCCGGTCACCGTCCGCCACTTGGGCGCGCCACGAACCGACAGCATCCCGTGGTGCTCAAGGAACCGGAAGAGATAGGTGGCCGGGTAGCGCATGGCGATCTCGGGACCGCACGACCACACCGCGGACACCAGCGGGGTCACGAAGTGGTGCACGAAGTACGGCGTGAAGCCGCCCTCGGCCAGGAACTCGCCCAGGGTCGACTCACCCTCACGGTCCGAGACGAGTGCGGCGCGCGCGGCACGGTGAAAGGCCGGCACCTGGGCGAGCATGCGCAGGTAGCGGCCCCGTACGACACTGCTCGGCTGGGCGAAGAGGCCTGCGGGCCCACGAGCCCCGGCGTACTGGAGCCCGCAGCCGTCGCACCGCACGGACATGCTCATCTCCGCGTCCTGGGTGGACACCCCGAGCTCCCGGAACAGCCTCAGCAACAGGGGGTACGTGCGTTCGTTGTGGACGATGAACCCGCTGTCGACCCGCACCACCTTCCCCGGGCCCTGGGTCAGCTCATGCGTGTGGGCATGCCCGCCCACCCGGTCGTCCGCCTCGTACAGCGTCACGTCACAGGCCCGTTGCAGCACATGGGCGGCGGTAAGGCCGGCCACTCCACTGCCCACCACGGCTATCTGTCGCCGCTCCATCTCCGCGCGCCTCCTCAGACCGACAGCAACGGCACGGCCGACCGTCCGGCCCCCGTCTGTCAGTGATTCGGTCCCGCGCGCCCCGCGGATTGGTCGCGGTTGGCAGACGGCGCCCGGCGCCGCCACCGGCGGTCGAGACATGGGACGAGCCCCGCCACCAGTGCCACCGCGTGACGTTGGAATTACCCGCCTGAGCACATTCCCCGGATGGCCCGAGACGGCGACGAGCGCCCCCTGGGGCCGAGTAAGCCAAATCAATGTGGAGGGACTAACCGAGGGGACTGATAGAGCCTCCAGTGGCCACACAGGGGTCTTGATGCCCTATCCCCGGTTCGCTCGGCCGGTAGAGTGAACATCACCTTCGGGCGCTCGATACGCCCGGAGCCACGGCCCCGAGGGCGTACTTACGCCTGCCCGGGCTTCTCCCATCCGTCAGTGACCCACCGCTGCCGTGCGCGTGCGCGGCGGCGTGGTTCGTCGTGCCCGAAAGGGAGCCTCGCCTTGACCGACTCCGGAGTTCCGACCACCACCACCGCTGTCGCCACCACCCCTGTCTCTGCCGTCTCCTCCGGGGACAGCGGGGTATCCCCCGGTTCCTACGACGCGAACGCGATCACCGTTCTGGAGGGTCTTGACGCGGTCCGCAAGCGGCCGGGCATGTACATCGGCTCGACCGGCGAGCGGGGACTGCACCACATGGTGCAGGAGATCGTGGACAACTCCGTCGACGAGGCGATGGCCGGGGTCGCCGACCGGATCGACGTCACGATCCTGGCCGACGGCGGAGTGCGGGTCGTCGACAACGGCCGTGGCATTCCCGTCGGCACCCACCCCGGAACGGGCCGCCCGGCCATCGAGCTCGTCCTGACCGTGCTGCACGCGGGCGGCAAGTTCGGCGGCGGCGGGTACGCCGTCTCCGGGGGGCTCCACGGCGTGGGCCTGTCGGTGGTCAACGCGCTCTCGTCACGGCTGACGGCCGAGGTGCGGGCGGACGGCCACCGCTGGACCCAGTCCTACGCACAGGGGGTGCCCACCGGACCACTGGTGCGGCACGAAGAGACCTCGCGCACGGGCACGTCGATCACGTTCTGGGCCGATGCCGATGTCTTCGACACCACCCACTACGCCTTCGAGACGCTGTCCCGGCGCTTCCAGGAGATGGCCTTCCTCAACAAGGGCCTGACCCTGACGCTGACCGACGAACGGGCGGCGGCGCGGGAGAGCGCCGGCGCGGACGAGGCCGGATCGGACCTCGCACGGGAGCAGGCCGCCAAGACCGTGTCCTACCGGTACGACGGCGGCATCGTCGACTTCGTGCGCTACCTCAACGCCCGTAAGGGCGAGCCCGTGCACCCGACCGTCATCGGCATCGAGGCAGCGGACACCGGACGTCCGCTGTCCGTCGAAGTCGCGATGCAGTGGAACACCCAGTACGCGGAGAGCGTGTACTCCTACGCGAACGCCATCCACACCCATGAGGGCGGCACACACGAGGAGGGCTTCCGCACGGCCCTGACCACCCTCGTCAACCGCTACGGCCGCGAACGGCGCCTGCTGCGCGAGAAGGACGGCAACCTCACCGGCGAGGACATCCGCGAGGGCCTGACGGCGATCATCTCCGTGAAACTGGGTGAGCCGCAGTTCGAGGGGCAGACCAAGACCAAGCTCGGCAACACCGAGGCGAAGGCGTTCGTGCAGCGGGTCGTGCACGAGCACCTGACGGACTGGTTCGACCGCCACCCGATCGAGGCCGCCGACATCGTGCGCAAAGCGGTCGCGTCCGCCACCGCGCGCGTCGCCGCACGCAAGGCGCGGGATCTGACCCGCCGCAAGGGTCTCCTCGAATCGGCTTCGATGCCCGGCAAGCTGTCGGACTGCCAGTCCAACGACCCGGCGAAGTGCGAGATCTTCATTGTCGAGGGTGACTCCGCCGGCGGCAGCGCGAAGTCCGGGCGCGACCCCGAGTTCCAGGCGATCCTGCCGATCCGGGGCAAGATCCTGAACGTCGAGAAGGCACGGATCGACAAGATCCTTCAGAACACCGAGATCCAGGCGCTCATCGCGGGCTTCGGAACCGGGGTCCATGAAGACTTCGACATCGAGAGGCTCCGCTATCACAAGATCATCCTGATGGCGGACGCCGATGTCGACGGCCAGCACATCAGCACCCTGCTCCTCACCTTCCTCTTCCGCTTCATGCGGCCCCTGATCGAAGGCGGGCACGTCTACCTCTCGCGTCCCCCGCTCTACAAGATCAAGTGGGCTCGGGACGACTTCGCGTACGCGTACTCGGACCGCGAGCGGGATGTCCTGGTGGCGGCGGGCCGCGAGGCCGGGAAGCGGGTCCGGGAGGACTCGATCCAGCGCTTCAAGGGCCTGGGCGAGATGAACGCCGAGGAGCTGCGCGTCACCACGATGGACGTGGAGCACCGGGTCCTCGGCCAGGTAACCCTCGACGATGCCGCGCTGGCCGACGACCTGTTCTCGGCGCTGATGGGCGAGGACGTGGAAGCCCGGCGCTCCTTCATCCAGCGCAACGCGCGGGACGTCCGCTTCCTCGACATCTGACGTCGACTCCGCCGGCGGTGACGGGTGTTGGGACGACTTCGCGCCGGCCGGGGCGTCAGGCGTTGCCGAGCCACGCGTTGATCCGCCGCTCCCAGGCCCGGTCGTCGGTGGTCTCCATGAACTCCTTGCGGTCGATGAGGAGGTAGATCTCCCCGGCTGCCGTCCTGGTCTCCAGGACAAGGGGCTTGCCCGCGTTGAGCAGGCCGCCGAGGAAGCGGCCGTAAAGCTCGGTGAAGCGGGTCCGCGCCACGGCGATGTCGGCGCCGCACAGCACCAGGTCGCCGGCCTCGTTCCAGCCACCGAGCACGAGGCGGTCCTCGTACAGGGCGATGGAGCCGCGGCGCTGGAACAGCGCCTTCTGCGAGACACCGGCGGCGATCTTGTCGGCGCCGGTCTTGCGGCGCAGCTCATCGGCGGTGGCTCCGATGTAGGTGGCCCGGACGACGGGCCGGACGGACGTGGGCTCGTGGGGGCTCTCCTGAGGGTCCATGCCTTCATCCTCGGCGGGCCGCGCCCTCGATGGATCGGCCTTTGGTCTGGTGGACCGCGACTTTGGTATCCACCGCCCGGCCGGACCCCGGCCAGGTACGCCGTTCGGGGTCTTTCCCGGAACCGGCCGGAGTCCCCGAGAGCCGATCCCCGTGAGCATTCTGATCCAGCTGACTGATATGCGCGGGTTTGCAGAGCCCCGGAGACGGCTACACGCGTACTGCCGCGGTTTCCGTTTCGCGATCGCGGCCTGAGTACGTTGCATCGCGCACCGCAATGACGGAGGGCAGACCGATGACAGACACGCCACGCCAGCCGACCACCGCCGATTCCGGCGCCCCGGTGGAGAGCGACGAACATTCCCTCACCGTCGGCCCGGGCGGACCGATCCTGCTCCAGGACTCGTACCTGATCGAGCAGATGGCACAGTTCAACCGGGAGCGGATCCCGGAGCGCCAGCCCCACGCCAAGGGAAGCGGTGCCTTCGGTCACTTCGAAGTGACCAACGACGTCAGTGCCTACACCAAGGCCGCGCTGTTCCAGCCCGGCACCAGGACCGAACTGGTCGCCCGGTTCTCGACCGTCGCGGGCGAGCGCGGCAGCCCGGACACCTGGCGGGACCCCCGCGGCTTCGCGCTGAAGTTCTACACCAGCGAGGGCAACTACGACATGGTGGGCAACAACACCCCCGTGTTCTTCGTCAAGGACCCGATGAAGTTCCAGCACTTCATCCGGTCCCAGAAGCGCCGCGCGGACAACAACCTGCGCGACCACGACATGCAGTGGGACTTCTGGACGCTCTCGCCGGAGTCCGCCCACCAGGTCACCTGGCTGATGGGTGACCGCGGCATCCCGCGCACCTGGCGCCACATGAACGGCTACACCTCGCACACCTACATGTGGATCAACGCCCAGGGTGAGCGCTTCTGGGTGAAGTACCACTTCAAGACCGACCAGGGCGTCGAGTTCTTCACGCAGGACGAGGCCGACCAGATGGCCTCCGCCGACACCGACTACCACACCCGGGACCTCTTCGAGCACATCCGGGACGGCGAATACCCGAGCTGGACCCTGCATGTGCAGGTGATGCCGTACGAGGACGCGGCGGACTACCGGTTCAACCCGTTCGACCTGACCAAGGTGTGGCCGCACGGCGACTACCCGCTGATCGAGGTCGGCCGGATGACGCTGGACCGCAACCCGACCGACAACCACGCCGAGATCGAGCAGGCGGCGTTCCAGCCGAACAACCTGGTCCCCGGCATCGGCCCGAGCCCGGACCGCATGCTGCTCGCCAGGCTCTTCTCGTACGCGGACGCGCACCGCCACCGCATCGGCGGGAACTACCAGCAGCTGCCCGTCAACGCGCCGGTCGTCCCGGTCAACACGTACTCGAAGGACGGGGCGATGGCGTATCGCAAGACCTCCGACCCCGTGTACGCCCCGAACTCGAAGGGCGGACCGGCCGCCGACACCCAGCGGTACGGCAGCCCGCCGAGCTGGACGGCCGACGGGGAGATCACCCGCGCGGCCTACGTGGACCACGCCGAGGACGACGACTGGGGCCAGGCGGGCACGATGGTGCGCGAGGTCCTCGACGACGCGGCCCGCGACCGGCTCGTGGACAACGTCGTGGGCCACCTCCTCAACGGAGTCACCGAGCCGGTCCTGCGGCGGGCCTTCGAGTACTGGTCCAACATCGACAAGTCGATCGGTGAGCGGATCGAGCGAGGGGTGCGCGCCAAGGCCGACGAGAAGGACCCCAAGGCCGAGCAGCAGGGGAACCCGGCCCGCCGGGACATGCAGTCGAAGGCCTGATCACCGGGGGCGATCGCCCCACGCCTGCCGCCGGGCCGGTTCCTCACACCTGAAGCGAGGGACCGGCCCGGCGCATGGGGTGGGCGCCCACGGGGCACCCGGCGACCAGGGACGCGTGCCGCGTCCGGGTGTCGGGAAGGTGGGGGGAAGCGTGGCATCGTCACACATACAGAGGAACCGCGGCGGACTTGGCCGCAAGCACCTCACGCAGCAGGAGACGGTCAGTGCCGCGGGCCGTGCGGGCTTCGTCGCCCGCGGTGTCGTGTACGTCCTCATCGGCGTACTCGCGATCCGGATCGCGGTCGGAGCCGGTGGCGGCGAGGCGGACCGTGAGGGTGCTCTGGCCGAGGTGGCCGGCAAGCCGTTCGGCGTCGCGGTGCTGTGGGCGCTGGCCGTGGGATTCGGCTGCATGGCCGTGTGGCGCGGGATCGTGGCGGTGCGCGGACGCGGTCGCGACGGCAAGGCCACCGCGCGCGTCATGAACGCCGGGCGGGCCGTGTTCTACGCGTCCGTCTGCTGGGGTACGGCCTCCTTCGCCGTCGGCGACCGGGGAAGCGGGGGCGACGCGAAGTCCCGCGACTGGACCCGCACCGCGCTCCAGCTCCCCTACGGGCAGCAATTGGTGGGCGCCGCGGGCTGTGTGCTCATCGGCGTCGGCGTGGGGATCGCGGTACGCGCGGCGATGCGGCGCTTCCTGCGCCGGCTCGACCTCTCGAACACCCCCACCGGTACCCGTCAGGTCGTCACCGGGCTGGGTGTGGGCGGTGGAGTGGCGCGCGGCATGGTGGGTGCCGCGGCCGGGATCTTCGTGCTGGTGGCCGCCATCCGCTTCGACCCTCAGCAGGCCAAGGGCGTGGACGCCACGCTGCGCAGCTTCGCCGCCACTCCCGCCGGCCCCTGGCTGCTGGTCGCGGTCGCGGTCGGGCTGATGCTGTTCGGCGCCTTCTCCTTCGCGTCGGCACGCTGGCGCCGCATGTGAGCCGTGGGTGAGACCCGGGCACCCGCCCCCATCGGTACGGATTTGTCCCGGGACGGGCGATACGCGGAGCGACTCACAATCGTTCACCCGGCATGAAACGAGCTCCCTCCGCGCGTCTGGCCGTAGCGGCCACTGCGGTCCTGATCGCCGCCCCCGCACTCGGCACGGGCACCTCCCCCGCCACGGCCGCCCCGCACCGGACGACCGCGAACTCCTCGGCGGAGATGCCGGCCGTCGGTGCCGAGATCCCGTCGAACATGACGGGCGCCAACAGCGTCATCGAGCTGAACGACGAAGTCATCAAAGTCAATCTCGCGGGTGGCATCAAGCAGCGGACGGAAGTCGACCCGCAGCGGAGCCCGGCCAGGAGCGTGCTGCTCCGCACCACCGACTTCCATCTGGAAGGAACGTCGCCGGACCGGGAGCTCAAGGTCACCATCGCCCTCAAGGACGCCGACACGCACGCCCAGAGCAGTCTGCGGCTGCTGTCGGCCACCCCGCCGCGCTTCACCGAGCACGACGTCATCGTCGTGACCGTCAGCGTCGAGCGGCGCGACGAGCCGACTCTCACACTGGAATCCCGCACCCCGCTCAGCCTGTCGTGCACCGGCATGACCCAGTTCCCACCCGTCGACAACCGGTACGAACTGGACCGCCAGGTGGACCTGTTCGCCCCTGGCACGACCACTCCCGCCGGTCACATCCGGGCGCTGCCCACCGTGCGCGGCGGCAATGTGATCACCCCGCAGTCCCCACCGGCCCTGCCCGCGTTCTGATGCCCGCCGCGGAGCGGCCGCGGCCGCTCCGCGACCGTCGACGGCGCGCCTCCACGACTCCTCGGAGCTCTGCCGACCCCTTACGTCGACGTCAGTACGGTGTCCAGTTCGGCGAGACCGTCCACGTGCCAGTCGAAGGTGTCGGAGGTACGCGGAGGATCGCCGACCGGGCGGCGCACATGGGCGGTGCGCATGCCCACCGCCTGAGCGCCCCGCAGGTCCCAGGCGTGGGCGGCGACCATCAGGACGCGCTCCGCCGGGCAGCCCGCCGCGTCGAGGGCGAGCCGGTAGACGTCCGGCGCGGGCTTGTACGCACGGGCGTCCTCGGCCGACAGAGCCAGATGCCACCGCAGGTCCGCATGGGCGTTGAGCCGGAGCAGCGTCCTGCGGCCGGCGTTGGAGAGCCCCAGGACCGCAAAGCGCCGCGCGAGCCGGGCCAGGCCCGTGAGGGAATCGTCCCAGGGGGCGAGCCGCTGGGCGGCCGTGGCCAGGCGCTCGATGGCCTTGCGGTCGGTGAGCCCGGCCCGGTCCGCCACCCGCTCGGCCGCCTCGCGGTCCACCGTCTCGGAGTTGGCGTAGGGCCGGCCGCCCTTCTCGATGGATCGCTGCGCGTCCTCGACGTGGTCCTGCCACACGGCGACAAGGCCGCTCACGGTCGTCTCGTCGGCGTCGGGCACCGCTTCGCGCACGGCCGCCCGCAGTCCGCCCGGTTCGTCGACCATGGTGCCCAGTACGTCGAAGACCACGACGTCGATGGCACGGTCCTCGGCCATCCATCCTCCCGGCTCGCGCGACATCAGGGCTGCACATCACCGGAACCCTGACACGCGACCGCGCAATCGGCAACCGGGAAAGGGGAGTTGACGATCACGGCCGTCACCGATGCGCCGCCTCCCCCGCGAAGGTCACCCCTGGCAGATTCCGCGCTCGTAGTCGACGGTCGCGGTGTCGCGCGAGAACTGCCACTGCGGAGCCAGCAGTTGACTGTCCAACTGCTGGGCGGCCGCGGGGCTCTCGACCACGTACCCGAAGTCCTGGAGCCAGGCGGGGTAGAGGTTCTTCGATCCGATGTAGAACGCGGAGCCGTCCACGGAGACCAGCTTGTGGTGCTGGGCGTAGGGATGGCCGTCCGCCCACTTCGGGCTCCCGGAGCTCCGTGCCGTCGCCAACTGGAGGTTCGAGCACATGGCGGTGCGTGCCGATGCCCGGTCACCGGTGCGCAGGGCGAGCCGGTCACGGAGGGTGTCGCTGATCTCGGCGAGCGACTTGATCTGCGAGTATCCGCCGCTGCCCACGGCACCCCGGTTGGCGGGGTCGCTGACGACGATACGGACCTTGACGCCGGCGGCCAGCTTGGCGGCGAGCGCGTCGTACACGCGGATGTCGTAGCGCGGCAGCGGCGGGCAGGTCGCGTTGAGGTCCTGCTGGGAGATCTCGATGTGCCGGTCCGCGCTGGAGATCAGTGCCCGCAGGGCGCTCTCCTCCGGGTTGACCGTGTCGTAGTCGCGGTCGGCGTTGGTGTTGTCGTGCAGTCCGACGACGCACTTCGTGTCCGGCGCGGTGGGCAGTGTGGGGCGGAACCGCGAGGCGGGATCGTCGCGCTGGATGCCGACGCCGAGCCCGCCGACGGCGATCACCGGCACATCGCCCCCGGGCGCCTCGGCCGGGGCCGCCGGTTCCAGGGTCGGCATGCAGCCGGCCCCGTTGGAGGAGGCGAACCAGACACTGGCGATGTTGCTCTTGTTCCGGCAGGTCCAGGACCACAGCTCGTTCAGGTACTTGCCGGCCGAGGCGGCGGCCGGACCGCTCAGGGCCAGGTCGACGTCGCTGACCGGGTGGGTGGTGTCGAGGTAGTCGTCCTTCCAGTCGTTGATGCCACCGGTGATGACCGAACGGCCGTCGACCACGAGCAGCTTGGAGTGGTTCCAGGAGAAGGCGGTCTTGGAGGTCGTCATCGAAGCGACGTTGAGGGTGACCTGCGCGGCGTCCTTGCCGAGCTTGTCGACGAGTTCGTCGCGGTACTTCGACGGTACGACGTTGAGATGGTAGATCGGCGCGGCGCCCACCAGGATGCGCACCTTGGGCTGGTGGCCGGACGCGACGGAAGCCTTGAGGCCGCTCACCACAGCGTCCTGGAACGCCCCGTTGGGAAACGGCGCCAGGGTGGATATGTCGACGCTTTCGGTCGCCCGGGAGATGTTCTCCGTCATCTTGGCGAGGAGGCGCCGGGTTCCGGGCCGGTCGGCACACGTGGCGTCACCCCAGCACCCCGGGGTCTGGAGCAGCCAGTCGCCACCGCCGGGCGTCGACGCGTCGAGGGTGTTTCCCGCGGTGCGCTCCCACACCCGCCCTTCGAGGCCCGGGGAGACCTGACGGAGGGTCTGCTCGATGGCGTCCAGATGCGGGGTGGCCGACGCGGCCCCCGCATCCGCCGATGCGGGGGCCACCGGCAGCAGCACGGCCACCAGGGTCGGGACAGCGGTGCGCAGGACGAGAGCGGACCGGCGCTTGCGCGGATGACGAGCCAATGCGGGATTCCTTGTTCGCGGTTACCCGGCCGCCACGTCCGGCGGCCAGCAAGATCAACTCGCGGAAGGTATCAGCTCATGACGGGAGCGAGCGTCCGAGACCGCACGATCCAGCCACCAACCAGTCGTTGTCCGGCAGATCGTGCGGCCCGGCCCGTGGGAATCCCGTTGGCCCTACGAGGTCAGGGCGTCAGCGGGCGTGCCGGCGGCCGCCGGGCTGCGGGGGCACGACGGGCAGACGCCGACGGGCGAACCGGCCACGGGGAAGGGGGTTGCGACGCGCGGGCGCCTTGGGGGCGAGCGCGAGCACGGTCAGGGGTGCGAAAACCGCGACGAGGATGAGCATCGTAACGAGGATCATGTCCTTGCCTTCCGTCGGGTACTGACGGCCTTTCACTACGTCAGGTAACCGAAATACGGCTCGGCAAACACGGTCGGTATTCCCTAGTGATCGTGGCGGGCGCTCCGGGACCCGGCGAGCGGGGCGCTCACCACCACGTTTCCCTCCGGGTCGCACCGGGCGAGCACACCGCTGCGGACGTAGCCCTCGGCCGTGAACGAGAGCGCGTTCCGTTCGGGCTCGCGGTAGTGGCCTCGCGCGGTGCTTGGCCCGCGTGCGAGCAGCTCCCCCGGCTCGCCCTCGGGCACGTCCTTGCCGTCGGCGTCGACGATGCGGATCTCGTCGTCGGGCGAGAGCGGACGGCCGTGCGTGGTGAGGAGGGTCTCGACCGGATCATCCGGCCGGGTCATCAGGAGCAGCCCCTCGGCCAGGGCGAAGACCGGTCGCGGTCGACACCCCAACGCGGCGCCCAGCCGCTCCGCGGTCTCCCGCGGCAGGAGCTCGCCACAGATCTGCACGAGGCGCAGCGAGCCCAAGTCGGCCTGGGTGGTGAGGAGCACGTCGGCCCAGCGGTGGGCGGATCCGGAGGGGAGCGCGGTGATCGTGACCCGCTCGCGCTCGATGGCCGAGAGCCACGCTGAGGGGTCCTGGCCGTCGACCAGGACCACGGTGCCACCGCGGGAGAGCGTTCCGACGATGCCGGGGCCGCCGAACGCGAGGCCGGACCCGGTGGGCAGCGCGGCCAGATACACATCGTCCGCGGTCAGCCCCACCAACTCGGCTGCGGCCCGCGCCTGGTAGGCGTAGTCGTTGTGCGTGCGCGGCACCAGCCGGGGCAACTCGCCGTCCACGTCGGCCGGTTCGAAGAACGCCACCTCGTCGGCGCTGAGCGCGAGTGCCGGACCGGGCGGGGAGTCCAGGGCGCCGAGCGGTGAGTACTGGCAGCCCGCGGGGTCGGTCGTGAGACCCCCGTACGGGGACGAGGCGCCGGGCTCATCGAAGGTGAACACCCTGCGCAGGAAGGGCCATTGGGCCGCGATGCCGGCCGCCATCGCGGTGTGGTCGAAGCCCTGGTGCGTCGCGGGGCCGACGTAGCCGACCGCCTGGGTGACCCGCACGATGTGCGGCACCTCGGGTGTGCGGTACGAGAGCGGGCAGTACACGGGGACCACTCCGGCGCGCATCAGCGCGAACACCGTGATCACGTACTCCGGCACGTTCGGGAGCTGCACCACGACCCGCTGTCCGGGCCGCAGGCCCCGCAGCCGGAACGCCGCTGCCATGCGGTCCACCCGCCGGTTCAGATGCGCGTAGGACAGGCGGGTGTCACCGTGCACGAGCGCGGTGCGCGGCCCGTACTCCAGAGCCCAGTCGCGCAGCAGGCTGTCGAGCGTGTAGCCGCGCCAGTACCCCGCCGCCCAGTAGCGGTCGACGAAGCCCTCGGGCCAAGGCACACAACCCTTGAGCATGTCCGCCCCCTTCGACACGTCGGAGAAGGACCTCTCCGCTCCGGCCCGCAATCCAACCCCGCAACGCGCCGGCACTCAATGCGCTTTCCCGACCAGGGACGCGCGAGGCCGTCGGCAGAAAGTCCAAGCAGCACCGCCGAGCAGCGGGAACGGGCGATCAGCGCTCGGTCGACGGCACATCCTTGATGAACACGATCCCGTCGCTCGCGGCCAGCTGTGCCGGGTCGAGTGAGGCGTAGCCGTAGTACGGGGAGACCCTGGGGGCAGGTGGCGTGACGCCGAGGGCGGTGGCGAGGCGGGGCGCGTCGACGAGGTGCCGCTCTCCCGGGAGCGCGTACAGCAGGCCTTCGACCGTGTCCGGGGGCGGCACGTCCACCCCCCGGTGCCTGAGCGTGCCCAGGGCCGTGGCCAGGAAGGCGTACTCCTCGCCCAGCCGGGCACTCACGAGCGCGCCGGCACTCCACCACTCCACCGGCAGGCCGCTCATCCACATGGTGCTCCTGTTCCGCTGGAGATGGCCGTTGTGGGCGTGGACCATCGCCGGGCCGCGTTCGGCGAGGGCCAGCAGATTGTCGGCCATCATCCGGTCACGCAGGCTCACCAGCCACGTCATGCGGTGCGGCGAGGTGTCGGCCATCCAGAAGTGATAGCGCAGCAGGCCGGTCGCGGTGCGCGCGTACAGACGGGCCCGGTCCCAGCCGTCCCACGAGGTCTGCGTGATCAGCCGCGGTGTGTGCGAGTCGAGCAGCGCCGAGAGATCGTCGGCGATGAGTCGCAGCTCGCGCGCTTCGGCGGACCGTCCGACGGACCGAGCCGGGTCGAACATGGCAGCGGGCGCGGTCCAGCGGTCGTCGGAGCCGAGCAGATGGTCGAGTGTCTGCTCGGTGCAGGGAAGGAGGTCCGCGCCCAGTTGGGTGGAGAGGCAGCCGTGGAGTGCGGTGAGGGCGCCACGGGGACTGGCGGCCGCGGCCATCTCAAGGGGGCCGTCGAACCCGGCGAAGCGGAGTTGCTCCGCTGCGGGCCGGCCTTCGTTGTAGGCACGCATCCAGCGCACGAGCTCGCGATTGGCCTCGGAGGTGCCGAGCCCGATGTCGGGATGGCTGAAGCCACGGGACATGACGTCGTCGAGCGTGCCCTCCCCCGTGGTCACGTAGTCGTCCACGACCAGGCCCATCACGCAGTCGCTCTCGATGGCGATGGTCCGGTAGCCCTCCTCTACAAGTTGCCGGAAGAGGTCGTTGCGCAGGTCGAGCAGGGTGTCCTCGGCATGGGTGGGCTCGCCGAGGGCGAGCAGCCGCGGCCGGGCCGGGAGCATTCCCATGACGGCGCGGGCCTCCACCGCCTGGACACAGTCCTTGAGTCCGCTCTTGATGTCGGTAGCCATGGCTTCAACGGTATCGTTGAACTTTCGGTTGAAACTTGTCGGCAATTCCGGGCGGGACTATGCGGCGAAACCTTCAAAGCGGTCCTCGGCTCAGGCCGGTCGATCTGGCGCGCGGGCACGGTCTGTCCACCCAGGCCGTCAGAAACTACGAGGAGGCCGGCATCCTCCCGGCCGCCGAGCGCGCGCCGAACGGCTACCGCTCCTATACGCCGCTGCACGCGCAGGCGCTGCGGGCCTTTCTCGCCCTGCTGCCCGGCCACGGTCACCGGACGGCGGCGTCGATCATGCGGGCGGTCAACGAAGGTGCTCCAGAGGAGGCGTTCCGGCTGATCGACGAGAGTCACGGCCGGCTCCTCGACGACCGAAGGACCCTTCAGGCGGTGGAGCACGCCCTGCGCGGCCTGGAGCCCACGGCGGAGTCCGGGCCGCCCTCGGCCCCCGGACCGCCCTCACCGTTCCGGCCGGTCCCGGTGTCACGGCCGGTCCCGGTGTCCGGGGCCACCACGGCGTACGGGGCGGCCCCGGTACCCGGCGCGAGCGACGGATCCGGGCTCGGGACCACGTTCATCGGGCCGCTGGCGGAGTCGCTGGGGATCCGGCCCGCGACGCTGCGCAAGTGGGAACGCGCCGGGCTCGTGCAGCCGGACCGCGAACCGCTGACCGGGTACCGGCGTTACGGCGAGGCGGCCGTACGCGACGTCCGCCTGGTCCATCAACTCCGGCGCGGCGGTTATCTGTTGGAGCAGATCGCCCCGCTCATCACGCAGGTGCGGGAGGCCGGCGGGCTCGAACCGCTGACGGCCACCCTGCACGCATGGCACGGCCGGCTCTCCGATCGCGGGCGGTCGCTGCTGGCCGGAGCCGCCGAGTTGGAGGCGTACCTGCGCGAACGCGCTTGAGCCTCCCGCCGATCGCCGGAGGTGAGTCCGCCGATGTAGGTCCGCGAGCAGCGGAGGCACCCTATCCGTGTCGCATCCGGTGTGGCAGGCTCCCGTCGCTGGTTCAACCAATCGCTGGTTCGACCCAGGCGCTCATGAGGCAAGTCCATGTGACAGGGAGCTGATGAACCATGCGCATCTTCGACCGGAGCGGAGTACGGACCGCCGCCCTCGCACTTCTGGCCGCCGCGGCCCTGGTGGGCGGCGCGACGGCGACCACCCGGGCGGCGCCGGTGACCACCCCCGCGCCCTCGGCGACGGCCAAGAAGGGTCCGACCTCGGTGGCCTACATCGAGGTGAACAACGAGAGCATGCTCAACGTGGGCAAGTACACGCTGGCCAACGGCGGCGGCAACGTCTTCGACGTCGCGGTCGTCTTCGCGGCGAACATCAACTACGACACGAGCAAGAAGTCGGCGTATCTGTACTTCAACGACAACGTGCAGCGGGTCCTGGACAACGCCCAGACCCAGATACGCCCGCTCCAGGCCAAGGGCATCAAGGTCATGCTGTCGGTACTCGGCAACCATCAGGGCGCCGGCTTCGCCAACTTCCCCTCCAAGGCGTCGGCCACCACCTTCGCCAAGCAGCTGTCCGACGCGGTCGCCAAGTACGGCCTGGACGGCATCGACTTCGACGACGAGTACGCCGAATACGGCAACAACGGCACCGGCCAGCCCAACAGCAGCTCGTTCGTCCACCTGGTCTCCGCGCTGCGCGCCAACATGCCCGACAAGCTCATCTCCCTGTACAACATCGGCCCCGCCGCCTCACGCCTCTCCTACGGTGGTGTGAACGTCTCCTCCAAGTTCAACTACGCCTGGAACCCCTACTACGGCACGTGGGGCGTCCCGGGCATCGCCCTGCCGAAGTCCGCCCTGTCGCCGGCGGCCATCGATTTCGCGGCGACGTCATCGAGCACGGCGGCCGGCCTCGCGAAGCGCACGGTCGGTGAGGGCTACGGCGTGTACCTCACCTACAACCTGGACGGCACCGACCGGCACACCTACCTGTCCGGCATCACCAAGGAGTTGTACGGAAGCGACGCCGTATATACCCCGTAGACCCACGCCGGACCGGAGTCCCGGCGGGTCATCGGGCCAGGAACGTCCGCAGCGCGGCGATCAGCGCGGCCGGGTTGTCCTCCTGCACGTTGTGGCCCGCGTCCGGGACCACCACGAGTCCGCCGTCCGGCAGGCGCCCCACCAGGCGCTCGGCGGCGGACTGTGGAAGCACCCGGCTGCGCCCTCCTCGTACGAGGAGCACCGCCACCTTGCCGAGCCGCAGCACCAGTTGGTCGATGGCGGCGAGGATGGCGGGGAAGTCCGGCGGCCGCGGGTCGTTCTTCGGCACCCACTCGCCGTCCGGCCCTCGCCGGAACAGGGTGCTCATGCGATAGGCGACGGTCGCGCGGTGCGCCCGCGGGTTGACCCGCAGCGCGGCGTCCACCACCGCGTCGAGTTCGGCGACCGGGCCGAGCCCGGCCATGAACTCCCGTGACCGGGCGGTGCTTTCGAAGTCGACGCCGGGTGCGACGTCGACCAGCGCGAGGCGTTCGACCCGATCGGGATGTGTGTCGGCGACGTGGGCGGCGACCACGCCGCCGAGCGACATGCCGACCAGACACACCCGGGGGAGGCCGAGGTGGTCGGCCGCGGCGATGACGTCCTCGGCCATCGTCGCGATCCGGTAGTCCTCGGACCAGTCGCTGTCGCCGTGCCCGCGCAGGTCGAGGGCGACGAGCCGGGCGGCGCCACGCAGCCCGAGACAGACGAAGTCCCAGGTGTGCGAGGTCAGTCCGCCACCGTGCAGCAGGAGCACGTCCGGGCCCGTCCCGCCCCAGTCGTAGGCGTGCAGTCGGCAGCCCGCGCGGTAAGGGAAGAACTCGGACGGCGGCTCGGGGTCGCGGATCCGGACCCCCAGTGCTGCCGCCAGGTCCGTCATCGAAGGAACCGTGGTCTGTTCGCCCATCCGCGCACCCCTTACCTTGACACTCCAAGGTAAGGCGCTTGCCTTGGCTGGTCAAGGTAAGGTGTGCGGATGGCTACGCGCGTCCGACGGACACCCGATGAGGCCAGGCGCCAGATCCTGGAGGCGGCGGCCAAGCTGCTTGCCGCCGGCGGCCCGGGGGCCGTGCAGGTACGGGCGGTGGCTGCCGAGGTCGGCGTGTCCGACGCCGCGGTCAACCACCACTTCGGCACCCGCGAGCAACTCCTGACGGCGTTGCTGCGCTTCGGCGGGGCGAAGCTGAAGACCGAGCTGCGCGCCGCCCTCGACGGGTGGAGCGAGGACGAGGCGGCCGATCCCGCCGGGCTCGTCCGTGTCCTGGTCGCGCTCTACGCCGACGGCTACGCCGAACTGGCGCTCGCGCTGCGGCAGTTGGGATGGCGGGACACCGGCAGCGGACTGCTCGACGAGGCCGTGGGCCGGCTGCACGCCCAGGCCGTGGCCACCTGTGCGGTGACCGGCCGGACGCCGCCTTCGCGCGGAGCGATCCAGCTCACGCTGGCCGCACTGCACCAAGCCGTGGCGACCGAGCCGTTGTTCGGCGACGAGTTCCGCCGGAGCGTCGGGCTCGACGCCTCCGCGCGGGACCGCCTGCTCGGTTGGTGGATCGAAACCCTGCGCATGACCCTGGCAGGGTTCGATCCCTCAACCGGCGCCCGCCGCACGGGACATGGCGGCCCCGGGACCGGCTCCGCTTGCTGACCCGGCGTCAGGCAGCGGCGAAGGCCTTCTCCAGACGCGGGATCAGGTCGCGCAGGTCCTGCTCCCAGCACCCACCGTTGTGGCCGCCGTTGCACTGGCTGCCCCAGGCGGCGCCGTCGCCGTAGTCGACGTAGTAGTACGGCATGCCCAGGGCGTCCATGCGGTCCTTGACGTGCTTCGACGCGCTTTCGAGCCAGAACTCCGGCTCGACGGCCGAGCCGCGCCCGTTGCCGACGTAGATGGAGATACCGACGCCGGCGAGTTTGTCCATGTGCTGGGACGGGTCCACCTCGTTCCACCGCCAGTCGGCGTTGAAGACGGGGTAGGGCGAGCCGAACGCGGCGTCGCTGTCCACAGCCGGCTTGTACGGGTCGTTGTTGGGGTCGCAGACACCCGACGACGAGCCGCAGACCACGCCCTGCGCGTCGATGAGCGAAGCGACCACGGCCAGGCGCAGATCCATGGAGTTGACCGACAGGTCGATGTCACCCGAGAGGGACGCGGTCTGGCTGAACAACTCCGGGTGGTCCTGGGCGTAGTGCAGCGCTCCGAAACCGCCCATGGAGACCCCGGCCACGGCCCTCGCCTTCTTGGTGGCGATGGTGCGCAGGTTGGCGTCGATGAACGGGATCACCTGCTTGATGTGGAAGTTCTCCCAGTTCTGGGCACCGGCCGGGGTGTTCTGGTTGAGCCAGTTGGCATACCAGCCCCGGGCGCCGCCGTCCGGGATGACGGTGATCATCGAGTTCGAGGTGGTCAGCGCCGGATAGTTCTGTGCGACGGGATCGTCGGGCGAACCGTGCAGGAAGTACAGCACGGGGTAACGCCGGGCGGGGTCGTCGTAGTAGCCGCTCGGCAGGATGATCTTGATGTGGTGCTTGCCCGCGACCTCGGGCGTGGTCACCGTGATGAAGAAGTTGGTGGAACTTCCCCCCGGGGTGTCGACCTGGGTCAGCCCGAACCCGTTCGTCAGCGGTGGCGGCGTGGTGGCCGTGGTCCCGGCCGGTCCGGTGGTGGCGGCCTGGGCCGCTCCGGCCGGCAGGACCATTCCCACCATGGCGGCCATCAGGGCCACCACTATTCGCCATCGACTCGTACTCCGCATTGCAGCATGCCCCCTTGTGAGCCGTCTCGTTGTGCGGCACGGAAACCTATCGGAACGCGATGACGTCCCGATGAAACGGCCTCCCGGTACTGGCCGGATGTCCCCGGCGTACGGGCACTCCGGATCAGTCCAGGACCTTGGTCTCCAGTACGGGCGAGGCCGCGATCTGGTCCTCGGTGTAGCGCTCGGTGACCCATTGGCCGGCCGAGAACAGCTTGGTCTGGTCCGCGTAGTGCGGCGAGTTCGGGTTGGCCGACTGGGAGTAGGTCAGCACCGAGGCGGCCTGCGGCGGCCCGTCGGCGGTGAACCTCACCTGCTGGATGAAGCTGGACCCGAAGGTGATGTCCAGTTTGCCGTCGACCTGGCCGGGAGTGACCACGTCCAGCACACCCAGTTCACTGATCCCGCCGTGGATCGGGATCTGCTCGGCGCCGCGCGTGATCTTCAGAACGTCCGACAGAGGCGCGTTCAGCGGCACACCCGCCCTGCGCATGGCGAGGACCGCCCGGCCGAACGCGTCGCGGACCGCCGAGCTCCCGGGGTCCAGTGAATTGGGCGTGTGCACCGGGTCCTTGGGGTCGAAGGGCACGCGCCAGGGCAGCTTCTCGTTCGCCTGCCCACCGAGCAGGTTGGCCCAGTAGTTCTCGAAGAGCACCGAACCCCGGCTGTCCGCCGCGTAGTTGTGGTCCTTCCAGGCGTCCAGGACCGGGCACGCCTCGCTCACGTTGACGAGGTTGCCGTCCACGAGGACGAGTCCGAAGGGCTGGCTCCGGCACATCGACACCGTGGCGTCGAGGGCGAGATCGGCCGCTCGGCTGTTGTCGGCGAACAGCAACTGCCGCATGTTCTCGGGTGTGAAGCCGCGGCCGGGCAGTCCGTCGGTGCCGTTGATCCGGTTCTGCGCCGTCAGGATCAGCTCCTGGGTACGCAGCGATCGGGGCTGTGCCGTGTCGCCCATGACCCGGGGGAAGGAGAGCGGCTGCTCGGGGTTGGCGAGCCAGGCGCTGTCGTTGGCGTTGCCCACGAAGTCGGAGCGGATCAGGCGCGGCTGCTTGTGCGGATCGAGGAGTCCCGGCGCGACCGCGTTCGGATCGTCGGGCCAGTCGCACGCGCTGCGCTTGCCGTCGAAGATGGACACCGGAGGCACGTTGGGCAGCCGTAGCGCCTGGTTGAACAGCAGTTGACCGGTCGCGGTGAGGCACGACCGCGCGTGTTCGTCGGTGATGTTCGGGGTCGCCTGGATGTCCGCGTACAGGGCGTTGCCCTTGCGGTCGGAGGCGACGGTGTTGAAGAACGGCACGCCCTCGGTGGTCTCCAGCGTGTTCACCACGTCGTGCACGTCCGTGGCCTGGTCCAGGTGGAACCAGGTGTTGAGCGCCCGCAGGTTGTCCATGTTGACATCGCGCACCGCGTGCGCGCTCACCACCCAGGGAAGCGCGACACCCTGCATCGACGAGGTGATGGGACCGTAGCGGGTGGACCACAGCGTTCTGGTGACCTTGCCGACCGAGCCGTCCTTGTTCAGCACGTCCACGGCGACCTGTTGCGAGGTCATCGGCTGCCAGGCGCCGTCGACCAGGTAGTTGGTGGGGTGCAGCGGGTCCACCTGTACGTCAAAGAGCCCGAACGGGGCCACCGTGGCGATGGTGTGGCTCCAGGCGACGTCGTCGTTGTGCCCGATGTTCACCGCGGGGAACCCGAGCAGACTGCCGCCGGAGACATTGACCTTGCCCGGGATCGTCAACTGGCTCTGCCACATGCGGTTCTTGCCCTGCCAGGGGAAGTGCGGATTGGCCAGCATGATGCTGCCCGCTCCCCCGGCCACGCCCTGTGATCCGACCGCCAACGCGTTGCTGCCCATGCTCTGCCGGCGGCTCGCGGCCATGGCGTCGCGGATCTTCTCGGCGGTCTGGGCGGGCGTGGACGCCGGCGGCGCGGCGGCCGAGGCACCCGGGGGTACGGCGTTCACCTCGCCGTCCAGCAGCGCGTCGGCGCTGCCCATGATGATCTCGGCGTGCGCGTGCCGGTAGACGTCCAGCTCGGTGATCGGCCGCACCCAGGACGCACCGCGGCAGGCGGGGTCGGTGATGTTGTTCACGCCGGTCTCGGCCAGGTACCGGTTGTACCCCTGGACGTAGCCGCGGATGGCTTCCTTGACCTCCGGCTCCGGCCCGTCGGGGGCGGGCCTGTCGAGCAGCCGCTCCACCACGTGGTTGTCGTTGATGCGCTGGAAGTACAGGTCGCTGTTGAGGTTGGTCGTGGTGTTCTGCTGCTCGCCGGGACTCGCCCGGCCGTCGGGCCCCAGGTAGCGGGACCGCTGGGCATCGACCATGAGATAGGTGTCGGCCAGGGTGCAGATGTTGTCCTTGGCCGCGGCGTACCCGTAACCCGTGCCCAGGCCCTCCCAGTTGGATGCGATGATGTGCGGGATCCCGTACTCGGTGTAGCGGATGGTGGGCTTGTCCGGCCCCGGTGCGGCGGCCGACGGTGGGGTGGCACCCGGCGCTCCCGCGGCCGTCATGGTGCTGATCACCGCCACCGCGGCCATGACCGCCATCGGCAGCCTCGCTCTGAATCTCCTGCGCGCCATCGAGCCGTCCTTCCCTGTGGCCCGGACCCACGTCCGGGCGCGCACACGGTAGGAAGCGGCGATGAAATCGCGATGGAGGCGGTGGGCGGCCGGAGTTGGCGCCGGGAGGTTTCATCGCGATGTCATCCCGCGCTGCGAGTGTGCCGGTGACCTGGTCCGCCGCGTCCGGCGTCGCGACGACGCGGACGCACGGGCCACCAACATGGGGAGGATCGAATGCGAGCCAACAGGATCGCAGCCGCCGCAGCCGGGCTTCTGCTGACGGCCGGGCTTTCCGCGGCCCAGGGCACCACCGCACAGGCGGCCACCGCGGGAGCCACGGCCTCGTGCGACGGCACGTACACCATCGTGGTCGGGGGTACGTGGAGCACGTGGGACAACGACCGGTTCCACGGCAACATCCAGCAGCACGTGAGCTACTTCAGTCAGGTTCCCAGCGGCCCGAGCGTCCGGCAGGGCGTGGGTGAACTGAACCGGCTGGTCCGGCTGCAACGTGCCGCGTGCCCGTGGCAGCACGTCAAGATGGGCGGCTACTCCATGGGGGCCGCGGTGGTGCACGTGTGGGTCAGCGAGAACTGGAGGACGTTCGACAACGTCAACGCCATTCTCCTCGCGGACCCGAAGCGGCAGGGCCCTCCCGGCACCAACGGCAGTGCCACGCCGTTCGGCGGCGTCATCGGCGCCCCGCTCTCGGGCGCCGACCGGGACTTCGGCAATGTGCCGGTCAAGACGATCTGCTACTGGGACTACATCTGCGACGAGTCCGCCGGCATCGGGACCTACCCGAAGAACCACAACGAGAACTACTGGCCGGACTTCGACATGGATCACCACAACGACGTCGCCAACGAGACGTGGTACAACGGCGCTTGGTACCCCGGATAGGAACACCTCGACCGACTCGACCGCGCGCCGCGGCCCGTCAGCCGGCCGCGGCGCGCGTCCCCGTGGCGGGCACGGGCGCGAGTGCCGCGACGGCGCCGGACGTGGATCCCGTGGTGGGTCCGGTGAGGCCGGCCTCGTCACCGTGCAGGATCATCTCGTACGTGCGGCGCAGCATCCGGCTCGGCACCACTCCCAGGTCTTCGGCCAGCCGGCGGCGCGCGCGCTCGAAGACGGTCAGTGCGTCGGCCTGCCGCCCGGTCCGGTACAGGGCGCGCATCAGCAGCGCGGCCACCGGCTCGTTGAAGGGGTGGGCGGCGGCGAGGGCGTACAACTCCGCTATGGCCTGCTGGTGTTGGCCCAGTCCCAGTTGCCAGGTCAGCTTGCGCTGCAGGAGGGCGACCCGGCTCTCGTTCAGTCGCGTCCGCTCCAGTTCGGCGAGCGGCCCGGGCAGGCCGGCCAGCGGCTCGCCGCGGAACAGGGCCAGCGCCCGGGAGCAGGCACGCAGCACCTCGGCAGCCCGGCCCGCGCGTTCGGCCCGGGTGATGTCGGCGAGCAGTCGCTCCCACCGCGTCACGTCCACGTCGACCGCGCCGGGCACCAGCCGGTAGCCGCGGTGCCTGTGCTCGATCACCGAGCCCGGGTCGTCCCCGGTGCGCAGGACCTTGCGCAGACGGTAGACGTACACCGGGATCACATTGGTGAGGGGAGGCTCCACCTCCCATATGCCGTCGAGCAGTTCACGCTGGCTGACCGTGCGCCCGGCCTCCAGCGCGAGTGCCGCCAGAACGGCCTGCTGGCGGAGGTGCCCGAGGTTCAGCAGCCGCCCGTCCAGCGATGCCTGGAGCGGGCCGAGCACCGAGATCCGCACCTGACGCACCTCGGCCCGGCCCGCGACGGCTCGCGGTGCCGGGCTCGACGTCCAGGTCCGGGGGCCGCGGCCGGGGACGACCAGCCCGCAGTCGAAGGCGTGCACGATGGCGGCGGCGCGGTCGCGCAGCCCGAGCCGGGCGAGGACGCGTGCCACGTGCCCGGCCACCGAGTCCTCGGGGATCGCGAGAGCGGCGGCGATCTCGTCGTCCCGCAGTCCGCAGCCGAGCGCGTGGAGCACCTTGCGCTCCTGCTGCCCGAGGTCGGAGGCCGTTGGCCGGCCGGTGGTCGCGGTCGTCGTCATCACTGCTCCCCGGGCTCGTCGCGCTGGCGGACGGTCGTCAAGCTAGTGGCGGCGACGGCGGGCGCGGCATCCGGAATGATCCGGGGGCGGTTCCGCTCGCCGGGGGCCGGGGCCGGCCGGAGGCGGGTTCCGCGGTGTCCGGGAGCCGCTCGGTCCTCAACGCCCTTACCCACACCGCCCGGTACTTCGGTCACGGTCGCGCGCGCCGCCGAGCGCACCGAGGTGTCCGTGAGCGTGAGCGGCGACGGCCCCGGCCTTCCCGAGGGCCTTCAGGCCGAGGTCTTCGGCCGGCTCGCGCGCGGCGGCCACGCCGGCTCCCGCGCGACGTTCCGGATGGCGCTCCCCCGGTGGCCAACCCGGTGCTGACAGCGCCCTGGTGCCTCACACGACGGCCGCGCTCGGATCCTCGTACACGGCGTCGAGGGCGAGATGGGCTCCGCCGCGGGCCGCGGCGCCCAGACCCAGGGGCGAGGGGAGGATCTCGCAGCCGCCCGAGTCGGGGGCCATGACCCGCCGCGCCACGCCTTCGCGTACGCGGTCCAGGAGCTGGTCGGCGAAGACCGGGAAATAGCCGCCGAGCACGACCGCGCGTGGATTGAGCACATCGGCCAGGAGCGCGATGCCGAGGCAGAGGCCGTCGGCGATGTGGTCCAGCGCGGCCAGGGTGCGGGGGTCGCCGGCCTCCGCACGCCCGCGCAGCTCGGCAAGGCGCGTGGCGACGTCCAGGGACGCGTCATGGACGGCGTCACCCGGGTCGGCGGCGTGGCGCAGCAGGGCGCCGAGGCCGACCATGGTCTCCCAGCAGCCTCGGCGGCCGCAGTTGCAGAGCCGGCCGCCGGGGGCGAGCCGCATGTGGCCGATCTCGCCGGCGAAGCCCCGGGCGCCGCGCATGAGTCGGCCACCGCTGATGATGCCGCCGCCGACGCCGATGTCGCCGGTGATGGAGATGAGGTCGTGGATGCCGGCGGCCGAGGCGATCACGTACTCGGCGATGGCGCCCAGCTTCGCGTCGTTCTCCAGGTGCAGCACCGGGGCGGCCGGGCCCAGGCGTCCGCGCAGTCCGGCCAGGGCCGGCACGTCCCGCCAGCCGAGGTTCGGGGCGTAGAGGACGCGGCCGGTGCCGATGTCGACGTTGCCGGGCGCTCCCAGCGCGGCGCCCACGAGCCGGGCGTCGACGCTGCTCACGGCCGCGTCGGCCTCGCGGATCAGCTCGGCTGTCGTGTCCAGCACCGCTTCGGGCCCGGTGGCGCGGACGTCGAGCGGGATCCGGCGTTCGAAGACGCAGTCACCGCGCAGGGACCGGGCCACCGTGCTGATGTAGTCGGCGTTGATCTCCAGACCGAGGCCGCAGATGGTCCGGCCGTCGATCTCGACGCTCACCCCCGGCCGCCCCACGGCGCCCTCCCGCTGCGAGTCTCCCTCGCGCACCAGGCGCAGCTCCACGAGTTCGGCGACCAGATTGGTGACGGTGGGGCGCGGCAGGCCGGTGTCCGCCGCGATCTGTGCGCGCGAGCGGGGACCGGCGTCGCGCAGCAGACGCAGCACCAGACCGAGGTTGGTCCGCCGGATCGACGCGCGGTCGCTGGGCCGGGGCGTGCCCCCCATGCCCACCCCGCGAACCACCACACCGCCGCGCGACTTCGCCGCCATCTCTCCCCCGCCCGCGGCGCGTCCCGCCGCGTACCGAACCCTGTCGAAGTGCCCTGCCGGTGACCAGGTTAGTTCCGCGAGATGCGCGAGGTGCTCCACGCCGGTCCGCCCGGCACGGCACTCGCGCTGCCGGGCGACGTACCCAGTACGTCAAGTGCCGCGTCCGGAAGGCGTTTCCGGGCGGAATCACCCACGCCCGGCGGGGTACGCGGAGCGCGACACAGCGCCGACCGAAAGCGAGTACCTCGCCATGAGCGACCGCAGGCCCGAAGGGCCGGGAGCCGCCGGGGCTCCCCTGCCCGAGCCGATACCCCATGATCTGCCCGACCAGCAGGCCGGCGCCGACGGTGATCCCTGGGAAGCTCCGGACCGGTCCGCGGCCGGTACCCGGAGCGAGCGGCCCGATCCCGAGATCCCGGACACCGACGAGGCGGGCACGGGCCGTCGTGGGGCCCCGCACTCCGGAAGCAAACGGCCCGAACATCCCGTCCCCCACGAATCGACGGGTTGAGGCACCGGCCGATTCCCGTTGGCGTTCCTCGGAAAGCGCAGCTCGTCCGCGTGGAACGGATATTCGTGGGCACCCGGAGCGTCAGCGGATCCGAATCCACCTCTCGGCTCTCGAATGCGAGAGACGGAAATCGGGAGGCGGAAAGCGGGCCGCCGATGGCGCGATTGACGAAATTGATGAAGGAGTTGTTCTCATGTCCGACAGCATCTGGGGTTACCGCGAGACGTCCGGCCGCCTGGCCGGTGCCGATCTGACGGGCTACAAGGTCGAGGCGACGGACGGCTCCATCGGCAAGGTCGACAAGCACTCGGACGAGGTGGGGTCCGCCTACATCGTGGTCGACACCGGCCCGTGGATTTTCGGCAAGGAAGTACTCCTGCCCGCCGGAACGATCGAACGCATCGACGCGGACGAGCAGAAGATCTACGTGGACCGCACCAAGGAGCAGATCAAGAACGCCCCCGAATTCGACCGGGACCAGCACCTCGGGAACTCCGGTTACAACGAGGAACTGGGCACCTACTACGGCACCGGAGCCCCCTTCGGCGGCAGGCCCGCCTGACCGGCCCCGACCACAGCGAAGGCCGGCGTAGACCACAGTGAGGGGCGGCCACCCGGATGCCGGGTGGCCGCCCCTCGTTCGTGCGACCCCCGCCCCGACCCACCCGATCTTTGGAGCTTCTGCCAGTACGGGCCTTCCGCCGCGTATGGAGAGACTGCCGGGTGTCCGAACCAGGACATCACTACGGGAGGAGTGTGCGGTGAGCACACAGGAGACGTACGACGGGATCGGCGAGGCGTTCGAGGGGTTCAAGGCGCTGCCGTTGGCCCGGTACGTGGAGGCACCGAGCTTCCTCGCCCTGGTCGGGGACGTCACCGGCAAGAAGGTCATCGACCTGGCCTGCGGCACCGGTTTCTACAGCCGTGAGGTGAAACGGCGCGGTGCGGCGGACGTGTTCGGCATCGACGTCTCCGGCGAGATGATCGCCGCCGCCCTGGGCATCGAGCGGGCGGACCCGCTGGGTGTCCGGTACGAGGTGGGCGATGTGGCCGACCTGCCGCCCGCGAAGCAGCCGTTCGACGTGGCGACCGCGGTGATGCTGCTCAACTATGCGGAGACTCTCGACCAGTTCGAGCTTCTGTGTCGTCGTGTCCACGAAAGCCTCAAGAGCGGCGGCGAGTTCTTCATGCTCCACCAGACGCCGGACTACGACTTCTCCGGGCCGTCGCCCCGTCCGTACGGATTCCTCACCGAGCTGACGGGTGAGGAGTTCGAAACCGGGCCCCGGGTGCGGACCACCGCTCTGCTGGAGGGCGTACCGATCTCGTTCACCTCGGGCCTCGCTCGGCGCGAGGTGTTCGAGACGGCACTCACCAAGGCGGGCTTCAGCGAGCTCACCTGGGTGCCGACCACGGTGTCGCCCGCGGGGATCGAGGCGTACGGGGACGCGTTCTGGGCGGACTACCGGGCCAACCCGGCCTTCGAGATGCTGCGCTGCCGCGCCTGAGGCAAGGGCGCGGGGGGGCGGCTGTTCGCGCGCAACCGGCGGATCCCCCGAACGTGTGCGTTCACCCCGGACAGAGCGCCGGGAACGGGGATCCACCCAGGTGGAACAAGGGAGCGGTTGCAGCAGCGGACCGTCCCGCACGGGTGACAGCGCGTGTAGCGCGCGGCGTCACGGGCACGCGTCTTTCATGATGTTCACGACGCTCATCCTCGTGCCCGTCGCCCTCGCAGTCGTCCTCACCTGGCGCAGCCCACACCACAACCGTCATCGCCGCTGAGCTTTGAGCGAACCCCTTCGCGCCTGTCGCGGCTCCGGCCGTCACGGCCGTCAGCGCGCCGAGTGCACGTAACGCGGTCTCCCTCCACCCCGGCATGCGGGGGGAGGGAGACCGCGTTACACGCATCGTGGGCGATGCCGCCTTCAGCGACGCCGGTCGCCCCGGCCGCCCTCGCCTCGTCGGCTCTCGTCCTTGCCGGTGGCGTCGTCGTACCGGATCTCCTCCTTGCGGACGGTGTCGGACACCTCCTTCTGCTCGGTGACCTTCTCCGTCTCCAGGCGCACCCGCTCCACCGGCACGGCCTCCTTGCGCACGACCGGGCGTTCCGCGTGCAGCGTGACCTCGGTCTCCGCCTCACCGATGTCCACACGCGCGCGGTCGCCCTCGCGGATCGGCTCGCGCACCACGCGGACCTCCTCGTGGCTGACCGGGACGGTCGTGGTCACGTCCTCCGTGACGACGACCTTGCGCAGTCGGGCCCGGCCGACCTCTTCGTTCTCGGTACCGACCCGCAGCCGCTCCTCGGATCGGATCAGGGCGTCCTCGTCACCGGCGAACCGGGCGTGGACGTCCGTACCCGTGGCGTTCCCGGGGACGTCGACGCTGCCGGCGGCGCCACCCGGACCCGGGGTGTGCTTGCCGAACCCGTCGACGCCGTAGTGGCGGTACAGCTCGCTCTCCGCCGCGGCGTCGAGGTGCTCCTCGGCGTCCAGCCGCGGGGCGTCCTTCACCACGCTCTTCGCGTACGCGACGTGCAGGGCGTCGCCGTCACGGCGGGCACCGGCCAGCGGCACGAACGACTCCTTGGTGCCGAAGAGGCCGGTCTTGACCGTGACCCACTCCGGGCGGCCCGAGCCGTCGGCCAGGTAGACCTGTTCGACCCCGCCGATCTTCTCTCCGTCGGGGTCGTAAGCCACCAAGCCCTTGAGACCCTCGGGGCGGCTGAACATGTCACCGGTACTCATGCGGATCACTCCTGACCTGTCGGGGGGATGGGCACGGCGGCATCCGCATACGGAGCCCCGGCCCTCGCTACAACCCCGCCACATCCCCCGCGCCCCGGCGACCGCAACCGACCGCGCGCAACGGCTCACACGCCGCCCACCGCCCCCGCCCCCATGCCTGGCGGCAGCCGTCCGGGGCGGCCGGGCGCATTAGGCCATCCGCGTGAACGCGCCCATTGCGCACGGGACGCGAACCGTGACGCCCGGTGATGCCAGACGAGCCGACGCCCCTCGGGCCCCGTCACGACGCCCGCCCGGTGCGATGATCACGTTTCTCACGCTCAGGGATGAACGGATCTCCGCTCGGCTCGACTTCCGTCTCGGCCGCCCGCTACGAAGTTCACCCAGTACGGGAGAGCTTCGACGAGGGGTATTCATGCGCATGTCTGCCAGGACGACCATCCGTGCCACGACCAGCGTCAGGACGACGGCCTCGGCCGTCCTTGTCGTCCGGCAGGCAGGGGGCGCGGCGGCGGGCCCGGCCATGGTCGTAGCGGCGCTCCCCGGTGGGACGTCCTGATGGCCAGGCCCCGTCTGCTGCTCGTCGTGTGCGCCGGGCTGCTCGCCACCGGCTGTGTCTCGGTCACCTCCAAGCCCGGGCAACCCGACCGACAGCTGAAGCCGGAAGGCGGCCGCCTCACCGCCGTGTCGCCCGGGCCGGAGCAGTGGCCCGCCCGCGAAGCCCTGGCCCCGGCGACCGGCTCGGCGCCCACCACCCGCGGCTCGGGCGCCGTCCAGCCGCCGGACGGGCCGGCCCCGGACCGCCCGCGCCCCGACACGGCGGCCTCGGCTCACCGCACCCCGGTCCAGCGCCGGGCCGCCGCCCGGCACCCCGCGCCCGCGATCCCGCCGCACCACCACCGCGAACAGCCCCGCCCCCGTTACGACCCAGGTCAGGTCTGCGCCTGGGCCAAGGGCACCGGCTTCGACCCTGCGGTGGTACGCGCCTGTCAGCAGCAGCTGGGGCTGAGGTGAAGAGAGCCGCCAACTGACCCCCCAACGGCGGCGGTTGGGGGAACCCCTCACCGAACTCCCGCGTGTTCCGAAGAACGTCCTGGCGGCCCGTTCCCCGCCCCGGCACTATCGGCGCGTGATCCGCGTTGAACCAGTCGAACGGCGAGCCCGGGCCGCGTCCGGCTCGCATCGATCAACGGTCCCGGAGGGAACGCATGGCGCAGCACAGCGCGGAGGTCACCCATCGATCGGTCCCCTCCCCGGCCGGCCGGATCCATCTCGTGGAGCAGGGCACCGGGCCCTTGGTGCTGCTCGTTCACGGCTTCCCGGAATCCTGGTACTCCTGGCGTCATCAGCTGCCCGTGCTCGCGGCGGCGGGATTCCGCGCGGTCGCCCTCGACGTACGCGGCTACGGCCGCTCCTCCAAACCGGCCGCCGCATCCGCGTACCGGATGGTCGATCTGGTCCAGGACAACCTCGCGGTGGTCCGGGCCCTGGGCGAGGAGTCGGCGGTGATCGTCGGCCATGACTGGGGCGCGGCCATCGCGGCGAATTCCGCCCTGTCCCACCCGGGGGTCTTCCGCGCGGTGGGGCTGCTGAGCGTTCCCTACGCGCCGCGCGGCGGGCCGCGCCCCAGCGAGCTCTTCAACGGCATGGGAGGAGACCAGGAGTTCTACGTCTCGTACTTCCAGGAGCCGGGCCGCGCGGAGGCAGAGATCGAGCCGGATGTCCGCGGCTGGCTCACGGGTTTCTACGCGGCGCTGTCCGCGGACACGATGCCGGCTCCCGGCGCCCCGGACCCACACTTCGTCAGCAGGAACGGCACCTTGCGCGAGCGCTTCCCCGCCGGCAGGGTGCCCACTTGGCTCGGGGAGCGTGAACTCGACTTCTACGTCGGCGAGTTCGAGCGCACTGGTCTCGCCTCGGCCCTCAACCGGTACCGCAACATGGACCGCGACTGGGAGGACTTCGCCGCCTACGACGGCGCCCCCATCACCCAGCCGTCCCTGTTCATCGGCGGTGCCCGCGACGCGTCCACGACATGGCTGGCCGATGCGATCAAGGCATACCCGGACACCCTGCCGGGGCTGGTCGCCTCCCATGTTCTGGACGACTGCGGCCATTGGATCCAGCAGGAACGTCCGGCCGAGGTCAACCGGCTCCTCACCGACTGGCTGGCCGGCCTGCCCGCCTGAACCACCCCCCCCCGTCTGCGCCCCGCACCAGTGCCATCGGGGCAGGAGGGACCAAGGGGACATGGAGGATCGGTGATTTCCCGGCGCGGACCGGGCTCGGCGCCTAGGGTCGGTGACATGCGCATTGTTATCGCTGGTGGTCACGGTCAGATCGCACTGCGGCTCGAACGGCTGCTGCACGCACGCGGAGACGACGTCGCGGGGATCATCCGCACAGCGGAGCAGGCAGGCGATCTGCTGACGGCGGGCGCCGAACCCGTCGTGTGCGACCTGGAGTCGGCGTCCCTCGATGAGCTCGCCCCGCACATGGAGGGCGCGGACGCGGCCGTGTTCGCGGCCGGCGCCGGCCCGGGCAGCGGAGTGGCCCGCAAGGACACTGTGGACCGTGCGGCATGCTCCCTGTTCGCGGACGCCGCGGAGGCCGCCGGGGTGCGGCGCTTCATCGTCGTGTCCGCGCTGGGCGCCCGGAACGCGCCCGCGCCCCGCGGTTCCGCCTCCGTATTCGCCGCCTACCTGTACGCCAAGGCCGCGGCCGACGCGGATGTCCAGGCGCGGGCCGGGCTCGACTGGACGATCCTTCGTCCGGGCCAGCTCACCAACGGGCCGGGCACGGGCCTGGTGACCCTCGCCGAGTCCACCGGAGGAGGGGCCGTCACCCGCGACGACGTGGCCTCCGTGCTGGCCGCCCTGCTTCATGAGCCCGGCACCGCGGGGCAGACCCTGGAGCTGATCGGCGGAAGCGTTCCGGTGGACAAGGCGGTCGCCTCGCTCGTCGCCTGACTCACCGCGCAAGCGCTCGGCGGTTCGGCGGTTCGGCGGTTCGGCGGTTCGGCGGACCATGACCCGCGATGGGCAGTAGCCGTCACCGCCGCCCGCCGAGACCGAAGTCCCTTCCCTATGGCCCCACATACGGGACCAAGGTCACACAACATCTCGTGTCGGGATATCGCATCCCATCGCAGATGTAGTGTTTCGTTCTGCCGGTTCGACGGCCGCGGCCGATGCCGCGCGTCGAGGCAAGAGGGAACCCGGTGGGAATCCGGGACTGCCCCGCAACGGTGAGTGGGAACGACGGCCGGGTGCGTACGCGCATCCGCACGCGCACAACCCGCGAGTCCGATACCTGCCGGCACACATCCGCGCGTACTCACGCCCGGAGAACGTTCCGACGCCTCGTGGGAGGGCTGACGTGACTGTCGTCGACGCCGTCGATTCCGTGACCGAATATCTGGACCGCAGCGACTGGCGGGTCAACGCCAATGCCAATCAGGGCTATTCGCTCGGCGGCCTGATCCTCAACACCGCGGGAAAGGTCATCGCCAACTACTGGCTGGACCAGGTGTATCCAGAGGCGGTCGGGCGCGCCCATCGCGACGGCGACCTCCACATCCACGATCTCGACATGCTCGCGGGCTACTGCGCGGGCTGGTCGCTGCGCACCCTGATCACCGAGGGTCTCAACGGAGTGCCCGGCCAGATCGACTCGGGGCCACCGCGCCACTTCTCCGCCGCGGCCGGCCAGATCGTGAACTTCCTCGGCACGCTCCAGAACGAGTGGGCCGGCGCCCAAGCCTTCAGCTCGTTCGACACGTACATGGCTCCGTTCGTCCGCAAGGACGCCATGACGTACTACGAGGTCCGGCAGTGCGTCCAGGAGATGGTGCACAACCTCAACGTGCCCTCGCGCTGGGGCACCCAGACGCCGTTCACCAACCTCACCTTCGACTGGACCTGCCCGGTCGATCTGCGTGCGGAGGTGCCCGTGATCGGCGGCGTCGAGATGGACTTCCGCTACGGGGACCTCCAGGCCGAGATGGACCTGATCAACCGCGCGTACATCGAGGTGATGACCGAAGGCGACGCCGCCGGGCGGGTGTTCACCTTTCCCATCCCCACCTACAACATCACCCGGGACTTCCCCTGGGAGAGCGAGAACGCCGACCGGCTGTTCGCGATGACCGCCAAGTACGGGCTGCCGTACTTCCAGAATTTCATCAACTCCGACCTCCGGCCGCACCAGATCCGTTCCCTGTGCTGTCGGCTCCAGCTGGACCTGACCGAGCTGCTCAAACGCGGCAACGGACTGTTCGGCAGCGCCGAGCAGACCGGCTCCCTCGGCGTCGTCACCGTCAACTGCGCCCGGCTGGGCCATGTCCACGCCGGTGACGAGGACGGCCTGTTCACCGCGCTCGACCGGCTCCTCGAACTCGCCCGCACCAGCCTGGAGATCAAACGCGTCACCGTCCAGGACCTGATCGACGGCGGGCTCTACCCCTACACCAAGCGCTACCTCGGCACCCTGCGCAACCACTTCTCCACCATCGGCGTGAACGGGATCAACGAGATGATCCGGAACTTCACGTACGACACCCACGACATCACCACCGCCGCGGGACACGCCCTGGCCGTGCGGCTGCTCGACCATGTGCGGGCCACGATGATCGAGTTCCAGGAGCAGACCGGGCACCTCTACAACCTGGAGGCGACCCCGGCAGAGGGAACGACGTACCGGTTCGCGAAGGAGGACCGCAAGCGCTTCCCCGGCATTCTCCAGGCAGGTTCGGACGAGCACCCCTACTACACCAACTCCTCACAGCTGCCGGTCGGTTGGACCGACGATCCGTTCACGGCGCTGGAGATGCAGGACGAGTTGCAGGGCAAGTACACCGGCGGCACCGTACTCCACCTCTACATGTCGGAGCGCGTCTCCACCGGGGAGGCCTGCCGCAACCTCGTCCGCCGCTCCCTCGAACGGTTCTCGCTGCCGTACCTGACGGTGACGCCGACGTTCTCGATCTGCCCCGCGCACGGATACCTGTCGGGCGAGCACATCAACTGCCCCCAGTGTGAAGCCATGTGCGAGGTATGGACACGCGTCATGGGCTACCACCGCCCGATCGCCTCCTTCAACATCGGCAAGAAGGGCGAGCACGCCGAGCGGGTCCACTTTCGCGAGGGTGCGGGGCCCGGCGAGGGCGCGGATCCCCGCGACGGCGCGGGGACGACGGCGTGATACGGATCGGTGGCTGGTCACGGCTTTCCAGCTGCGACTGGCCGGGCCGCCTGGTCACCACCGTCTTCTGCCAGGGCTGCCCATGGCGGTGCGGCTATTGTCACAACCCCGGACTCCTGCCGCCCCGCTCGGCGGCCGTCGTCCCCTGGCAGACGGTGACGTCCCATCTCGCCCGCCGCCGCGGGCTCCTGGACGGCATCGTCCTCTCGGGCGGCGAACCCCTCCTCCAGCCGGGGTTGGCCGACGCACTGCGTGAGGCGAGGGCGCTCGGCTTCGAGACCGGCCTGCACACCGGCGGCGCCTACCCGCGCCGCTTCGCACGGCTCCTCTCGGCGGGCCTGCTCGACTGGGTGGGCTTCGACGTGAAGGCCGCGCCCTCCGCGTACGAGAAGGTCACGGGCGTCGCCAACAGCGCGGCCCCGGCCGCGCGCAGCCTGCGCCTGCTCCTCGACGCCGGGATACCGCACCAGATCCGCAGCACGATCGACCCGGCCCTGCTCGACGGGGCGGACGTGGTGGAGCTGGAGCGGTGGGTGATACGGCAGGGCGTGCGGGGTCATGTCACGACACCGGCGAGATCCATCTCACCGGCGGCGTACGGGCGTTGAGCGGTCGGCCGTGCCCCTGGACCGGGGCGCGGCCTGCCTCCGGGGCGCCCTGGCACCGATGCGATGAGCGGCGCGCTGCTCGTCACCGCCGCGGGAGCGGTCGCGCTGGGGCACGCGCCCTCCTTGCCCGTCGCCGTGGCATGCGGCTCCCTGATCGGCCTGACCAGTGGGTTCACAACGACCTTGAGCGGCGCGCTGGTCCAGACGGAAACCGACCCCCGCTACCTCGGACGCGTCACCTCGGTCACCACCCTCCGCACGCTCGGCCTCGCCCCCGTGCTCTTCCCGGCGGTCGGCATCACGGTGGCCCTGTGGGGAGCGGAGATGTTCTTCGTCGGCTGCGACGCGATCTGTCTGCTCGCCGCGCTGCTCGGCCTCTCGGTCCCCGTCGTACGGCGCGCCCGGCTCCACGCGCCGGGAACCGCGTCACAGGCCGCCGGCTGACACGTCCGCCACCGGGTAGGGGACGAACGTGCTGCTGTTCTCGTCGATGGCCAGGCGCCGGTCCAGGGGCGGCACGGCACGCTGGGGGCAGTCGGTGCGTTCGCACAGGCGGCAGCCCATGCCGATGGGAACGGCCGCGGAGGCGTTGTCCAGGTCGAGCCCCTCGGAGTACACCAGCCGTGAGGCGTGCCGGAGTTCGCAGCCCAGCCCGATGGCGAAGGTCTTGCCCGGCTCGCCCCAGCCACCCCGGTGCCGCGAGACCGCCCGCGCGGTCCACAGGTAGCGCCGGCCGTCCGGCATCGCGGCGACCTGGACGTGGATGCGGCCGGGGGCGGCGAAGGCCTCGTACACGTTCCACAGCGGGCAGGTGCCGCCCGCCCGCGAGAAGTGGAAGGCGGTGGCGGACTGGCGCTTGGACATGTTGCCGGCCCGGTCGACCCGCACGAAGGAGAAGGGCACCCCGCGCAGCCGGGGGCGCTGCAAGGTGCTGAGCCGGTGACAGATCGTCTCGTATCCGAGGCCGAAGTGGTCGGTGAGGCGCTCGATGTCGTAGCGGGATTCCTCGGCGGCCGCGTGGAAGCGGCGGTAGGGAAGGATCAGCGCCGCCGCGAAGTAGTTGGCGATGCCGATGCGGGCGAGCGGCCACGCGACGGATTCCTCGTCGAAGTCCTCCGAGGCCAGCGCCGACATCCCGTCCCCGTGCTCCAGCAGGGCGAGTTGGGTCGCCATCCGGAACGCCTGCTGGCCCGGGCGCAGTCGGCCGGAGAGGTGCAGGACGCGCGCGGTGGCATCGTAGTGGTGCAGGAGACGCTCGGAGTCCGTGGCCGTCCGTACGCCGTGCCGTTCACCGAGGCGGGCGGAGAGCACGCGCAGGACTTCCCCGGGGCGTACACCGGTCTCGGCCGCCAGCTCCTCGGCAGCGACATCGATGTCGTGGAGGTAGTTCTGCCGGCGGTAGAAGAACTCGCGGATCTCCTCGTGCGGGGAACGCGGCTGGGCCACCGTACCCGCCCCCCGACCCTCCGCGACCTCGGCGAGCTGCTCGGTCAAGTGCTGGTTACGGCGCCCCAGTTCGACGAGGACCGTGGCTACCGCGGGCATGCGCGCGGCCAGGTCGGCGAGGTCGGACGAGGACACCAGGCCCGTGGAGACCTCGCCGGTGAGGGCGTCCCGCAGGTCCGCGACCAGACGGCTGGTGTCGCGCTCCGAGAAGAAGCCCGGATCGACGCCGAAGGCCTCGGTCAGACGGAGCAGTACGGGCACGGTCAGCGGCCGGGAGTCGTGCTCCATCTGGTTCAGATAGCTCGGCGAGATGGCCAGGGTGCGGGCCAGGTCGACCTGGCTCATCCGCCGGTCCTCGCGCAGCCGGCGCAGCCGCGCCCCCGCGTACGTCTTGTTCACCCGTGGCTCCCGTGTAGTCACGATCGTCGGCACTGCCCGCGATCGTAGCCGCCAGGGTGCCGGTCGGTGCCTTGACAAGGTTGGCAAAGGGCGAAGAGAAGATGCGCAGAACTTGGCAGCTTTCCCCGCTTGATGGCACTGAGTGCCAGTGCCAGAGTCGTTACGCGGCCCGCCGGACTCCGTCGGGCGGAGTGGAACCAACCGGGGCACGGATCAAGCCCTGACGCCGGAGATCCCGGCTCCCTCCGCCCAGCTCCGCACCATTGCCCGGATGGCCGACCAGGGGTACGACGGGCCGCCATCCCAACATCATTACGGCACCCGGTGCCGCCCATTCGCACAGTTCACGAACCGCAGTTCACGATTCCTCGGGAGACGGTCATGGCACAGGCAGACACGACGACAGCGGCGGCCGCGGAACTGGCCCAGCGGTGGGCGAGCGACCCTCGGTGGAAGGGGATCGACCGCACCTACACCGCGGAGGACGTGGTGCGGCTCTCCGGCAGCGTCCGCGAGGAGGCCACCCTCGCCCGGCGCGGCGCCGAGCGGCTGTGGCGGCAGCTCCACGAGCAGGACTACATCCACGCGCTCGGCGCGCTCACCGGCGGCCAGGCCGTCCAGCAGGTGAAGGCCGGGCTCCAGGCGATCTACCTGTCCGGCTGGCAGGTGGCCGCCGACGCCAACCAGGCCGGACACACCTACCCCGACCAGAGCCTCTACCCGGCCAACTCCGTTCCCCAGGTGGTGCGTCGGATCAACAACGCGCTGCTGCGCGCGGACCAGATCGCCACCGCCGAGGGCGGCACGGACACCACCGACTGGCTGGCCCCGATCGTCGCCGACGCCGAGGCCGGGTTCGGCGGCCCGCTCAACGCCTTCGAGCTGACCAAGGCGATGATCACGGCCGGTGCCGCCGGCATCCACTACGAGGACCAGCTGGCTTCCGAGAAGAAGTGCGGTCACCTCGGCGGCAAGGTGCTCGTCCCCACCTCCCAGCACATCCGCACCCTCAACGCGGCACGTCTCGCCGCCGACATCGCCGACGTGCCCACCCTGATCGTCGCCCGCACCGACGCCCTGGCGGCCAACCTGCTGACCAGCGACGTGGACGAGCGCGACGCGCCGTTCGTGACCGGCGAGCGCACGGCCGAAGGCTTCTACCGGGTGCGCAACGGCATGGCCCCCGTCATCGCCCGAGGCCTCGCCTATGCCCCGTACGCCGACCTCATCTGGGTCGAGACGGGCACCCCGGACCTGGCTCAAGCCCGCGAGTTCGCCGAGGCCATCCACGCCGAGCACCCGGACCAGCTGCTGGCCTACAACTGCTCGCCCTCCTTCAACTGGAAGGCGTCCCTGGACGACGACCAGATCGCCAAGTTCCAGCGCGAGCTGGGCGCCATGGGCTACCGCTTCCAGTTCATCACCCTGGCCGGCTTCCACTCCCTCAACCACGGGATGTTCGACCTGGCCCGCGGCTACGCCGAGCACGGCATGACCGCCTATGTCGACCTCCAGGAAAGGGAGTTCGCCGCTCAGGAGCACGGCTTCACCGCCGTCAAGCACCAACGCGAGGTCGGCACCGGCTACTTCGACCAGGTCTCCACGGCCATCAACCCGGCCTCCTCCACCACGGCCCTGACGGGCTCCACCGAGGAGGAGCAGTTCCACTAGGAGGCGCGCGCCGCCCTCCTCCCCCGCACGACCCGCCGTCCCCGTGTCCCGGGGCGTGCCGTCTTCTTCCCGCCGCACGACCCGCCGTCCCCGTGTCCAGGGGCGGGGCCGCACGACCGTCTCCGTCCGGCCCCGCCCCTCCCTGCCCCTCCCCGCTGAGGAGACCCGCATGACCCTCTCCGCCCCGACCGTCCGTGCCCGGGTCCTCGGCACCCCGGGACACCGGCACGACGAGATCCTCACGCCCGAGGCGCTGGAGTTCCTCGGCCTGCTCGTCGACGAGTTCGGCGACCGTCGCCTCCACATCCTCAGGGAACGCGGGCGGGTGGCGTCCCGGCTGGCCTCGGGCTCGCCGTTCGGCTTCTCCGTCGCCACCGCCCGCATCCGCGCGGACGAGTCCTGGCGGGTGGCGCCCCCGGCGCCCGGTCTGACCGACCGCCGGGTGGAGATCACCGGCCCGCCGGAGCGCGGCACGGCGGTCGACGCCCTCAACTCGGGCGCCCAGGTGTGGATGGCGGACTTCGCGGACGCCACCTCGCCCACCTGGGCCAACATCGTGGACGGCCAGCTCAACCTGCTCGACGCGATCGAGCGCCGCATCGACTTCACCACCCCCGAGGGCAAGCACTACCGGCTCGGCGAGCAGCTCGCGACCATCGTCGTGCGCCCCCGGGGCTGGCACCTGGCCGAAGAGCACCTGGAGTTCGACGGCCGCCCCGCGCCCGCCTCCCTCGTCGACTTCGGGCTCTACTTCTTCCACTGCGCCCAGCGGCAGATCGACGCCGGCCACGGGCCGTACTTCTCCCTGCCGAAGCTGGAGAGCCGTGACGAGGCCCGGCTGTGGAACGACATCTTCGTCGTCGCCCAGGGGCGTCTCGGTATTCCCCGCGGCACCGTACGCGCGACCGTCCCGATCGAGACCGTCACGGCCGCGGTCGCCATGGAGGAGATCCTCTACGAGCTGCGTGAACACAGCGCGGGGCTGAAGGCCGGCCGCTGGGACTACCTCTTCAGCCTGATCAAGACCTTCGGCCACCGCACCGACTTCCTGCTGCCGGACCGGGCGCAGGTCACCATGACCGCGTCCTTCATGCGGGCCTGCACCGATCTGCTGGTGCGCACCTGCCACAAGCGGGGCGCGCACGCCATCGGCGGCATGGCCGCCCAGGTGCCGAGCGAGGACGCGGGGGCCCACCAGGCGGCACTCGCCGCGGTCCGGCTCGACAAGGAACGTGAGGCCGAGGACGGTTTCGACGGTTCCCAGATCGCCCATCCGGCGCTCGTACCGGTCCTCCGCGAGGTCTTCGACGAGGTGCTCGGCGCCCGCCCGCATCAGCTCGAACGCACCCGCGACGACGTCGAGGTCACGGCCGCCCACCTGGTTTCCGTGCGCCGCACCAGCGCCCCGCCCACCCCCGAGGGCGTCCGGACCAACGTGGCGGTCGCCCTGCGCTACTACGCCGCCTGGCTGGGCGGCCGGGGAGCCGTGGCCATCGACGGGCTGATGGAGGACGCCGCCACGGCCGAGATTGCACGGGCGCAGATCTGGCAGTGGCTGCGGCACCGGGTGGTCGAGCGCTCCACGGTCGTGCGGCTCGTGGAGGCCGAACTCGCCCTCCTGGAACCGGAGCTCTCCCGGCCGACCTCCGACGCCCTTCGTGAGCTCTTCGAACGAACGGCGATGGCGAGGGAGTTGCCCGGCTTCTTCACCACCGACGCCTACACCCGTCACCTCGTGCACCGCCCGGAAGGACAGTCATGACCGGAGCCATCAGCAGGATCGGAGTGGTGGGCGGCGGACAGATGGGCGCCGGTATCGCCGAAGTGTGCGCCCGCGCGGGTCTCGACACCGTCGTGTGCGAGGCCGACGGGGTCGCCGCCCTGTCGACCCGTGAGCGGATCGCGGTGTCGCTCGAACGTGCCGTACAGCGTGGGAAGTTGGACCGCGTCTCTGCCGAAGAGGCAATGGACCGCCTGGCCTTCACCAGCAGCCTCGAAGACCTGGCGGACCGTCAGCTCGTCATCGAGGCCGTCGTCGAGAACATCGAGGCCAAGACGGAGATCTTCGCCAAGCTGGACAAGATCGTCGAGGATCCCTCCGCGATCCTCGCCACCAACACCTCCTCCATCCCCGTCATGCGCCTGGGCATGGCCACCCGGCGAGCCGACCGCGTCCTGGGGCTGCACTTCTTCAACCCCGTGCCCGTACTACCCCTGGTCGAGATCGTCTCCTCGCTGCACACGACGTCACGGACGTCCGATGCCGTGGCGGAGTTCGCCGAGCACACCCTGGGCAAGACGGTCGTACGCTCCCGGGACCGGGCGGGGTTCGTCGTCAACGCGCTGCTCGTGCCCTACCTGCTGTCGGCGATCCGCATGACGGAGGCCGGCTTCGCCACCCCCGCCGACGTGGACGCGGGCATGGAGCTCGGCTGCGCCCACCCGATGGGTCCGCTCAAGCTGGCCGACCTGATCGGCCTGGACACGGTCGCCGCCATCGCGCAGTCCCTCTACGAAGAGTTCAAGGAACCCCTCTACGCGCCGCCGCCCTTGCTGCAACGCATGGTGGAGGCCGGGCTGCTCGGCCGCAAGAGCGGCCGCGGGTTCCACCCGTACGACCGGGGCTGAGGGGCCCGGGTCAGCCGCTGGGCAGAGGGCCGGCGGCCGCTGTGGAGGGGGCGTGACACGGGTTGGGAGATCCGTGTCACGCCTCACGCCGCGCTTCCCACCTGCCCGCGCGCTCGCCGCCGTCACCCATGAACGGCGCCGAGCGTCCTTCCGGTGCTGAGCACTCCGCTGATGTCAGCCGACTGGCCCGGCGCCGCCTTGACGGCGAGCGTCGTGCCGGTACCGTCCGCGCGCACCTGCCCCGTCACGGCGATCCGGGTGACCGCACGGCTTCCGGCGGCGAGGAGGTACTGGGTGCCCGAGGGCGCGCTCCATCGGGCGTCGGCCAGGATGTGCTGGTTGAAGCGGCTGCAGTACGAGGTGTCGCGCGCGTCGGCGATCAGGGTGCCTGGCTCGCGTGCCGCCGTCGTGGGCGGCTGGAACCGTACGACGGCCCGCCCGGGCCCGTTCCAGGTGTCGGCCCGGGAACACAGCCACTCCGCCTGGCCCGCGTTCTCCGGCAGTTGCTGTTCGGCGAACACCCAGTTGTTGACCGCCCGTACGCCACCCCCGGCCGCGGACCGCAACGTACAGGCCGCGTGGGACCAGCTCACCAGCGCTGCCGTACTCGTCGCTTCGCGGGGTTGACGTGCCGGGGCGCCGCTTCCGGGGGGCGGCGTGTAGGTGAGGTGGACGGGCGACGGATCACCGAGGTCGGTGAGCAGGAAGGCGTGCTTCTCCGCGATGCGCTCGGACGAACGCAGTTGCAGGACGGGCCAGTTGGCGCACGGCCCGGCAAGGTCGGGGCGTGCGACCGCGTCGCTGACGCCGTCGCCGGCCACGTGCAGCGGGCGGGCCGGGCTGTCGGGTGCGAGCAGGTCGCGCGTGGTCGACTCGGCGATCCAGGGGGCGAACAGGAAGCGGGTCTGGTGCTCGGTCCGGACGAGGACCAGCGCGGCCGCCGTGGTGACATCGGCGTTGTCGGCGCGCGAGAAGCCCAGTTCGGACGGGCGGCCGGTGGTTTCCGCGTAGCGCACGATCCGCTGGCCGTCGTAGAGCAGGACCACGTCGGTGTCGTCCACCCGTCCCGCGTAGAGGAGTTGGGGCGACGCCGATGTGGGGCCCGTCCCGGTCCTGGGCGCGGCCGATACGCGGACGTCGGTGCCCGGCCGTGCCCAGGCGCGCAGCGCGCGGCCCAGCAGGGCACGGTCCTGGACGAGGCTGCCGCGCGCGGGCCAGACCGTGAAGTCGATGCGCGAGCTCGACTGCCAGGCCGCGCCCGGGGCACGCCCCAGGGACGCCGGATCGACCATCGCGACTCCGGCGCCGGAGCGGCCGGTGAGATCGGGCGACGCCGGGTCCTTGCCGCTCTGGCCCACGGTCAGCATCACCGCGACCAAGAGGGCGCCGGCCGCCCCCCACCGCCGCCAATGGCGACGCCGCAGCAGGTCCGTTGGCCGGGCCTGCACCGTGCACGGGTCGAATTCGACGGAGTCGAGCAGCAGCCCCGCCCGGGTGCCGTCCTGCGGCCCGAGCGCCTCGGCGGCGCGCAGCGCGGCCTCCGGGTCCGGGACTCCGGCCGCCGCCAGGAGTTCGACGGCGGTGTCCGGGGCGTACCCCTCCAGGTGCTGGAGCACGAAGGCCGCCCGCACCCCGGCGGGTACGGTCGCCAACTGCTGCTCCAGGGCCAGTTCGTCAGCGCCGCCGATCCGGGGCGTCAGCCTCAGCCCCCACACGGCGGGCAGTGCCGGCCGCACCGCCCGGCGCCAGCGGGCGGCTGCGCCCTCGTACGACAGGGCGGCGCTCACCACGCGCCGCACGATCCAGCCGAGGGCCGGGGTGGCCCGGTCGTCGCGCGGTGCGGGCACCCGCCCCTGCTTGATCGGCGCGGGGCGGGCGGGCAGCGCGTTCTGTACCACGCCGTGGGCGGCGAGCACCCGCCGATGGCGCCCGAGCCGAGGCGGAAGGATGAGGTAGGCCAGCCGGACGAGCCGGGGGTAGTGCTCGACGAGCGTCGCCTCCGCCTGGCCGAGCGCGGGCACCGGACCGGCAGGACAGGGATGACGCTCGCGTTGTGGGGCTGGCATGGTGGAACACCTTCTCCGGGGCGGACGTTGTGGCCTTTGCCCTTCAAACGAGCGAATCGGATGACAGTCACACCGCCAGCGCCTCCAGGGGGCGCGCGGGTGCATCCCGGGCGCCGTACGCGCGCGGCGCATCCTCCGGGGCGGTCGCTCGTTTCCCCCTCCATGGAAGAGTGCGCTCATCGGATCAAAGGCCCGCGCCCGGCGAAGCGTCGTCCCGCCCCGCCGAAGGAGGCCGATGCCGGCTCCCCCCGAGGCGAGAGGCCGCCGCCTGCTGACGCGCGTACGCAGCACGGACCGGGCGCCGCGGAGGTGGGCTTCAACCGGTGGTGCACGGTGATCTTCTGACGTCCGGGCCCGGCCCCGATCGGCATCCCGGACCGCCCTCCCGGGCCGGCGCCCGCGAGCTAACCGCGGCGGCGCGGGATTCACCCGAATAGCGTCCTGGACGGGCGTGGGGCTCCCGGGGATGGTGCTGTGGAGTGCTCCCCTGTAGGAGGACTGCCATGTACGAAATGCACGTCGGCACGGCCGTTACCGGCACCCGCCGGGTGTGGCACGTCGTCGCCCACGACCAGCGCGCCACCTTGTGCGGCCAGCCCCTCGAACCCGTCGAGGACACCCAGACCGATCACCACTGTCTGCAATGCATGACGGCCTTCCAGCGCCTCATGCAAGCTGTCGAGCCCGCCTGACGCCAGTCGGACGGCATCGAGGGCTCGCTCGCCCTCCGGAGGCGTGATGGACTCCATCTGCCTGACATGTTCATCAAGGAATTCGGCGACGCCGGAGCCCACGAGGTCGTCCACCGCGATCTTCGCCCTGTTCGTCCTTTTCCAGGTCACCTGGGGTCGCAAGGGCCGTCTCGCTCTGGCCCTGCGCCGGCCTTACGGAGGGGCGTAGGCGGCTGCCGCCACTTCCGCCCCGGCCCGTCCCGAGGGCGACCGCATCCGGGGTGCCGCCACGGATGCGCGTACGACGACGGGACGAAAACGGGTGCGGGGCCAACCGGAAGTTCCGGTTGGCCCCGCACCCGCGTCCTGACCGGATCGGTCAGCGCACTCGGTCAGTGCTTGAAGGCGCCCTTCAGTGCTTGAAGACGTCCTTGATCTTTTCCTTGGCCTGGCGGGCGTCACCCTTGGCCTGCTCGCCACGGCCCTCGGCCTCAAGACGCTCGTTGCCGACGGCGCGGCCGGCGGCCTCCTTGACCTTGCCCTTGGCCTGCTCGACCTTCGACTTGCCCTTTTCCTCACCGGACACGACAACCACTCCCACGAATCGACGCCAAACTGCGACAGCAGTACTCCTCGCCGCATTCGGCCGATCCAAACCGCAGGGGCCCGAAGGATGTCCGCCGCCTTCCTCAAGCGTACGGGATTGCGCCAGACTTCCGGACGGTCAGACGATTCGCGTGCTGGAGCCAGGGAATATGTATCAAGCCGATTCGAGTGCGTGACGGGTGCCTTTCGGGCACACGGTGGACTGGAGGTCGATAGCCATGGTTCCCCTTCTTCTCGTGTTGCTGCTCGCGCTGATCCTTTTCGGCGCGGGCTTTGCCCTCAAGATTCTCTGGTGGGTGGCCATCGTGGTCCTGGTGGTGTGGCTCGTCGGCTTCGTCGCCCGCCCCCGGGGCGGCAGCGGTCGCTGGTACCGCTGGTAGCCGAGTCACCCGACGGCAGGGGCCGGACCCTTCAGCGGGTCCGGCCCCTGCCGTATGCCTTCGGCTGCCGTATGTTCGTCCGGCGTATGCCTTCCTCATCCTGCGCGTCCCGTCGCCCCGCGTATGCCTTTGCCGTCCTCGCCGACGCAGGACAACGAAAGTGGCGGAAGACGAAAAGAAGCCGACAGGAAGAATCAGCATGGAGCTTGATTCAGGACCTGGTCGGCTCTATTTCTTTTCCTCTGCCCCGTCCGGGCCTTCAGGCAGTGACGGGTGCGGCGGTTTCCAGCATTCCGGCGCGCAGCTTGGCGACGGTACGCGAAAGCAGCCGGGAAACCTGCATCTGGGAAACACCCAGCTCTTCGCCGATCTGGCTCTGCGTCAGTTCCTCACCGAATCGCAGCTGGAGCAACAGGCGCTCCCGGTCCGAGAGTGCGGCCATCAGCGGGGCGAGGCTCTGGAAGTTCTCCACCAGGTCCATCGCGGGGTCCTCGGCGCCGATGAAGTCCGCCAGGGCCGCCTCCCCGCCCTCCTCGTCCCCCGAGAGCGCGGCGTCCAGGGAGGCCGAGTTGTAGCCGTTGGCCGCCATCTGGGCCTCGACGACCTCGTCCTCGCTCAGATCCATGAGGGCGGCGAGTTCCTTGACGGTGGGCGAGCGGTCGAGGCGGCTTTCGAGCTCTTCGCGAGCCCGGGCCAGCTCGCTACGACGCTCCTGAAGGCGTCGCGGCACGTGGACGGCCCAGGTGGTGTCACGGAAGAAGCGCTTCATCTCGCCGACGATGTAGGGCACCGCGAAGGTCGCGAACTCCGTCTCACGAGAGAGCTCGAACCGGTCGATCGCCTTGATCAGGCCGATCATGCCGACCTGGACCACGTCCTCCATCTCGTCCGCGAAGTTGCGGAAGCGACGGGCGGCGAACCGCACGAGGGACATGTTCATCTCGATCAGGGTGTTGCGCGCGTACTGGTATTCGGCCGTGCCCTCCTCAAGGACCGCGAGGCGCTCGAAGAACTGCCGGGACAGCGCCCGCGCATCGCGAGGAGCCACGCGCGCCGGGTCCTCGATCACCGGAAGCGCCGACACCTCGTGTCCGGTCTCCGGCTCAGCGGTCCTCATCGTCGCAGTCGCTACGGCAGTCACAGCCACTCCCCTCCTCGTCCCCCGTACAAAGAACATTCTTTTCGCGTCTGCCCCGAACTCACCGATCCATTCGCCAAGACTTGGATCGGATTCCCGGCAGCTCCGCCATGGCCGTCCTCGCCCCGCCGCGGCGGGGTCCACGTCGCCTCGCGACGGGTTTTCCGGGGCCGGGAGCGGTCACCCGTGCCGCAGGCTCGTACCCGGGAAGATCCACAGAGGCACCGAGACGGGCGGAGACCCGCGACGATACGCGTGCGAAGCCCGGTCCCCTGTTTGCGACGAGAAGGGCTGCCATGCCGACTCCCACCGTAACCGTCCCGACCGTAACCGACCCCACCGCCCATCCCGCGCTCAGCCCGGCCTCCCCGGTCGCCCTCCTCGGCGCGGCCGTCGCCCCGCTCCCCGCCGAAGAGCCGGAGCACCCGCTTCGGGCCCGCCCGGGCAGGGTCGGCGCATGAGCCGCCGGCGCCGTGGGCCCACCCCGCTGCCGCGACTGCACCGCATCGAGCTCGACGGCACAGGCCCCGAGGACGTCGTCTTCGACCACGCCGGACGGGTGCTCGTCGGCCTTGGCGATGGCCGCCTCCTACGGATCGACCTGCCCGAGCGTCCCGGCGGCCGCGCCCGCGTGATCGAGGTCGGCCGCACCGGGGGGCGGCCGCTCGGGCTCGACGTCCTCAGCGACGGGAAGCTGCTGGTGTGCGACGCGCAACGGGGACTGCTCCGGCTCGATCCCGACGGCACACCCGGGTTCGACGTGCTGGCCGATTCCGTGGCCGGGCAACCGCTGCGGTTCTGCAGCAACGCGGCGGCGGCCTCCGACCACACCGTCTACTTCACGGTGTCCAGCCGCCGGTACGGGCTTGCCGACTGGCCCAGCGACATCGTGGAGCACCGGCCGACCGGCCTGCTCGCGCGCCTGGCGCCGGGCGGCGAGCCCGAAGTGCTGCTCGACGGGCTCCAGTTCGCGAACGGCGTGGCTCTCGCACCCGACGAGTCGTTCGTCGTGGTGGCCGAGACCGGCGCGCGCAGGCTCACTCGCTATTGGCTGACCGGTCCCGAGGCGGGCCACCACGACGCGTTCGCACAGGACCTGCCGGGCTTCCCCGACAACATGGCCCGCAGCCCGGGCGGCGGATTCTGGGTCGCGCTCGCCGGACCGCCCGCCCCGCCGCTGGACTGGCTGCACCGGACCGCTCCCCCGGTGCGCCGGGCGGCGGCCGCCGTCCTCCGGCTGCTGCCGCCCCTGCCCGCGCACGCCGCCGGCGTGGTGGAGGTCGACGTCCAGGGTCGCGGGATACGTCAACTGGCCGATACGGAGCGGCAGTTCCGCATGGCCACCGGGGTGGCCGAGCACGCGGGGCGACTGGTTCTGGGCAGCCTGGTGGAGGACGCGATCGCCTGGTGCGACATCCGGTGACACATCGCGAACGCGTCGGCCCGGTCAGGGGGCGACCGTGGCGGGCGGAGGCGTCCACCGGTGGGTGCGGGGTACCGATCCGTCGACCCCGAAGTCCTTCTTGAGCTGCTCCGGGATGGCGTAGTGCATGACGCGGCCCCGGGTGAGGGAGGACAGTTCGAGGACGGCGGTGAGGTGGCCGATGCGGTCGAGCGCCCAGGCCCCGAGCGGGGAGCGGTCCTCGATCGTCTCCAGTACGCCCAGGAGGTGCGGCACCGCCTTGACGACGGTGTCCCAGCGAGTGCGCGGGACCTGGAGCCAGTCGGCACAGGTGTCGCCGACGAGATGACGGATGAGCGCGGAGACGATCGGGTCGAAGAAGGTGCCGGGCACGATCTCCTCGTAGAGGTCGATGAGCTGCCGGGTCAGCTCGGCACCCTCCTCGGACGGCGCCATGTGCCGCAGCATGTACAGATCGAGGAACTCCCGTGCCTCGTCGAGGGACTTGGGGACGGCGTCCTGGTCGATGCCGAGCATCGCGCCGACCACGCGCCAGGCGTAGTAGTACGCCTCGGCGCCTTCCGTGGACATGTGGATGCCGAGCCGGTGCAGGCTGTCCAGGACGAGCAGGGAGAAGAACATCTGCCCGCCGATCATGTCCTCCTGGCAGATCGGCGTGCCGAGCGCCTCCGTGTCCCAGCGGTTCTCGCGCCTGAGGTGGTGGCGGATGGAGGCGTGCAGGAGACGGACCTTCTGGGCTGCGGGGATGAACCGGCTGCCCGCCTCGAAGGCGTCGGGCCGCATCAGATAGACCGTGAACTGACCCGTCTCCGCCATGCGCTTGGAGGGGTACTTGAGGCCGTGCGTGGCCGACAGGAGCTTCGCCACGTGCGGGACGACGTAGCAGGCCGGCATGGAGGCGAAGGACAGGGCGGTCGAGATGTGCACGTTGTTGTCGATGAAGAACAGCCGGGCCCGCTCCATCTCGCCCCAGTCCACCCAGGCCGGCGGCACACTGGTGACCCGCAGATACTCCCGCGCCACATCCGGCAGCCCGTCCGGCAGGGGCGCGCCGACGGTGGAGACGTACCGCATCAGGGTGTTGAACTTGCCCACCTCTCCCCGTTCGAAGAGCGTGGCCACGGTGGCGTCGGCGAGCTCGTCACCGGCCTGCCGCAGGGCGGCCATTGATGCCTCGGTGTAGGTCATGACAGGTCTCCTCGTCCTTCACGGGTCGTCGACGACGGGCGGGGTCCGTCCTCGGGCGGCACACACGGATCCGCCGTGCGGGGTCAGGACAGACGGATGGCGGCGGAGCGTGCCAGCGCGGTCAGGGCCGCGGTGGCGGGCGCGGGCGCGTTGAGGGTGTCCAGCACGGTGAGGGCCTCGTCGACCCGCTCGCCGATCATCACCTCGATGCGGTCGGGGGCCTTCAGCTCCCGCATCACCGCACGGACCTCGGCCAGCCCTTCCTCGTCCAGATCGCGGCGGCCGAGCAGTGCGGCGAGGCGCTCCCGGTGACGGTCGTCGGCCAGGCGCCAGGTCTCGGCCAGCAGAGCGGTGGGGCGGTGGCCGCGCACATCGTCGGTGTTGGCCTTGCCCGTACGCGCGGGGTCGCCGAACAGGCCGAGCAGATCGTCCCGCAGCTGGAAGGCCTCCCCCAGCGGCAGCCCGTACGCGGAGTAGCCCTGTCTCAGCCGCTCGCCGGCCCCGGCCAGGGCGGCACCGATCAACAGGGGTTGTTCGACGGTGTATTTGGCGGTCTTGTACCGGATCACCTTCAGTGACGCCGAGGTGTCCGGCTGGGTGCCGGTGCGCAGGATCTCCAGGCACTCGCCCGCGATCAGGTCCCGGGCGAGCAGCGACCACAGCGGGCGGGCCCGCGCCAGATAGGCGGCGGGCAGGCCGCTGGTGGCGAAGAGCTGCCCGGCCAGGGACATCAGCAGGTCGCCGACCAGCATCGCCAGCGATCTCGCGGCCGCGACGGCTCGTGGCCGCCGGCGCACGGCTCCGCGCAACGCGATGTGTGCGGTGGGCCGGCCGTGCCGCAACGGGCTGTCGTCGATGAGGTCGTCGTGGACGACGGCTGCGGCGTGGACCAGTTCCATGGCTGCCGCCGCACGCACCAGTGCCTCGCTGTCGGGCTGCCCCACCGCGCGCCAGCCCCAGTAGCAGAACGCCGAACGCAGCCGTTTGCCGTCCGCCACCGCCGCCTCCAACTGACGTGCCACCGGCGCGAGTAGCGGGTCGACGGCCGACAGCAGGTCGGCCTCGGCGCCCACGAATTGGCGCAGTACCTCGTCGACGCGCGCCTTGAACGCGGCCGGATCCCACCGCTCAGACATCGCCGGCCCGCCGAGCCAGAGCGTGTCGGGCGAGCACCTCCAGATGGGCGGGCGGTACGGCCGCGTACCGGTCCATCACCAGGCGGCCGCGTGCCAGCAGTTCGTGCTCGGCGTCCGCCGCCAGTTCGGCGGCGTCCGAGCGGCGCAGCAGTCCCCGCACGACCCCCAGGGCCGAGCCCAGTGTGCTCACCGCCAGATCGGCGAGTCCCGCCGCGCATAAGAGCGCCTGTTCCTCCAGGCCCTCACGTCGTCCCGCTTCCCCTGTCATGGCTTCCCCTCACCCACGGCCCGGCCGGATCACCAGCGGCACGGACGGACGCCGTCCGTCATATGCCATCCCTTCCAGAATCGCGGCGCACCCGGCCCTCGGCCGGAGGAACTCACGATCGGGTGATGACATCGCGCGTGCGTACGGACCGATCGCCCTTGCCGCGCCCCACGGTGCAGGTGCCGGGCCGTGGTCGTGAGGGCCGTCAGCCGACCGGGCGTCGTTCGGGCCGACCGGTTTGGCGCACCGCCCGTCCGGGATACCGGTGGCACGTGATCCCCTCTCACGTCGATGACACGCTGCCCGAGCTCGCGCCCTTCCTCCACGAGGTGCGGGCCCACCGGCCCGACGAGGGCACCTGGTGCGAGGCATGGACGGTCCGGGACGTGCTGGCCCACCAGACGGGCAATGCCGAGGAACTGGCCCGGGTCCTCCAGGCGTTTCTCGCGGGCTCGCCGGTGGAGACCCGGGGCTTCGACCGGGAGGAGCCCTACCGGCGGATGTCCGACTCCGATCTCTGGGCGGCGTTCCTGAGCCGTTGCGAGCACCTCGCCGACATCGCGGCGGCAGCCGAGCGCGATCTGTCGCCCGACATCGAGATCATGTGGACGGGGCGCTCGGTGAACGCGCCGTTCTTCGCGGAACACATGCGGGAGGAGCTGATCCTGCACCGCTGGGACCTGAGCGGCGACGACCCAACGGCGGAGCGGGCGCTCACCGAGCCGTGGATGACCGAGCACAGCGTGGCGTCCGTGGGCCGGCCGTTGCTGGCCAAAGGCAGCAAGGGCCTCGATCTGGGACCCGACGGCAGGATCGAGGGGCGGCTGCGCTGCCCCGGCACCGACGATGTCGTCGTGACGGCCGACGCCGAGGGCACCGGCATCCGCCTGGCCCCGCCCGAGGGGACCGCCACCATCGAGAGCGACGCCGCCACCCGGGTCCTGCTGCTCTGGGGGCGCCGGCCGGCCGACCCGTCACGCTGGCGCAGCTCGGCCGGGCCGGCGGAGCTGCTCAGGGTCCGGACCCTGCTGAGCGGTTACTGAGCCCCGCCCTCAGCCGAAGTCGGCGGCGGGCTCCGTGGCGTACCGGCTCATCGTTCGGATCGTCGCCTCGGGGGTCACCGCCCGACCGCCCGCGATCATCTCCTGGAGGTCCCGGAAGTACTGGACGTACAGATCCGGGGTGAACGTGCTGAGCATGACGGCCGGTTGACCGGTCACATTGGCGAAGGTGTGCGGGGCTCCGGGCGGAACCATCACGAGGGCGCCCGCGCAGGCGTCGTAATCGCGGTCCCGGACGGTGAACCGCACCGTGCCGGAGATGACGTAGAAGCCCTCGTCGTGCTGGGCGTGACGGTGCTGCGGCGGGCCGGGGGTGTGCGGGGCGAGCACGGATTCGGCGATCCCGAGTCGGTGCCCGGTGTTGCTGCCGTCTTCGAGGAGGCGCAGCCGTGTGGTGCCCAGAACGATCGTCTCGCCGTCGTCCGGCCCGACCACCAACACGGCGGGATCGGCGGCCGGTTCACTGTGCTGCGGTTCGTAGGTCATGCCTCGATTGCACCGCGGCGGCCCGACGACCGTCCAAGACCCGTCTCGTGGTGCCGATACCGGACGGGTATCGTCGCAGCATGGAGCTACGCACGCTGCGCTATTTCGTCGCGGTCGCCGAGGAACTCCATTTCGGCCGGGCCGCGCGGCGGCTGCACATGAGCCAGCCGCCGCTGAGCCGGGCGATCAAACAGCTGGAGACCGGACTCGGCGCCGCTCTGCTCGACCGCTCCCCGCAGGGGGTCGCGCTCACACCGGCGGGAGCGGTGCTGCTCGCCGAGGCGCGGGCCCAGCTCCGCCGGGCGGAGCGGACACGCGAGCGCGTGGCCGAGGCGGCCGGAACCGCGACCCTCACCCTCGGCATCCTGGGTGACAGCGGTGATCCGCGCGTCAGACGGCTCGCCGACGCCTACCGTCGGCGGCATCCACACGTCGAAGTCAGGGTGCGCGAGGCCGACTTGAGCGATCCGACCGGCGGGCTGCACGCCGGGGCGGTCGATGCCGCCCTGACCCGGGGGCCGTTCGACGAGACCGGTCTGACCGTCCACGGCCTCCGCGCCGACCCGGTGGGCGCACTGCTGCGCACCGACGACCCGCTGGCCGCTCAACCGGCCATCTCCGTGGCCGACTTGGCCGATCGACGCTGGTTCGTCTTCCCGGAAGGCACCGACCCGCTGTGGCAGGCGTACTGGAACGGCGGGGAGCCACGCGAGGGACCCGAAGTACGGGCCGTCCAGGAGTGCCGCCAGGCCGTCCTCTGGAACGGCACGGTCGGCCTGATGCCCCTGGACCACCCACCGGGAGAGGGCCTGACGGTGGTACCCCTGACCGACATGCCCCCGAGCCTTCTGGTGCTGACCTGGCGCGAGAGTGCCTCCACCCCGCTCATCCACTCGCTCGCCCGGATCGCCACCGCCGTCTACGGCTCCTGACCGTAGGTCGACCGTCACGTACCGACACCTGCGCGGGCACAGCAGCAGATTGCCCGGAACGCAACCATTCGTTGCCGATCTGTGCATTGCGGACGTGGCACCCCCTTGCGAAGACTCGGACTCGGCGCGTCCGCGGGCATCGGCGCACGGGCCGCGCCACACATATCAGCGACGCACATCAGCGATGCACGTCAGCGATCCGCATCAGCAGACCGGGAGAGCCATGAGCAGCGGGAGCGTACTCATATCCGGAGCCAGCGTGGCGGGACTCACGCTCGCCCACTGGTTGCAGCGGGCCGGCTTCTCGCCCACGGTGGTGGAGCGGGCGCCGGGGCTGCGCAGGGGTGGGCAGGCCATCGACATCCGCGGCTCGGCGTTAGGCGTCGTGGAGCGGATGGGGCTGCTCGACAAGGTCCGGGCCGCCACCACCGACATGCGGGGCATGTCCTTCGTGGACGCCCGGGGCGAGGAGCTGTCCCGGTCCACCGAGGCCACTCTGACCGGCGGCCTGATCGACAACGACGACGTCGAGATCATGCGGGACGACCTGACGACCCTGCTGTTCGACGCGAGCCGCTACGGCACGGAGTATCTGTTCGGAGATGTCATCACGTCCATCGAGCAGCACGAGGACACCGTCGAGGTCCGCTTCGCCCACGCACGTCCGCGCGGCTTCGACCTGGTGATCGGCGCGGACGGACTGCACTCCCAGGTCCGGAGGCTGGCGTTCGGTCCGGAGCCGGACTTCCTTCGTTTTCTGGGCAGTTATCTCGCCATCTTCAGCGTGGAGAACTATCTGGACCTCGACCACTGGCAGATGTACCACACCAGCGACGACCTGCTGGTCGGCGTCTACAGCGCACGGCAGAACACCGAGGCGCGCGCGATGCTGCTCTTCGACTCCCCGGAGCTGGACTACGACCACCGCGATCTCGCTCAGCAGAAGTCGATCCTCGCCGAGCGGTTCGCCGGGGTCGGCTGGGAGACGCCGCGGCTGCTGGACAGCATGCGGGACGCGCCGGACTTCTACTTCGACTCCATGAGCCAGGTCCGTCTCGACCACTGGTCGAGCGGCCGCGTCGGGCTCGTCGGCGATGCCGGGTACTGCGCCTCGCCCCGATCGGGTCAGGGCACCAGCATCGCGATGGTCGGCGCGTACGTACTCGCCGGTGAGCTCGCGAACCATCCCCAGGACCACCGCGCCGCCTTCGCCCGGTACCAGGAGCTGACGCGGGACTATGTCCGGGCCAACCAGCGGCTGGCCCAGAACCGGCCGGCGGACCTCCGCAGGACCCCGCCCGACGAGCTCGCCCGCGCGGCCAACTCGATCACCCTGCCGGACTACCCCCACCTCGGCTGAGGCGTCGGCCGGGCAGCCGTCAGCGGGGCCGCCCGGCCACAGGGGCGTCGGTCAGGGAGCCATCTCGTAGGTGCCGGACAGTGCCTCGACGCGGTCCCAGACCCGCGCCGAGCGGGCCTCGTCGACGACCGGGCGGCGGACCGCGCCCAGCGCCCATGCCTGCTGTTGCGACGTGGCGGAGTCCTTGCCGTGCAGCTCGACGGCGTGGGCGGAGAAGTCCCTCACGAGGACGGCGAAGAGCTCGTCGAGCACGTCCGCGTCCAGCTCCGTCAGGCGGGCCTGCTCCAGGATCAGCTGTCCGTGGACGACCAGGGCGAACAGCTGGCCGACGGCGAGGAGCAGGTCGAGGTCGCGGCTCTGCTCCTCGTCGGGGGCGGCCGTGGTCACGAACTCGCAGAGCGCGTCGGCCTGTTCGCGGAAGCGGGCCACGTTGGGCAGCTCCGCGTAGGCGTCGTAGGCGGGCCGCCAGTCATGGAAGCGTACGGATCCCAGACCGCGGGCCGGGCCCTGCTGGAACAGGAAGGCGTCGTCGGACGCGTCGAGACGGGTCGGGACGGGCGCGTAGTCCGCCGGGTTCAGCAGGTGGTTGCGCAGGAACTTGAGGATCAGGGCGAGGTTGACGTGGACCGTGCCCTCCAGCTTGGGCAGGCCCCGGATCTCGATCGCGGCCTGGGCGAAGTAGTTGTCCTTCTCGAAGCCCTTGGCCGCGATCACGTCCCACATCAGATCGATGACCTTCTCGCCCTCCGTGGTCACCTTCATCTTCGTCATGGGGTTGAAGAGGAGGTAGCGGCGGTCGTCGGGGCCCGCGGAGCGGAAGTAGTCGACGGCCCGGTCGCTGAACAGCTTCATGCCCACGAGACGTACGTACGCGTCGGTCAACTCTCGCCGCACGTGCGGGAAGGCGGTCACGGGGCGGCCGTACAGAACGCGGTTCTGCGCGTGCGTGACGGCCTCGTACATCGCGTGCTCGCAGATGCCGATCGAGGCGGTGCACAGGTTGAACTTGCCGACGTTGACCGTGTTGAGGGCCGCGTCGAAGGCGGCCCTGCCGGAGTGCAGGACGTCCTCGGCGCGGACCGGGTAGCTCTCCAGGCGGAACTCGCTGACGTACTTCGAGGAGTCGACGACGTTCTTCACCAGGTGGTACGCCTCGTGGCGGCTGTCGGCGGCGAAGAACACATAGCCGTCGGGGCCTTCCACATCGGTGCGGCGGCCGAAGACGGAGACGAGACCGGCGGCGTTGCCGTTGCCGATGTAGTACTTGCTGCCGGTGGCCCGGAATCCGCCGTCGCCGTCGGGCTCCAGGAGCATGTCGGTGGAGTAGATGTCCGCGCCGTGGGTCTTCTCGGACAGGCCGAAGGCGAACACCTCGCCCTGGTCGAGGAGTTCGGCCGCGCGGGTGCGGGCGGCGGCGTTGTCGCTCTGCCAGACCGGGCCGAGGCCCAGGATGGTCACCTGCCACGCGTACCAGTAGTCGAGGCCGTAGAAGCCGAAGATCTCGTTGAGGGCGGCGATCCGCGCCGTGTCCCAGCGCTTGTCGCCCTCGTCCTCCCCGGCGGCGGAGGCCGGAGTGAGGAAGGTGGCGAAGAGGCCCTCCTTGGCGGAGAACGCCAGGAAGTCGGCCAGCCAAGCGCGCGATCGGTAGTCCTCGATGAGCCGGCGCTTGCCGCGCTGCTCGAACCAGTCGACGGTAGCGCGCAGCAGCCTGCGGGTCTCGGGGTCGAAGTGCGTCGGGTCATAGGTGTGCGGGTTGAACAGCAGCGCGTCGGCCATGGCCATTCGCCTTTCCGGCTCGGGGAGTTGAGGAGGGGTGGACGGAAGCGACTTCGGTGGAACGAGGAAGGTCGGTCGGTCGTGGGCGCGGGCGCCGAGGGTGCGGCCCGAGCGGGGCGCCCGTTCGGATGTCGTCGGATCAGCGCTCGGCGCCGAGGCGACGGAGGGTGGCGATCACGTCGTCGAGCCAGTCGAGCGTCATCCGTTCGTAGGCGATGCCGCCGCGCAGCACGACGTGCTGGAGTTCGCGGCCCGGGTCGGGCGCGGGGGCCCCCGGCCCGGTGAAGTCGCGCAGTTCTCCGGCGAGGTAGTGGGCGAGGCGGTCCGCGTGGGCGCCGCGGTGTCGCTCGACCTCGCGGAGCAGCGCCGCGGGGTCGTCGAAGGCCGCGCCGCGGATCTTCACGGCGAGCTCGTGCCGGACACTCTCGGGTTCGATCGGCTCGTGCAGCCAGCGCGAGAGGGCGGCCCGGCCGGGGCCGGAGACGGAGTACTCCTTCTTGTCCGGCCGGCTGTGCTGCGCCACCTCGCGGGCGTCGATCCAGCCGTCGCCCTCCATGCGTTTGAGGATGCGGTAGATCTGCTGGTGGGTAGCGGCCCAGAAGTAACCGATGGAACGGTCGAAGCGCCGGGCCAACTCATAACCGGAGCCCGGCTTCTCCAACAGCGAGACGAGAATCGCGTGCTCAAGCGCCATACCCGAATCCTTCTATGCAACTCGTTGCATAGACAAGCGGCACCGGTCAGGTGAGACACGGCTCACGGCGCCCTTGTGCCGGGTGACCTCTTCCCGTTGGCTGTCTCACCCAGCACGGTGGCGGCGGCCCGGCGGGCCGTCCCGCGATTCGAGCCAGGAGGAGCGGCCATGCGGATCCCCGGTCCAGAGCCCCGTACGGACGGTGGGGCGGGCGCCATCGCGGCAGCGGGCGGCCTGCATCACTACCAGCGACTGCTGCACGCCACCTACGGTCCCGTCGTGCGGTTCCAGCTCCCGGGCACGGAGACGGCCGTCTCGATCGCGGATCCCGTACTCCTTGAGGCCACCGCACACCTCGACAAGCGGCCGGAGCGGCTCTTCGCGTTCCTGACCCCGTTGTTCGAGGCGGGGAACATTCAGGTACTGCCCGTCGAGGAACACACCCCCTGGCGGCGTCTGCTCCTGTCGGTCCTGGCCGGGCGCCCCTCGCACGAGCGGCACTTCGCGCGGTTCACGGAGCTGGCGACGGCGCTCGCGGACCGCTGGGCCGCAGGCTGTGCCGGCCCCGGCCGGGAGCCCGTCGCCCTCCAGAGGGACCTCACCGCACTGACCCTGCACATGATCTGTGCGTACGCGCTCGGCGGCGAGGACACGGACGCCGACGCCGTCGTCGCCGCGTTCGAGGTGGTCCTCACCGAGTATCTGGGGCGGCTCTACGAGGTGCCGTCCCCGGAGCGCGAGGAGGAACGCGACCAGCGCACCGAGGAGGCCCTGGCCCTGCTGCGCACGACGGTCGACCGGATCGTCGCCGCACACGAGACGGACCGCGGAACGGCCGGCGGCACGGACCGGAGCGATCTCATCGGGGCGCTCGTCGCGGCGGGCGAGCGGCCCGCGCGGATCCGCGACACCGTCATGGCGACCCTGCTCGCCGCTCACCACACGACCGGCGTCGCGGTCTCCTGGACACTGCATCTGCTGGGCGCCCACCCGGAGGTGGCGGAACAGGTCGCCGACGAACTGGAGCAGGTGCTGGGCGAGCGCACGGTGCCCGAGTACGCCGATCTGCGACGCCTCACCCAGCTGGACAGGGTGCTCAAGGAGTCGATGCGGCTCTTTCCGCCCGGGCCCTACGGCGCCCGGGAGACGACGGAGGCCATCACCGTGGGCGGCTACGCGATTCCGGCCGGGGCCACGGTCTTCTATCCGTTCTGGGCGGTCCACATGAACCCGCGTTACTGGCCCGATCCCGAGCGGTTCCGGCCCGAACGGTTCACCCCGGACGAGGTGGCCCGACGGCCGAGGCTCGCCCACATCCCCTTCGGGTTCGGACCTCGCGGCTGCGAGGGAGCGCAACTGGCGACGGTCGAGGCCCAGTTGGTGCTCGCCGTTCTCCTCAAACGCTTCCGGTTCGCGCCGGAGCCGGGGCACGAAGTGGTCCCGATCGAGCGCTTCGTGCTGTGGGCGGCGGACGACATCCGCATGACCGTGAGCCTCCGGCACTGAGCCCCGACTACCCCTTGGGGGCATGCGGGGCGGCGGCCTCCAGATCGTCGATGCCGCCCGCCATGATCTCCCGTAGGTGTCCGGTGATGTGCTCCGCCGGCCAGTCCCACCACGCGACGGCCAGCAGCCGGGCCACGTCCGGATCGCTGTAGCGGGTGCGGATGAGCCGGGCCGGGTTGCCGCCGACGATGCCGTAGTCGGGCACGTCGGAGGTGACCACGGAACCGGCGGCGATGACGGCACCGTGTCCGATGCGCACGCCGGGCATCACGGTGACGCCGTACCCGAACCAGACGTCGTGGCCGACGACGGTGTCCCCGCGGTTGGGCAGGCCGGTGAGCAGGTCGAAGTGCTCGGACCACGAGCCGCCCATGGTGGGAAAGGGGAACGTAGAAGGCCCGTCCATCCGGTGGTTGGCCCCGTTCATGAGGAACCGCACTCCGGTGCCAAGCGCACAGAACCTGCCGATGATCAGCTTCTCCGGCCCGTAGTGGTACAGCACGTTGCGCGTCTCGAAGGCGGTCGCGTCATCCGGGTCGTCGTAGTAGGAGTACTCACCGACCTCGATCAGCGGCGACTTCACGAGCGGCTTGAGCAGCACCACCCTGGGCTGCCCGGGCATCGGGTGCAGGACCCTCGGGTCGGCTGGTACGGGCATGGCAGCGGTTCCTCTCCGACGACACAACGGCTCCACCTCATGATCGTCGTACCGTGTCCTCGGGGAAAGCGGTTTCTCGACCGGCCGAGGTCGCTCTGGGGCCGATCCCGGTCAGCTCCCACCTGAATGCCGGGGGCGGGAAGTTGACGAGTTGCCGGCATTGCTCGCCGGGCCCCGGACCCACGGCGCCTGCCCAAGGGGCCCCGGCCGAGGGGCTCACGCCGGCCGCACCGGCCCCTCCCCCGCGCCGGGGAGGGAACCGGTTCGCCCCGGCTCAGGGGTACGACACCACCGTGGACGGCGTCGTCGAGGTGCCCGACGTCGGCGCACCGGCTTCGTTGATGACGTGTTCGTACTGCCCGTTGCCCCCGAGCGACACCACGAGCACGCCGTGGAACTTCACCCCCGCGGTGTTCGGAGCGGCGAAGCCGTGGTGCTGCACTATGCCGGTGTCGGCGGTGTAGTTGCAGTAGCTCCCCAGCCCCCAGGCCTCGTGTGCGGTGACGTTGTCACCCACCTTGTAGGCGGCGTAGCCCTTGACGTTGCCGTCCTGGACCGCGGCCTGGTTCGGCGCGTCGTAGGCCTTCTCGTTCTGGAAGAAGATGGTGCGGCCGCGCTGGCCCAGCCACTGCACGTCGTACTTGTTGAAGTGCTCCACGAACAGACCGGTGCACAGCACGTCGTCGCCGTTGACGACGACCCCGTAGTCCGCGCGGTTGGTGTCCCAGCCCACCCCTGTGCCGTGGTCGGCGCGCCACACCCAGGTGTGGTCGACGATGGTGTTGCGGTTGTTGATGACCATGCTGGTGGTGGCCTTGCCCGCGCCGGCCCCGCCGATGCGTACGAACACGTCCTGCACGGTGGTGGGGTTGGCCGAGTGGTCGCGCGAGGCGCCACTGGGGCCGACCTCAAGGAGGGTGGCGGAGTTGACCGGCCCGGCGTCGATGAGGAATCCGGCGAGGCGCACACCGTCCACATCGGCGACGCGCAGTGCGGTCACTCCGTTGTCCGGCACGAGGGTCGCGTAACCGAGGCCCAGCACGACGGTGTTGGCGCGGTCGACCTGGATGGGCCGGTCCACGTGGTAGATGCCCGGGGTCAGCAGCAGATGGAGACCTTGCGCGAGGGCCTGGTTGAGGGTGGCGGCACTTACGCCGGGCTTGGCCACGTAGAACTGGGAGAGGGACAGCGAGGTGCCCCTGGGTGTGCCGTTCCCCCAGGTGACCCCGCGCGCGTTGGTGCGCTTCTCCGGCAGGAAGACCCGGTACTCGCTGCCGTTGAGATAGAGGAAGGGCTTCTCGCGCGAGACCGGAGTGGTGTCGAGCGTGGTGTACGGCGGGTTCGGGAAGCTCTGCGCGGGGGCGCCCTGGACGCCGGAGAACACCATGTTCCACACGGCGTTGACCCAGCCCCCGATCACGCTGTCACGGGTGTACCACTGCTGCTGCGAGTACGGTCCGACCTGCCCGTCGACGCGGCTGTCGGCGATGTAGCCGCCGCTGGCCCAGCCGTAGCCGGACGGCGCGAGGTTGAGGCCGCCGCGCACATGCATCCGGCGGAACGGCGCGGCCTGGGCGACGGCCCAGCGGTCGGTGCCGCTGACCGGGACGAGTGCGAGGTTCTCCGCGGAGCGCCAGAAGTTCTGGGTGGCGTTGCCGTTGGCCCAGCCGGCGTCGACCGTGACGTCCCCGTTGATGGTGGTGTCGTCCGGTGAGAGCCCGAGTCCGGCGATCGAGGTGTAGAAGCCGATCTGGGCGTTGAGGCCGTTGTAGGTGCCGGGCTTGAAGAGCAGGGCGTAGCGGCCGGTGCCGAACTGGGCCGACTCCTGCTGGTGGAAGATCTGGTCGAGCTTCGCCTGGATGCCGGAGGTGCCCGGGTCGAAGATCAGCACGTTGGGGCCGAGGTCTCCCCCGCCGGGCAGGGCGCGCGGCCGAACGGCCGCGGGAGCCGCCGACGCGGGTGCGGCGAGGCCCGTGAGCAGGGGAGCCGAGGCGGCCGTCGCGGCGACGGCGCCGAGCACGGTGCGGCGGGTGACCGTGGACGGGCGGGGGTCGCTGGAGTCGGGCGGAACTGGGGGCATGGGGCGACTCTCCTGGTTCAAGAGGTGAACGAAGGGGGGCGGGGGAGCGCTCTCTCGCCGGGGAATGCTTCATCTCGCCGAAGGCAACGTCAAGGGTTGCGGCAGAAATCCCCCGGGCTCGCGTTCATAGGTCGTCACCCTACCCACAGCCACCTGACGATTCGCCAGATGATGCTCAACCCGCTCTGTCGCCTTGGCCGTTGGGTTCGTCTGCCAGAGCGCGGCCCGCTCTCCTTTCTCCGGTCGCATCCCTTGACACCCTCACTCAGGCGCCCCGAGACTCCAGGACGGGAGAGCGCTCTCCCGGCGACCGGCCGGTGAACTCGCGCAGCCGGTGGCCCGCTCTGCCTCCCCATCCCCCACCTTCAGGAGGTCTCCATGCCACGGAGATCGAAGCTCCTTTCCGGCACGCTGGTCGCGGGCGCGGTCCTGCTGACCACGCTCGGCCTCGGCGGCGTCGCCGCGAGTGTCGACGCACCCGCGGGCGGTTCCTCTGCCGCCTCGTCGGCCGCTGCCGCACAGCAGGGGCATGACATGAGCGGCATGGCGGGGATGGCGGGCATGCCCGCGTCCACCGCCGGCTCGCCCGACGACCCGGACGGCGACGGCTACATTCCGGCGAACCCGCCGGTCACCGGCGTATCGCCGTCCACGCAGGATCCGCCGCACCGCTACTTCCACGAGTTCCAGGCGAACTGTTCGGTGACCCATACCGCTCCGGACGACCCGATCGTCTATCCGCAGCAGCCGGGCAAGTCCCATGACCACACCTTCATGGGCAACACCACGACCAACGCCAACAGCACCACCGCCTCGCTGGACGCGGGTTCCACGACCTGCAAGGCGCCCGGCGACAAGTCGGGCTACTGGATGCCCTCCCTGTTCAATGGCGCCCAGAAGATCCTGCCCGTGGGCCCCCAGACCATCTACTACAAGGCCGGCGTCACCGACTACACCAGCGTCCGGCCCTTCCCCAAGGGGCTCCGCTTCGTGGTCGGCAGCCCCATGCAGACCGCCGACGAGTTCCGCAACCACCCGGGCTTCGTGGAGGGCTGGGAGTGCGGTGACAGCTACTTCAACGTCAACTTCCCGGCCACCTGCCCGAACCGGGCCGACGTCCAGCTCAACATCCGCTTCCAGGCGCCCAGTTGCTGGGACGGGAAGTACCTGGACACCCCCGACCACAAGAGCCACATGGCCTACCCCGTGGTCAAGCCCGGCACCAACGACAATGTCTGCCCGGCCGACCACCCGGTCGCCCTGCCGATGATCGAGTTCAAGATGGCCTTCCCGGTCAACGGCGACCTCTCCCAGGCGAAGCTCGCGAGCGGACCGGGCTACTCGTTCCACTACGACTTCTTCAACGCCTGGGACGACGCCACGCTCAAGGCGCTCGTGGACCACTGCGTCGTCGGCGGTCTGCAGTGCGACGCGCGCGGCTACGACCAGACCCACCCGGAGGCGGGCGCGGCCCTGGACGCGAACTACCGCCTCCCGTAGGACGGTTCGCCCTCCCCATACGCCGGCCCGGCCGCCCCGTCGTCCCGCCGCGGCCGGGCCGGCCACCACCCGCCCCCACATACGAAGAGGACCCGCAATGAGCCGACCGCCCCGCACCCGCCCAAGCCGACTGCTGGCCCCCCTGGCCGCAGGAGTCCTGACCGTCGGCGCCCTCGCCGCCCTTCCCGCGACGACCGCGCACGCCGCCGGAAGCGTCGTCAAGGTGACCGGCGCCCAGGGCAACTGGCAGCTGTCCGTGGACGGACACCCGTACCAGATCAAGGGCCTGACCTGGGGCCCCTCCGTCGCGGATGCCGACAAGTACCTGCCCGACCTCCAGTCCATGGGCATCAACACCATCCGCACCTGGGGCACCGACGCCTCAAGCAAGCCCCTCTTCGACTCGGCCGCTGCGCACGGCATCAAGGTCATCGCCGGGTTCTGGCTCCAGCCGGGCGGCGGTCCCGGGTCGGGCGGCTGTGTCAACTACCTGACCGACACGGCGTACAAGAACCAGGTGCTCGACGAGTTCCCGAAGTGGGTGCAGACCTACAAGGACAACCCCGGGGTCCTGATGTGGGACGTCGGCAACGAGTCCGTGCTGGGTCTCCAGAACTGCTACAGCGGCACCGAGCTGGAGCAGCAGCGCAACGCCTACACCACGCTCGTCAATGACATCACCAAGAAGATCCACGGCATCGACCCCAACCACCCGGTGACCTCGACCGACGCCTGGGTGGGAGCGTGGCCGTACTTCAAGAAGAACGCGCCGGATCTCGACCTGTACGCGGTCAACTCCTACAACGCCGTGTGTGACGTCAGGTCGGCCTGGGAGCAGGGCGGTTACAACAAGCCCTACATCGTCACGGAGACCGGACCCGCCGGCGAGTGGGAGGTGCCCAACGACGCCAACGGGGTGCCGCAGGAGCCCACCGACCAGGCCAAGGCCGACGGTTACACCAAGGCGTGGGGCTGCGTCACGGGGCACAAGGGTGTCGCCCTGGGTGCGACGATGTTCCATTACGGCACGGAGTACGACTTCGGGGGCATCTGGTTCAATCTGCTGCCCGCCGGCCAGAAGCGGCTGTCGTACTACGCGGTGAAGCGTGCCTACGGCGCGGACACCTCGCACGACAACACTCCCCCGGTCATCTCCGCGCTCGATGTCGAGGGCGGCGCGGGCAGTGTGCAGGCCGGGCGGGATGTCACGCTGAACGTCCGGGCCACCGACCCCAACGGCGATCCGATCACCTATGAGGTGCTGGACAACAGCAACTACATCGACGCGAGCAAGCAGTTGGTGTCCCTGCCGTTCACCAACCTGGGCGGCGGCAGGCTGAAGTTCACCGCGCCGGACCGGCCGGGAGTCTGGAAGGTCTACGTCAAGGCCACCGACGGCCATGGCAACGTCGGCGTCGAGACCCGCTCCGTCAAGGTCGTGCCACCCGTGGTGAACGGCACGAACATCGCCCGCGGCAAGCCCGCCACCGCCTCGTCGTTCCAGGCGAGCTACGGCGACTGCCCGTGCACGGCGGCGAACGCGGTGGACGGCAACAACACCACCCGCTGGGCCAGCGACTGGAGTGATCCGCAGTGGCTCCAGGTCGACCTCGGCACCCGCACGTCGTTCAAGCACGTGCAGTTGCTGTGGGAGGCCTCGTACGCCAAGGCCTACACCATCCAGACGTCCGACGACGGCCAGAACTGGACGACCCTGCGCACGGTGACCGACGGCAACGGCGGGGTGGACGACTTCGACCTCCAGGGCACCGGCCGCTACGTACGCGTCAACGGCACGGCGCGCGGGACCGGTTACGGCTACTCGCTGTACGAGTTCGGCATCTACAACTGACGTCCCGTCACTTACGGGTGCGGGGACGGGCGACGAGGGAAGACGGGATGATGGACGAGGACGAGCTCGACCGGCTGCTCGACAAGCTCACACCGGAGGCGAAGGTCAGGCTGCTCACCGGCGCGGACACCTGGCGCACGGCGGCGGAGCCGGCCGTCGAGCTGCGGCCGTGGGTGATGTCGGACGGCCCGGCGGGGGTGCGCGGCCCGTCGTGGGACGAGCGGCACACCGCCGTGCTTCTGCCCTCGGCCACCGCCCTGGCCGCCACCTGGGACGAGCCGCTGGTCGAGCGGCTCGGCTCGCTCCTCGCCCTGGAGGCGCGGCGCAAGGGCGTGCACGTGGTCCTCGCGCCCAACCTCAATCTGCATCGAAGCCCCCTCGGCGGCCGGCATTTCGAGTGCCTCTCGGAGGACCCCGAGCTGACCGGCCGCATGGGGGCCGCCCTGATACGCGGCGTCCAGTCACAGGGGGTGGCCGCCGCGGCCAAGCACTACGTGGCCAACGACTCCGAGACGGACCGGCTGACCGTGGACGTCCGGGTCGGCGAACGGGCGCTCAGGGAAGTGTACCTCGCGCCGTTCGAGGCGGCGGTGGCGGCCGGAGTGCGGGTCGTCATGGCGGGGTACAACGCGGTCAACGGGACCACCACAACGGCGAGTTCGCTGCTCACCGCGCCGCTCCGGACCGAGTGGGGCTTCGACGGCCTGGTCGTCTCGGACTGGGGGGCGGTCCGCGCCACCTGCGAGACCGCGCGCGCCGGCCTCGATCTGGTGATGCCGGGCCCCGAGGGGGCGTGGGGGGACTCGCTGCTGCGAGCGGTGGAGCGGGGCGAGGTCCCCCAGCGGGCCGTGGACACCAAGGTACGTCATCTGCTTCAACTGGCCTCCTGGCTGGGTGCGTTGGACCAGACGAGCCGGCCCGTGAGCCGACCTCGTCCGCGCCCGGCGGCGGTGCGGGCCCTGGTGCGCCGGGCGGCGGCCGCCGGTACGGTCCTGCTGGCCAACCGGGACGTCCTGCCGCTGGACGCCGAACGCCTGGCGACGGTGGCCGTCATCGGAGCCCGCGCCGCACGCACCCGCACCCAGGGGGGCGGCAGCGCAGGGGTGTTCCCCCAGGGGGAGGTCAGCCTCCTGGACGGCATGCGCGGGCGACTGCGCGGCCGGGCGGACGTGGTGCATGTGCCGGGTCCCGGCCTCGGCGGCCCACCGCCCCCGCTGGACGGGACCCTGTGCACCGATCCGGACTCCGGGGCGCCCGGGGTCCTGTTGCGGATCCTGGACGCCGACGGCATCGAGCTGTCCGCCGAACTCCGTTCCTGCGCACGGCAGTTGGAGCCAGCCCTGCCGCCGGGTGCGCACACGGTGGAGATCAGGGCCCGGCTGCGTCCGCACGAGACGGGGGCCTGGACGTTCGGCATCGCCGGGTTCGGCCGGATGAGCCTGCGCCTGGACGACCGCGAACTCCTGCACGGCGACTTCCCCCGGGAGACCGACGACCCGGCCCTCATCCATGTCATGCCTCCGGTCCGGACCGTCACGGCCGAGCTCAGGGCGGGCACCCTGCCCCTGCTGGTCGCACGACGCGAACTCGCCCCGGACACCGGTCGGGCGGTGATCGTCGGTGCCGCCCCGCCCGTCCCCGACACGGACGCCGCGCTCGACGCCGCCGCACGGGCGGCCCGCACCTCGGACGTGGCGATCGTGGTCGTCGGCACGAGCGAGGACGACGAGTGCGAGGGCAGCGACCGCGTTCATCTGCGGCTCGGGTCCGATCAGGACGCCCTGGTCCGCGCGGTGGCGGCGGCCAATCCCCGCACGGTGGTGATCGTCAACAGCGGCGGGCCGGTGGAGCTGCCCTGGCGGAACGAGGTCGGGGCACTGCTCCTGTCCTGGTTTCCCGGCCAGGAGGGCGGTGCGGCCCTCGCCGACGTGGTGTTCGGGCTTATGGAACCGGGCGGGCGCCTTCCCACCACCTGGCCGGCCACGCTCGCCGACGCCCCCGTCACCGACACCTCCCCGTCCGACGGGCGCCTCGACTACACCGAGGGCCTGCACATCGGACACCGGGGCTGGCTGCGGGCGGGCCGGACACCGGCCTACTGGTTCGGACACGGCCTGGGGTTCACGTCCTGGGACTACGAGGAGCTGAGCGGACCGTCGGAGCTCGCGCCGGGCCAGTCCTTCGCGGTGCGCGTCCGGGTGCGCAACACCGGTCCCCGCGCGGGCCGCGAGGTGGTGCAGGTGTATCTGGCCCGCCCCGGCGCCGCGGTGGAGTACCCACGACGGTGGTTCGCGGGCTATGCGGCCGTGCACGCCCGCGCCGGGCAGACGGTGACGGCGGTCGTGCACGTCCCGGCGAAGGCACTGCGGTACTGGGACGAGCGCGCGGGCCGCTGGCGCACCGAGGCGGGGCCCTTCCGGGTGCTCGCGGGCCGCTCGGCGGGGGACGTACCGCTGTCCCTGGAAGGGGAACTGCGGGCAGCCGGCTGAGCCTGCTCGCACCCGCCCGGGAAGACCGGCCCGGCGTCCTCCCGGGAGGAGGGAGAGCGCTCTATACGGTGTCCCCGGCATGCCGTTAGGGTGCGGGCATGAGCAGGCAGGCCCCCACCCTTGAGGACGTCGCCCGCGAGGCGGGCGTCTCGCGGGCGACCGTGTCCCGGGTCGTCAACGGCGTCCGCAATGTGGACCCGGCGATCCAGGAACAGGTACAGCGGGCGATCGAGCGCACCGGTTACGCACCCAACCGCGCGGCCCGGTCCCTGGTGACCCGGCGCGCCGAGACCATCGCCCTGGTGGTGTCCGGCGCGGGCGGCGGCCCCGAGGAGAGCCAGGAGGCCTTCGCCGCCCGGGTCTTCGCCGACCCGTTCTTCGGCCGGGTGGTCGCGGGGGTGGTCGGCTTCCTGCGGCCGCGCTCGATGCACCCGGTCCTGATGTTCGCCGAGTCGGCCGACGACCGGCACGAGGTGCTCACCTATCTGCGGCAGGGCCGCGCCGACGGCGCCCTGGTCGTCTCGACACACCCCGACGACCCCCTGCCCACCCTGCTCGCGGCGGCGCACCTGCCGACCGTCCTGTTCGCGCGTCCCACACCGGCGGTGCCGCTGAGCTATGTGGACCTGGACCACCGCGACGGCGGACGGCTCGCCGCCCGGCGGCTCCTGGAGCGAGGGTGCCGACGCCCGGCGACCGTGGCCGGCCCCTTGGCCGTCCCCGCCAGTCAGGAGCGGCTCGCCGGGTTCCGCGACACGATGGCGCGGGACGGCCATCCCTATGTGCCGGTCGCCGAGGGCGGCTTCACCCTGGACAGCGGCATCGCCGCCATGACCCGTCTCCTTGCCGAACACCCGGACGTGGACGGCGTGTTCGCGGCCAACGACCTGATGGCCCAGGGTGTCTGCCAGCTCCTGCGGGAGCGGGGGCGGCGGGTGCCCGACGACGTGGCGGTGATCGGGTTCGACGACTCCGGCATCGCCCTGTCCTGCCGTCCTCCGCTGACCACGATCCGTCAGCCGGTCGAGCGGATGGCGGCGGAGATGGCCCGACTCCTCGACCAGCACATCCGTGGCGAGCGCACGGAGGCGACGTCCGTGGTCTTCGACCCCGAACTGGTCATCCGCGAGACGGCGTAACAGGGCCGGCCGCCACGTCGGGCGCCTCCCCTCCGCCGCCGCGGTGACAGCCTCACCGACACCAATCCACCCCCGCTTCCTTGGACTTGACGGTGTATCAGCAGAGACGCAGGTGTGTCGTGCCACTTCGCGTCGCAGCGGGCGAACCCTGAACCCATCCACCTCGACTCCGGGCCCAACACCCCACCGAGATACAACCGTTGCAAAGTGTTGTCCGATGGCGCCGTCGCAGGTGACAGGCCGTACAGCAACCACAGAAGCCGACTTGGGCACCTCGTCCGGCGAGTTCGTTGGATGAGACACCCTGCTTTACATCTTGACGCCTCACTTCCGGCGCCGCTTAACTCACGTCTTAAATTAAGCCATGCGGACCTTCAGGAGTCGAACGCCGCCGTTCCGGTGTCTCCGAAGGCGACCTCACGGTTTTCGACTCCCGGGAAGGGACACCAGGGGCCATGCGCACCATCAGAGCCGCGGCCATAGGCGCCGCCACCCTGTCACTCGCCCTCGCGGCCACGGCCTGCGGCGGTGGCTCCGCCTCCGGAGGCGGTTCCAACGACTCGCCCAAGACGCTCACCTACTGGGCCTCCAACCAGGGCGCCAGCATCTCGGTGGACGAGAAGGTCCTCCGGCCCGAGCTCGACAAGTTCGAGAAGCAGACGGGCATCAAGGTGAAGCTGGAGGTCGTGCCCTGGGCGGATCTGCTCAACCGGATCCTGACCGCCACCACGTCGGGCCAGGGCCCGGACGTGATGAACATCGGCAACACCTGGAGCGCTTCCTTGCAGGCGACCGGCGCACTGCTGCCCTGGGACGCCGCCAACTTCTCCAAGATCGGCGGCAGGGACCGGTTCGTCGACTCGGCGCTCGGCTCCACCGGAGTTCCGGGCAAGGACCCGGCCGCGGTGCCGCTGTACTCGATGTCGTACGCGCTCTACTACAACAAGCAGGCCTTCGCGGACGCGGGCATCACCAAGCCCCCGGCCACCTGGGACGAGCTGGTCGCCGCCGGCAAGAAGATCGAGGCCACCGGCAAGAACGGGCTCGGCGCCGAAGGCTCCAACCTGTCGAACAACATCCACCAGGTCTTCGTCCTCGCCAAGCAGCACGGCGCCGAGTTCTTCACCGCGGACGGCAAGCCCAGCTTCACCAGTGACGGCGCGGTCGCGGCGGTCAAGCAGTACGTCGATCTGATGGCCAAGGACAAGATCGTCAACCAGAGCAACGCCGAATACGCCCAGAACCAGTCCCTGAGCGACTTCGCCAAGGGCAAGACCGGCATGGTGCTGTGGCAGACCGCCTCGGCCACCTTCAAGTCGCTGGGGATGAAGGACTCCGACTGGGGCGTGACCGCGGCCCCCGTGCAGTCCGGAGCGCCCGGGACCGGAGCGCAGACCAACTCGATGGTCGCCGGCATCAACATGGCCGTCTTCAAGAACACCCACAACCTCGACGGCGCGGCCCAGTTCGTGAAGTTCATGACCAGTGACGAGGAGCAGAAGCTCCTCAACACCGCCTACGGATCCATCCCGCCGGTCAAGTCGGCGCAGTCGGACCCGGCGTTCAACTCCCAGGCCACGGCGGTCCTGCGGCAGACCCTGGCGAGCAGCGCACAGGCGCTGCCGCAGGTGCCCGACGAGTCGCAGTTCGAGACCGCCGTCGGCACCGCGGTGAAGGACCTGTTCGCCGACGCGGCGGCCGGTCGCGCGGTGACCACGGAGTCGGTGAAGGCCAAGCTGCAAAAGGCCCAGCAGCAGATGCCCGCGAAGTGAGGACCGACACCCTCATGACGACCACGGCCCCTCCCGCAGGCACGCGGTCGGTGCCCGAGCACTCCCCCGGGGCGGCGCGCGGCCCGCGCCGCCCCGGGCGGATCAGGCGCATCGGACTGCCCTACCTGCTCCTGCTCCCGGCCCTGCTCCTGGAACTCCTCGTCCACCTGGTGCCGATGGTCATCGGCGTCGCGATGAGCTTCAAGGAGCTCACCCAGTTCTACATCCGCGACTGGGGCAGCGCTCCCTGGTCCGGCACCGGCAACTACCGTCTGGCGGTGGACTTCCACGGTGCCGTCGGCGAGGCGCTGCTGCACTCGTTCCTCGTCACCGTGGTCTTCACGGTCCTCTCGGTCAGCCTGTGCTGGCTGATCGGCACCACGGCCGCGCTCTACCTCCAGGACAACTTCCGCGGCCGGGGCGTGCTGCGGACCATCTTCCTGGTGCCGTACGCGCTGCCCGTCTACGCGGCGGTCATCACCTGGGCGTTCATGTTCCAGCACGACAACGGCTTGGTGAACCACGTCCTGCACGACCAGCTGCATCTCACCGACAAGCCCTCCTTCTGGCTGATCGGCGACAACAGCTTCTACGCCCTGCTGATCGTCTCGGTGTGGAAGGGCTGGCCGTTCGCCTTCCTCATCGTGATGGCCGGCCTCCAGAACATCCCGAGGGAGCTCTACGAGGCCGCCGCGCTCGACGGGGCGGGCATGCTGCAACAGATCCGCCGGATCACGCTGCCCTCGCTGCGCCCGGTCAACCAGGTGCTCGTCCTGGTGCTGTTCCTGTGGACGTTCAACGACTTCAACACGCCGTACGTCCTGTTCGGCAAGTCGGCGCCCGCGGCGGCGGACCTGATCTCCATCCACATCTACCAGTCGTCGTTCGTCACCTGGAACTTCGGCACCGGCTCCGCGATGTCCGTACTGCTGCTGCTCTTCCTGCTGATCGTGACGGGCGGCTATCTGCTGCTGACCTCCCGAGGAAGGAAGACGGCCGATGTCTAGCACCACCGACGCCGCCCGGACGTCCCGCCGGCCCGCGCCCTCACCGATGGCGCCGCCGCGTTCCTTCCTGTGGTCACGGCGTGTCTTCCTCGCCCTGCTCACCGGCTTCGTGCTGCTGCCGGTGTACGTCATGGTGTCCAGCTCGCTCAAGCCGCTCCAGGACGTCTCCGGGAAGTTCCGCTGGCTGCCCAGCGGTCTGACGATCCGCCCGTACGTCGACATCTGGTCGACCGTCCCGCTGGCGCACTACTTCGTCAACTCGCTGATCGTGGCGGGCACCGCGACGGTCTGCTCGGTCGTGATCGCGGTGTTCGCGGCGTACGCGGTCAGCCGCTACTCCTTCCGCGGCAAGCGCGTCTTCACGGTCACCGTGCTGTCCACCCAGATGTTCCCGGGCATCCTGTTCCTGCTGCCGCTGTTCCTGATCTACGTGAACATCGGCAACGCCACCGGTATCGCCCTGTTCGGCTCGCGCGGCGGGCTGATCCTGACGTACCTCACGTTCTCGCTGCCGTTCTCCATCTGGATGCTGATCGGCTACTTCGACTCGGTGCCGCGCGACCTGGACGAAGCGGCCCTGGTGGACGGCTGCGGCCCACTCGGCGCACTGTTCCGCGTCGTGGTGCCGGCCGCGATGCCGGGCATCGTCGCGGTGGCCGTCTACGCCTTCATGACGGCCTGGGGCGAGGTGCTCTTCGCCTCGGTCATGACCAACGACGACACCCGCACCCTCGCCGTGGGCCTCCAGGGCTACTCCACGCTCAACGACGTGTACTGGAACCAGATCATGGCCGCATCCCTCGTCGTGAGCGTCCCCGTGGTCGTCGGGTTCCTGCTGCTCCAGCGCTATCTCGTCGCCGGGCTGACGGCGGGCGCCGTCAAGTGACCAACTCCCGCCTTCCGAAAGGGACTTCCGTGTCCGCACCGATCGACTTCGCCGCCCTTCCGCACGACTTCCTGTGGGGCACGGCCACCTCCGCGTACCAGATCGAGGGTGCCGTCGCCGAGGACGGCCGCTCACCGTCCATCTGGGACACCTTCTCGCACACCCCCGGCAAGATCGACAACGACGACCACGGGGACATCGCCTGCGACCACTACCACCGCTGGCCCGAGGACGTGGCCCTGATGAAGCGACTCGGCGTCGGCGCCTACCGGTTGTCGGTCGCGTGGCCGCGGGTGGTACCGGGCGGCGAGGGGCCGGTCAACGCCCGGGGCCTCGACTTCTACGACCGCCTGATCGACGCGCTCCTCGCGGCGGGGATCACGCCCTCCGTCACCCTCTACCACTGGGACCTCCCGCAGATCCTCCAGGACCGGGGCGGCTGGCCCGAGCGCGAGACCGCCGAGCACTTCGCCGCGTACGCCTCGGTCGTCGCGGAACGCCTGGGCGACCGGGTGTCGCACTGGGCCACCCTCAACGAGCCCCTGTGCTCGGCCTGGATCGGCCACCTGGAGGGCAGGATGGCCCCCGGCCTCACCGATCTCACCGCGGCCGTCCGCGCCTCCTACCACCTGCTCCTCGGCCACGGCCTGGCCACCCAGGCCATCCGGGCCGCGGCCCCGGGCGCCGGGATCGGCATCGTCAACAACCTCTCCCCCGTCCACCCGGCCACCGACCGCACCGAGGATCTGGCCGCCGCCCGGCGCGTGGACGGCCACGTCAACCGCTGGTGGCTCGACCCCGTCCACGGCCGCGGCTTCCCCGCCGACATGCGTGAGCTGTACGGAGTCGAACTCCCCGAAAAGAACGGCGACTTGGCGACCATCGCGGCTCCGCTGGACTGGCTCGGCCTCAACTACTACTTCCCGGCGTACGTCGCCGACGACCCGGGCGGCCCGGTCCCGTACGGCCGTTCCGTCCGCCGTGACGACGTGCCCCGCACCGGAATGGACTGGGAGATCGAGGCCGACGGCATCGAGTCCCTGCTGCTGCGGCTGACCGAGGACTACGGCGCGCGGAAGATCTACGTCACGGAGAACGGCTCGTCCTTCCCGGACGTCCTGCGCCCCGACGGCAGCATCGACGACCGGGAGCGGGTGGACTACCTGGAACGCCACCTGTCCGCCTGTGCGTCGGCGGCCCGCAAGGGCGCCCCGCTCGCGGGGTACTTCGCCTGGTCGCTCCTGGACAACTTCGAGTGGGCCTACGGCTACGACAAGCGCTTCGGCCTCGTGCACGTCGACTACGCCACACAGGCCCGCACGATCAAGGCCAGCGGCCACCGGTACGCGGACATCGTCCGGGCCCACCGCGCCGGTCACACGGACTGAGCCGCCACGTGCCCAGAGCGGTGGGCCGTCAACGGCGGCCCACCGCCGGCCGGGCGCCCGCACCGCCGGAACCCTGGCCGGATGGGCGCGTCCACTGCCGGAACCCCGGGCGGACGGAGTCGACCGGGGCGGCTCGGCGCATCAGCCGCGCTCTCAGCGGTAGTCCTCCGGGTGGCCCTGCATCCATGTGTTGATCTTGTCACGCGTGCCGATCAGCAGAGTCTGGTGGCTCTTGAGGTTGCCGAAGGATCGATCGCCGCCGAGTTGCTCGTCGAGCTTCTTGATCAGGGCGATCGGCTCGGGAAAGTGCCCCGGTCCCTTCGGGTCCGCCTTCATGGCCCTGTCCAAGCCGTGGAGTTCGTCGTAGACCCGCCCGAGGAAGTAGGCACAGTTGCCGGGGGTACACGAGTCATACAGCGTCGCTTGAAGCCCGGCGAAGGCGTCGCGGACCTTCTCCACTCCTGGTGTGGCCGGCGCGCTGGGCGCTGCCGCGGGCACGGCGGCAGCGCTGCCGGACCCCGAGCCGTCCGGTGCCGGCGACGACGCCGCAGGCCGACTCGCTGTCGCGTCGGCCCCTCTCGCGGCCGGTGTGCCGGACTTCGCCGACGTACCGCAGGACACACAGAGCGCGGCCAGCACTACGGCAACGACGGCCGCGCCTCGGGCCGAGGACTTGAACATGGTTCCCCCGTGATCTTCGAACTTCGAGTCAGCCGACGATACACAACTCCGCCCCCGGCCACGGCACCAGGTCGTGCCGGGCTCGAACGAGCCGTTGCCTGATGTCAGTTGCTCCAGGTGTCCACGCCATGGCCCCGTGCTGCGGCCGCCCCTCGGCCGAGGGTCCCGGCCACCGCCCGTTCCGGCACGCGAAGCTCGCCGGATGCCTCCCGCCCAAGGGGCCACGGAAGGCGAGGATGGTGATGCCGAGTTCGCCGTACCGCCCCGCACGGACACGGAAGGGGAGAGCAGGCGGTCGGTCGGCTCGCCCTATTCGGTGAACCGCGGGGTGCGTTCCCCGCGCGCCGGAGTCGGACGGCCCCGAGGGGCCGACCCACCGTCACCGGTTCAGAAGGACCACCGGGTGTGCGTGAAGGCCCCGCCGTCCCGGCCGAAGCCGTACGCCGTGTCCGGGGCGACCGCGAACACCCGCACGTCCCCCCTGCGGAACGCGTCCCCGATCCCGTGGAAGGTGCCCTCGGGTGCGGTGATGTGTGCACCGTATTTCGTCTCATAGGCGTCGATCACCTGCTCCAGGAGCGCTGGTTCGGTGACTGCCCGCGCCCTGCCCTCGACGATCAGGTCGAGTCCCTCGGTGAGCGCGTTCGCCCCGGTGGTGAGGGCGCAGTGGTCGTCATGAGCGAGGTTCTTCGCCTTCTGCTCGTCCGGACCGGTGGAGAAGTACAGCACCCCGTCGTGCCAGGCGGCGATCACGGGTGTGACGTGCAGCCGGCCGTCGGGCCGCACCGTGGACACCCAGAAGATCTCGGCCCGTGCCAGCTTGCGCTGCGCCTCGGCCCACGCGGTGGCTTCGGCCCGCGCGGCGCCGGGCCTGGGGTTGAGCGCGGAGCTGTAGCGGGCGTCGAGCAGGGTGGTGGGGTGCTGGGCGGATCCGTGTGTCGGCATGGCGGATCTCCTTTCGCTCTCCCCCCTTAACGACCGCCCGAGCGGGTGGAAATCATCGCGCCGCCCCTGCCGGACCCGAGCCGCCCGGCGAGCGGGCGGGTCCGCGGCCGCTCGGCCCCGCACCCGCCCGGCTTCGCGTCGCTTCGGACCTCCTTGCTTCATGCCGTACCGGGCAGGCGTCCCCGCCGTCCCGCTCCCGGAGCTCCCGCTACTTCCAGGTGTCGTTCAGGGTCTCCGCACCTGAGGCGGGCGCGGTGTGCACCCGGTTGGCTCCGGACTCCCAAGTGACGTTCCCCGAGCCGTCCTTGACGATGTACTTGTACTCGAAGCGGGTGTTGGCGGGGGTGTTCACGGTGGCCGACCACACGGGGTAGGAGGCCGAGGAGAGGGCGACGGCGGCGTTCGGGTCCCAGTTGCCGAGCGCCGGGATGGAGCCGGCCACGTACACGTTCTGTCCCCACGCGGTCGTCTTCGTCTCGTGGAAGGTCTCGCTCACGGTGCCGGCGGCAGTGGGCGTCGGCGTGGGTGAGGACGTCGGGCAGGCGGCGCCGCAGGTGGCGCCGGCCGCGTACAGGGCGACCGCGTCACCCGCGTTGACCGTGACCGTGGCCCGGCCCGAGGAGTCGACCGTCACCGCGGGTCCCGTGCAGTTGCCCCCCGTGGCCGGTGTGCCGTGGATGACATCGCAGTACGTGCCGGCCGCGAGCCCGGTGGTGAAGGTCTGGGTGACCGCGCCGCCACCGTTGTTGATGGCGACCCACGCCGCGTTGCCCCGGCTGAAGGCGATGGCGTTGCCGCCGTTGTCCCACCAGTTGGCCACGCCCTGCCCCTTGGCGGCGTTGTGCCATCCCACCATGTTGGCGATGCCCTGGTCGCGGTCCGCGCAGTTCCAGGCGCCGGCGGAGCAGTCGGTTTCGCTGACGTAACCGCTCGCGTCGGCGGGCGGGGAGTCGTCGCTGTTGTTGAACCGGAACCCCGAATAGACCTGCGGGGTGCCGTAGCCCCAGGCGAGTTCGAAGATGTGGGCCAGGGTGTACTGGGAGCCGTCCTTGTAGGTGAGCGTGCTGCCGTCGCGCTCCAGGTCGTGGTTGGTCACCATGACCGCCGACTTGTCGCTGGGCTCGAACCCCCAACTCTGGCCGAACGTCCTCAAGTTGGCGATGTTGCCGTTGAACTGGTCCTTGAGCTTGTGGGCGTAGGTGAACTCCAGGACGCTGCCGTTGCCCTCGAAGGCGCTGGGGGCGAGCTGTCCGCTGCCGCCGGGTATGACCTCCTGGTACACGTACGGCCGCCCGCCCCAGCGGGTGTCCCCTACCTTCGCGAGGATCGCGGCCATGTCCGCCTGCGCGATGTGCTTGGCCGCGTCCACGCGGAAGCCGTCGACGCCGTACCCCACCAGCTTGTTGAGATATCCGGCGATCTTCGAGCGGACGTCGTCCTTCTCGGTGTACAGGTCCGAGAGCGAGACCAGCTGGCACTCCTGGACCTGCTGGGCGCTGTTCCAGTCGTTGATGACGTTCCCGGCGTTGGGGCAGTTCGCGGGGTAGTCGTGGAAGCTGGAGCGGTCGTAGCCGATGCTGCCGTACGTGTAGGCCCCGGGGTTGAAGCTCGCGCCGCCGTAGGAGTCGGTACTGGTCTGGTTGGCGCCCGCGGTGTGGTTGATCACCGCGTCCGCGTACACCTTCACGCCCGCGTTGTGGCAGGCCGTCACCATGGCGGCGAACTGCCCTTCCGTGCCCATCCGGCTGTTCAGGTCGTAGCCCACCGGCTGGTAGACGTCCCACCACGGGTGGGTGCCGTCGGAGAGGCGGATCGAGTCTCCGGGCGGAGCCACTTGGACCGCTCCGTACCCCTTGGGGCCGAGGACGGATGTGCACTCCTGGCCGACCGACTTCCAGTTCCACTCGAAGAGGTTGGCGATCACGTCGCCGCCGTTGGCAGTGGCGGCGTGCGCGGTGCCCTGGAAGGCGACGGGCAGGATCGCCCCGGCGAGCAGAGCCCCGGCGGCGAACAGGCCGGCCGAGGCCCGGCGGCGCCCGGTCGGCGGCGCGGCGGTCGCTCGGCGGCTCGGTGGTGCGGTCATGACGGCTCCCTGGGCAGGTGGGGGCAGCGTCGGTCCGCGCCTCGGGCGGCCATGGGGAGGTGGCACCCGGCGCGGTCGTGCTGCGGGGAGGAAACCCACGGCATCGGCCGACACCGCGGCTCGCGCAACCCGTCCGCCGCCCACGGCACCACCCGCGCGCCCGGTCCGTCCCGGGACCGGCGCGCGGCTGTCCCGTGCCGAACACCGTTGTGCGTCAACGGCGTTCGGCACTCGGCCCGCCGGGGCGGTCGGGCTCGGTTGCGCGAGGACGACGATCCCGCCGAGCCCGGCGCCCCGTCAAGAGATGGCGCAAAATCATTCAGAAAGTTGCAGCAAGTTCTTGATAGCGCATCGCCCGTACCGCTTCCCCGGTCCGCTCCGCCCCTCGCATGCCTGCTCAGGCAATGCGATGCCCGCTCAGGCGATGCGGGTACGGACCGTCGCGGTGTTGTTGGACGTGGTCTTCTCGGGGGACGTGGTGGTCACGCCGGTGACGAGCTGGACGTTGCCGCCGCCGTGCGAGGGGCCACGGCCCGCGATCTGGAGGCGTACGGTCTCTCCCGGCTTGAGCGCGTCGACGGTGACCAGCACGCGGCCCTCGCCGGTCAGCTGGGCATGGGCGTTGCCCTGGACGATGCGGTGGGCCCGGTGCTCGATGCCGTTGGGCATGGTGGTGACCGAGCGCACGGAGTGGGCCGTGGACTTCCCGGTGTTGGTGATCGACACCGTCCACAGGCGCTCCGCGTCGTGGTCGATGTGCGCGGGACCGGAGGCGGTGACGGCGACATCGGCACGGTTGTGCGCCGGCACGTGCGGGGTCCAGGCGTCGCCGTAGTCCTTGTCGTAGGTCTTCGTCCAGTTGTCGCCGTACTTGCCGGTGTGGTTGTTGACCCAGGCGTCACCGTAGTCGGGGCCGTAAGCGGCGGAGGCCGGGCCGGCCACGGCGAGGGACACACCCGCGACGGCGGTGGTGACGATCGCGGCGGCGGCCACGCGGCGGCGCAGGGTGCGAGTCGACCGGGAGAACATCAAGGGACAACCTCTCGAAAGGGGGGAACGGTACGGAGTGCCGCGCTCGGTGCGGAGCGGCACGGATCAAGCCTGTCCAAGTCCACAGCCGCCCCTCCGCGCCACACGTCCTCGATCAGGGGGCCCTTGGCCCCGGCCCGCCCGGGGGACACCTCGGCCGAAAGCACGACGGCCGGGCGGCCGGACCCGGCCGAGGGCTCGGGCCCCCGGGCGCGAGCACCCCGGAATTCCCCGCCCCCGCGCACTGTTGGCGGGGCCGCGATATAGGGATTGACCAGGCGCGTTCCCCGGGCAATAGTTGCGCGCCGACCCATTCGAGGGGCTCGGCGGATTCATCAGGGGTGGGGAAACCATGCAGGCCGAGCGTCAAGAGGTCATGTCCGCGTGCGCGGAAGCGGAACGGCACCTTCGGGCGGGACGGTTCGCCGAGGCCCGGCGTGCCGCGCGGAACGCGCTGACGGCCGAGGGGCCCGACGCCCGGCTGTTCCTGACCCTCGGCCGGGCCCATGCCGCCGAGAACGAGGACGACCACGACGACCGGGCGGAAGCCGCCTACCAAAAGGGCCTCGAAGCCTTCCCCGACGACCTCGACCTCCTGACCGCCTACGCCGAACTGTGCCTCGCCAGCGACTACCTGGACCGCCCGGCCCGCAACGGTCGCGGCCCCGAACTCGCCCGCCGCGTAAGGGAGTTGGCGCCCGGCTCACCGCAGGCGTTGCGCGTGGAGCGGAGCGGGCCGCGGCTCGGCGGGTCGAAGTCCCCGTCGGCATCACGGATCCAGCTGCACGACGTCCGCCTGGTTCTGGCGGCCGTCGGTGACCCTGCCTCTGCCGCGGCGCGGGCCCGGCGCCAGGCCGAGGCCCGCCCCGGGGACGACCGTCTCGCGGTGCTCGCCGAGACCCTCGGCGCACTCGCCCGCCCCGGCCGTGCACCGCTGCGCTGGATGGCGCGGGCGCCCGTGCCCACGGCACTCCTGCGCGCGGCCTGGTGCGTCGTGGTGCTGCTGGCCGTCCCGGCACTGCACCTGCCCTGGTGGTCGAGGCTGGCCGTCCTCGTCACCCTCCCGGCGGCCCTGCCGCTGAACGCCCTCCTGCGTCGCGCCCGTGCCCGCGCGGCCGCCCGCCCGCCGGCGCCACCCGTCGACGCAGCCGCCCCGGCCTTCCCCACCCTGCCGCCCGTCCCGGCGTACCGCCGCCGCGAACTCACCGCCGGCGCCGTGGTGCTCGCCGCGGTCGTCGCGGCGGGCGTGACGTCGGGGGTCTGGGGCTACCGGCAGTACGCGGCGTACCCGCGCTACACGGTGTCGGCACCCGACCGCTTCCAGGGCCTGGCCCGCCAGGACGCGAGCCCGGTGCGGACGCGCGTGGAGAGCCTTGTACCGGACCTGTCCGCCGAGGGCGCCCGGACGTTCGCCTACGTGTACGGCCCGGATCCCGAGCGGCCGACGCTCATGATGTGGGGCGCGACAGGAGACTTCCACGACGCACCCGCCGACGCGCTGGCCGACATCCAGCGCGGCGCCGAGGCGACCGGATACCCGGTGCACACGTCCTGGAGCGCCGCCCCCGGCAGCCTCGGTGGCTCGATGCGGTGCATGTCCTACGAGGTGGCCGACTCCCCGATGGTGACCTGCGCGTGGCTGGACAAAGGGAGCATGGGAGCCGTCTACTTCGCCGACGAGGGCCGGAGCCACGAGGTGTCGGCGGGGTTCGCCCGATCGGCGCGGGAGGCCGTCCTGCACGCGGGGACGAGCGACGACTCCACGGTGTAGCCGGCCATCCCATTTGTATGAACCACCCCGAGTCACATACGGTCCTGCGACACCCCCACGGATCGCACGTGGGGTTCATCATGCCCGTGGGGGGACTCGACCGTGTTGCCGCAATCCCAGCTCGCACCACAGCCACACATCACAACCCGCGCCCTGCGCTCACCGCGTGGACTCGCCACCGCGACCAGTGTGCTGCTCGGCGCGGTGGCCGCCACCGACCTGTTCGCCCTGTACGCCGGCTTGCAGCTGCACCTGGCGGCGGGCGACTTCCTCGATCGCGGACCCGAGGAGATCGACCGCACCGACCTGCTCTACCAGCTGTCCGGGTATCTGCAGATGTCCGGGACCCTCGCCACCGCCGTCGTCTTCATCATCTGGTTCTTCCGGGTCCGCTCCAACGCCGATGTCCTGGCTCCGGACGTCTGCACGCGCAACCGCGGGTGGGCCATCGGCGGATGGTTCATCCCCGTGGGCAATCTGTGGCTCCCGTTCGGCGTCGCGCGCGAGACATGGGTCGCGAGCACCCAGCACGCCCCGGACGGGGCGTGGCGTACGGTCTCGCAATGGCCCATCAGGACGTGGTGGGGCACCTGGATAGCGGCCCTGTTCGTCTACCGGGGCGGCACGACCATGGCGAGTCACGCCACAACACCCGAGGCCATCCAGCGCTCGACCGACGTGGTCATGCTGGCGGACGCCCTCAATCTGGCGGCCGCCCTGTTCGCCATCCTCTTCGTACGGCGGCTCACGGCCATGCAGCACCGCAAGGCGACGGAGGGACCGAACGCCTCCGTCTGAGGTGTCACACGGCCTGGCGCATCGTGGTTCGAAGAGCCGTTGAGGTGCTCTCCACGGCCTGCGGGAGCGGCACTTGACGGTGCGTCGGCCCGGGTGAGCACCGGCAGAGCAGACAGAGCAGGGCCACACTGATGAGCCAGTCCGTCACCCCGGAGAACTGGTTGATCGTGAACTTGAAGACCTGCCCTGCGACCAGGTCCACCAGGAGCGCGGCACGCAGCGTCCGTAGTGCGGCTTCGCGGTCGCGGAGCAACTGGGCCGTGCCGCGCAGGGAGAGTGCCAGGGTCGCGAGGGAGCAGACGAGCGCGCCGGTGACGGCCGGCCATGGGGTCTCGCCGTCGAGGCCGCCCGTCACGCCCTCGGCGGCCACGGCGGCCAGGAGGACGACGGCCTGAAGTGTGGTGCCCCATGCGACGAGGTGAACCAGCCCCCGTGTGCGTGTCAGTCGGGCCATCAGCCCGGATGCCCGCAGCCGGGCCCGCGCCAGCACCTCGTGGTGCGGGCCGGCCGGCCGGCCCGGGCGTTCGGGCACCGCTTCGATCAGGGCCACGAGTGCCGTGTCCAGAGCGGTCGGTGGTCCCTCGGTGCCGCGCAGGCGGCGCAGCGCCTCGCACCGCTCCTGCGCGGTGAGGCCACCGAGAACGCCGTGCAGCGCGGTCTCGGCGGCGTCGGCCGCGCGTACCGCGCGGGGTGCTTCCCGCCGGTCCGTACGCGCACGCCGCGCCACCCACCGGGCGAAGCCCGTCAGTGCGACGAACGACAGGTAGATGATCCCGGGGGCCGGGCGGTAGAAGTAGCCGTCGGTGGCGACCAGTTTGCCGACCTCGTCGATGAAGAGGCCGAAGCCGACGCCGCCGAGCACCGCACCGCGCCGACGGGAGGCGGCCCCGGTGAAGACCAGCATGACCAGGAGTCCGGCCAGCATGAGCAGTCCGCCCCACAGCATGTGGGAGATGTGCAGGCCGCCGTTGGCCGCCCCTCCGCCGAGCTTGGGATAGCCCGTCAGCGCCAAGAAGGCGCGGGTCACCAGGACGGTGACGACGCCGACGAGGACGAACAGCCGAAGGTGCGCCGCGGCGCTCGCGGTGTGCGGGAACCCGTTGTGCGAAGACGTACGGAACATGCTCCGAGCGTCGCCGAGGCATCGCGCCCGGACCATGGGGCCAGCCCCCGTCCCGCTCACGGGCTGACCCCCGTCCGCAGGGGTGCCCCCAGCCACCCGGTGGGTGCCGTGCCGGGGCGCACGGCAACGCCCCCGCGTGGCGCAGCACCCCGCGCGCGGGGGCGTGCGCGCCGTGATCGCTGATGGTGTGTCATGTTCCGCGTTTGGTTACGTGTGGCCCTTCTGCGCGCGGGGCCGCCGGACCCGGGGCCACAGTGTGGGTGTCCGGCCGAACCAGTGTCGGGCTTCACACCGTTCGGCATCCCGGGCTCGCGCCCGGGCTGTCGTGAACCGGGAGTTCACATGTCTCCTCGCACCATGACCCGTGTCGCCGCACTCGCCCTGGCCGCCTCCGGCCTCGCCGCGGCAGCTGCCGTTCCCGCCTCCGCCACCGTACGGCCGGCGGAGCCGCGCTCCCCGATCGTTCTCGGAGCGATCCAGTACGACAGTCCCGGACGGGACGACCACTCACAGAAGAGCCTCAACGCGGAGTGGGTCACCGTCACCAACACGGGCCGCAGCGCGGTGAACCTCAAGGGCTGGACGCTCACCGACCGCGCCCACCAGACGTACACCTTCCACAACCTGCGCCTTGCCGGGCACCAGTCGGTGCGGGTCCACACCGGCAAGGGCCGCGACACCGATCGCGACGTCTACCAGAACCGCCGCGACTACGCCTGGGACAACAGCCGGGACACCGCCACCCTGCGCGACAGCCACAAGCACACCATCGCCACCAAGTCCTGGGGTCGCCGCTGACCGCCGCTGCCACCGTCGGGTGCCGCCGCCACGGCACCCGAGGTGAGAAGGCCGGCACCCCGATCCAGGGGTGCCGGCCTTCGGCTTCAGGGGCGCCGGCCCACGGCCTGCCGGTACTCCGGTCAGGACCGCAGATAGCGCAGTACCGCGAGGACGCGGCGGCTGTAGCTCCCGGACCGCGGGAGCTCCAGCTTGTCGAAGATCGCGTTGCTGTGTTTCTCGACGGCGCTCCGCGACACATGCAGGCGGTCGGCGATCGAAGCGTTGGTGTGGCCCTGCGCCATGTGCGCGAGGACGGCGCGCTCACGTTCGGTGAGCCGCTCCAGGGACGCGAAGTGACTTGTCCGCGCGAGCAGTTGGCGCACCACCTCGGGGTCGAACGCCGCACCACCCGACCGTACGCGCTCCAGTGCCTCAAGGAACTCCTCCACCCGGGCGACCCGGTCCTTGAGCAGATAGCCGACGCCCTGGGTGTCCGAGGAGAGCAACTCGGTGGCGTAGCGCTTCTCCACGTACTGCGACAGCACCAGGACGCCCACCCCCGGGTGGTCGCATCTGATGGCCAGCGCGGCCCGCAGCCCCTCGTCGGTGTGGGTCGGTGGCATCCGCACATCCACCACGACGACGTCGGGCGGCGCGGCGGCCACCGCCGCGAGCAGCTCGGCCGCGTCGCCCGCGGCCGCGGTCACCTCGTGCCCCTCCTCGGTCAGCAGGCGGACCAGACCTTCGCGCAACAGGACGGAGTCCTCGGCCAGCATTACCCGCACGGCAGCTCCGCTTCTACGAGGGTGGGACCGCCGGTCGGGCTGTGCACGGCGAACCGCCCGTCCAGGGCGGCGGCCCGGCGGGCGAGCCCCGCCAGGCCGGTGCCGCCCGGGTCGGCACCGCCTGCGCCGTCGTCGGTGACGCGGATGCTGAGGAGCGGTCCGGTCTCGCTGTCCACGAGGGCCACGTCGACGTCTATGCGGGTGGCCCCGGCATGCTTGGCCGCGTTGGTGACGGCCTCGCGGACCGTGAAGTAGGCGGCCGTCTCGATCCGGGGCGCCTGTCGTTCGCCGAGGCCGCACCGGATCCGCACCGGTACGGCCGAGCGCTCCGCCACCGTCGCGAGCGCCTCCTCCAGGCCCAGTTGGTCCAGGTGGGCGGGGTACACCCGCCACGCGACCTCGCGCAGCTCGTCGAGTGCCCGCTGCGCCTCCTCGTGGGCCTGCGCGTAGAGCTCGTCGGATCCGTTGCGTCTGGCCCGGCCCATCAACATGGCCATGGCTACCAGGCGTTGCTGGAGCCCGTCGTGCAAGTCCCTCTCGATCCTGCGGCGTTCGGCGTCCACGGCCTCGACGATCCCGGCACGGCTTGCCGACAGCTGGTCGATCCGGCGCCGCATCACCTCGCGCTCGCTCGGGCCGAGGAAGCGGTGGACGAGGTACCGCTCCAGCGCGACCACGGCGGCGAGCCCGGCGAGATCGAGGAAGAGGACCAGGGCCGCCGCGGTGAGCAGGTAGCTGACCACGGGCCAGGTCGGCGCGATGCCGTCCGGTCGCTCGCCCCGCAGCCAGCCCGCCAGCGCCTCTCCCGTCGTCACGAGACCGAAGCCGAGGACGGTGAGCGCGCCGGCCCCCAGCAGGCCGACGGGCCAGCGGCTCGCCAGATAGCGCAGGGCCCGGTCCGTGGTGAACCCGCCACTCCCGTCTCCACCCAGGAGTACGGTCACCCTCAGCCGATCCAGGCGTGCCAGTCTGAGGGCCGTGGCCGCGACCGCCCGGGGCACCCGGTTCCCGGGGCGTACCGCGAGCACCGGCGCGGCCAGGGCCAGGAAGACCAATCCGGCCACGGCGGAGACCACGCCCAGCGCGATCCCGGTCAGCGACCGGACGACCGTCGTCGCCGCGCCGCCGAGAGCGGTCAGCCTCCCCATCAAGCCCTCCTCATATACGGCCCCTCCCCCGTGAAGCCTCTTCACCAGAGGCCACCCGTCAGCGGCGCGCCAGGACGGATCACGCGCCGTGCCTGCCCTTGGAACGTGAAAGCCGGGAGACGACGAAGTAGCCGACGAGCAGCAGGACAGCCAGCGCGACCCCCTTCGACACCACCCCGCCGTACTCTTCCACGAGCCGCCAGTTGTCACCGAGCCAGTACCCGGCCAGCACGAACGCGGTGTTCCAGATGAGGCTGCCCAGGGCGGTGAGGCCGGTGAACACGGCAAGCGGCATGCGCTCGATGCCCGCCGGAACGGAGATCAGGCTGCGGAACACCGGCACCATCCGGGCGAAGAACACCGTCTTGGCGCCGTGCCGTGCGAACCAGGCCTCCGCCCGGTCGATCTCGTGCGCCTTGACCAGGGGGATCCGCGCCGCGATCCGACGGGTGCGGTCCCGCCCGAGGGCGGCGCCGACGAGGTACACCAGGAGGGAGCCGGCCACCGACCCGATGGTGGTCCATACGATGACGGACACCAGGCTCATCCGCCCCTGCCCGGCGGTGAAGCCGGCCACCGGGAGGATGACCTCGCTCGGGATGAACGGCAGGACCGTGTCCACGGCGTTGGTGAGACCGGCCCCCGGCGCACCCAGGGATTCCATGAGGTGAACGGCCCAGCCGGCGATCCCACCGGCGGGCTCCGCTCCACTGCTTGTTGCGATCGCTTCAACCATGGCCACAACGCTAGGCACTGTTTCTCGGATCATGTGCGGAGCCAGATGATGAGGGCTGCGAGGGTGACGGTGCCGAGGTAGATGTGGGCGCGTTTCTCGTAGCGGGTGGCGACGGCGCGGAAGCCCTTGAGGCGGTTGATGGTTCGTTCGACGGTGTTGCGTTTCTTGTATCGCTCGCTGTCGAAGCCGGTGGGCCGGCCACCGCGTGAACCGCGGTTCTTGCGGTGTCTTTGCTGGTCGAGGCGTTCGGGGATGGTGTGGCGGATTCCGCGTCGTCGCAGGTAGCGGCGGTTCTTCCGGGATGTGTAGGCCCTGTCGGCCAGGACATGGTCGGGCCGGGTGCGGGGCCTTCCGACGTCGATACGGGGTACGGCGACCTGTTCCAGGACACGCTCGAACTGTGGCCCGTCGCCGTAGTGTCCCGGTGTCAGGACGAGGGCGAGAGGCCTGCAC
>NZ_JBIAGW010000013.1:0-254214 GCF_042869955.1 Streptomyces sp. NPDC006691
TCTGGCGTTGACTTTTGGCACGCTGTTGAGTTCTCAAGGAACGGACGCTTCCTTTGTACTCACCCTCTCGGGCTTTCCTCCGGGCGCTTCCCTTCAGTATTTCCTGTTCCCGACTCTATCAGACTCTTTCGTGTCCGATTCCCCGTCGGAATGGGGATTCGCTTTCAGGAATTCGCTTTCGCGTTTCCCTTTCGGCGTGGCCCGACTTTATCAGAGATTCTGGAGCCGGATTTCCGCCCCGTTCCGGTCCCCCGCACGACACTTGACTGTGCCGGGTTCCCGTTCAGGCGGAGATGTAAACCTACTGGAGCGGGGCGCCCCGATGCAAATCGAGGGGCCCCGCTCCGGGGGTACGTCCGTGGGACCGTCAGACCTCGACGACCACCGGCAGGATCATCGGGCGCCTGCGGTAGGTGTCGGACACCCACTTGCCGACCGAGCGACGGATCAGCTGCTGGAGCTGATGGGGCTCGACGACGCCGTCCTGGGCGGAGCGGTTCAGGGCTTCCTCGATCTTCGCGACCACCGGAGAGAACGCCGAATCCTCGATGCCGGAGCCTCGGGCCTGGATGTGCGGGCCGCTGGTGATCTTGCCGCTGCTGGAGTCGACGACCACGTACACCGAGATGATGCCCTCGTCGCCGAGGATGCGGCGGTCCTTGAGGGAGGACTCCGTCACGTCACCGACCGAGAGGCCGTCGACGTAGACGTAACCGGCCTGGACCTTGCCGACGATTCTCGCGGTGCCGTCCACCAGGTCGACGACCACGCCGTCCTCGGCGATGACGATGTGGTTCTTCGGGACGCCGGTGAGGGCTCCGAGCTCCGCGTTCGCCCGCAGGTGGCGCCATTCGCCGTGGACCGGCATCAGGTTCTTCGGCTTGCAGATGTTGTAGAAGTACAGCAGCTCGCCGGCCGAGGCGTGGCCCGAGACGTGCACCTTGGCGTTGCCCTTGTGGACGACGTTGGCGCCCCAGCGGGTCAGGCCGTTGATGACGCGGTAGACCGCGTTCTCGTTGCCCGGGATGAGCGACGACGCGAGGATCACGGTGTCGCCCTGGACGATCCGGATCTGGTGGTCGCGGTTGGCCATGCGCGAGAGCGCGGCCATGGGCTCGCCCTGCGAGCCGGTGCAGACGAGGACGACCTCGTCGTCCGGCAGGTCGTCGAGGGTCTTGACGTCGACGACGAGGCCGGCCGGCACCTTGAGGTAGCCGAGGTCGCGGGCGATGCCCATGTTGCGGACCATCGAGCGGCCGACGAAGGCGACGCGGCGGCCGTATTCGTGGGCGGCGTCCAGGATCTGCTGGATGCGGTGCACATGGCTGGCGAAGCTGGCCACGATGATGCGCTTGTCGGCGTTCGCGAAGACGGTGCGCAGGACGTTGGAGATGTCCCGCTCCGGCGGCACGAACCCGGGGACCTCGGCGTTCGTCGAGTCGGAGAGGAGGAGGTCGATGCCTTCCTCGCTGAGCCGGGCGAAGGCGTGCAGGTCGGTGAGGCGCCCGTCGAGCGGGAGCTGGTCCATCTTGAAGTCGCCGGTGGCGACGGCCATGCCCGCGGGGGTGCGGATGGCGACCGCGAGGGCGTCGGGGATGGAGTGGTTGACGGCGACGAATTCGCAGTCGAAGGGGCCCAGGCGCTCGCGGTCGCCCTCGGCGACCTCCAGCGTGTAGGGGCGGATGCGGTGCTCCTGGAGCTTGGCCTCGATGAGTGCGAGGGTCAGCTTGGAGCCGATGAGCGGGATGTCCGGCTTCTCGCGGAGCAGGAAGGGGACGCCGCCGATGTGGTCCTCGTGGCCGTGCGTCAGGACGATGCCCTCGATGTCGTCGAGGCGGTCCCTGATCGAGCTGAAGTCGGGCAGGATCAGGTCGATGCCGGGCTGTTCCTCCTCGGGGAAGAGGACGCCGCAGTCGACGATGAGCAGGCGGCCGCCGAACTCGAAGACGGTCATGTTGCGGCCGATTTCGCCGAGACCGCCGAGTGGGGTGACGCGCAGGCCGTTCTTGGGAAGCTGCGGCGGGGTGCCGAGTTCGGGATGCGGATGACTCAAAAGACTCTCCTCACCACACGCGCCACGTACCGGTAGGGCACGTGGCGCGTATGTCATTCGTGCACTTGCTGTTGTGTGTGGTTTCGCGCGTTTGTCCGGCGCGTATTCAGTTGTGAAGTCTGTGGTTAGAGCTGTACCCCACCGGCTGCCAGATCGAGCGCCAGCTGGCTGGATTCTTCCGGCGTGAGTTCGACGAGGGGCAGGCGCAGGGGTCCTGCGGGGAGTCCTTGGCGGTCGAGGGCCGCCTTGGTGGTGATGACTCCCTGGGTGCGGAACATGCCGGTGTAGACGGGGAGCAGCTGCTGGTGGATCTCGGTGGCCTTGCGGACGTCGCCTGCGAGGTAGGCGTCCAGGAGGGCGCGGAGCTCGGGGGTGACGAGGTGGCCGACGACGGAGACGAAGCCGCAGGCGCCGACGGACAGGAGCGGCAGGTTGAGCATGTCGTCGCCGGAGTACCAGGCGAGGCCGGAGCGGGCGATGGCCCAGCTGGCGCGGCCGAGGTCGCCCTTGGCGTCCTTGTTGGCGACGATCCGGGGGTGTTCGGCGAGCCGTACGAGGGTTTCGGTGTCGATCGGGACGCCGCTGCGGCCGGGGATGTCGTAGAGCATCACGGGGAGCTCGGTGGCGTCGGCGATGGCCGAGAAGTGCCGGAACAGTCCCTCTTGTGGGGGCTTGTTGTAGTAAGGCGTGACCGCGAGCAGGCCGTGTGCGCCGGAGCGTTCGGCCGTTCGGGCGAGTTCGAGGGTGTGGCGGGTGTCGTTGGTGCCGATTCCGGCCACGACGTGGGCCCGGTCTCCGACGGCTTCCAGTACGGCTCGTACGAGCTGGTCTTTCTCCGCGTCGCTGGTGGTCGGGGACTCGCCGGTGGTGCCGTTGACGACGAGTCCGTCGTTGCCTGCGTCGACCAGGTGGGCCGCCAGTCGCTGGGCGCCGTCGAGGTCGAGTGCGCCGTCCGCCGTGAAGGGCGTGATCATGGCGGTGAGGACCCGCCCGAAGGGGGTCTGCGGAGTGGAGATCGGAGCCATGGGTAACACGCTACTCGTTGCTCGGCGCGTGGTGCCCCTTCGGGGGGCCGGTGGCTGAGGGAGCCCGGCACTGCCTGCTCGGGGGTTCAAGCAGTGCCGGGTCCGTTTGATCAGCCTAGATGAACTTCACGAAACGCCGCAATACGGACACTTTGCGCGGCGTATCCGCACATCTGTGCCGGTATGGCCCGGCGCCTGTGCCGACCGGGGTGACTACGGGGCCACCCGGCCGTTGGTGTTGAAGGCCGCATGGGTGAGCGGCATCAGCCGGGCCCACTCGCGCTCCATCTTCTCGCCGACCATCTCGATCTCCCGCTGCGGGAAGGACGGCACCTTCGCCAGCTCGTGCTGGGTGCGCAGACCGAGGAAGTGCATCAGCGAGCGCGCGTTGCACGTCGCGTACATGGAGGAGAAGAGGCCGACCGGCAGCGTGGCGCGGGCGACTTCGCGGGCGACGCCGGCCGCCAGCATCTCCTGGTACGCCTCGTAGGAGCGGCGGTAGGAGTCCTCCATGACGCGGGAGGTGAGCTCCTGCTGGGCCGCCGAGCCGTCGACGAACTCGTACTTGCCGGGACGGCCCTGCTGGACCAGCTTGCGGTCGGCGCCCGGGACGTAGAAGACGGGCTGGAGCTCCCGGTACCGGCCCGATTCCTCGTTGTAGGACCAGCCCACGCGGTGCCGCATGAACTCGCGGAAGACGAAGATCGGGGCGCTGATGAAGAAGGTCATCGAGTTGTGCTCGAAGGGGCTGCCGTGCCGGTCCCGCATCAGGTAGTTGATGAGGCCCTTGGAACGCTCGGGGTCCTTCTGGAGCTCCTCCAGGGACTGCTCGCCCGCCGTGGAGACACGGGCGGCCCACAGCACGTCCGAGTCGGTCGCCGCGTGCTTGACCAGCTCGACGGTGACGTCGTCGCGGAAGCTGGGCTTGAGGTCTGGGGCGGGGGTGTCGGTCACCGGCGGGTCCTTCCAATTGCGTCGCTCGGGCGGCGTCCACTCTACGGCCCGGCACCGACATCTCCGTCTCTGACGGTTCGTCAGCACATTCTTCGGCCAATTCGGGGAATTCGGGCACCAATCGGCGGTGCCGAGCGTCTGTACCAGTAAGCAGCAGCCAGTTCGACAGCCACTCAAGTTTCCCAGGAGATGTGCCCCCATGTTCCGCCGGCGTGAGCCCGTTCCGTTCGCATTCGTCGCCGAGGCCGACCGCTACCGCAGCAATGTCGAGCCGCCGCCGCGCCAGCGCGCCAGCGCAGGTCAACTCGTTGGCAGGACGCTGGTCGGGCTCACGGTCATAGCCGGTCTCACCGGTGCGCTGCTGTTCGGGCTTCCGGCCATGGAGAGCCCGCAGTCCCCCGCGCACAGTCAGCAGTCCGAGGCCTCCAACGGGCGTTGACGGACCTCCGACGGCCGCTGACCGGCCCTGACGCGCCGACGCGCGCCCGGACCCCCGGAGGTGGCCGCACACCGGCCTGCTCGGTAGCCTCACCCCGCACAGCCCAATCGAGCGTGCTTGTGAGTGAGGATCAGTCGTGCCCCTGCCCTTCCTGACGGCCGACCGCGCAGTCGACGCACCCGGTGAGTACTCCGACGACGTCGCCCTGCCCTTCGACGACCACGATCGCTGGCGGCGACCCTACCGGCCCGGCCCGTGGCGGGTCGGCGCGGCGGCCATGCTGCTGCTCCTCGCCTCGTTCGTGCTGCTGGCGGCCGTGATCATCGCGGCCGCGGGGGAACCGGGGGGTGCCGTCGCCGTCCTGGGCATCGCCGTGCTGGTGATCGCCTCCGCGCTGCGGCTGCTGCGCGTCGGGGTGTGGGTGAGCCGGGCCGGGCTGCGCCGGGTCGCCTTCCTCGGCACGACCACGGTGGCCTGGCCGCGCATCGCCGGCGTACGCACGGTGCAGCAGCCGGTGCGCTGGCTCGGCCTGCCGCGCACGGTCCAGGGTCAGGCGCTGCTCGCCGAGCGGCAGGGCGGCGGGACGCTCGCGCCGCTGCTCACCGATCACAACGCGGACTTCCTGGGCCGCGGCGAGGCCTTCGACCGGGCGGCCGACCTGGTGGAGGCCTGGGGCGACGAGTACCGCCGGAGCTGAGCGGACCGGTGCCCGGGCGGCCGAAGCCGCCCGGGCACCGTCACGTCCCCGTCGTCAGACCCTCCGTCGTCACGTGCCCGTCGTGACGTTCCCCCGCCGTCAGGCCTCCGCCCTCAGGCTCTCGCCGTCGGACCCCGTCGGCTTGTTCTCGTGCAGGGCGATCGCCCGCTGCATCGCCTTGCGGGCGCGCGGGGTGTCGCGGGCGTCCTGGTAGGCGACGGCGAGGCGGAACCAGCAGCGCCAGTCGTCGGGCGCGTCCTCCGTCTCGGCCTTGCGGCGGGCGAAGACCGCGTCGGCCGAGTCCCGGTCGATGCGGCCGCCCGCGGTGCGGACCAGTTCGTCGACGGGCAGGCCGCCTTCGGCCTCCAGGGCCACGGCGAGCTTGTTGGCCTTGGTCACGAAGCGGGTGTTGGCCCACAGGAACCAGACGCCGATGACCGGCAGGATCAGCACGGCCACGCCCAGCGTGACGGTGATCCACGTGCCCTGCTCAAGGAGCAGCACGCCCCGGCTGCCGGCCAGGACGAAGTAGAAGACCAGGACGGCGGCCGTGATGAGATAGGTGATTTTCGCGCGCATGAGGCCGGAGGTGCCGCTCAGTTGAGGTCGAGGAAGTGTTCCAGGCCGAAGGTGAGGCCGGGAGTGGTCACCACGCGGCGGGCGCCGAGCAGGATGCCCGGCATGAAGCTGCTGTGATGGAGGGAGTCGTGGCGCACGGTCAGGGTCTCGCCCTCGGCGCCGAGCAGGACTTCCTGGTGGGCCAGGAGGCCGCGCAGCCGGACGGCGTGCACGGGTACGCCGTCCACGTCGGCGCCGCGGGCGCCGTCGAGCGCGGTGGTGGTGGCGTCCGGTGCGGGGGCGACCCCTGCCTCGGCGCGGGCCGCCGCGATGAGCTGGGCGGTACGGGTCGCGGTGCCGGAGGGGGCGTCGACCTTGTTGGGGTGGTGCAGCTCGACGACCTCGACGGACTCGAAGTAGGGGGCGGCGAGCTGGGCGAACTTCATGGTGAGGACGGCGCCGATGGAGAAGTTCGGGGCGATGAGCACGCCGGTCTCCGGGGAGGCGGCGAGCCAGGTGTTCAGCTGAGCGAGGCGGTCCTCGGTCCAGCCCGTGGTGCCGACGACGGCGTGGATCCCGTGGCGTACACAGAACTCCAGGTTGTCCATCACGGAGGCGGGGGTGGTCAGTTCGACCGCGACCTGGGCGCCCGTGTCGGCGAGCGTCTCCAGGCTGTCGCCGCGGCCGAGGGCGGCGACCAGCTCCATGTCCTCGGCGGCTTCCACGGCTCGTACCGCCTCGGAGCCGATCCGGCCCTTGGCTCCGAGGACCGCCACACGCAGCTTGCTCATTCGCTTGTTTCCTTACGGGTTACGAGACCGTTTTACGAGACCGCTTCGTGGAGGCGGTCGGCCTGCTTGTCCTTGAGCGGGCCGATGACGGACAGCGAGGGACGCTGTCCCAGGACATCACGGGCCACTTCCCGGACGTCGTCCGGGGTGACCTCGGCCATCCGGGCCAGCATGTCGTCGACCGACATCTGCTCGCCCCAGCACAGCTCGCTCTTGCCGATGCGGTTCATGAGCGCGCCGGTGTCCTCCAGGCCGAGGACGGTCGAGCCGGAGAGCTGGCCGACCGCGCGGCCGATCTCGTCGTCGGACAGGCCCTCGCTCGCGACCCGGTCCAGTTCGTCGCGGCAGATCTTCAGGACGTCGTGGACCTGGCTGGGGCGGCAGCCCGCGTAGACGCCGAAGAGTCCGCAGTCGGCGAAGCCCGAGGTGTACGAGTACACGCTGTAGGCCAGGCCGCGCTTCTCGCGGACCTCCTGGAACAGGCGGGACGACATGCCGCCGCCGAGCGCCGTGTTGAGGACGCCGAGCGCCCAGCGGCGCTCGTCGGTGCGGGCCAGGCCCGGCATGCCGAGGACCACGTGGGCCTGTTCCGTGCGGCGGTTCAGGAGCTCCACGCGGCCGGTGGCCTTCAGGGTGCGGGAGCCGCCGCGCGGGGCGAGGGGGACGGCGTCGGTGCGTGTGAGCGCGCCGGCCTTCTCGAAGGCCTTGCGGACCTGGCGTACCACGGTGGCGTGGTCGACGTTGCCGGCGGCGGCGACGACCAGGTGGCGCGGGTCGTAGTGCTTCTTGTAGAAGCGGGAGATCTGCGCCTGGGTGAGGGCGTTGATGGTGTCGACGGTGCCGAGGACCGGGCGGCCGAGGGGGGTGTCGCCGAGCATGGTGTGCGCGAACAGGTCGTGCACGCAGTCGCCCGGGTCGTCCTCGGTCATCGCGATCTCTTCGAGGATGACGCCGCGTTCGGCGTCGATGTCCTCGGCGAGGATCAGCGAGTCGGTGAGCATGTCGCACACGACGTCGATGGCCAGCGGCAGATCGGTGTCGAGCACCCGCGCGTAGTAGCAGGTGTACTCCTTCGCCGTGAAGGCGTTCATCTCGCCGCCGACCGCGTCGAGCGCGGAGGAGATGTCGAGGGCGCTGCGCTTCTTGGTGCCCTTGAAGAGGAGGTGTTCGAGGTAGTGGGTGGCGCCGTTCAGCGTCGGCGTCTCGTCGCGCGAGCCGACCTGGACCCAGATGCCGAAGGTCGCCGACCGTACGGAGGGAAGGGTTTCGGTGACGACCCGCAGGCCGCCGGGGAGGGTCGTGCGGCGGACGGTGCCGATGCCGCCCTGACCCTTCAGGAGCGTTTGGGTACGGGCGACGGCCCGCCCCTCGGAGGAGGGGCGGGCCGTCGTCGCGGAACTACGGGACGTCACTTGGCAGCGTCGTCCTTGTCACCCTCGGTGGCCTCTTCGCCCTCGACCACGGGGATGAGGGAGAGCTTGCCGCGGGAGTCGATCTCGGCGATCTCGACCTGGACCTTGGAGCCCACGGCCAGGACGTCCTCGACGTTCTCCACGCGCTTGCCGCCGGCGAGCTTGCGGATCTGCGAGATGTGCAGCAGACCGTCCTTGCCCGGGAGCAGCGACACGAACGCGCCGAACGTCGTCGTCTTCACGACGGTGCCCAGGTAGCGCTCGCCGACCTCCGGCATGGTCGGGTTGGCGATGCCGTTGATCGTGGCGCGGGCGGCCTCGGCGGCCGGGCCGTCGGCGGCACCGATGTAGATGGTGCCGTCGTCCTCGATCGTGATCTCGGCGCCGGTGTCCTCCTGGATCTGGTTGATCATCTTGCCCTTGGGGCCGATGACCTCGCCGATCTTGTCCACGGGGATCTTGACGGTGATGATCCGCGGGGCGTTGGGGGACATCTCGTCCGGCGTGTCGATCGCTTCCATCATCACGTCGAGGATGTGGAGGCGGGCGTCGCGGGCCTGCTTGAGGGCGGCGGCCAGGACGGAGGCCGGGATGCCGTCGAGCTTGGTGTCGAGCTGGAGCGCGGTGACGAACTCCTTGGTGCCGGCGACCTTGAAGTCCATGTCGCCGAACGCGTCCTCGGCACCGAGGATGTCGGTGAGGGCGACGTAGTGCGTCTTGCCGTCGATCTCCTGGGAGATGAGGCCCATGGCGATACCGGCGACGGGGGCCTTGAGCGGCACACCGGCGTTCAGGAGCGACATGGTGGAGGCGCAGACCGAGCCCATGGACGTCGAGCCGTTGGAGCCGAGGGCCTCGGACACCTGACGGATCGCGTAGGGGAACTCCTCGCGCGTCGGCAGGACCGGCACGATGGCGCGCTCGGCGAGCGCGCCGTGGCCGATCTCGCGGCGCTTGGGCGAGCCCACGCGGCCGGTCTCGCCGACCGAGTACGGCGGGAAGTTGTAGTTGTGCATGTAGCGCTTGCGGGTCACCGGGGAGAGGGTGTCCAGCTGCTGCTCCATGCGGAGCATGTTGAGGGTGGTGACGCCCAGGATCTGGGTCTCGCCACGCTCGAACAGCGCCGAGCCGTGCACGCGCGGGATGGCCTCGACCTCGGCGGCGAGCGTCCGGATGTCCGTGATGCCACGGCCGTCGATGCGGACCTTGTCCGTGATGACGCGCTCGCGGACCAGCTTCTTGGTCAGCGCGCGGTACGCGGCGGAGATCTCCTTCTCGCGGCCCTCGAACTGCGGGAGCAGCTTGTCGGCGGCGATCTCCTTGACGCGGTCCAGCTCGGCCTCGCGGTCCTGCTTGCCGGCGATGGTGAGCGCCTGGGCGAGCTCGCCCTTGACGGCGGCGGTCAGCGCCTCCAGGACGTCGTCCTGGTAGTCGAGGAAGACCGGGAACTCGCCGGTGGGCTTGGCGGCCTTGGCGGCGAGGTCGGCCTGGGCCTTGCAGAGCACCTTGATGAAGGGCTTCGCGGCGTCCAGACCGGAGGCGACGACCTCCTCGGTGGGCGCCTCGGCGCCGCCCTTGACCAGCTGGATGGTCTTCTCGGTGGCCTCGGCCTCGACCATCATGATCGCGACGTCGCCGTCCTCCAGGACGCGACCGGCGACCACCATGTCGAAGACGGCGTCCTCAAGCTCGGTGTGCGTCGGGAACGCGACCCACTGGCCGTTGATCAGCGCGACGCGGACGCCGCCGATCGGGCCCGAGAAGGGCAGGCCGGCCAGCTGGGTGGACGCGGACGCGGCGTTGATCGCGACGACGTCGTACAGGTGGTCGGGGTTGAGCGCCATGATCGTCGCGACGACCTGGATCTCGTTGCGCAGGCCCTTCTTGAAGGACGGGCGCAGCGGGCGGTCGATCAGGCGGCAGGTGAGGATGGCGTCCTCGGAGGGCCGGCCCTCGCGGCGGAAGAAGGAGCCGGGGATCTTGCCGGCGGCGTACTGCCGCTCCTCGACGTCCACCGTCAGGGGGAAGAAGTCGAGCTGGTCCTTGGGCTTCTTGGACGCGGTGGTCGCCGAAAGGACCATGGTGTCGTCGTCCAGGTACGCCACGGCGGAGCCGGCGGCCTGCTTGGCCAGGCGGCCCGTCTCGAAGCGGATGGTGCGGGTGCCGAAGGTGCCGTTGTCGATGACGGCCTCGGCGTAGTGGGTCTCGTTCTCCACTAGCGTTTTCTCCATTTGCTTGTCGTCTTTTCGTCCGCCGGGCCCGTGTGGCGCGACGGACGGTGGGGTGACGGCGGCGGAGAAGCGCTCCTGGGGGCGGGCCGGTCTTCGATCGAAGCGCCCGGTGTTCCTTGCTTTCCGGGGGCCACTACCGAGGACCGGCGGCGGAGGAGGCTTCTGCTCGCTCGTCGCGGTGAAGCTTCTTCGGTACTGCTGGTACTGCTTGCTTCTTCGGTACTGCTGTTCTGTTGTCCGTACCAGACTACTGAGCGTTCGGTACGTCGCGCATGTACAGCAAAGGGAGCGGCCCCCTAATAGGTGGGAACCGCTCCCTCGACAGCATGCTTACTTGGCGCCACCGGCCGCACCGCGGCGGATGCCCAGGCGGTCGACCAGCGTACGGAAGCGCTGGATGTCCTTCTTGGCCAGGTACTGCAGCAGGCGGCGGCGCTGGCCGACGAGGATCAGCAGGCCACGACGGGAGTGGTGGTCGTGCTTGTGCGTCTTGAGGTGCTCCGTCAGGTCGGAGATGCGGCGCGAGAGCATGGCGACCTGGACCTCGGGGGAGCCGGTGTCGCCCTCCTTCTGGCCGAACTCGGACATGATCTGCTTCTTCGTAGCGGCGTCGAGCGGCACGCTTACTCCTCAGTATGGTTCGATGCGCCCACGAGTGCCCCTGGTCTTGATCTCAGGGGAGCTTCCGTGACTCGGAGGCGAAGGTCCGATGAGCGCAGCTTCCAGATGGTCCGGAAACGCGTACACAAACGGCCGTCACACAGCGTACCAGTACCCCGGGTGGCGGTTGACCGGCGTGCGGAGCGGGCGGGATCAGCTGGTCAGGGCGCGGGCCCGGGCGTACACGTCGAAGACGGCCAGGGTCAGCGGCAGCAGCGTGAGCAGCACGCATCCCTCGGCGATCTCCAGGAAGCGGCCCCAGAAGGGGGTCACTCCGCGGTTCGGCACGATCAGCGCGATGGCGGTGACCAGGGCCGCGGCGGCGGCGATCGCGGCGACCAGCCACAGCGTACGGAGGTCGAGGGCGGCGCTGTCGCCCCTGAGTGCGTCGGCCATCGGGCCGCGCGGGGCGTTGATGCACAGGCCGAGGCCGAGCAGGACGAGGGAGCCGAGTCCGGCGGCCAGGGTGGCGCCGACCTGGGCGGTGTAGCGGAAGAGGTGGGCGCGCATGAGCAGGGCGACGCCGGTGGCCAGGGCGAGCAGGCGGCCCCAGCTGTTGTCGGAGAAGCCGAGCACGGCGGCGCCGGCGACGGCGAGCAGGGCGCAGCCGCCGACGAGGCCGACGAGCAGTTCGTGGCCGCGCCGGGCCTGGGCGGCGATGCGCTCGGCGTCGACGGGTTGCGCGGTGGTGGTGTCGTCGTCGGCGCGCTGGGAGCCGTGGGGTGCGTCGAAGCCGATGGGCAGCCGGGCGAACCGCATGGAGAGGCCGGGCAGGAAGGCGAGGGCGCCGACGGCGAGCTGGGTGGCGGCCGCGGCGGTCTCGGTGGCCGTCATGTCGGTGAGGATCGCGGCGAACACGACGAGCGCGCCGGCCGCGGAGGCGAGCACGAACGCGACGAAGGGCCCGTCGCCGCGGGGTGAGAGCAGGGTGAGCAAGAGCGAGGCGATGAGGACGGCGGCGCAGGCGAGGAGCATCTGGAGCCGGCCGATGCCGTGGTGGGCGGCGAGCGGCAGGAGTCCGGAGCCGGCCACGGCGATGTTGGGCAGCGAGCCGAGGCCGAGGGCGACGGCGGAGAGCTGGTCGTCGTAGATCCGGGCGCGGACGGCGGCGAGGGTGAGCAGGAGCACTCCGGCGACGGCGGCGAGGACGCCGGGCAGCCCGTGCATGTCGTGGAGCGGGTCGCCGCTCCAGGCCGCGAAGGCGAGCAGCGCGGGCAGGACGCCGCCGCCGATGAGGCCGGCGGCGCGGGTCAGGTCGCTGTTCCACAGGGTGCGGTCCTGGGTGACGGCGGAGGCGACCGCCTCGGACACGTCGTCGAAGACCGCGGGGGCCAGCGATGCGGAGAACGGGCGCAGGGTGAGCAGTTCGCCGTCGAGGATCGACTGGGCGGCGAAGGAGCGGGCGCTGTCGAGGACGGTGCCGTCGCGGCGTACGAGGGAGTAGCCGACGGGGGCGCCCTCGGCGGGGCTCTGCTGGGCGAGCCGGAGGATCTCGGGGTAGATGTCGGCGACGGGGATGTCGTCGGGCAGTGCCACGTCGATGCGGCCGTCCGGCGCGACGATGGTCACCCGGCAGAAGCCGAGGCCGGCCCCGGTGCCCTGGGCCGGCCGGTTCGGCTCGGCGGCCGTCGTGGCGGTGGTCGTCGTGCTCACCCTCGGCTCCCCCTGCTGTCGTGTGCGCTTGCGTCCGCGATGCGTACGCTTCCCTGGCTTCGGCGCCTCCCGGAGGTGCCCAATGCCCGGGTTCCGGCGCTCGGTTCGTGGGTGCTGACGCCCCGGATGGCACCCTATCCCCAGCCGTTCACACCGGAGGTCAGTAGGATCCCAGCGCGGTCGGCGTTCGCCAGACACGGGGCGGCGAGCTGAACTTCTGCGACTGCCAGGGGAATTGGTGCGTTGTGAGTCACATCATCGTCAAGCGCCCGCCACGAGCGCTGCCCTCCGAGGTGCCGACGGAGGAGGTCGTTCTCCAGCCTCCGCCGGAGCTGCCCCGCGGACAGCAGGAGGGTGCGCTGATGCAACTCCTGCCCATGCTGGGCATGGGCGGCTCCGTGGTGTTCTTCTTCATGCCCAACAGCCAGCCGTTCATGAAGATCATGGGCATGGTGATGGTCGCTTCGACGGTGGCCATGTCGGTGGCGATGATCATCCGCTACCGCAAGGGTTCGCAGGGGCAGTTGGCGGACCTGCGCCGCGACTACCTGCGCTATCTCGGCCAGACGCGGCGCGCGGCGGCGCAGGCCGCGCACCAGCAGCGGGACGCGCAGTACTACCTGCACCCCTCTCCGGAGCAGTTGTGGGCGCTGGTCGCCGAGGGCAGCCGGGTGTGGGAGCGGCGTGCGGGCGACGAGGACTTCGGGCAGGTCCGTGTCGGGCTCGGGCCGCAGACCCTCGCGACCGCGCTCGTACCGCCGCAGACCGCGCCGGTCGACCAGCTGGAGCCGCTGACGGCGGGCGCCATGCAGCGGTTTTTGGCCACCCATCAGACGGTGGAGGACCTGCCGATGGCGGTGTCGCTCCGCGCCTTCTACCACCTGACGGTCAGTGGGGAGGCGGGGACGGTACGCGCCTCGGCCCGCGCCCTGACCGCGTCGCTCGCCGCGCTGCACTCCCCCGAGGACCTGGTGATCGCGGTCGCCGCGTCCGCGTCCGCGACGGCGCACTGGGAGTGGACGAAGTGGCTTCCGCACACGCAGGCGCCCGGTCTCGTCGACGGAGCGGGCAGTCGGCGTCTGATCAGCCGGAGCGCGGCCGAACTCGAAGAGCTGCTCGCCCCCCGCCTCACCGGCCGCCCCCGCTTCCACCCGGAGGGCGCGCCGCTGCCGGAGGAGCCGCACATCGTCATCGTCCTCGACGGGGTGTCTCCGCCCCCGATGTCGGTGCTCGCCTCGGCCGAGGGTCTTCAGGGTGTCACCGTCGTCGAGGTCGTCCCGGGTGAGCTGACCGGCGCCCGCGGTGATCTGGCGATCGTGGTGCAGCCCCGCACGCTGCGCCTGGAGTCGGGCCACGGCCTCGTGTACGAGGGCACGCCCGACCTCCTCTCCTACGAGTCCGCCGACGCGCTGGCCCGTCAGCTCGCCCCGCTGCGCATGGCCTCGGGTGGCGACGACGACGAACCGCTCCTCGCCAACCTGGAGTTCACCGATCTGCTGGGCCTGGGTGACGCGGCGTCGGTGGACACCGCCCGCACCTGGCGGCCGCGCTCGGCGTCCGAGCGGCTGCGGGTGCCCATCGGTGTGGGTGAGGACGGGCGGCCCGTCATGCTCGACCTGAAGGAGGCCGCGCAGGACGGCATGGGCCCGCACGGTCTGTGTGTCGGCGCGACCGGTTCCGGCAAGTCGGAGCTGCTGCGCACCCTGGTGCTGGGTCTGGCGGTGACGCATTCCTCGGAGACCCTGAACTTCGTCCTCGCCGACTTCAAGGGCGGCGCGACCTTCGCCGGCATGGCGCAGATGCCGCACGTCGCGGCCGTCATCACCAACCTCGCCGACGATCTGACCCTCGTCGACCGCATGGGCGACTCGATCCGCGGCGAGCTCAACCGGCGCCAGGAGATGCTGCGCGACGCCGGCAACTACGCCAACATCCACGACTACGAGCGGGCCCGGATCGCCGGCGCCCCGCTCCAGCCCGTGCCCTCGCTGGTCCTGGTCATCGACGAGTTCAGCGAACTGCTCACCGCCAAGCCCGACTTCATCGAGATGTTCGTGCAGATCGGCCGCATCGGCCGCTCGCTCGGCGTGCATCTGCTGCTCGCCTCGCAGCGCCTGGAGGAGGGCAGGCTGCGCGGCCTGGAGACGTATCTCTCCTACCGGATCGGTCTGCGGACCTTCTCCGCCGCCGAGTCGCGCGCCGCGCTCGGTGTCCCCGACGCCTACCACCTGCCGAGCATCCCGGGCTCGGGTTACCTCAAGTTCGGCACCGACGAGATGACCCGCTTCAAGGCGGCGTACGTCTCCGGTGTGTACCGCACGGGCGCCGACCGCTCCGCCGCGCTCGGCGGCCCGGTGCCGGTGGACCGGCGGCCCGTGCTGTTCACCGCCGCCGAAGTGCCGGTGACGTACGCCCCGCCGGCCGTGCCGGGGCCGCGCGGCGAGAGCGAGCCGCGCACCGACGACGCGCTCGCCGACACCGTGCTCGACGTGATCGTGCGCCGTCTCGAAGCGCGCGGCCCGGCCGCCCACCAGGTGTGGCTGCCGCCGCTGGACAGCCCGCCCGCGCTCGATTCGCTGCTGCCGGGCCTCACCCCGGTGCCGGGCCGCGGCCTGACCCAGCCCGGCTACGAGGGCGCCGGGCGTCTGGTGGTGCCGATCGGCCTGGTCGACAAGCCGTACGAGCAGCGCCGCGACCCGCTGTGGTGCGACTTCTCGGGCGCCGCCGGTCATCTGCAGATCCTGGGCGGACCGCAGTCGGGCAAGTCGACGCTGGTGCGGACCCTGCTCGCGTCGTTCGCGCTCACCCACACCCCGCAGGAAGTGCAGTTCTACGGGCTCGACTTCGGCGGTGGCGGCATGACCGCCATCGCGGGTCTCCCGCACGTCGGCGGCGTCGCCTCCCGGCTGGACCCCGAGCGGGTGCGGCGTACGGTGGCCGAGGTGTACGGCGTGCTGACCCGCCGCGAGGAGTACTTCCGGTCGGCCGGCATCGCCTCGATCGCCGACTTCCGGTCCCGCCGGGCCCGCGGCGCCATCTCGCTCACGGACCAGCCGTGGGGCGATGTGTTCCTGGTCATCGACGGCTGGGGCACCTTCCGTGCCGACTACGAGGGCCTTGAGCAGGTCATCCTGGACATCGCGGCCCGCGGGCTCGGCTACGGCGTCCACCTGGTGGTGACGGCGTCGCGGTCCATGGAGGTGAGGGCCAACCTCAAGGACCACCTGATGAACCGCCTCGAACTGCGTCTCGGCGACACGATGGACTCCGAGTTCGACCGCAAGGTCGCGGCCAACGTCCCCGTGGGCGTGCCCGGCCGTGGCCAGTCCCCGCAGAAGACGCACTTCATGGCGGCCGTGCCGCGCATCGACGGCCTCCAGTCCGACACCGACATCGCCGAGGCGACGCGCGCCCTGGCCACCGAGGTCACCCGGCACTGGACCGCCCCGGGCGCGCCCGCGGTCCGGCTCCTTCCGCGTGAACTCCCGGCGGCGCAGCTGCCGCCCGGTTACGCCTTCCCGGAGCGCGGTGTCGCGTTCGCGCTCGACGAGAACAATCTGGAGCCGGTCTTCGTCGACTTCGAACAGGACCCGTTCTTCCTGGTCTTCGGCGAGGGCGAGTCCGGCAAGTCGAACCTGCTGCGCCTGCTGATCACGCAGCTCACCCAGCGGTACGAGGGTGATGTGTGCAAGCTGTTCGTGGTGGACAACCGGCGTGCCCTGCTCGATGCGACCCCGCCGTCGCATCTGGCGGAGTACATCCCCATGTCGAACGCCATGGCCCACCACGTGGACGCGCTCGCCGACCTGATGCAGCGCCGGGCCCCCAGCGCCGACGTGACCGCGCAGCAGCTGCGCGACCGCAGTTGGTGGCGGGGGCCCACGGTGTACGTGGTGGTGGACGACTACGACCTGGTGTCGACGTCCAGCGGCAACCCGCTGGGCAAGCTCACCGAGCTGCTGCCGTTCGCCCGTGATGTGGGCGTCCGCTTCATCATCGCCCGCTCCACGGCGGGGGCGGGGCGAGCCGCGTACGAGCCGTTCATCCAGCGCATGAAGGAACTGGGCGCCCAGGGTGTCGTCCTGGCGGGCGATCCCGGCGAGGGCGACATCCTCGCGGGCGTCCGCCCCCGTCCCATGCCGACCGGCCGCGGCACGTTCGTCTCACGCAAGCGGGGCAAGCCGCTGGTGCAGACGGGGCTGGTGGAAGGGGAGAGCTGACGGACCGCGTCAACGGGCGCCGCCGAGCCCATCGTGCGGGGGAATCGGCGGCCCCGCCCCTGCCCGGCCGCGCGGCGCCCACCAGGCCCGTCCCCCTCTCCGCGATCTCCGTCGGTCCGCACCCTCCGTCGGTCCACTCGTCTCACCCACCGAGAAGTCCGCCCCCGAAGCGGTCGATCTTGGCCGAACACCCGCCATGGGCCCCAACTCCCCCGATATAAAGGCACCTTGGTCAAGCAGAGGTCATGGCCTCCCCAAGAAACCACCTTCGGGAGTGCGCGGGCCACGGGGAGACGGTGTGCATGTCCTGGGACGAGTGGGAGCGGCTCAAGAAGGAGGCGGCAGGCCGCGGGTCGACGGCGATGCGGCTCAACCAGCTGCCGGCGGATCCGACCGAGCCCTCGGGCGGGCAGGGCGATCTGCGGGTGGACCAGAAGGATCTGGCGGCCGTCGGCGACTCGGCGTTCCGCCTCCGCCAGGATCTGGACCGGATCGGTGACCACGCCCGCGCCGCGTCCATGACCGCAGCCGGCGGCCTCACCACCCAGGGTTTCGCGCTCGGCAAGGCCCTCGACCACGTCGCGGGACACTGGGCGGACCAGGTCAAGAGCCTGCTGGACGCCTGCGCCCACATCTCCAACCACCTCGACTACACCAAGGGCGCCCACGCGGGCGACGAGTTCCACATCTACGGAACCGTCAGCAGCATCGCCGACCTCGACCAGGGCTTCGACGAGAGGACCGGACGCTGATGCACCTCGACACGCTGCGCTTCGCGAACTTCGCCCAGCTCGATGCGGCCATCACCGACTGGGAACAGATGGCCGGGCAGCTCGCGCGCTTGCACGACACCGCCCATCAGGACCTCAAGGCCAAGGCGGACAGGGCGAACTGGGCCGGGGCCAACGCCACGGTGAGCCGCGAATTCATCGACAAGACCGCCGGGGAGTTCGACGACGCCCACACCGAGGCCAAAACGATCTCCCGGATCCTGAGCGATACCCGCGGCGAACTCAAGGAATACCAGCACCAGTTGCTGGAGGCCATCGAGCGCGGCCTGAAGAGCAACCTGACCGTGATGGACCTCGGCGACGGTTCGTTCACCGTCACCATGAACATCCACCCCGACCGTACGGGCCGGGGAACCACCGTCCCCGAGCACAGCCAGCACGATGTCGACGCCCTGCGCGACGAGGTGCAGCGCATCCTCGGCAAGGCCGCGGAGAGCGACACCACGGCCGCCGAAACCCTGCGACTCATCGTCGACCAGGCCAAGTACGGCTTCTCCGGGGCCGATTACGCCGACCGGGACTCGGCGGCCAAGGCGGTCAAGGCCGCGAAGGGCGCGGCGGCCCTGATGAAGAAGGACCCCCACAAGCTCACGACGACCGAACTCAACGAGCTCAATGCCACATTGGGCCAATTCCGCCAGGATCCGCTCTTCGCCGAGGAACTGGCGACGTCCGTCGGCCCGAAGGGCGCGCTCACCTTCTACGCCGGGATCGCCGACCCGTACCTGGCGCACTACGACCCCAAGCGCGCCGAGGCGGCCAAGCAGTTCCAGAAGAACCTCGGCATCACGCTGGGAACGGCCACGCTGTCCGACAGCACGAGGATGGACGCGTGGGAGGACGCGATGGTGAAGCTCGGCACACAGCCCCTTGGCATCGACGACGCCTCCAACCCCCGTGGTTTCGCCGTGATGAGCAACCTCATGCGGTTCGGCGACTACGACGACCAGTTCCTCAACGCGTACGGCGACGGGCTCCTGGCCTTCGACAAGGAGAACAACGTCAAGGGCCGGAGCCCGTGGATCAACAACTGGAACCAGGCGGACCTCAATTTCTGGGGCGAGGAGGACCGCGGCCGCGACCCGATGACGGGCTTCCTTGAGGCCCTCGGCCACAACCCCGACGCCTCGACCCAGTTCTTCGCCCAGCCCGAGGACTCGGGCGACACGGTGAACAAGGACTCGGAGGTCAACGAGCACCTGCAATACCTGACGAAGGACCGCATCTGGCTCCCGGACGGCCCCGCGATGGGCGACGCCCCCCAGGAGATCGCGGGCCGCGACTCCCTGGGCCACGCGCTGGAGGCGGCGACGACGGGGTACGCGTACGACGCGACGGCCGCGCCCGGCGACCACACCACCGCGCCTCCCGGCAGCCTGGACCGCCGAACGGCGGCGACAGCGGGCGTCATGGAGCAGATCGCCTACCTCTACGGCGGCGAAGACGGCCACCAGATGCTCCACGACCAGCCCGAACTGGCCGACAGCCTGGGCAAGATGGGCTCCGCGTACATCGACGACCTCGACTACGCGGTGTCGGGCATCGGTGACCACGCGAAGGACGCGACCACCTTCCCGGCCCGCTACGCCGGTCGCGCGGAGTTCGGGAATCAGGGGGCGATCCATTTCCTGAGCGTGCTGGGGCAGAACGAGACGTCGCACGGGTTGGTGACGGCGGGGCAGCACTTGTACACCATCAGCCACCTTGAGGCCCACCAGACCACCAGCGAGGCCAACTACCACCAGGGGCGGCAGGCCATGTACATGGAGGCCGAGGTCCGGGGAATCCTGGACCACTCACATGTGCAGCAGGCTGCGAGCGACTACAAGGACGACACCGAGCAAATCAACAAGTCCAATGGCAGGGTGGCGGAGTGGGGCAAGTTCGCCATCGGGGCGGCGGTCGGCGGAGGCGTCGCCATGATCCCCCTGCCCGGCACGACGGTCGCAGGCATCGCCGTGGCCCCGGTCGTCTCCGACCTGGCCGGCGAGGCGATCAACACGTACATCGGCCAGGAGACGGACAAGGCGATGGACAAGGATGAAGCGGATCCGACGGAGAAGTCGCAGCTGACGAGCGACGATTTCTACACCAAGGGCGTCGGCGACCTGGGCGCCACTTACGATCACTACTTGGACCGTCACCCTGAATACAGGGCGCGAGCGGCGGCGGATGATGTACCGGGCGAATTGAAAACCAGGTACATGGATACCGGGTCGAGTGAAGACGACTATCGCGGCCGCGCACCCCACAAGGACTGATCGCCGTGAGCGGAATCCGGATACGATGGGTGGCACTCGCCGCGGCATTCGCCATTGCGACGGGCGGTTGCTCAGGCAGCAACGAACCCGAGCCGCAAGGCATCGAGGCAACGGAGCTATGCGCCGGCACCTTGGACGCGGCAGCCGCAGATGCCCTGGGACGCCTCGCCGACACAGACAGATTCACTGAAGAAAGCGGAAACGTCTACACCAATCAGCCGAAGCAATTCTCACTGAGATGGGCGGCGGCACACCTCCACGACCACAAAGTGCGACTGGGCCTGTGCGGAATCCGCAAGGCCAAGCCTAGTCAGACTTATTGGGCGATCGATCTGGATTTCAACGCGGCACCCATAGTTCCAACCCGCGAGGTATTGGCATCCCGATATCCAGTCGCCAAATTCGGGCAGCAGACCTTCTTCCCTTTGGGAGTGACTGCATATACCCAAGGCCACGGCTTTGCCACCCTCTACTTCAAGTGCGGGACGCGGGGGAACGACGAAGCAACCCAGTACGTGAAAGCGGACTCGATCACCCAGGGCCACCTCGGGAGCGACTCGACAGCCAAGGACCGGATGACGATCGTCAACTCCGTCGCCCGCCACCTTGCTGAAGAACTCGGCTGTGCGAGCGAAGCTAACCTCCCTGGGGTCACACCCGACCCCGAAACCACATGACACGAGCCACATCCAGAAACCCGTTCTCGGTCTCCTGCCGCCTGGCGCGAAGCTCGGCTGCGACAAGGAAGAGCCGGCCTCTCGGCCATGGTCCCGGCTCCCGAAGCGACGTGAGAGCCCCGCGCATGAACACGAACCACAGCCCACCTGTCGGCGGCAAGTCCATTGCCCGGTTCCCTTGATTCTCCCCAGCTCTCCGCCCCTGACCCTACGTGCCAAGTAGGCTGATCAGAGGGCCGGTTGGCAGGCGGCCGTCGCACCGTCGCTACGTCTGGAAGGAATCGCTCCGTCATGGCTGAGGAACAGGACACGGAACTGCGGGAGCGCAAGGAGCGCGAGAAGAACGAGCTGTACGCCCTCGACATCTCCGGGGTCGAATGGCACAGCGCTCCCGGGACGTCTCAGGACGAGGAGCGGGTCGAGATCGCCTATCTGCCGGCCGGGGCCGTGGCGATGCGGTCCTCCGTGGATCCGGACACGGTGCTGCGGTACACCGAGGCGGAGTGGCAGGCGTTCGTACTGGGCGCGCGGGACGGGGAGTTCGACCTGGAGCCGTCCGTGCGCAATGGGGGGCTGGAAGCGCCGGCGGAGTAGCGGGGCGAAGGAGCGGCGGCCGGATGCCGGCGCGCGCACGGACGCCGAACGGGTTGGGCGCCTCCCGCGTGCGCCCACCCCGTTACGGTCTGGCTGTCCCGCTCGCCCTTATTGGTGGAAGTAGCCGGCCGCCTTGCGGTCACCGGCCCGGTAGGTCGGGCCAGCCTCGGCGACGGCGTCGCCGATCTGCTTCAGCGACTGCTGGACCACCTTGGCGTCCTTGTCCCAGCCCTGCTGTTCCGTCGCGAAGGCGGTCTGGGCCTCGCCGTGCCAGTTCGCAGCGGCCCTCTTGACCAGCTGGTTGATTTCGTCAAGGTCCTGTTCGAGCTTGGCGGCCTGGGCCCTGATGGCGATAACCGCTTCGTCGAGACTCCCGTACGTGACTCCGAGGACATCTTCGCTGTAGTTGGGCATGGGCTTCCCCTGTCTTCCTGATGAGTGCACTCGTGGAGGGCTGTGCTGCCTCTCGGGCCCGCTGCGGGGCCCGTTCGACCTGCTAGTACGTGCTGAGGTTGGAGGTCATCGCGGCGGTGGCTCCCGCGTCGCCGCTGTATCCCTCCACGACGTCGACGCCCATGAGCGCCTGGTGGACCTCGTGATCGATGTCGCCCTTGCCGGTGCGCGTCGCCTTCATCGCCTCCAGGTACCGCAGCAGCCGGTTGCCGATGCGGACCATGCTGTGGTTGATATCCGTCTGCTTCTTGTTGAAGGCCCCGGCACCGATGCCTTCCCAAGCGCCTTCCAGCTGGTCGATCACGCCCTGCAGGGTTTTGAGCTGGCCCTTCACCGACTCGAATTTGTGGAGGATCTGGGTTTCGAGATGCTTCATCTCGCTGTCTGTTACCAGCTGGTCCTTCGACATGTGCGGCTTCCCTTCGGGTGGTTGAGTGGTGCTGAGGCGAATGGCTGTGGCTGGTCGGTGGTGGTGCGGTTATGCGCCGCGCCGCCGACTCCTGATCGCGGCGAAGACGCCGCCCCCGATCGCGATGAGCCCGGCGACGACGCCGCCGATGACCCAGGGGGTGTTGTCGCCCCCACCGGCACACGCTTCCTTGCCCGTGGCGACGGGGCCGCTCTTCGGGGGTGCCGGCGAACTGGGCGCGGCGGGGGTGGCCGGGGCGGCGCTGCTTCCCCCCTGATCCTGCGAGACGGGGTCGACGTCGGCGGGGCCGGGGTCGATGTCCGGCTTCTCCAGCACCAGGCGGGGCCGGATGAGACCGTAGCCGAGGTATTTGCTGGGCGTGTTCCTGTCCCAGGACCGGCCGGCGGTGTCGATCATCGTCCGGAGCACCTGGTCGGCGGTCCAGGAGGGGTGGGCGGACCAGATGAGGGCGGCGGAGGCGGAGGCGATGGCTGTACCCGCACTGGTACCGCCCGAGTTGCAGTACTGCTGAAAGGTGGCATCGCACCAGCCAGGGACGTCCAGGCCTGGGGATGCCAGGTCGACGAACCCGCCCGATTGCGAATACTTCGCCACCGTGCCGCTCTTGTCTGCCGCCGCTACACCTACGACTCCGCGAAGGGCAGCCGGAAAAGTGACCATGGCGTCATGCTTCTCCTCGTCGTTACCGGCACCCGCGATCAGCAACTTGCCCTTGGAAACGGCATATTCGACGGCATCCTGCGTTGCCTGGTCCTTCACCTCCGAAGCGAAGGACATGTTGATGATCTTGGCGTTCGAATCGGCGGCGGCTCGGATGGCCGCAGCAGGCTGCTGGGTCCGCTCTCGCTCGGCAGGATCCTTCAGCGTGGAGAGGACGACCCGGAGCGGGATGATCTTCGCTCCCGGTGCCAGTCCCTTGATACCACCGCCTTGTCCGGTGCCTGCGATCAGTTCAGCCATGGTCGTGCCATGTCCGTCGTAGTCCTTGGTCGCTCCGTACCGTGCCGCAGCCGGGACACCTTGATCAAGCACCTGGCCCTTGAGGGAGGAGGTCTCGGCGTTGACTCCACTATCCACAACGGCAACCACGACACCGCTGCCGGTACTCGTCTTCCACATCTCCGACGCCTGCATGGAATCGAGGTACCACTGCTTCGGGGCGACGGCATCAGCAAAGGCATGCGGCGCCAGGCCTGCGGACGCAACTGACAAGAAGCCCAGGGCTACGCAGGCTGAGGCCGCCCGTCGACGTGCCGGTGTCCCGGTCACGGAGATGAGCCTGCCCCCTGGACTGATTCGTGCCTTCATGTGTGCTTTGTTCCTCGCCTGCGCCTAATTGATGACTGGTGGAACGTTCTCCGGGCGGCTGGGCAACGGTGACTCTTCATCCTCAACCAAGTAGTCAGGACGCTGTGCACCGCCCTGCTCCTGTTCCTCCGTGGCCTCATTGCCGGACCTCCGCACGAGACCGGCACCGCCAGTGGTGAAGCCCTTGCGAGCGGTCTGGGCCCTCGACACCCTGTCCTGCGGCGTGCCCACGACTCCGTCAGCACCCCCCGCCACGATTCGGTTCTTCGGCGCCTTGCTCGGTGCGGTCCGGTCCTGGGCTACGACAGCTCCACGCTGACCGGGACGTGCCGCCGGCTGTGCTGAAGAAGCGGGCTGCGCGCCACCGACAACGGAGGATCTCGGCGCGCGTGCCCCTGTCGAGCCACTGGTCATGCCGCTCGGGCGCCCACCGGAGATGCCTTGTCCCCGTGCCGGAGTCGAGGCGGCGCGGCCTGAACCCGCAGCAATCGGCCTAGAGGTCCCACCCGTTACCCCCCGGCCCACCGGCGCCTGCCCTGGAGTGGTGGCTCCCCTGGCTGCGACCTGCCCTGGACTGCCGGAACGCCCCGCCGCACTCGTGACGCCTCGTTCCGCGCTGCTGGCTGAACCGGCCGTCGCTCGTGTTGCGCCAGGGGATTCGCTCACCTTGCCAAGTGCCCTGCCGCCACCGCTCGCGGCGGGCGTCCATACGCTAGCGAGAGGTGGAAGCATGGGGCTTCTACTGGGGCCGGTGACACTGGTGGTCGCAGGCGGAAGAGCCACGGTGGGGCCGTTGGGCGCCGACGGCGGCGCCGCACTGTTCAGGTCGATATTCACGCCCATATCGGGTGACACCTCATGCGGTGGCGTCAGAACGCTCGCGTGGTGACCAGGCTCAGTCAATGCTCCCGACTGGGAGAAGGCCGAGGGGGTGGCCTTCTCAGAATGCCGGCTCGGGGATGTCGACTCGACCGAGTAGTGGTGGGTTCCTGTCTCACCCGAACCCCCGCTACCGGGGCTGATTTTGCCGAAGCCCGGCTCCGGCTGCGGCACCCCCACCGCCGGCATCGGCTGAAAGACAGGCGGCTGCTGTGCGGCCAGGGTCTGTTCTGAGACGGTGTAGAAGGATGACAGGCGGTTCATCTGGTTGATCGCCTCCTGGCGATCCCTCTCCACCCGCACCGCCGCCTCGTACTCCGCGTTCCCCGCGACCCTCTTCGCCGCCGGAAGGTCCGTCGCCTTGACCGGCTCGGCGCGGTGGTCGCGGGGTGGCATCGCCTGGCGGACGGACGCGAGGCCTGTGCCGGCCGCGCTGATCTGGACGCCGGCCGTACTGGCTAAGTCACCCAGGTTCCTGGCGTGGTTGGCGAGGTTCTTGCCCCAGTCGCGGAAGGCGTCGCCCGCCTGGCCTTCCCAGGCGACGCGGGCGATGTCCTTGTCCAGGGCACCGGCCGCCTCTTTGATCGCTTCGTGGGCGGCGAAGAGCGCGTCCCCCGCACTGGTGAGGTGTTCCGGGTTGGCGTGCTCCACCAGATCGATCATTTCGTTGAGCTGGTGGCCCTCGAAATCGGTGGTGCCGAAGAAGCGCGGTGACCCGCCGAAGGACAACATGCCGGACAGCGCCTGCGACGCCTCCGTGGTCATGTCGGTGACGCTCACCTGCTGGCTGACGCGCTGCTTTTCCGTGAGCGGTGGTGCCTGCGGCGCGGAGGCCTGCGGCTTCCCGTCGGTCATCGCTACCACCCCGTCCGGGCGGTCTTGTCGTCGGTGCGCTCGGTGTCCGGGTGCCCGGCCTTCACGCGCTTCGCCGCATCCGCGTCGTAGTCGATCTTGGACTGGATCGCCCAGAACCGCTGCCGCGTCTCCTCGTCCAGGTTGCCGAACCCGACATCCGCCCCGTGCACGGCGATCCCCATCGCCTCGATCTGGAGGCCGAGCGACTTCGACAGCGAGGTCAGGTGTTCGTGGACGCGGTGGTACTGGGCGTAGAGGCCGTCCGCCTCGGGGAACGCCGTGCCTGCGGCGCTGAAGGACGCGCGGGGGATCTGGTGGGACGCGAGCCTCGTGGGGCTGCCGTGCGAGTCCTCGAAGGTGGCGAGCACCGTGTCCACGCGGCCCTTGAAGGTCTTCAGTGCCTCCAGGCCGTGGCTGAGGTCAGCCGTCATCGCGGTCGCCTTCGTCCGTGCCGGCAGGACGCCGCCCCATGACACCCCTCCCCGTCACGCAATTCCCGTTCGTTCTCGTGCGATCCGGCCGCGCCGGAAGGTGATCGTCACTCATCAGCGGCACCGGTTAACACACCGCAATCACTCTAACCAACACCCGCCCCTCGCCCAACAGGGAATCAACGGCCCCGAGTTGACGGTGAACGACTGCGCTACTTCGGGTCGCTCAGGGGGCTGAGTTCCCTCAGCCACCTCGGCCCGCCGGCTCGCTCAGTCCCCTCAGTTCGCTCAAAGCTACGAGGAGTTGGCGTACCGGGCATGAGTACTTCTACTCAGTTGCTCCGTTCCCGTCCGTCACGCGCCGGCTCCGGCGTCTCGCGTCCCGGATCGTCACCGCCGCGCCGCCCAGCACCGCCGCCAGGACCGCCGCCCCGGTCGCCACGTACACGGCCAGGCGCTGGGTGCGTTGTTCGTCGGTCTCGCCGAGGTGGAGAGCTGCGGGGGTGGGGGCGCGGGCGGGGGTGACGCCCTCGTGGGCGGCCGGGGACTCCAGGGGGTGATCGTCCTCGGTGAGGGCGCGGACCGGGTCGACGACGCCCCAGCCGACCAGCCGGTCGTGTCCGGCCACCGAGCGTTCCGCGGTCTGCTGGATCTGCGTGACGATCTCGCGCTGGGTCCACTGGGGGTGCTTGGCCTTGATGAGCGCCGCCACCGCGGCGACGTAGGGCGCCGCGAAGCTCGTGCCGTTGTCGGCGCAGTGGCCGCCGCCGGGCACGGTGGAGACCATGTCGACGCCGGGCGCGGCCACGCCCACGAACGCGCCGGACTGCGAGAAGGCGGCCCGTTCGTTGTTGCGGTCGGACGCGGCGACGGCGAGAACGCCCGGGAAGGACGCCGGGTAGGTCTGCTTGACGTTGCCGCCGAGGCCGTCGTTGCCCGCCGAGGCGACCACCACGATCTGGTGGGCCAGGGCCGCGTCGACCGCCTGCCGCAGGGAGCCGGCGGGCTCCACCGCGTTCGCCGTGTCCTGGGAGATGTTGATGACTTCGGCGCCCTCGTCGATCGCGTGGCGGATGGCTTGGGCCAGGGTCTCCGCCGTGCCGTGGCCGTCGGCGTCGTTCTGCTGGATGGGGATGATCGTCGCGTCGGGGGCGAGGCCCACGAAGCCCGTGCCACTGGCGGGGCGGGCCGCGATGATCCCGGCGACCTTCGTCCCGTGTCCGACGGTGTCGGTCGTGCCGTTCTCGGCGCCGCGCGGGAGCGGCCGGTTGTCGGGGTCCTTGAGGTCCTTGGGCAGGTAGTTCACGCCCTTGGAGGCGTCGACGGCCGCGGCCAGTTGGGGGTTCTTCGTGTCGACGCCGGTGTCGATCACGGCGACCTTCACGTTCTTGCCGGTCGACTGGTGCCACAGCTCGTCCAGGAGTACGCGCTGGAGCGCCCAGGGGCGGCCGGCGTAGGGCTTGGAGGGAAAGGTGCACTGGTCGCTGCCGCCGTCGTCGACGGGGGCGGCGGCCGCGGGCGACGCCAGCACGGTCAGGGCCGCCGCGGCGGACAGGGCAACGGTCTTGAGGACGTACGCCATGGTCGTGCCGCCCCTCAGGAGCCCTGGGGCTGGCGCGCCGCCCCGGTCGACAGGCGGGGTCCGGTGGGCAGGAACGTGGACCAGCTCATGGGGATCGGCGCCGGCTCGGACTTGGCGTAGCCGAGCCGGGTCTGGGCCTGCTGGGCCTCCTGGTCGAGCTGCTTGCGCTGATCGGCGCTGAGGCCGGCGCCGGAGTCGCCGTCGGCGCTGTCGCTGTTGGACTGCATGGCATAGCGCAGGCCCGTGTCCGTCACCAGGAAGACGCCGCCCGCCGTGGCCTGGGCACCCTGGACCTGGCGGAAGAGCTGGCCGGAACCGGGCGTCACGTAGGCGCTGCTGGAGCCGGTGGGCAGCGGGGCGGGGAAGTCGGTGCCCGCCCAGGTGCTCATGGTGGTGGCGCCGTTGTCCTTGTTGACGTCGCGCAGCACGTTGCAGACGGTGTTGCGGCTGCCGCTCGCCGTGCCCGCGTCGTTGACGGCGACCGGCGCCTGGCGCGGCCAGTTCTCCCGGGCGGCGAACTCGGTGGGCTCCGGGGTGAACTGGGAGGCGTTGGTCTCCGTGGCCTGGCCGGTCTTCATGAGGTTGCCGAGCGCACGGCTGTTGAGGAGCAGCTTCGCCGTGAAGTCGGAGACCGGCGCGATCCTCCCCTGCTGGACGAGGTAGTACTGGCTGCCCGCGCCGTTGGGCGCGCGCAGGACCATGCCGATCTTGTTGGCGTCGGGGGCCAGGGTGCCGGGCACGCCCGCGGGGGCGCCGATCTTCCCCTCGACCTTGGGGAAGGTGATCGGGTCACCCGAACGGAGGGTCTCCAGCCACTGCTTGGACACCCGCTCGGGCTGCCGGCCGGAGCCGACCAGGGCGCGCAGCAGGAGCTCGTCGGAGCCGACCTGGTACTTGGTGCCCTGGGCGTCCACGACGTAACGGGTCTTGTCCTCGGCTCCCACGACGTACATGAGCTGTCCGCCGGTCAGCCGTTCGGAGCCGTCCGTGCGTTTCATGTCGCGGTCGGCGAAGACGAACGCGGCCTTCTGGATGGCGCGTCCGCCGTCGCCGGGACGCTCGCACACCGCCCAGCGCTTGGCGGATCCGGCCTCGTCCGAGGAGGGCAGCCGGTCGGGTGCGTAGGGGATGCCGAGGGTGGCGCCGTGGGGCAGGGAGCCCTTGTCGAGCACGGATTCGTCGACCTTGACGACCTGGCCCTTGTCGGGGTCGAGCAGGAGTTTCGCGGACGCCATGTTGAGGACGGGGTGCAGTTCCTTCCTGCCGTCGGTGGTCAGCACCACGTACCGGGTGGTGGACTCGCTCGCGATGATCACCTTCTCGCCCGGGGTGTCCCAGCCGGGCGGCGCGGTAGGTTTGAACATCCCCCACGCGCCGAACGCGGCGAGCAGCACCACGGCCGCGACGGCGCCCGGAAGCACGGCGCGCAGCGGGCGCGGCGCCCCCTCTTCCGAGCCCGTCGGCGAGGGCTGGATGAACGATGCGAGCGTGCGACGCTTCGCGAAGGTGTACGCGTTGAGCTCGTCCCGCCGTGATGCCATGAGTGTCCGCGTTCTCCATTGTCCCCGTGCGGAGCGGCGGGAGCCCGTCTCCCGCCCTGCGTTGTCAGACCGGCGACCTACTATGCCTGTTACGTGATCGTACGCCTGGGGCGGATAGGGTGAGCGGGTTCTCAAAGGCCCCATCGGCCAAGGGCTTTCGAGGAGTTCGGGGGGTTCAGGATGGTTTCGCCGACAGGGACTCGGTCGCGCTCGCGGGAGCGCTCCGCCGCGCCGGGTGGCGAAAGCCCGCGTCCAGGAGGGCGTACGGAGCCGTCCCCGGCGGTGGTGCGTCAGCCGGCGCCGGTGGCCGTCGGACCGGTGGCGCCCCGCCTCAAATCCCGTTCCGGACGCGTTGGTTCGTTTCGTCTGCAACAGCTGGTCCTGATCGAGTCGGCCGCCGTGCTCCTGTTCGCCGCGTGGGTCGCCGGGCCGATGGCGCTGGTGCCGGCGGGCGTCGTCGCCGCGGCTCTCGTGGTGCTCGCGGTGGTGCGGCCGCGGGGGCGCACGCTGCCCGAATGGCTGGGCACCGCGTGGGCGCTGCGACAGCGCCGACGCCGCGCGGGCGGCATCGTGGTGCCGCCGGGCACCCTGCCGGGGCTCGCGCCGGCCGTGGAGTGCGATCCGACGCTGCGCACCTACAGCCACGGCGACCGGGACCAGCGGCCGATCGGGATGATCGGTGACGGCGGCTTCCTCACCGTCGTCCTCCAGGTCGAGTCGGACGCGACGGCGCTGCGGGCCGACCGCGGCAGGCGCCCGCTCCCGCTGGCGCTGGTGCGCGATGCGCTCGACGTGGACGACATCCGTCTCGAATCGGCACAGATCGTGCTGCACACCCAGCCGGCCCCGGCGCTGCGGCTGCCCCAGCAGTCGGTGGCGGTCACCAACTACGCACCCCTGCACGCCCAGACGGCGTCGCCGGCGATCCGCATCACCTGGATCGCCCTGAAGCTCAACCCGCAGCTGTGCCCGGAGGCGGTGGCCGCGCGGGACGGCGGCATCGAGGGCGCCCAGAAGTGCGCGGCACGCGCCGCGCTCCATCTGGCGAGCCGGCTGACCGGCGCGGGCCTGCACACCACGGTGCTGACCGAGGAGGAGCTGGCGGACGCGGTCGCCACGTCGGCCTGCGCCAATCCGCTCGTCACGGCGCAGGCGGGCCGCACGGAGGCGCCGCAGCGGCGCACCGAGGAGTCGAGCCGGTCCTGGCGCTGCGACAACCGTCGGCACACCACGTACTGGGTGCGGCGCTGGCCGCGGATCGACGCGGCGTCCGGGACGGGCGGGCTGCCGCAGTTGGCAGCCCTCCTGACGGGGATCCCCGCGCTCGCGACCACCTTCAGCCTCACCATCGCGCGGACGAGTGCCCGGGAGGGCACCATCAGCGGCCACGTCAGGGTCACCGGCCGCAGTGACGCCGAACTGGCTTCGGCCCGGCAGGCGTTGACGCGCACCGCGCGCGAGGCGAAGACCGGGCTCGTGCCGCTCGACCACGAGCAGCTCCCCGGGATGCTCGCCACTCTGCCGTTCGGAGGCGCCCGCTGATGGCCACCACGACTTCGGCGGCGAGCGCGCGCCCCGGGCCCCGCACGGGCTTCGGCCTCATCGGCCCGCGCCACCGCCGGCATGCCCTGTCCATCGAGCAGTTGGACGCGTTGGCGCTGCCCATCGGGGACGACGGGGTGGTCGTCGGCGTGGACACCGAGGGCCGGCCCGCGGTGCTCGGGGTGAGCCGGCCGACCGCGTACGACATCGTGTTCATCGGCGGTCTGTGGACGGCCCATGTGCTCGCGCTGCGCGCCGCGGCGACCGGCATACGCGTCGCGGTCGAGACCGGCCGCCCCCAGGCGTGGGCCCCGCTGGTGCACGCGATCGCCAGCCAGAGCGGCATGACGGTGCACGACGTGGGCCGGGTGCCTCCGCTCGGCGCGTCGGCCGGCGAGCCGGTGCTCGTGGTGCGGGACTGCGGTATGCGGCCGCCCCGCGGGCGGGTGGTCTCGGCGCCCTGGCAGGCGGTGCTGACCCTGCTCCCCTATGTCAGTCCGGTCGCCCCGCGGCTGATCCGCCAGGCACGGCTCGTCGGTGTGCAGCGGGTCTCGCCGGACGAGGCCGCGCAGCTGAGCCGCATCGTGAACCTGCCGCGCACGGAGCAGGAGGCCCTCTCGACGCTCGCGGACGGCGTCACCCTGTGGTGCAACGACCGCGACCGTTCCTTCACCATGACGCAGGCCACCGACACCGAGACCGGATTGTTGGGGAACGCCCGACGGGTCGACTGACACGGGGCGCGGCGCGGGAGTTGACCCGGTCCGACCCTTTCGTCCCCCACTCCCGGCCCCGGCCCGGCCACTTCGGCGTGGCCCCTGAGGCGAGGGTGACGAAGGGGACAGGCGCTCGGGGTGGCCGGGCCTGCCGTACCGGTATTGACGACGATTAGGGTGGGACGGACCGGGGGCAGGGACTCCATGGCGACGCACGCCGTCCGACGTTCCGGACGACGCGGCGCTCGCGGTGGGGACAGAGGCGGGCGACCGCGCACGACTCCGCGCCCCGCACACGGGGAGTGCCCCGCCCCGGTCCGTACACGTCCAGGAAACCCACGGCCCACGACCCGGTCACAGGCGAAACGAAAGGAAACCGGTGAACAGCGACCAGGACCAGTTCCGCACCGGCGGGAACGCACGCGACGAGAATCGGTCCGACGCCGATCCCGAGACCACGGGTGAGTTCACCATCGACTACACCCCGCCCGCCTGGTACACCCAGGGTGCGCAGGACACCCCGCCCGCGCAGGCACCGACTCCGGCACCGGCACCGGCTCCCTTCGGGGAGCAGAGCGGGAACGCGGGGGCTCCGCTTCCGCCACCCCCACCGACCGGTCCGGCCGGTGCACCGCTCAACGTGCCGAGCCTTCCGGACGACGGTGGCTGGCAGCCGCATTGGGCCACCACGCCGCCTCCGCCTCCGGCCGCTTCGGCACCGGCCACTCCCCCGGCCGCCTTCCCGGCACCCGCGCCCCCGGCCCCGCCCGCACCCCCCGCTCCCCGTCCTGCGGACGAGGGCCAGGCCTTCGGCGGCGGCGACATCGAGAGCGGCGCGACGATGCGGTTCTCGCCCACCGCCCTCAAGCGGGAGTTCGAGCAGCTCGAAGCGGCGGCGGCCGCGGCACGCGGGGAATCCGCGCCCGCGCCGACCACGCCCCCGGCTCCGCCCGCCCCGGCACCCGTCTCTGACCCATCGTCAGCCTCAGCGCCCGCGCACGAGCCGACCGCGGCGACCGTGACACCCTCGGCGGAGGACGCCGACCCCGGGAGCCCCGAAGCCCTCGACGCCCCCGCAGCGCCGGCCACTTCGGACGCCTCGGACGCCCCTGCTTCCAGCCCTGCGGCCGGCTCGACGGAATCCGGCCGCAGCGGCGAATCCGGCGATTCGGTCAACTCGGGCGACTCCGACGGCTCGGGCGGCTCGACCGACTCGGGCGCTTCGGACGGCTTTGACGATTTCGACCCCTTCAACGAGGGTCCCAACAGGCGCCCCAGCGGCACGCTGTCGACCCTGGCCTCCGCCGAGGACGCCCCCAAGGCGCCGTCGGCCGACGAGGACGGCGAAGACGACAAGGGCGACCTCCCCTCGCACGACGACGCCCCCGACAGCTCCCACGGCGACGTCGCGCCGAACGACAGCCCGGCCGTCCCGGAGCCGGGCCATCCTCGCTTCGACGCCGAGCACCCCGTCGACGCCACCCCTTCGGACGCCGTCCCCACGGACGCCGTCCCCGCAGACGCCGCCCCCGCAGACGCCGAAGCCACAGACGCCGAAGCCACCCCGGAGGCCGCCCCGCCCGCGCCCATCACGGACGCGGCACCCCTCACGGACACGGCTCCGATCGCCGATGCCGTGCCGGTCGCGGACGCGGCTCCGATCGCGGACGCTGTAGCGCCCGTGGATGCCGTCCCCTCGGACGCCCCTGCCGTGGAGCCGCAGGACGCGCCCCCCGCCGATCAGCCGTGGGCCGCGTCCGCCGGGCCGCAGCCCGGGCTCCCGCCGCTGCCCCCGGCGTTCCAGCCCGCCGCGCCCACCGCCGCACCCCAGTGGCCGGTACAGCCGCAGGCACAGCCGGCGCCGGGACCGTTCCCGGAGCAGGCCGCACCGGCCGCCCCCGGGTGGCCGCAGCAGCCGCAGCCCCCGCAGCAGCAGGGCGGCTACGACTTCCCCCACCAGGGTCAGCCCGCACCGCAGGCCCACCCGGGCCAGCCGGGCCACCCGGGCCAGCCGGGCCACCCAGGCCAGCCGGGTCAACCGGGGGGCACCCCCCAGCCGCCCGCGCCCAACTCCCTTCCCCCGCAAGGCAGTTACGGCTTCCCGCACCCGAACGCCGCCCCGAGCACCCCTCCGGCTCCCGCGGCCCCCGCTGACGCCGCGCAGCAAGGCGGCTACGGCTTCCCGCACCCCGCCACCCCACCGGCCCAGGCCCAGGACCAGGCCCCGATCCCGGCGCCGGCCGCACCGCAGCCCGGCCCCGTGCCCGGCGCCGCACAGGGCGGCTACGGCTTCCCGCAGCAGGGTCGGCCCGGACCGCAGGGCGGCCCCATACAGGGGCAGCCCGCCCCGGTGGCGCAGCCGGGCCCGCAGGGTCCCGTCGACCCGCACGCCCAGCCGACGCCCCCCGTGCAGCCCGTCGACCCCCGGTCCGGTACCGCCTGGCCCGCGCCGATCGCGCACGACCAGCGGGAGCGCTCGAACCCGGGCGCCCCGCTCGGGTACACGGCCGCCGTCGAGCTGTCCTCCGACCGGCTGCTGCGCAACAACAAGCCGAAGGCGAAGAGCAGCCGGGGCCCGGCTGCCGGGGCCTCGCGCTTCAAGCCCGGCGCCAAGAAGGAGGAGGCGGCCAGGCAGCACAAGCTCAACCTGATCCGGACGCCCGTCCTGTCCTGCTACCGGATCGCCGTCATCTCCCTCAAGGGCGGTGTCGGCAAGACGACCACGACGACCGCGCTGGGTGCGACCCTGGCCACCGAGCGGCAGGACAAGATCCTGGCGATCGACGCCAACCCCGACGCCGGCACGCTCGGCCGCCGGGTGCGTCGTGAGACCGGGGCCACCATTCGCGACCTGGTCCAGGCGATCCCGTACCTCAACTCGTACATGGACATCCGCCGGTTCACCTCGCAGGCGCCGTCCGGACTCGAAATCATCGCGAACGACGTCGACCCCGCGGTGTCCACGACGTTCAACGACGAGGACTACCGGCGCGCCATCGACGTCCTCGGCAAGCAGTACCCGATCATCCTCACCGACTCGGGCACCGGTCTGCTGTACTCCGCGATGCGCGGGGTGCTCGACCTCGCCGACCAGTTGATCATCATCTCGACGCCGTCGGTGGACGGCGCGTCCAGCGCCTCGACCACGCTCGACTGGCTCTCGGCGCACGGCTACGCCGAGCTGGTCCAGCGTTCCCTCACGGTCATCTCCGGCGTCCGCGAGACCGGCAAGATGATCAAGGTGGACGACATCGTGCAGCACTTCCAGACGCGCTGCCGCGGTGTGGTCGTGGTGCCGTTCGACGAGCACCTGTCGGCGGGCGCCGAGGTGGACCTCGACATGATGCGGCCCAAGACCCGGGAGGCCTACTTCAACCTCTCCGCGCTGGTGGCCGAGGACTTCGTCCGCGCCCAGCAGCAGCAAGGGCTGTGGACGGGGGACGGTCTCAACCCGCCCCCGCACATGGCCCCGCCGATGCCGGGCCATCAGGGCGCCCCCGCCCAGCCGTTCCCCGGCCAGGCGCAGCCCCAGCCGCAGTCCGGCCAGCCCTACCCGGGACAGCCCTACCCGGAACAGCCCCAGCCCGGCGTGGCCCAGCCGGGACCCTACCCCGGTCAGCCCCAGCCGGCCCCGGGTCACCCCGCGCCGGGGCAGCCGTTCCCGCAGCAGGCGCAGCCCGGCCAGCCCTACCCGGCGCCGCAGAACCGGCCCTACCCCGGTCAGCCGTACCCCGGCCAGGCCTACGGGGCCCAGCCGGCCCCATCGGGACAGCCGGGACAGCCGGGACAGCCGGGACAGCCCGGGCAGATGCCCGCGCCCCAGCCGGGCCAGCCGGGGCAGCCCGCTCCCGGCCAGCCCTACCCCAACGCCCCGCAGCCGCCCGCCGGCTGGCAGCACCAGCCGCCGCGGCCGCAGGCCGGGGAGGACGGCGGCGATCACGCTCCGCAACCGCCGTCAGCCCCTCAGCAGTAGGGCGGCGGAGGACTGGACCAATGAGGGCCCGCACCGTGGGAACGGTGCGGGCCCTTCGGTGTTTTCGCAGACCACATGGCCCGCGAATGGCCTGCGATGCCTCGTTGACACGTCTAGACCACGCTGATAGACCTGCGCCCAAACCGGCCACCGCCTCCTGTTCCACCGGCGCTCCGCCTGCGATCAACCCTGCTTTTCCGTGCGAGTGATGACGCGAGGTCACCGTCCATGGCAAGAACAGTCCCGTCGCGCGACACCCCGCGACCGTCGCGGCCGGGCCGCCGGGTGGCCCTGGGGGCTGCCGCCCTGGCGCTGATCGCCGGAGCCGCACTCCCCGCCCGGGGCGCCACGGCCGGCGACGCCCCGGGCGGGCGGAAGGTGCTCACGGTCGCCGTCTCGCAGAGCGTCGACTCGCTGAGCCCCTTCCTCGCCCAGCGGGTGATCAGCACCAGCGTGCACCGTCTGATGTATCCGTACCTGACGGACTACGACCCGAAGGACGGTCACGCGATCGCGGGTCTCGCCACCGCGTGGAGGGCCTCGCGGTCCAAGCTCACCTGGACGTACACCCTGCGCGGGAACTCCCGCTGGTCGGACGGGCAGCCGGTCACCGCCCGGGACGCGGCCTGGACGTTCAACACGATGATGGGCGACAAGGGCGCGGCGACCGCCAACGGCAGCTTCGTCGCGAACTTCAAGAAGGTCAGCGCGCCGGACCCGGCCACGCTCGTCGTCGAACTCAAGCGGCCCCAGGCGACGATGACGGCGCTCGACGTGCCGATCGTGCCGGAGCACGTGTGGGCGAAGGTCGGCGACTTCACCAAGTTCAACAACGACCGGCGATTCCCCGTCGTCGGCGACGGACCGTTCGTCCTGACCGAGTACAAGGTCGACCAGTACATCAAGCTGAAGCCGAACAACAGCTTCTGGCGGGGTGCTCCCAAGTTCGACGAGCTGGTCTTCAAGTACTACAAGGACAATGACGCGGCGGTCGCGGCGCTCCGCAAGGGCGAGGTGTCCTTCGTCTCCAACTTGACGCCCGCACAGGCGAGTTCACTGAAGTCCACTCCGGGCATCAAGGTCAACGACGCGCCCGGCCGGCGCTTCCTCGCGCTCGCCACCAACCCCGGTGCGCGGTCCAGGGACGGGAAGAGGTTCGGCGACGGCAACCCGGCGCTGCTCGACGTGAGGGTGCGCCGGGCGCTCTTCGCGGCCATCGACCGCAAGATCCTCGTCGACAAGGTGTTCCAGGGGCACGCGGTCGAGGGGCAGGGTTACATCCCGCCCCGGTTCGCCGACTACTTCTGGACACCGGCCGCCGCCCAGAGGACCTCCTACGATCCGGCGCGGGCGGCGGCGCTGCTCGATGCGGCCGGCTACCGCACGGGAGACGGCGGGAGGCGGCGCGGCAGGGACGGGAAGCCGCTGTCCCTGCGCCTGCTCTGTCACGCCGTCGACCCCAACGACAAGGCCATCGGCAAATACCTCCAGGAGTGGTGGGGCAAGCTCGGCATCGGCCTGACGGTGGACTGCGTCGACAACGTCACCGACCCGTGGGCGGCCGGCGAGTACGACCTCGCCCTGGACGGCTACTCGGTCAGCCCCGACCCCGACTACGTGCTGTCCATCCACACCTGCGCCGCGCTGCCCGCGACGCCGAAGGTGAGCGGACAGACCGACGACTTCGTGTGCGACGGGCGGTTCGACGCGCTGTACGCGCGGCAGGTGGCCGAATACGACACCGCCAAGCGGGCGGACCTGGTCAAGGAGATGGAGTCGCGGCTGTACGACACCGGGTACATCAATGTCATGGCGTACCCCAACGCGGTCGAGGCGTACCGCACCGACCGGATCGCGTCGATCATGACGATGCCCGAGGCCGCGGGCAACATCTTCGGGCAGGACGGCTACTGGAGCTGGTGGTCGGCGGTGCCCGGGCCCGGTTCGGGGGCCGGGCCGCACCGCGGCGCTTCCGCGGGGCTCGTCCTCGGCGTCGTCGCGGGCGTCCTCGTCCTGGCCGGGGCCGGCTCGTTCCTGGTCCTGCGCCGCCGCGCCGGCGCCGACGACCGCGAGTAGCCGATGACCACAGCGAATCCGGCCGGGACCCCCGCCGCGGCCGTCGAGGCGCGCACCGGTCCGCGCGGCCGGCGCTTCGCGGCCGCGGGCCCGGCGCTCACCTGTCTGCGGTACGTGGGCGGCCGGCTGGCGGGGGCGGCGGTCTCGATGTTCGCCGTCCTCGTCACGAGTTTCTTCCTGTTCCGGATCGTTCCCGGCGACCCGGTCCGCACCATGACCCACGGCCGTCAGGTCTCCGCCGAGCAACTGGCCGCCCTCAGAAGCCAGTTCGGGCTCGATCTGCCGCTGTGGCAGCAGTTCACGGACTACTGCCACCGGGCGCTCGCGGGCGATCTGGGCACCTCGTACCAGTTCCATGCCCCGGTCGGCACGCTCATCGCCGAGAAGCTGCCGGCGACCCTGCTCCTGACCGGGACGGCCGTCGTCCTCTATTCGGTGCTCGGCATCTGGCTCGGCACCCGCTCGGCCTGGCGCCGCGGGGGCCTCGGCGACCGGTTCCACACGGGGCTCGCGCTGACGCTGTGGTCGGTGCCGTCGTTCTGGCTCGGGCTGCTGCTCGTCATCACGTTCTCGGTGGGCGCGGGGCCCGTCCCCGGCCTGTTCCCGACCGGGGGCATGGAGTCCGGCGACACCAGCGGCCTCGCCCACGTCCTGGACGTCGCGCACCACCTGGTGCTGCCGGTGCTCACGCTGGTGGCGGTGCAGTACGCGCAGACCCTGCTCGTGATGCGCTCCTCGCTCCTGGACGAGATGGGCGGCGACTATCTGACGACGGCCCGCGCGAAGGGACTGCGCGACGCCGCGGTGCGCCGTCACCACGCGGTGCCCAACGCGCTGCTGCCGACGGTCACGATGCTGTTCATCAATCTGGGCCATGTGGCGGCCGGTTCGATCCTGGTGGAGACGGTGTTCTCCTGGCCGGGGCTGGGCGGCCTCTTCTACCAGGCGCTGAGCGTGCCCGATCTGCCTCTGGTGCAGGGCCTGTTCATGGTTTTCGCGGGCGCGATGATCGTGATGAACCTCCTGGCCGACCTGCTGTATCCGCTCCTCGATCCCAGGGTGGGCCGATGACGACGACCACGTACGCGCCGCCGCCCGGGCCGGAGGCGGCCCGGTGACCACGACCGCCGGCCCCGGCACTGCGGGCTCCCTCGCCTGGGCGCGCCGCCGCGGTTCCGTGGCCCGTTTCTGGCGTGCCTACCGTACGCACCGGGCCGGCCTGTACGGTCTCGCGGGCCTCGTCCTGATCGCCCTGGCCGCGCTCACGGCGCCGCTCACCGTCGGCGACGACGTCCAGAGCGTGACCGGTGCGAGCGGCGGCGCCCTGGAGCCCCCGAGCGCCCGGTTCCCGCTCGGCACCGACCAGTTCGGGCGCTCGCTGCTCGGCCTTCTGGTCTGGGGTGCCCGCGTCTCGCTCGCGGTGGGGCTGCTCGCGGCCGCCCTGAGCGTGGCCATCGGCACCCTGGTCGGCATTCTGGCCGGGCACTACGGGGGGTGGCTCGCCACGGTCCTGATGCGGGTCACCGACTGGTTCCTCGTGATGCCCACGCTGGTGCTCGCGATCGTGCTCGCCACCGTCATGTCGCACAGCCTCTGGACGGTGGTCCTGGCGATCGGTGTGACGTCCTGGCCGACGACGGCCCGGCTCGTGCGGGCGCAGACCATCGCGGTCGAGTCGCGCCCGTACATCGAACGCGCCCGTGCGCTCGGCGGCGGCCACGGCCACGTCATGAGCCGCCACGTCCTGCCGAACGTGATGCCGCTGGTCCTCGCGCAGACCACGCTGGGCATCTCCAACGCCATCCTCACCGAGGCCACCCTCGCCTTCCTGGGTCTTGGCGACCCGACGGTGGTGTCGTGGGGCGGCATGCTCCAGGACGCCCGTGAGGCGGGGGCGGTCTCCTCGGGCCACTGGTGGTACCTGGCGCCGCCCGGTATCGCGATCGCCCTGGTGGCGCTGGCGTTCACGCTCTGCGGCCGGGCCGTCGAGTCCGCCCTCAATCCGAAGCTGGGGGTCCGGTGAGCCTGCTGGAGATCAGGGACCTGCACGTCACGTACGGGAACGGCGCGGCGGCCGTCCGCGGCGTCGACCTGACCATCGAGCCCGGCCGCAAGCTCGGCGTCGCGGGCGAGTCGGGCTGCGGGAAGTCGACGCTCGCGATGGCGCTGCTGCGGCTGCTGCCCTCGTCGGCGAGGCTGACGGGGTCGGTGCTGCTCGACGGCGAGGACGTCCTGACCATGCGGTGGGGGAGGCTGCGGGCGGTCCGCTGGGCGGGCGCGTCCATCGTCTTCCAGGGGGCCATGCACTCGCTCAACGCGGTGCACCGCATCGGCGACCAGATCGCCGAGCCGATCGTGCTGCACGGCCTCGCGTCACCGGCCGAGGCCCGCGAGCGCGTCGCCGGGCTCCTCGAACAGGTGGGCCTGCCGGCCGCCCGGGCGGGCGCCCACCCGCACGAACTGTCCGGCGGTCAGCGTCAGCGCGTGATGATCGCGATGGCGCTGGCGTGCGCCCCGGACCTGATCGTCGCGGACGAGCCGACGACGGCGCTCGACGTGATGATCCAGGCCCAGATCCTGCGGCTGATCGAGCGGCTCGTGGCCGACCAGGGCATCAGTCTGCTGATGATCAGTCACGATCTGGCGGTGCTCGCCGACACCTGCGACCGGCTCGCGGTGATGTACGCGGGCCGCGTCGTCGAGGAGGGCCCGGCACGCCAGGTCTACGCGGCGGCCCGGCACCCGTACGGCCGTGCCCTGTCCGCCGCCTTCCCCCGCATCGGCGACCCGGCCTCGCGCCGTGCGCCGCGCGGGCTTGCGGGCGATCCGCCCGATCCGTCCGCGCTGCCGCCGGGCTGCACCTTCCATCCGCGCTGTCCGGTCGCGGTCGGCGTCTGCGCCGTCGACGACCAGTGGCTGCGGGACGCGGGCCCGGAGCACCGGGCGGCCTGCGTCCACGCCGGTTCGCCGTCGAGGAGCACCGCATGACCACCCCCACGGCTCCCCTCCTCGCCGCGTCCGCGCTGCACGTCGCCTTCCCCGGGCGGCGCGGCGCTCCGCCGGCCCGGGCGGTGGACGGTGTCGAACTCACCGTCGGCGCGGGCGAGATCGTGGCCCTGGTAGGCGAATCGGGCTGCGGCAAGACGACGCTTGCCCGCGCCCTGCTCGGCCTGGTCGCCCCGACCGGCGGCACGGTCCTCTTCGACGGCAGCCCGCTCGACCACCACGCCCGCGCCCTCAAGGCGTACCGCAGGCGCGTCCAGTTGGTGCTTCAGGATCCCAGCGGCTCCCTCAACCCCCGGCACACGGTGTACGACGCGGTGGCCGAGGGCCTGCGCATCCACGGATCGCCCCCGAACGAGGGGGAGTTGGTGGCCGATGCGCTGTCCCGGGCGGGTCTGCGTCCGCCCGAGCGGTTCTTCCTGCGCTATCCGCACGAGCTGTCGGGGGGCCAGCGCCAGCGCGTGGTGATCGCGGGCGCCCTCGTGCTGTCCCCCGAACTGATCGTCGCGGACGAGCCGGTGGCCTCGCTCGACGCGTCGGTGCGCGGCGAGATCCTGGCGCTGCTGCTGCGCCTGCGGGACGAACTCGGCCTGTCCGCGCTGGTGGTGACCCACGATCTCGGTCTGGCCTGGAACATCGCGGACCGGGTGGCGGTGATGTACCTGGGCCGCATCGTGGAGACGGGCCCGGTCGAGGACGTCCTGACGCGCCCCCAACACCCTTACACCCAGGCGCTGTTGTCGGTGCTGCCGGAGTCCCCGGGCGACCCGGTGGTCCTGGCCGGGGAGCCCCCGGACCCCGCCCGCGTCCCGGGCGGCTGCCGCTTCCATGCCCGCTGCCACGTCCTGGCCTCGGGCGAGGCCGACCGGGCGGGCGTCGCGGAACGCTGCCGCACGGACGACCTGCCGGTCCTCGCGGGCGGCCCGGCGGCGCAGGTCGCCTGCCACTGGGCGGCGGCGGTCAGGGGCGGGTGAGCGCCTTGCGGGCGCCGGCTTCGGAGGGGAGTTCGCGGATGAACTGGGTCGCGCAGGTCACGCCGATCCACCAGGCCACGCACGGCACAAGCAAGGGCGCGAAGAACAGCAGCGGTCCGCCGCGCCTGCCGAAGTCGGGGTCCGCGCTGCCTCGGCCCGCCCGCGCCAGCCGGTGGCGTTGCCATGCCTGCTCGGGCGTGGGCGGAGCGGCCGGCTTGGCGCGGATGGTCCGCCGCCCCCAGACCCATCCCCGCACCAGGAAGCCCAGGCTCAGAGCGCCCATCATCATGTCGGCGCCCGCGTGCCATCCGGGCGGCAGCAGCGATTCGACGAGCCGCCACACACCCACCGAGACCAGCCCGAACAGGGCGGCGAAGCCGAGCTGGACCAGCGCCGATACGGCGCGACGCAGCCAGTACCCCACGCCCCGCCGGTACCAGGACGTACCCAGGTGAGGCAGTTTCGCGGGGGCCGCGCCGTCAGAAGAGGCCCGTGAAGCCATGCCACGCCTTCTTCGCACCATCACCGACGTCGCCGCCCAGCCGCTTGAGGTCGCCCCAGGTGTTGGCGCCGACGTTCTTCGTCCGTCAGGAGTTCGTAGTCGATGCGCGGCGGGGCTCCGCCGCCCGGGTGGCGCGGATGGGCGGGTATGAACACCGGGGTGTGGTACGGCGGTACGCCTTGCTGAGCGCCCTGCGCCGGCACGTCGCCGACGAGGTCCAGGAGGCGGGACACGGGCTGCTCGCCCACGCGTTCCCCTTGCGGAATGGGGTGAATCGCGGTTCAACCTACGTGCGGTGCAAGGGCCCCGAACCAGGAAAACCGCCCATACCGCGCACCCATGGGCAATGGATGCCAGGACTTGGACGGTTTTGGATCAGTGATTGACCGGTACTTGACCTGCCTGGTCCCGGGTGCGCCCGGACCCTAGCCGCGCTCGGCCTCGTACGCCTCGATCAGTTCGCTGGAGCGCTTCACGTCGTCGCCGATCGCTTCGAGGAGGGCCTCGATGGAGTCGAACTTGGCCATGCCGCGGACGTAGGCGAGGAAGTCGACGGCGACGTGCAGGCCGTACAGGTCGAGGCCCACCCGGTCGATGGCGTACGCCTCCACCGTGCGCTCGGTGCCGTCGAACTGGGGGTTGGTGCCGACCGAAATGGCCGCCGGCATCCGCTCGTTGTCGGCCGTGAGCCAGCCCGCGTATACGCCGTCCGCGGGGATCGCGGTGTGCGGCAGGGTCTCGACGTTGGCCGTCGGGTAGCCGAGTTCGCGGCCGCGCTGGGCGCCGCGCACCACGACGCCCTCGACCCGGTGCGGGCGGCCGAGGATCTCGGCGGCGCCCTCGATGTCGCCCTCGGCGACCAGGCGGCGGGTCAGCGTGGAGGAGAACGGCTCGCCGCCGCCCGCCTCGCCGCGCACCCGCAGGTCGATGACCTCGACCTCGTAGTCGTAGCCGCGGCCGAGCTCGGCGAGCACCTCGACGTTGCCCGCGGCCTTGTGCCCGAAGCGGAAGTTGGGGCCCTCCACGACGAGCTTGGCGTGCAGCTTGTCGACCAGGACCTTCACCACGAAGTCGGCGGCCGACAGCTTGGAGAACTCGCTGGTGAAGGGGAGGATCAGGATCGCGTCGACACCGAGCTGTGCCATCAGTTCGGCGCGCCGGTGGTGCGGGGCGAGCAGCGGCGGGTGGCTGCCGGGGCGCACGACCTCGCTGGGGTGCGGGTCGAAGGTGACCACGACGGACGGCACGCCCAGCTCGCGGGCGCGCTCCACGGTCCGCCCGATGATCAGCTGGTGTCCGCGGTGCACCCCGTCGTAGGAGCCGATGGTGACGACGCTGCGTCCCCAGTCCTGGGGGATGTCCTCCAAGCCACGCCAGCGCTGCACTGTGACCGCTCCTCGAACCCGTGTACGTCGTTGACCCTTACGCGTTATGCAGGTCTAAGACTGCCATGCCCGGCGGCCCGGGATCGCATCGGCATGGGAGTGCCCAGCGTCTCCACCGAGCGCCGGGCGCCCGGGCCGACCACGGCGGCCCATTCGTGCGGCGCCTGGACGAGCCATCCGGCGACCTGCGCGGCGAAGCCGGGGACCTCCTCGCAGAGCTCGACCAGGCGCCGGTCGAAGCGGGCCGCGCCTTCGGGCGTACGGACGAAGAGGAGTCCGGTGCGGTGGACGAGGTCGCGGGTGCGGGCCTCGGCCCGCTCCCCCGAACCGTGCGCGGCGGCGTCGAGCAGCGCGTCGACCACGCCGGGGTCGCGCGATTCGTAGCGCTCGAAGTCGAGCAGGACATCGAGCAGCTCGGCACGCAGCGGGCGCGAGGCGCGGGTGCCGGGGGCGGCGAGCACGGGGGCCAGGGCGCGCCGGACGGGGTGGGCGGGGCCGCGCAGCAGGCTGGTCACCATCGGGAAGAGCACCGCGCGGGCCGCCGGGCCGTAGGCGAGCCGCCGCTCCACGAAGGCGGCCGTCGGCCCGGCGGCCTCCGGGTGGCGCTCGGCGTGTTCCTGTACGAGGGCCGCGGCGCGCCGGGCGAGGGCGGGGGTGTTGATCTCGGCGAGCGCGCCGAGGACGTCGGCCGCGTGCGCGCCGGCCTCGTGCAGCCGTGCGCGGAAGGCGGCGAGCACGGGTTCGGGGTGGGTGGTGAGGGCGGTGGCGAGCGCGGCGGCCGGCAGCGCCGGGTCGCCCGCGGTGTAGGCGGCGAGCGCCCGGTCGAGGTAGCGGGCGCGGGTGCCGGGGTCGCGGACCAGGAGCGCGAGGGCCGCGCCGTGCACGGGCGTGTCCTCGGGGCGGGCGAGCAGCGCGAGGGCCGCGTAGCGCAGCAGGTCCCGGTCGGCGGGGGTGCGGATGCCCAGGGCGACGCGCGGCCCGTGGGCGGCGGCCGCGGCGCGGCGCTCGGGTCGGTCGTCGTGGGCCCAGCGGTCCACGGCCCGGCACAGCGCGGACGGCTCGTCCTCGGCGAGCTGGGTGAGGAGTTCGTCGGCCCGTACGTGGTCGGTCGCCACCAGCGCCTCGGTGAGGTCGTCGACCGCCAGGGCCCGGCGCGCGTACAGCAGGGCCTGCGCCGCCCGCGCGACGGTGGGCCGCACCTCGGTGCCGGGCGCCACCGGCAGCGGCCGTTCGTCGCCGAACCAGCGGCAGAGCAGCGGCTGTACGGTCCTGGGCTCGGCCGCGAGCCGCCGGTCGGCCGCGTCCAGGTAGCGCTCCCAGCCGGGCGTGGCGCCGGGCACCCCGTCGGCCGGCACCAGGCGGCGCAACAGCTCGAACCTGCCGTCCTCGCCGAGGCGCAGCCGCATCCAGAACCACGGCCCGAACGAGCCGAGCGCGCCCAGGTTCGCGGGGCCGCCCCCGTGCAGGGACCGGTGGCTGATCCGGTCGGCGAGCAGCCGCAGCACTTCCTGGTAGGGCCGGGCGTCGGGGACGCGCAGCAGGGTCCCGGTGAGGAGGTGGACCGCCCACCACTGGGCGTCCGCGAACCGTCCGCCGTCCGCGCCCTTGACCGGCGCCCGGTCGAGAGCGGTCACCAACTCCTTGAGTTTCAGGGCGAGTTGAGTCGATCCGTGCCGGCTGCCGAGGAGCAGCATGGCCTCCAGTACGGGCCCAATGCGGTGCCGGGGCACCGGCAGGGAGCGCTCGGCGGGGGCGGGTCCCGAGCCGGGCGGCGGCGGCACGTGGCCGCCCGGCACCACGGCGCCGTGGGCGTCCCGTGAGGGCAGCCGGACGACGGTCCCCGGGTCGCTCTCGTCGGACCAGCGGTGCACCAGGGCGTACAGGGCGGCGTCCAGGTCGAGGTGGCCGGCCTGGACCCAGTCGGCGAGCTCCTCGTGCGCGAAGCGGTAGCCGGAACCGGCGGGCACCAGCAGGCCCTCGGTGAGCACCGCGGAGGCCGAGCCGGTCCGCCACGGGAAGATCTCCTCGAACGACTCCCGGTCCAGCTCGCCCTGGCCGGGGCCCAGGCAGCGCCGGGCCGCCTCGTGCACCTGTCCGCCGACGCGGGCCGCGAGCCTGCGCACCGCGCGGCCGCGCACCGGCGGGCGGGCCGAGGCGGCGACCCGCACCGCGATGCGCAGGCACATCAGGTCCAGGTGTGCGGAGAAGACCTCCTCGCGGTCCGGCCTTCCCTCGGTCTCGGCGGGCAGTGCGGCGCGCACCTCGGCGAGCAGCCGCAGGGTGAGGGGGTGGCGCGCGTCGCGGTCGCCGAGCGCGCCCTCCGCGATGCCGTAGCGCTCGCGGGCGCGGGCGGCCTCCTTGGGCCCGAGGTCGCCGACGCGCACCCCGTCGGGCAGGCGGGGCAGCCGGGCGGGGTACAGGACGCCTTCGGGGTAGTGGGCGCCGGCCTGCTCCCAGTGCTCGGGCCGGCAGGCGACGACCAGGCGCGCCCCGGCCGCGCCGAGCCACTCCACCGTCCCGGCGGTCCATTCGGCCAGGCGGTGGGCGAGGACCGGCGGCATCTCCTCGGGACCGTCCAGGAGGACCAGCAGCGGGCGTCCGGCCTCGCGGGCGAGGTGGGCGAGGCGGTCGGGGGTGGCCGCCGGTTCCTCGCCGCGTGCCACCCGGGCGGCGACGATCCGGGCCGCGTGGGCGAGGGCGCGGCCGACGGCGTCCGCGATACAGGTGTCGTCGGCGTGGAGGTCGGCGCCGCGCAGCCAGAGCGTGGGCGCGGGTTCGGCGCCGCGGGCCCGGCGTGCGGCGAGGGCGGCGAGTTCGGTGGTGCGGCCGGTGCCGGGATCCCCGACGAGCCCGAGCACGAGGGCGTCGCCGGTACCGAAGGCGGCGAACTCCCCCACGGTGGCGGTCCGTTCGACCGGGTCCTGCCAGGGACGGGGGCCGCCGGCGGAGCCCACCGAGGTGGCGGTGAGCTGGAGGACGCCGGCCAGGTTGAGGTCGGCGCCGTAGGCGGGCACGGTGGCGGCGTTGCGGCGCAGCAGCTCGGCGAGCGGGCCCTGTCCGGCGTGCAGCGGCATGGCGAAGCCGGAGGCCTGGTGGGCCGCGTGCAGCGCGGTGCCGACGACCCCGAGGACGGCGCCGGTGACGGTGTCGACGACGGGGCCCCCGCTGGCCTCGCCGCCGAGCCGCATGGCCTCGCTGCCGGCCGTGCCGATCGCCAACTCCAGTACGCCGCCCAGGAGATGGAAGCGGTCGGTGGCGGTGTAGGTGACGGCCGAGGTGCCGAGCACCCGGGCCTCGCGCCAGCCGTTGGCGGCGACGCGCACATAGCTGCCCGTTTCGATTCCGGTGCGCGAGGAGACCGGCAGCGGCGGCACCCCGAGTCCGTCGGTGCGGACGAGGGCGAGGCCCGCTTCGGGCAGGGGCGTGACGTCGTCGGCCTCGGCGAGCCAGGTGCGTTCGCCGGGGGCGTGCAGCACGACCCTGCTCAGTCCGTCGACGGCCTCGTGACTGGTGACGACGGTCCCCCGGTCGTCGGCGACGAAGCCCGTTCCCCGCGGCCGTCCGGCCAGATCACAGATCCGTACGAGCGTCTTGGCGCCCTCGCCCCCAGCACCGCGTCCCATGTCCGAAACGGTAGTTCTGGGGTGATCCGCCCGAGAAGAAGATCGGGGGAAAGCGCCCCCCTGCGCTCCCGCCCTTCACTCCGAGCGCCTGCCCGTAGGGGTGAATCGCCCGGGCGTCGCGGATAGACCCCTTGCGAGGGGGATCGTGGAGCGGGCCCGGCCCGCCCGCTCCACGGTGGCCGGCCCGCCCGCTCCCCAGCGTGCGGTCGGCGCTCTTCCCGGTGGCCGGCTCAGCCGAACACGGCGAGGCTCTTGGCCTTGCCCTTCTGGCTCTCGACGAGCGCGAGGAAATTGCCCTCGGGCCCGAACACGCCGACCGGCTTGCCGTTCTCGTACTCGTCCGGCATGTCCAGGCGTACGCCGTTGAGCAGCAGTGAGCCGCGGCGCGCGTCCACGTCCCAGCGGGCGAACGCGGCGGCCGCGGCCGTCGCCACCGGCATGACCGTGAGCGACTCCTGGAGCTGGTCCAGGGTGCGGGCCGCGTCCAGGCCGTAGGGGCCGACCCGGGTGCGGCGCAGCGCGGTGAGGTGGCCGCCGACGCCGAGCGATGCCCCGAGGTCGCGGGCGAGCGCGCGGATGTAGGTGCCCGAGGAGCAGACGACGGACACGACCAGGTCGACGACGGGGGTGCCGTCCTCGGCGACGGCCTCGCGGACGTCGTAGACGCGGAAGGAGGACACGGTCACCGGGCGGGCCGGGATCTCGAACTCCTCGCCGCCGCGCACCCGCGCGTAGGACCGCTTGCCGTCGATCTTGATGGCGGAGACCTTGGACGGCACCTGCATGATGGCGCCGGTCAGCTCGGCGACGCCCGCGTCGATGGCCTCACGGGTCACCTGGGAGGCGTCGGTGGACGAGGTGATCTCGCCCTCGGCGTCATCGGTGACGGTGTCCTGGCCGAGCCGGATCGTACCGAGGTACTCCTTCTCGGTGAGGGCGAGGTGGCCCAGGAGCTTGGTGGCCCGCTCGACGCCGAGGACGAGCACACCGGTCGCCATCGGGTCGAGGGTGCCCGCGTGGCCCACCCGGCGGGTCCTGGCGATGCCGCGCATCTTGGCCACGACGTCGTGCGAAGTGAAGCCCGACGGCTTGTCGACAATGACAAGGCCGTCGGGCGTCTTTGCTGCGGTGCTCATGCGGAGGCGTCGTCCTCGTCGCCGGGCTTCTTGTACGGGTCGGCGTCACCGGCGAACTGGGCGCCCGAGGACACCTCGCGCACCGCCGCGTCGGAGGCCCGTGCCTTGTCGAGGAGGTCCTCGATGGTCTTGGCGTTCTCGGGGAGCGCGTCCGCGATGAACGTCAGGGTGGGCGTGAACTTGGTGCCGGCGGCGGAGCCGACCGCGGAGCGCAGGATGCCCTTGGCGCTCTCCAGGCCGGCCGCGGCGGCGGCCCGGTCCTCGTCGTCCCCGTACACCGTGTAGAAGACCGTGGCCTCCCGCAGGTCGCCGGTGACCCGGGTGTCCGTGATGGTGACGTGCGTTCCGAGGCGCGGGTCCTTGACGCCACGCAGCAGCTTCTCGGCCACCACCTCCCGGATGAGGTCCGCCAGCTTCTTCGCCCGCGCGTTGTCGGCCACTGGTCCTTCTCCTTCTCAAGCCTTGCTCAGTGTTTCAGTCTTCGTCGCTGTGGAGCCTGCGTCTCACCGAGAGCAGCTCCACCTCGGGCCGGCCGGCGACGAGCCGCTCGCACCGGTCGAGTACGTCTGTGAGGTGCCCCGTGTCCCCGGACACGACCGCCAGGCCGATCTCGGCCCTGCGGTGCAGATCCTGGTCGCCGACCTCGGCCGCGCTCACCGCGAACTTGCGCTGGAGCTCGGCCACGATCGGCCGGACGACGGAGCGTTTCTCCTTCAGCGACCGTACGTCGCCGAGGAGCAGATCGAAGGACAGTGTCCCCACATACATGTATGTCCGGATGTCCCGCCGGTACGGGTTAGAGGGCCCTCGCCAAAGCTTTGGCAGGGACACCAAGAACCGTACCGGAACGGCCGGGGCCGATCGACGGAAATATCTTCCCGCCGATCGGCCCCGACTTCGCGTTCCTCAGGAGGCCGCGCCTCCAGGGGTACGGATCGGCTGCACGGACTAGCCGCGCGGCTTCTCGCGCATCTCGTACGTCGCGATGACGTCGTCGATCTTGATGTCGTTGAAGTTTCCGAGGTTGATACCGCCCTCGAAGCCTTCGCGGATCTCGGTGACGTCGTCCTTGAAGCGGCGCAGACCGGAGATGTTGAGGTTCTCCGCGATGACCTTGCCATCGCGCAGCAGGCGCGCCTTGGTGTTGCGCTTGACCTCGCCCGACCGGACCAGGACACCGGCGATGTTGCCCAGCTTGGACGAGCGGAAGATCTCGCGGATCTCCGCCGTGCCGAGCTCGACCTCTTCGTACTCCGGCTTGAGCATGCCCTTGAGGGCCGCTTCGATCTCTTCGATCGCCTGGTAGATGACCGAGTAGTACCGGACGTCGACGCCTTCGCGGTCCGCCATCTGTGCCGCGCGGCCCGCGGCGCGGACGTTGAAGCCGATGACGATGGCGTCGGAGCCGGTCGCCAGGTTGATGTCCGACTCGGTGACCGCACCCACACCGCGGTGCAGGACGCGGATGTCGACCTCGTCGCCGACGTCGAGCTGGAGCAGCGAGGACTCAAGAGCCTCCACCGAACCGGACGCGTCGCCCTTGATGATGAGGTTGAGTTCCTGCACCAGACCGGCCTTGAGGGCCTCGTCCAGGTTCTCCAGGGAGAACCGCACACCCTTGCGGGCGAAGCGGACGTTGCGCTCACGGGCGGCACGCTTCTCGGCGATCTGACGGGCCGTACGGTCCTCGTCGACGACCAGGAAGTTGTCGCCGGCGCCCGGGACGTTGGTGAGACCGAGGACGAGGACCGGAGTCGAGGGACCCGCCTCTTCCACGTTCTCGCCCTTGTCGTCGAGCATCGCGCGGACTCGGCCGTACGCGTCGCCGACCACCATGGTGTCGCCGACCCGCAGGGTGCCTCGCTGGACCAGGACGGTCGCGACGGCGCCGCGGCCCTTGTCCAGGTGGGACTCGATCGCGATGCCCTGCGCGTCCTGCTCCGGGTTGGCCCGCAGGTCGAGCGAGGCGTCGGCGGTGAGGACCACGGCCTCCAGGAGGGACTCGATGTTGAGGCCCTGCTTGGCGGAGATGTCGACGAACATCGTGTCGCCGCCGTACTCCTCGGCCACCAGACCGAACTCGGTCAGCTGACCGCGCACCTTGGTCGGGTCGGCACCCTCGACGTCGATCTTGTTGACCGCGACCACGATCGGCACGTCGGCCGCCTTGGCGTGGTTCAGCGCCTCGATCGTCTGGGGCATCACACCGTCGTTGGCCGCCACCACGAGGATCGCGATGTCGGTCGACTTCGCACCACGGGCACGCATGGCGGTGAACGCCTCGTGACCCGGGGTGTCGATGAAGGTGATCTTGCGCTCTTCCTCGTTGACCTCGGTCGTGACCTGGTACGCACCGATGTGCTGCGTGATGCCACCGGCCTCGCCCGCGACGACGTTCGTCTTGCGGATCGCGTCCAGGAGGCGGGTCTTACCGTGGTCGACGTGACCCATGACGGTCACGACCGGCGGACGCGCGACGAGGAACTCCTCGCCGCCCTCGTCCTCGCCGAACTCGATGTCGAAGGACTCCAGCAGCTCGCGGTCCTCCTCCTCGGGGCTGACGATTTCGAGGATGTAGTTCATCTCGTCGGCGAGCAGCTTCAGCGTCTCGTCGGAGACCGACTGCGTGGCGGTGACCATCTCGCCGAGGTTCATCATCACGGCGACGAGCGACGCCGGGTTGGCGTTGATCTTCTCCGCGAAGTCGGTCAGCGAGGCACCGCGCGACAGACGGACGGACTGTCCGTTGCCGCGGGGCAGCATGACGCCGCCCACCGACGGGGCCTGCATGGCCTCGTACTCCTGGCGCCTCTGCCGCTTCGACTTGCGACCACGACGGGCGGGCCCGCCGGGGCGGCCGAAGGCACCCTGCGTGCCACCACGGGCACCGGGGCCACCGGGACGGCCCTGGAAGCCGGGACGACCGCCGAAGCCGCCGCCACCACCGGGAGCGCCGCCACCCGGACGGGGGCCGCCGAAGCCGCCGCCGCCACCGGGACGACCGCCGCCACCGGGACCGGCCGGACGGCCGGCGAAGCCGCCGCCGCCACCGGGACGACCGGCGCCGCCGCCCGGACGGCCACCGGGGCCGCCGGGACCACGGCCACCGGGGCCGCCACCGGGACGCGGGCTCGCAGCGGGACGCTGCGGCATCATGCCGGGGTTGGGACGGTTACCGCCGGGAGCACCACCGGGACGCGGGGCGCCGCCCTGCGGACGGGGCATGCCGCCCGGGCTCGGACGGGCGCCGCCCTGGCCCTGCGGACGCGGAGCGCCGCCGGGGCCGCCCTGCGGACGCGGGGTGCCACCGGGGGCACCGGCACCGCCGGGACGCGGGGCACCGCCGCCGGGACGGGGCGCCTGCGGGCGCGCCATTCCGGTGGAGCCACCCGAGGTGAAGGGGTTGTTGCCGGGGCGCGGACCGGCCGGACGGGCACCGCCCGGACGGGGAGCACCCTGACCCGCGGGGCGGGCCGGACGGTCGCCGCCACGGCCACCGTCGCGCTGGCCGCCGTCGCGCTGGCCACCGTCACGCTGACCGGCCGGGGCCGGACGGGCGGGACGCGGGCCGGGGGTGGCACCGGCGGGACGCGGGGCCTGCTGGGGCGCCGCGGGCTGGGCCGGAGCCGGAGCCGAGAACTCGGCGGCGGGCACCGGAGTGACCGGGGCCGGCTTGGCCGGGGCGGGCTTCGGACCCGGGCGGGGGCCCGAGGCGGCCGGAGCCGGAGAAGCCGGAGAGGGGGTGCTGCTCGCCGGAGCCGCCGGGGCGACCGGGGCCGCAGGCGCGGCGGGGGCCGGCTTGGGGGCCGGAGCGCCGGGCTTCGGGGCAGCAGGACGTGCCGCGGCGGCCGGGGAGGGCGCCGCGGGCTTCGAGGGCGCGGCCTTGCGGGGCGCGCCGGGCTTGGCAGCGGACTTGCCGGCGTTGCCGCCGGGCCCCTGCAGTGCGTCAGTCAACTTGCGTACAACCGGCGCCTCGATCGTCGAGGACGCCGAACGGACGAATTCACCGAGTTCTTGGAGCTTGGCCATGACGACCTTGCTCTCCACCCCGAACTCCTTGGCGAGTTCGTATACCCGGACCTTAGCCACTTCGCTCCTTTTAGGTCCGGGTTACCGCCGGACCGTCGCTACTTCATGGGCGTACTCATCGCGTACTCATCGAGTGCTCATCGCAATCTCGACCTACTTCCAACTCGCGAGGTACCTGACCGCACGGGATTCCGTGCCGTACTTCTTCTTGCGTTTTCTTACGTTGCCGCCTGCTCGACGTACTTCCGCACGTCCGCGGTGTCGAGCGCTTCCTTGGCCCGGAAGGCCCTGGAGAACGCCCGGCGGCGGACCGCCTGGTCGAGACAGACCGGGGCGGGGTGTACATACGCACCCCGGCCGGGCAGCGTACCGCGAGGATCGGGGGCGCAAGCACCCTCGATCGCCACGATGCGCAGCAGATCGCTCTTGGCCGCTCGCTCCCGGCATCCCACGCAGGTTCGCTCAGGGCAGGCGCGGGCGTGCGTCCGGCCAGACACGTTTAAGTCTACCTCCCCGCACCGACCTCACCCCTTTGGGGCAAAAATCGAACGGTTGTTGTCCAGAAAGCTCACCCTGCCCCGCTGAACGGGGGCAGGGCCACTTCTTATTCCCGCCAGTCCTGCCCGGACTGCCGCCAGTCCTGCCCGGACCGCCGTCAGTCCTGCTCGGGCTGCTCGGTGTCCGGGCGGATGTCGATGCGCCAGCCGGTGAGGCGGGCGGCGAGCCGGGCGTTCTGGCCCTCCTTGCCGATGGCGAGGGAGAGCTGGTAGTCCGGCACGGTCACCCGGGCGGAGCGGGCCGCGAGGTCCACGACCTCGACCTTGGAGACCCGGGCCGGGGACAGCGCGTTGGCGACCATCTCGGCCGGGTCGTCCGACCAGTCGACGATGTCGATCTTCTCGCCGTGCAGCTCGGCCATGACGTTGCGCACCCGGCCGCCCATCGGGCCGATGCAGGCACCCTTGGCGTTGAGGCCGCTGCGCGTGGAGCGCACCGCGATCTTCGTGCGGTGGCCGGCCTCGCGGGCGATCGCGGAGATCTCCACCGAACCGTCGGCGATCTCCGGGACCTCAAGCGCGAACAGCTTCTTGACCAGGTTGGGGTGGGTGCGCGACAGCGTCACCGACGGCCCGCGCACACCCTTGGCCACCCGTACGACGTACGTACGAAGGCGCAGCCCGTGCGTGTACTCCTCGCCCGGCACCTGCTCCTGCACCGGCAGCATGGCCTCCATCTTGCCGATGTCGACCAGGACGTTCTTCGGGTCCTTGCCCTGCTGGACGACGCCGGTGATGACGTCGCCCTCACGGCCGGCGAACTCGCCGAAGGTGATGTCGTCCTCCGCGTCGCGCAGCCGCTGCAGAATGACCTGCTTGGCGGTGCTCGCCGCGATCCGGCCGAAGTCCGACGGGGTGTCGTCGAACTCCTTGGCCTCCTGGCCCTCTTCGAGGTCGGCCGGGTCTTCCTTCGCCCACACCGTGACATGACCGTTCTCACGGTCGAGCTTCACGCGCGCACGCCGGAAGCTGCCCTCGGTGCGGTGGTAGGCGATGAGGAGCGCCGACTCGATTGCCTCGACCAGCAGGTCGAAGGAGATCTCCTTCTCCCGGACCAGACCCCGCAGGGCACTCATGTCGATGTCCACGGCTACGCCTCCTCTTCGTTCTGAATGTCGTTCAGGATGTCGTCCCTGCTGTCTTGTGCGATCTCGTTCTTTCCGTCCTTGCGGCTGAACTCGATCTCGACCCGCGCCTTGGCGATCTCGGCGAAGGCGATCCTGCGGGCGGTGGGCTTGCGCCCCTTCACGCCCGGGATCTCGGCGTCGATGCCTTCTTCGTCGGCCTCGATGATCCGTGCGACCACTTCGCCGCCGTCGTGCAGCTGGAGCCGGGCGAGCCGGCCGGTGGCCCGGCGGTAGTGGCGCGGTTCGGTGAGCGGGCGCTCGGCGCCCGGCGACGTCACTTCCAGGACGTACTCGTCCTCGCCCATCGCGTCGCTCTCGTCGAGCGCCTCGGAGACGGCCCGGCTCAGCTCGGCACAGGCGTCCAGCTCGACGCCCTCGTCGGAGTCGACCACGATCCGCAGCACGCGCCGGCGGCCCGCCCGGGACACCTCGATCTCTTCGAGGTCCAGATCCTTCGCGCTGACGAGCGGTTCAAGAAGACCGCGCAGCCTGTCGCTCTGGGTCGTGCTCATCCGGGTGACTCCTCGGCCGCGTCTGCTGTTGTGGGGGTCGTCGTCGCGTACGGCGGCCGTCGTGTGGACCGCCGCCGTTCAGATCAAAGGGTATCCGGTCCGGGAGGGTGTTGCCGTCCACGGCCCGGGCCCCGCGGGTACGCTCGCCTGCGGTGATCACTCGGTCACCGGCGGACCGGCGCACAGGGAGTGACACGTGGGGCACCCGGGGACCACGCGAAGGCGTGTGCTGGCCGTGACGGGAGCGGCGGCCGCGGGCCTGCTGGCCGGCTGCTCGGACGCGGGCGGCGGGCAGGGCGCCGAGGCCGGGGCGCGCGAGGCGGCGAAGCGGGCGGAGACGGAGCTGCGCGAGCGGACCTCGGCGGCGAGCCGGGCCCTGGTCGGTCAGTACGACGCGGTCCTCGCCATGCACCCGTCGCTGCGGGACCGCCTCGCGCCGCTGCGCGACCAGTCCGCGCAGCACGACGAGGCGCTCGCCCCTCCCCCGGCGGCCGGCCCGAGTCCGGCCGCCACACCGAGTCCGACGGCCACCCCGCCGGCCGCGGTCTCCTCCGTTCCGGCCGACGCCGATGACGCCGTCAAGCAGCTCGCGGACGCCGAACGCCGCACCTCCGACGCCCAGTTGGCGGCCGTGGCCGGCGCCCCGCCGGAGCTGGCCCGGCTGCTCGCCTCGGTGGCCGCCTCCGGCGCCGGGCACGCCTACCTGCTGGGCGGGGGCGCGTGATGGCCGAGCCCCTGGACGCGGCTCAGGCCGCGCTCGCCGCCGAGCACGCGGCGGTGTACGGGTACGGGGTGCTCGGCGGCCGGCTCGCCGAGGCCCGTGTCCCGGAGGCGCGTGACGCCCTCACCGCGCACCGCTCCCGCCGCGACCTGCTGGCCCGTACGGTGCGTGACCTGGGCGGATCGCCGGTCGCGGCGGCCGCGGCCTACGCCCTGCCGTTCGCGGTGGCCGACGCGGGCGCCGCGGTGCGCCTGGCGGCGGAGCTGGAGGACCGGGTCGCCGGGGTGTACTCCGACCTCGTCCGGTCCGCCGAGGGGCCGCTGCGCCAGGAGGCGGCCGCGGCCCTGCGGGAGGCGGCGGTGCGGGCCGTGCGCTGGCGGGGCGGCAGCGTAGCCTTTCCTGGGCTCGCGGAACGCCCGAGCGCACCCGTTCCACCGGCCAGTACCTGAGTTCCACCGGCCAGACCTGAGCAAGGGGCAATACACGCATGGCTTTCGAACCGCCTGAGCGGCTGGTCCGCGCGCTCGGCGAGACGTACGGGGACGCGCTGGCCGGGCCCTGGCTCGGTCGGCTGCCGGAGCTGGCCGAGGAGTCGGCGGCCCGGCGCGGGCTCGCCGTCGACCGCGTGCAGGCGCCGGGCGGACGTTCCAGCCTGGTCGCCCTCGTACGCCGGCCCGACGGCACCCCGGCCGCCCTCAAGGTCGCCCCTTCCTTCGCCCGCCCCGACCTGGAACGCGTGGCGCTGGCGCACTGGAACGGCTGGGGCGCGGCCCAGCTGATGGAGGAGGGCGCGCCGGACGACGCGCTGCTCCTGGAGCGGCTACACCCCGAGGTCTCCCTGCGCTCGCTGCCCGAGGCGAAGGCGCTCCTGGAGGCGGCCGGGACGGTACGGCGGCTGTGGGTCGAGCCGCCGGGCGGCCACGGCTTCGAGTCGGTGGCCGAGCGCACCGAGCGCCAGAGCGTGCCGATGCGGGCCGCGGGGAGCGGCGAGCTCGCCCCGCTGGTGACGGCCGCGCTCGCTGCTCGCGATCAACTCGCCTCCTCCGCGGCCGAGTTGCTGCTGCTGCACGGCAACTTCCGGCAGAGCAAGGTGCTTTCGGGCGAGCGGGCACCGTGGCTGACGGTGGGTCCGGAACCGCTGGTGGGTGAACGCGCCTACGACCTGGCGCGGTTGGTGCGCGACCGGGTGGAGGACCTGATCGCCGCGCCGACCGGGGCGTCGGCCGCCCGGCGTCGCGTGAAGAAGCTCGCCGACTCGCTCGACGTGGACCCTGAGCGGCTGCACGGCTGGACGCTGTTCCGTGCGGTCGAGTCCGGGCTGCGGGCGGGGGCGGCGGGCCGCCACCGCGACGCGGAGCTCCTCCTCGAATTCGCGGGCTGGCTGTAGCCGCCTCCCCCTGCGGGGCTGTCACCTGTGCGCGGCTCCGCCGCGGCGGGCACGAGCAACCACGCACGGCCCGCGGCCGAGACACCGACGGGAACCGCCCCTCCCCGCCCCCGGAGGGTCTCGGGAAGGGGGCGGGGAGGGGAAAGGTCAGGCGGTCAGGCGGGCGATCGCCTCGGCCAGCGGAAGCTCCTCGCGCTCACCGCTGCGCCGGTCCTTCAGCTCGAAGACGCCCTCGGCGACCCGACGCCCCGCCACCAGGATCTGCGGCACCCCGATCAGCTCGGCATCGGTGAACTTCACGCCGGGCGAGACACCGGCCCGGTCGTCGACCAGGACCCGCAGCCCGGCGGCGCGCAGCTGCTCGGCCGCCTCCAGGGCCGCCTCGGTCTGGACCGCCTTGCCCGCGGCGACGACGTGCACATCGGCCGGGGCGATCTCGGCGGGCCAGCACAGACCCTTGTCGTCGGCGGTCTGCTCGGCGAGGGCCGCCACCGCGCGGGAGACGCCGATGCCGTACGAGCCCATCGTGACGCGGACCGGCTTGCCCTCCTTGCCGAGGACGTCGAGCTGGAAGGTGTCGGCGTACTTGCGGCCGAGCTGGAAGATGTGGCCGATCTCGATCGCGCGGTCCAGCTTGAGGCCGGCGCCGCAGGACGGGCAGGGGTCGCCCTCCTCGACCACGACGACGTCGAGGTGGTCGTCCACCTCGAAGTCACGGCCGCACACCACGTTGCGCGCGTGGGTGTCGGGCTTGTTGGCGCCGGTGATCCAGGCGGTGCCCGGGGCGACGCGCGGGTCGGCGATGTAGCGGACCTTCTCCAGACCCTGCGGGCCGACGTAGCCGCGTACGAGGTCGGGGCGGTCCGCGAAGTCCTCGGCCGTCACGAGCTCCACGACCGCCGGGGCCAGGTGCTCGCCGAGCTTGCCCAGGTCCACCTCGCGGTCGCCGGGCACGCCGACGGCGACGATCTCGCCGTCGACCTTGACCAGGAGGTTCTTCAGGGTGACCGAGGCCGGCACGCCGAGGTGGGCGGCCAGGGTCTCGATGGTGGGGGTGTCCGGGGTGTCGATCTCCTCGACGGGCCCGTGCGCGGAGCCGTCGACGGGCGTGGCCACGAAGGTCACGGCCTCCGTGTTCGCCGCGTAGTCGCAGGCCGGACAGTCCACGAAGGTGTCCTCGCCGGCCGCGGCCGGGGCGAGGAACTCCTCGGACGCCGAGCCGCCCATGGCGCCGGAGACGGCGGACACGATGCGGTAGTCGAGACCCAGGCGCGCGAAGATCTTCTGGTAGGCGGCGCGGTGCAGCGCGTACGACTCGGCGAGGCCCTCGTCGGTGGTGTCGAAGGAGTACGAGTCCTTCATCTGGAACTCGCGGCCGCGCAGCACACCGGAGCGCGGGCGGGCCTCGTCGCGGTACTTGGTCTGGATCTGGTAGAGCATCACCGGCAGGTCCTTGTAGGACGTGCACTGGTCCTTGACCGTCTGCGTGAAGATCTCTTCGTGCGTCGGGCCCAGCAGGTACTCGCCGCCCTTGCGGTCCTTGAGCCGGAACAGCAGGTCGCCGTACTCGTCCCAGCGGCCGCTCGCCTCGTACGCCTCCTTGGGCAGCAGCGCCGGGAGCAGGACCTCCTGGGCGCCGATGGCGTCCATCTCCTCGCGCACGACGGTGGAGATGTTGTCCAGGACCTTCTTGCCGAGCGGCAGCCAGGTCCAGATGCCGGCGGCGTTGCGGCGCACGTAACCGGCGCGCACCAGGAGCTTGTGGCTGAGCGTCTCGGCGTCCGCCGGGTCGTCGCGCAATGTCTTGGCCATCAGACGGGACATGCGCTGAACCTGGGCGGCTGCCATGGATTTCTCTCCTGTACGTGCACGGGGTGATCCCTGGAGGTTAGCCGGGCGGCCCGAGTGCGCGGAAATCCGTTTACCGAGGCGGCCCGCTCCGCAGCAGCGGGAGGGGGGCACCCATCACGACGTACGGCCGGGCCGCGCTCGGGAATTGGACCTGGCCGGCCAGGTCCGCGTAGCCGAGGGAGCGGTAGAGGGCCCGGGCCGGGCTCTCGGTGTCGATCGCGGAGAGGATCGAGCAGGGTTCGGTGGCGGTGTCGGTGATGGTGGTGATGAGCGCCCGGCCCAGGCCACGGCCCTGGAAGGCCGGGTGGACGTGCAGCTCGGTGATCACGAAGGAGTCGTCCAGCCAGTGCTCGGTGTTCTTGTTGCGCAGATACGGCTCGACGACGGTGGACCACCAGTGCGCCCGGTCGTTGGGCATCCCGTAGACGAAGCCCGCCAGGCGGCCGTCGGCGGTGGTGGCTCCGAGCGCCCGGGCGCCGGGGTAGGTGAGGTGGCGCAGCACGATGTGCCGGCGGACCCCCACCTCTTCGGCGCCGAGTCCGAAGGCGACCGCCTGCACGGCGAGCGCCTCGTCCACGCGGGCCGCGAGGTCGAGCGGGCCGACCAGTACCTCAGAGTCAGGAGCCATGGGCGCACCCTAACCTCAGAACAGCACGCTCATGAATGCTCCGGTCTCACGGAAGCCGACCCGGCGGTAGCAGGCGCGGGCGGGGGCGTTGAAGTCGTTCACGTACAGACTCACGACCGGCGCGACGTCCGCGAGGGCGTACCGCAGGACGGCCGCCATGCCGGTGGTGGACAGGCCCTTGCCCCGGTGTTCGGGGGCGACCCAGACGCCCTGGATCTGGCAGGCCTGGTTGGTGGCGGCGCCGATCTCGGCCTTGAAGACGACCCTGCCGTCCTCGACCCGGGCGAACGACCGCCCGGAGCCGACCAGTTCGGCGACCCGGGCCTGGTAGAGCAGGCCGCCGTCACCGGCCATCGGGGAGACCCCGACCTCCTCGGTGAACATGGCGACGCAGGCCGGCATGATCACGTCCATCTCGTCCTTGCGGATGCGACGGACGTACGGGTCGGGGGTGATGTCGTCGGGCATGTGCTCGGCGACCATCAGGGGCTGGTGCGGGCGTACGTCGCGGGCCGGGCCCCAGTGCGGTTCGAGCAGCTGCCACAGCCGGGCGGTGGCCTCGGCGGGGCCGACGATGGAGGAGCAGCGGCGGCCGGTGCGGCGGGCCCGGTCGGCGAAGGAACGTACCGCCTCGGGGGTGGCGCAGATCGGTACGAGATTGGCGCCGGAGTAGCACAGGGAGCGGAGCCGGCCGTCCGCGTACCAGCCCCACATCTCGCCGCCGAGGCGCCAGGGGTCGAGGCCGGCGATCTGTACGCGGGACGTCACGAACGCGTTGGCGACCGGGTCGCTCTCCAGGATGGCGAGCGCCGCGCCGAGGTCGCCGGGTTCGAGGACCCGGGTGGTGGTCTGCATCAACACGAGGGGGCCTCACGGGACGGGCTGCTGATCTCCGCACTGTACCCGCCGTCCCGGCGCCCCCGCTTTCCTGGGGCTCCGCCCCGGACCCCCGGAGGTTTTCCCACCTGCCGCCCGTTGCCCGGGGTTGGCTGGTTCCGTCCCCCTGAGGCTCCGCCCCCAGACCCCCGTTGGCGCCTGAACGGCGCGCGTCCTCGACCTCCCCCAAGGCCTCAAGGGCCAGGGGGACCCCCATGACGGGCTGAAGATGCCCGACGCGGGCCAGCACCAAGCTCTTAGGGGCGCGGGGCTGAGACGTCTGCGCGGCTCCCGCCGCGGTGGGCGCGACCAGCCACGCACGGTCCGCAGTCGAACCAGGGGGCCCGGGGCGCAGCCCCCGGAAGCCCACCCACCCACTTCACCCCCGGAGGGTTGCGGGAAGGGGCGGGGCGGGGCAAGAACCCGGGGCCCGGGGCGGGCGGAGCCCCGGCGCACCCCGGGCAGCAGCGACCCCGCCCCCCGGAGCAACGCGGCAGCCGGGAAGGCGGGGTCGGGGGAAAAGTCAGCCGGCCACCGAGATCTGGGGCTCGCCGGAGGCGACCCCGTCGCGCTCCATCTGCTCCGCGATCTTCATCGCCTCGTCGATCAGCGTCTCCACGATCTTCGACTCCGGCACCGTCTTGATGACCTCGCCCTTGACGAAGATCTGGCCCTTGCCGTTGCCGGAGGCGACACCCAGGTCCGCCTCACGCGCCTCGCCGGGCCCGTTCACGACGCAGCCCATGACCGCGACCCGCAGCGGAACCTCCATGCCCTCAAGGCCCGCCGTGACCTCCTCGGCCAGCTTGTAGACGTCCACCTGGGCCCGCCCGCAGGAGGGGCAGGACACGATCTCCAGGCGGCGCTGGCGCAGGTTCAGGGCCTCCAGGATCTGGATGCCGACCTTGATCTCCTCGGCCGGCGGGGCCGAGAGCGAGACGCGGATCGTGTCGCCGATGCCCTCCGCGAGCAGCGCGCCGAACGCGACCGCCGACTTGATCGTGCCCTGGAACGCCGGGCCCGCCTCGGTCACACCCAGGTGCAGCGGGTAGTCGCTCTGCGCGGCCAGCTGCCGGTAGGCATTCACCATCACGACCGGGTCGTTGTGCTTGACCGAGATCTTGATGTCGCGGAAGCCGTGCTCCTCGAAGAGCGAGGCCTCCCACAGCGCGGACTCGACGAGCGCCTCCGGCGTCGCCTTGCCGTACTTCTTCAGCAGCCGCGCGTCCAGCGAGCCCGCGTTGACGCCGATCCGGATCGGCGTGCCGGCGTCCTTCGCCGCCAGCGCGATCTCCTTGACCTTGTCGTCGAACTGCTTGATGTTGCCCGGGTTCACGCGCACCGCCGCGCATCCCGCGTCGATCGCGGCGAACACGTACTTCGGCTGGAAGTGGATGTCCGCGATCACCGGGATCTGCGACTTCCGCGCGATCGTGGCCAGCGCGTCCGCGTCGTCCTGCGTCGGGCAGGCGACGCGGACGATCTGGCAGCCCGACGCCGTCAACTCGGCGATCTGCTGCAACGTCGCACCGATGTCCGACGTCCTCGTCGTGGTCATGGACTGCACCGAGACGGGTGCGTCCCCGCCGACCGCCACGGAACCGACCTGGATCTGACGGCTCTTGCGACGCTCGGCCAGCTTGGTCGGTACGGACGGCATTCCCAGTGAAATCGCAGTCATCTGCTGTGCAACCCCAAGGTGTGGATCAAGGTCCCGAGATCGGCGGGCTCCAGCCTTCGAGGTTACGTCACCCAAGGGGCCCGGGGCACACCCTGCCCCCGAGTTCACGCGAAGGGGCGGCTCCGGGCGCTCCATGCGCCCGGAGCCGCCCCGGTTCACGCGCCGTACGCGTCCGGCGCCGTACGGCGGATGCCTACGGCGGACGCGTACGGCAGGGATCTCCCCCGGCGCCGTCAGGTGATCTTCACCGGGTTCACCACGTCCGCCACGAGGACGAGCAGCGTGAAGCAGATGAAGATCCCGGCCACCACGTACGCGACGGGCATCAGCTTCGCCACGTCGAACGGGCCCGGGTCGGCGCGCTTGAAGACCCGGGCGACGTTGCGGCGTAGCGACTCCCACAGGGCGCCCGCGATGTGGCCGCCGTCCAGCGGGAGCAGCGGCAGCATGTTGAACAGGAACAGCGACAGGTTGAAGCCCGCGAGCAGGAACAGGAACGTCGCGATGATGTTCGGCGTCGGGGCGTCCAGGTTGAGCACCTCGCCGCTGAGACGGGCCGCGCCGACCACGCCGACCGGGGAGTCGGCCTTGCGCTCGCCGCCGTCGAAGGCCGCGTTCCACAGGTCCGGGATCTTGCCGGGCAGGGCGACGATCGAGTGGACGCCGTTCTGCACCATCTCGCCCATGCGGTCCACGGACTGGCCGAAGGTGAGCGGCTTGATCTCGGACTTGGGGGCGAAGCCGAGGTAGCCGGCCGGGACGTACTGGTCCGGCACGACGTCGCCGTTCCCGTCCTTCTTCGCCACCATGTTCTTGGCGAGCGTCGGATGCAGGGTGACCTGCTGCCCGGCGCGCTCCACGGTGATGGTGGCCGGGCCGATGGTCTGGCGGATGCGGTCGGAGAGGTCGGACCAGTCCTTCACGGGCTTGCCGTTGAAGGCGACGATGGTGTCGCCGTTCTTCAGGCCGGCCGCCTCGGCGGGCGACACCGCGTCACCGGGCTGACAGGTCTGGCGCTTCTCGCTCTGCGCGATCACGCACTTCTGCACGCCGGCGACCTGGGTGGTCTGGGTCGCCATGCCGAAGCCCATGAGCACGCTGAGGAAGATCGCGACCGCGAGGATCAGGTTCATGAACGGGCCGGCGAACATGACGATGACGCGCTTCCACGGCTTGCGCGTGTAGAAGAGCCGGTCCTCGTCGCCGGGCTGGAGCTCCTCGAAGGCGGCGGCCCGCGCGTCCTCGATCATGCCGCGGAACGGCGAGGTCGAGCGGGCCTCGATGCGGCCGTCGGCACCGGGCGGGAACATGCCGATCATGCGGATGTAGCCGCCGGCCGGCACCGCCTTGATGCCGTACTCGGTGTCGCCCTTCGTGCGCGACCAGATGGTCGGGCCGAAGCCGACCATGTACTGCGGCACGCGGATGCCGAAGAGCTTGGCCGTGGAGAGGTGGCCGAGCTCGTGCCACGCGATGGAGATGAGCAGCCCCACGGCGAAGAGCGCTATGCCGAGGACCGTCAACAGGATCGTCATGCGCGTGCCTCCGCTGTCGCCTTCACCGCGAGTTCCCGGGCCCGGGCGCGTGCCCAGGTCTCCGCTTCCAGGACGTCCGAGACCGTGAGGGAAGTTCCCGCGGCCGGCGTCCCGTGTTCGGTGACGACCTCCGTCACCGTCTCCATGATCCCGCTGAAGGGGAGCCGCCCGGCCAGGAACGCGTCCACGCACTCCTCGTTCGCGGCATTGAACACCGCCGGAGCCGTCCCGCCCAGTTCCCCGACGTGCCGGGCGAGTCCCACCGAGGGGAAGGCCTCGTTGTCGAGCGGGTAGAACTCCCAGGTCGAGGCCTTGGTCCAGTCGAAGGCGGGGGCCGCGTCCGGCACCCGCTCGGGCCAGCCGAGCCCGAGGGCGATCGGCCCGCGCATGTCGGGCGGGGTGGCCTGCGCCAGCGTGGAGCCGTCGGTGAACTCGACCATGGAGTGCACATAGGACTGGGGGTGCACGACGACCTCGATGCGCTCGAACGGGATGTCGTAGAGCAGGTGGGCCTCGATCACCTCCAGGCCCTTGTTGACCAGGGTCGCCGAGTTGACGGTGATCACCGGGCCCATCGCCCAGGTGGGGTGGGCGAGCGCGTCGCTGGGGGTGACGTCGGCGAGTTCGCTCCTGGTACGCCCGCGGAACGGGCCGCCCGATGCGGTGACGACGAGCTTGCGCACATCGGCGCGCTTTCCGGCGGCGAGGGCCTGGAAGAGGGCGGCGTGCTCGGAGTCGACCGGGATGATCTGACCGGGCTTCGCGATCGCCTTGACGAGCGGGCCGCCGACGATCAGCGACTCCTTGTTGGCCAGCGCGAGCGTGCGGCCGGCCGTGAGCGCGGCCAGCGTCGGGGCGAGGCCGATCGAGCCGGTGATCCCGTTCAGGACGGTGTGGCAGGGGGACGCCGCGAGTTCGGTCGCCGCGTCGGGGCCGGCCAGGATCTCGGGGAGCGGCTCGCCCGCGTACTGCGCCGCGAGTGCCGCGCGCAGCGCCGGCACGGTGTCCTCGCGGGCCACCGCGACGGTGCGCACCCGCAGCCGTCGGGCCTGCTCGGCGAGCAGCTCGACCCGGCCGCCGGCCGCGGAGAGCGCGGTGACGCGGAAGCGGTCGGGGTTGCGCAGGACCAGGTCGATGGCCTGGGTACCGATGGATCCGGTGGATCCGAGGACCACCACATCGCGTCGGCCTTCGACCGGGTCGAAGGTGATGTGGGGGTCGGCGAGGGGGGCTGGGCTGTCGCTCATGCCCCCATTGTTGCCGCATCGGCTGTGCGCCCGAACAGCGCTCCTGACAATAAGCCCGGGATGAGTGCGCGGGCGGGGTCGGGAGGCGGGTGGAAGCGGTGCCCGCGGGCGAGTGCGGGCGCCGTCCCGTACCCCGCTGTCGGGACGGCGCCCAGGGGGCCCGGCGCCGGAGCGGAGGCACTCGCTCCGGCCCGCCGGGCACGGGTCAGCGGATCGGGCGGTGGACGTTGTCGCGCTTGGCCGGGCCCGGGGTCGCGTCCGCGATCCACGCGCCGTCGTCCGACGGGTCGATGACGCCCTCCTCCAGCCAGGTGTAGGCCCCGGCGAGGACCTCGTCGACGACCTTGCGGTCGAGGTCGTCGGTGTTGCTCCACAGCCGGGTGAAGAGCTCCTCCACGCGGATGCGCGACTGGCGGCAGAAGGTGTCCGCCAGCTGGACCGCCTCGCGGCCGTTCTCGCCGGCCGCGCGCAGGTGCTCGGCCCGAACGCAGGCCGCGCTCATCGCGAACAGTTCGGCCCCGATGTCGACGATCCGGCCGAGGAAGCCCTGCTTGGTCTCCATCCGGCCCTGCCAGCGCGACATCGCGTAGAACGTCGAGCGGGCGAGCTTGCGCGCGGCGCGCTCGGCGTACCGCAGATGCTGGGCCAGCGGCCCGAACTCGCTGTAGGCGCTGGGGAGTTGACCGGGCCCGGCGACCAGTTTGGGCAGCCACTTGGCGTAGAACCCGGCCGCTCCCACGCCCGCCTTCGCCTTGTCCTGGAGGGACTTGTCCGGGTCGATGAGGTCGCCGGCCACGGACAGGTGGGCGTCCACCGCCTCGCGGGCGATGAGCAGGTGCATGATCTCCGTCGAGCCCTCGAAGATCCGGTTGATCCGCATGTCCCGGAGCATCTGCTCGGCGGGCACGGCCCGCTCGCCCCGGGCGGCCAGCGAGTCCGCCGTCTCGAAGCCGCGGCCGCCGCGGATCTGGACCAGCTCGTCCGTCATGAGCCAGCCCATCTCGGACCCGTACAGCTTGGCGAGGGCGGCCTCGATGCGGATGTCGTTGCGGTTCTCGTCGGCCATCTGCGCGGAGAGGTCGGTCATCGCTTCGAGGGCGAACGTGGTCGCGGCGATGAAGGAGATCTTGGCGCCGACCGCCTCGTGCCGGGCGACCGGGCGGCCCCACTGCTCGCGCACCCCCGCCCATTCGCGGGCGATCTTCAGAGCCCACTTGCCGCCGCCGACGCACATCGCGGGCAGCGAGAGCCGGCCGGTGTTGAGCGTGGTGAGGGCGATCTTGAGGCCGGAGCCCTCGGGCCCGATCCGGTTGGCGGCCGGGACGCGGACCTGGTGGAAGCGGGTGACGCCGTTCTCGATGCCGCGCAGCCCCATGAACGCGTTGCGGTTCTCGACCGTGACGCCCGGGGAGTCCGCCTCCACGACGAAGGCGGTGATGCCGCCCTTGTGCCCCTCGGACTTCGGCACCCGGGCCATCACCACGAGCAGGTCGGCGACGACCCCGTTGGTGGTCCACAGCTTCACGCCGTCCAAGACGTACGTGTCCTCGCCGTCCGGCACCGCGGCGGTGGCGAGCCGGGCCGGGTCGGAGCCCACGTCGGGCTCGGTGAGCAGGAACGCCGAGATGTCGGTACGGGCGCAGCGCGGCAGGAAGGCGTCCTTCTGCTCCTGGGTGCCGAACAGCTTCAGCGGCTGGGGCACGCCGATCGACTGGTGCGCCGAGAGCAGCGCGCCGATCGCGGGGCTGGCCGAACCGGCGAGCGTGAGCGCCTTGTTGTAGTAGACCTGGGTCAGCCCCTGGCCGCCGTACTTCGTGTCGATCTTCATCCCGAAGGCGCCGAGCTCCTTGAGCCCGTTCACGACCTCGTCGGGGATCTGCGACTGGCGCTCGATGAGGCGGCCGTCGACCCGGGTCTCGCAGAAGTCGCGCATCTTGGCGAGGAAGGCCTCGCCGCGCTCCACGTCCTCGGGGGCGGGCTGGGGGTGGGGATGGATCAGGTCGAGGCGCAGCCGGCCGAGGAAGAGTTCCTTCGCGAAGCTGGGCTTGCGCCAGTCCTGTTCGCGGGCGGCCTCGGCGACCTGGCGCGCCTCGCGCTCGGAGACCTTGGGCGTGTGCTGTGGTGCGGTCATTGAGGGGTTCTCCTCGCCGCGGGCTGACGGGTGCGGGCGGCTGCCCGTTACCGGGTGGTGCTACTCGACCGTATGTACCCCATCCACGGCACTTGGACCACCCCTCACGTCCGCCCGGACGTACGACGGCGGCCGGAACCCCCGCACAGTGGGTTCCGGCCGCCGGTCTCACGTCGCCCGTGCACTACGGGGCGAGGGCCCATCGGTACTACAGGGCGAGGCCCGTCAGGACGAGGACGCGCTCGTAGGTGTAGTCGTCCATCGCGTAGCGGACGCCCTCGCGGCCGACGCCGGAGGCCTTGGCGCCGCCGTACGGCATCTGGTCGGCGCGGTAGGACGGCACGTCGCCGACGATCACGCCGCCGACCTCCAGGGCCCGGTGGGCGCGGAAGGCGGTCTGCACGTCGTGCGTGAACACCCCTGCCTGGAGGCCGTACTTGGAGGAGTTGACCGCGGCGAACGCCTCGGCCTCGCCGTCCACCTTCTGCACGGTGAGGACCGGTCCGAAGACCTCCTCGCAGGCGAGGGTGGTGCCGGCCGGGACCTCGGTCAGCACGGTCGGCGCGTAGGAGGCGCCGTCGCGCTTGCCGCCGGCGAGCAGCTCGGCACCGGCCGCGACGGCCTCGTCGACCCAGGACTCGACGCGCCGGGCGGCGTCCTCGCTGACCAGCGGGCCGACGTCGGTGGCGGAGTCGGCCGGGTCACCGGTGACCTGCGCCTCGACGGCCGCGACGATCTTCGGGAGCAGCCGGTCGTACACGGCGGCGTCCGCGATCACGCGCTGCACGGAGATGCAGGACTGGCCGCCCTGGTAGTTGGAGAAGGTGGCGATGCGGGTCGCCGCCCAGTCCAGGTCCTCCTCGGAGGCCCAGTCGGCGAGCACGACGGCCGCGCCGTTGCCGCCGAGTTCCAGGGTGCAGTGCTTGCGCGGCACCGAGTCCATGATCGCGTAGCCGACCTTGTCGGAGCCGGTGAAGGAGATGACCGGGAGGCGGTCGTCCTGCACCAGGGCCGGCATCTTGTCGTTGGCGACCGGCAGGATGCTCCACGAGCCGGCGGGCAGCTCGGTCTCGGCGAGCAGCTCGCCCAGGATGAGGCCCGAGAGCGGGGTCGCGGGGGCCGGCTTCAGGACGATCGGGGCGCCGACCGCGATGGCCGGGGCGACCTTGTGGGCACACAGGTTGAGCGGGAAGTTGAACGGCGCGATGCCGAGGACGACGCCCTTGGGGAAGCGGCGGGTCAGGGCGAGACGGCCCACGCCGCCGCCGTCGGTGTCCAGGCGCTGGGCCTCGCCGCCGTTGAAGCGGCGGGCCTCCTCCGCGGCGAAGCGGAACACGGACACCGCGCGGCCGACCTCGCCGCGGGCCCACTTGATCGGCTTGCCGTTCTCGGCGGAGATCAGCTGGGCGATCTCCTCGGTGCGCTCGGTCAGGCGCTTGGAGACGTGGTCCAGGGCTGCGGCGCGGACGTGCGCCGGGGTCGCCGCGAACTCCTCCACGACGGCGTGCGCTGCGGCCACGGCCTCCTCGACCTGGGCGTCGGTGGGGACGCTGACCGAGGCGACGTGACGGCCGTCCCAGGGCGAGGTGACATCGAAGCTGTCGTCGCCGGTGGCCTCGCGGCCGGCGAGCCAGAAGGCGTGGGTAGAAGTCATGCCCTCACGGTAGGGCGCGGGGCGGGGGTGTGTGTTTGTCCGGGGTGGAGTGGTGCGGCTGCGGCTTACGCCGCTTTGTCGCCAACCCCGAGGGCGAGGGACCCTGGGGCCGCGCCCCCGGACCCCGTTCGCGCCTGAACGGCGCTCGTCCTCGAACGCCGGACGGGCTGAGGTCGCCCGTACCGGCCCGCACCCGCGCCGCCGGGGGCGCGGGGAACCGCGCGACCGGCCACCTGCGGCCCGCAGGAGAAGACGTCACCACCTCTGCGCACCCCCGGCGGGTTTCGGGAGGGGGCGGGGCGAACTTCCGGGGTCCGGGGCGGAGCCCCAGGAGACCGGGTCAATCCAGGGCGGGGGCCGAGGTCGCCTTCAGGGCGAGCCAGAGCTCCATGCGGACGTCCGGGTCGTCCAGGGAGCGGCCCAGGATCTCCTCCACGCGGCGCATCCGGTACCGCAGGGTGTGCCGGTGCACCCCGAGGTCCGCGGCCGCCGCGTCCCACTGCCCGTGCCGCGAGAGCCACGCCCGCAGCGAGGCCACCAAGTCCCCCCGCCCCGTCGCGTCGTGCTCGTACAGCGCCCGCAGCATCCCGTCCGCGAACGCCCGCACCGCGTCGTCCGCGAGGAGCGGCAGCACCGACCCCGCCACCAGTTCCTCGTGCTCGACGAGCGGCTTGCCCCGACGGCGGGCGACCGACAGCGCCTGCTCGGCCTGCTTGTACGCGGAGGCCGCCGCGATCGGCCCGGCCGGCGCGGAGAGCCCGACGACGACCTCCTCGCCCTCGGCGCCCTCGTGGGCGAGGCAGGCCGCGACCGCCTCGCCGCCGTCCGCGGCGAGCACGACGAGCCGCGTGGCCTCCGGCACCACCAGGACCGCCTCGCCGCAGCGCGCGGCCGCCGACTCCATCGCCTCGGCGAGCGCGCCGAGCCCCGCCGGGCCGCCGTCGCCCACCGGCTCGGCGATGACCAGGCGGAACGGCGCGTCCAGGAGACCGCCGTACAGGTCCCCCGCGACCGCGCGGGCGTGGTCCTGCTGACCGGAGAGCAGCATCCGCACGATGGCCGCGCCCAGGCGCTGCTCGGCGGCCTGGAGCGAGCGGGAGCGTTCGGTGGTGAGGGTGAGCAGGGCGACCGCCGAGTGGACCGCGTACCGCTCCGCGGTGCCGAGCGGCGCGCCCGTGCCGACGGCGAGCGCGCCGCGCACCCGGCGCCCGGTGCCGAGCGACTGGAGCTCGACGCGGTCCCCGGAGGCCTCGTCGGCGCCGCCGACCACCGCACTGGCCGGGGCCGCGCGCTCGCGCAGCCGGGCCACGTCACCGGTGAGCCGGGCGGCGCGGCGCGCGGCCCACTCGGGGGCGGCGGCCACGACCGCGCCCGAGGTGTCGTACAGGGCCGCCCAGCCGTCGACATGGGCGGCGAGCTTGGCGATCAGGACGGCCGGGCCGTCGGACAGCGCCGCCTTCGTGAGCTCGCGCTGCGCCTCGAAGCCCGCGGTGACCGCGCGGTACTGGTCGGCCGAGATGGCCGCCGAGACCGCCTTGGAGATGGCCAGGAACGGGGTGCGCCGGGGCACCTCCAAGAGGGGCAGGCCCTCCTCGCGGGCAGCCTCAAGGAGCGCGTCCGGGACGGTGTCGTAGTTGACGCCGATCGCGAAGCCGAGCCCGACCACCCCGGCCCGCGAGAGCCTGCGCACATAGCGGCGCATCGCCTGCGGGTCCGCCGCGTCCAGCGTCATCGCGGTGATGAGCAACAGCTCGCCGCCCTCCATGTACGGGACGGGGTCGGCGAGTTCGCTGACGTGGGCCCAGCGCACCGGGCGGTCCAGGTGTTCCTCGCCGGCGCGCACGGTGAGCTTGAGCGCCGAGTGCTGGACGAGCGAGGCGAGCGTGGGCGGCATGGGACCGGCTACCTTCGACGGGAAAGGACGAGACGTACGCGGGGCTTACGGGACGGGCGTACCGCGGGCCATTACTACGTCCCGTATGAACGCACACTCCCATTTTGCCAGCCCGGCCAGATACCCGGGGCCCTTCGACCGTCCGGTACCGGCCTCGTTCCGTCCCGCGGATGGTCACCCCGCGGGTCGTCACCCCTGCGGATCGTCGTCCCCGTAGACCGTCGTCGTCCCCGTAGCCCGTCATCCCCGGAGATCGACCAGCAGGGGCGGCGCGTGCTCTCCCTTCACGGTGGTCAGCGAGAGCACCGCGTGCCCCGCGGGCACCTGGTGGGCGAGCTCGGAGGCCGACCAGCGTTCGCGCTCGACCTTGCGCACGGTGACGGCATCGGTGGTGACCGCCTTGCCGGTGACGAGTTTGCGCAGCGCGTGGACCGCCCGGGTGAGCGGCTGATCGGCGAAGACGGTGTGCTTGGCCACCTCGGTGGTCTCCACCCATTCGGTGCCCCACGCCTGCGCGAACAGCCGCCCGTCCCAGGTGCTGAGCCCGGCGAACGCCATGTGGCAGCCGACCGAGCCGAGCAGCGAGGTGTGCAGCCGTTCGGGGACGTCACCGAGCGCGCGCAGCGTGAGCAGCACCCCGGCGTTGCAGTTCCGCAGCCGCTGCAGGCCCCGTACGGACTCGGCGGTGACCGCGTGCGTGGCGTCGTCGAGGGCGAGGAAGGCGAAGAGCGAGCGGTCCACGCGGGCGGTCGCGCCGATGGTGAACTGGGCCAGGATCAGCCGGGTCAGCAGGTGCGCCGCCTCCGGGTGGGCGCGTTCGGGCACGTCGACGCGGACCCGCAGCGGGTGTTCCAGGGCGCGCAGCGAGAACGGCCGGCTCTCGCCGGTGGTGTCGAAGAAGCCCTCGAAAGCGGGGCGGTCGAGCACCGCGACGCGCGCGGCGAGCGCCGGCCCCGGGTCGCCCGGGGTTCCCAACTGCCGCTCCCTCGCGTCGAGTTCCCGGTGATAGGCGCGGTGGGTCTCGTCGTCGAGCCGGGCCCGCAGGTCCGCGAGCGCGCCGGGCGAGCCGTCGAGCAGCTCGCGCAGCACGGGCACGGAGGGGAAGCGCTGGTGGGCCGCGCGGTAGGGCCCGAGCAGCTGGGCGAGGACGGTCGCGGCCCGCCGTGCGTCGACCTCGGCGAGGTCGCCCGCGAAGGCCTCGGCGAGCAGGGCCGCCGCCTCGTCGGGGTCGGTGGCACCGCCGTACAGGTCGAGGTCGTACGCCGAGGACGGGTCGCCGGGCTTGATCACGACGTCGTAGCCGGCGTCCGGGCCGAGCGGGGTGCCCGCCGCGCACACCGCGACGACGGCGGCCTTCCCGGCCAGCGCCTGGAGCGCGAGCGACTCCACGACGGGCCGCACCAGGTGCCGGGTCTTCCCGGAGCCGAACGGGCCGATCGCCAGCAGCGAGGAGCCGAGCGAGCCCGGGTCGATCGCGGCGCCCGCGCCCCGGCGGGTTGCCGGGGTGCGGTCGGTGTCGGGGTAGCGGCCGATCCGTACCTGCGAGGTGAGCAGGTCGTGGGTGGCCGCGCGGGCGGGCAGATCGCGGTCGCCGGAGGGGTGCAGACAGGCCCGCGCGCCCTGACCCGCGACGGCTTCGGAGAACGCGCCGAGCCGGGCGGGGTCGGCCTTCACGGTCGTCCAGGCCCGCCGGATGCGTACGCAGTCGACGTCGTTCATGCGCCCGGACCGCTCCTCGGCCACCAGCCGGTCGGCCGCGGCGGCGAGCCCGGCGGAGCGCAGCTGGGGCCAGTCGGCGGGCGAGGTCACGGGTGCGGCGGGGGGCGCGGCCGGTGCCTTCGCGGCGGGTTTGCGCGCCCGGAAGTGGCTCAGCCAGTCCCCCTCCTTGGCGAAGGGCCAGAGCACCGCGCCGCCGACCAGGACGTACAAGGCGTAGTTGACGAAGACGACCACCGCTTGTTCGCCGTCGACGGTGGTCCAGGCCGACGGGAGCAGACTCCAGATAGCGATGAAGAACGGGAACAGGTGGGTGCCGATCACGAGCCACACCGCCACCGCCCCGGCCAGGGCCGTGCGCAGGGTGCGTTCGGGCTGGGGGCAATCGACCGCGTAGCGGCGGAAGAGCTCCAGCCAGTTCCCCATCCGCCCGAACACGAAGATCAGCAGCGCCGCGAACAGGCTGTCGTAGACCCGGATCGCGGTGACCGACTGGGGCGGCCGGGGGTAGCTCCACCATTCGGCCGGTGTGAACAGTTCGAGCAGCACCCGGCTGTGCGGGATGTAGCCGTTGCTCCACAGCGACCAGACCAGGACTGCGGCGAGGAAGGCCACCAGCGCGCCGCCGATCAGCGCCCGGTCCGGCACCCGGTCCGGGTCCGCGTCGGGGCGCGGCTCGTGGCCGAAGCGCCACAGGCCCGGCTCGGCGGGGGCGCGCGGGGTGCGGAGCCAGTCGCCGAGCGAGGTTCCGGCGGTGGGCGCCTCGACGGGGCGGGGCGGGAGCGCCGGGCGGGGCGGCGGTCCGGCGGGGCGCGGGACCGACCCCGAACGGGTGCCGCGTGCGTCGTACGTGCCTTCGGTGTCCATCGACCCCTTGCCCCCTGACCAGCCAGGTCCGTTCCGAGCGGTGCGAACGCTCAATCTAGTGCCCGCGCACGACGGTTCACCGCTGCCGCGCACCGCGCGCCCGCCCGGGGGAACTGTCCGCCGAGGACAAGGGACACACCCCCACCACTACCGAACGGCGCATGCCACGGGCCGTCCGCGCGCCCTAGCCTGCCAAGAAAGCCAAGGAAGCGTCCGAATCCCCCAGAAAATCTCCAGGAGCCCCTCATGAGCGCGATCCCGCAGGAGCGCCGCGTCGTCACCGCCATCCCCGGCCCGAAGTCGCAGGAGCTTCAGGCCCGCCGTCTCGCGGCGGTCGCCGCCGGTGTGGGCTCCACGCTGCCCGTCTTCACCGCGCGCGCGGGCGGCGGCATCATCGAGGACGTCGACGGCAACCGCCTGATCGACTTCGGCTCCGGCATCGCGGTGACCTCGGTCGGCGCCTCCGCCGAGGCCGTGGTGCGCCGCGCGAGCGCCCAGTTGCAGGACTTCACGCACACCTGCTTCATGGTCACGCCGTACGAGGGCTACGTCGCCGTCGCGGAGCAGCTCGCCGAGCTGACCCCGGGCGACCACGCCAAGAAGTCCGCCCTGTTCAACTCGGGCGCCGAGGCCGTCGAGAACGCCGTCAAGATCGCCCGTGCGTACACCAAGCGCCAGGCCGTCGTCGTCTTCGACCACGGCTACCACGGCCGCACCAACCTGACGATGGCGCTGACGTCCAAGAACATGCCGTACAAGAACGGCTTCGGCCCGTTCGCGCCCGAGGTCTACCGGGTGCCGGTGGCCTACGGCTACCGCTGGCTCACCGGCCCGGAGAACGCGGGCGCCGAGGCGTCCGCGCAGGCCATCGACATGATCAACAAGCAGATCGGCGCGGACAACGTCGCCGCGATCATCATCGAGCCGGTGCTCGGCGAGGGCGGCTTCATCGAGCCGGCCAAGGGCTTCCTGCCGGCGATCAGCCAGTTCGCCAAGGACAACGGCATCGTGTTCGTGGCGGACGAGATCCAGTCCGGCTTCTGCCGCACCGGCCAGTGGTTCGCCTGTGAGGACGAGGGCATCGTCCCCGACCTGATCACCACCGCCAAGGGCATCGCGGGCGGCATGCCGCTCGCCGCCGTGACGGGCCGCGCCGAGATCATGGACTCCGCTCACGCGGGCGGCCTCGGCGGCACCTACGGCGGCAACCCGGTGGCCTGCGCCGCCGCGCTCGGCGCGATCGAGACGATGAAGGAGCTCGACCTCAACGGCAAGGCCAAGCGCATCGAGGAGGTCATGAAGGCCCGTCTCGCCACCATCGCCGAGAAGTACGACATCATCGGCGACATCCGCGGCCGCGGCGCCATGATCGCCATCGAGCTGGTCAAGGACCGCGCCTCGAAGACCCCGAACCCTCAGGCCGCCGGCGCGCTCGCCAAGGCCTGCCACGCGGAGGGCCTCCTGGTCCTGACCTGCGGCACCTACGGCAACGTGCTGCGCTTCCTGCCGCCGCTGGTCATCGGCGAGGACCTGCTGAACGAGGGCCTCGACATCATCGAGCAGGCCTTCGCCGGCGTGTGACGCCGAGCAACCGGTACCGCCTGTGAAGAAGGTGTGGGGGGCCAATGGCGGGATGGAGTTCCCGCTGTCGGTCCCCCGCTGTCTGCCGTACGGTTTCGGCAGATGAGAGAAACACCCCGCCCGCAGGGGACTGCGAGCGATTCCAGAGCGGAGCTTCCCCAGCCCTGCCCTGGTCGTGCCCTCGCGCACACCACTGGAGCCCCTGGCTCCGGAACTCCTCACCGATCGGCCGGCCGACCGCCCCACACCCCCCGGGGCGAGCGGCACGCCGGTCAAGGCGGCCGCCCCGGAACCTCCCCCCCTGTTCCGGGGCGGCCGGCTTTCCTCTTCGTCACGCTGCTCTGCGTGTTCGCGTGCATCACCTGGCAGGTCGTCTCCGACGGTCCGCTGCGCCGTCTCGACGAGCGCCTCGACCCCTCGCTCACCGGCCACGGCCCCTCCTGGCTCGCCGAGGGGCTCTCCGACCTCGGCAGCATGCCGGTCGCCCTGCCGGTGCTGGCCCTCGCGATCGGCTACGCCCTGTGGCGCGGACTGCGCCGCCGGGCCCTGATCGCCGCCGCCACGATGGCCCTGGTACCGCTGCTCGTGGTGCCGCTGAAGGAGTGGACCGCCCGGCCCGGCCCGTTCGATCCCGCCACCGGCTACTACCCCTCGGGCCACACCGCGACCGCGATGGTGGCGTACGGCTCGGTCGCGCTGCTGCTCTCCCCCGTCGTGCGCCGCCGCCGGGTGCTGCCCGTCGCCGCCGGGGTCCTGACGGCGGCGACGGGCAGCGGCCTGGTGCTGCACGGCTACCACTGGCCCCTGGACGTGCTGGCCAGCTGCTGCCTGTGCGGGGCGCTCCTGGTGCTCAGCTCCACGGGTATGCGTCGAAGTTCTTCGAGAACTCGCCGCCGTTGAACCGGTCCCAGTTGATGGACCACGTCATCAGGCCGCGCAGCCCCGGCCAGCTGCCGTGGGTCTGGTACGTGCCGCAGTTCGCCTTCTTCGTCAGGCAGTCCAGGGTCTTGGTGACCTCGGCGGGGCTGGTCCAGCCGTTGCCGGCCTGAGTGGAGGCGGGCAGGCCGATGGCGACCTGGTCGGGCCGCAGCGCCGGGAACACCTTGGCGGTGTCGCCCGCGACCGGGAAGCCGGTGAGCAGCATGTCGGTCATGGCGATGTGGAAGTCCGCGCCGCCCATCGAGTGGTACTGGTTGTCGAGTCCCATGATCGAACCCGAGTTGTAGTCCTGGACGTGCAGCAGCGTGAGCGAGTCGCGCAGCGCGTAGATCACCGGCAGATAGGCGCCGCAGCGCGGGTCCTGTCCGCCCCAGGGGCCCGAGCCGTAGTACTGGTAGCCCATCTGCACGAAGAACGTCTCCGGGGCCATGGTCAGGACGAACCTGGAGCCGTACTTGGCCTTGAGGGTCTTCAGGGCGTCAATGAGGTTGACGATGACGGGAGTTGTGGGGCTCCGGAAGTCCGTGTCGCCGGTGTTGAGCGAGAGGGAGTGGCCCTCGAAGTCGACGTCGAGGCCGTCCAGGCCGTAGTCGTCGATGATCTTCGAGACGGAGGAGACGAAGGTGTCGCGGGCGGCGGTCGTGGTCAGCTGGACCTGGCCGTTCTGGCCGCCGATGGAGATCAGCACCTTCTTGCCCGCGGCCTGCTTGGCCTTGATGGCCGCCTTGAAGTCGGCGAGCGATTCCGCGGTCGGGCATGCGCTGACCGGACACGGGGTGAAGCGGATGTCGCCGGAGGTCGGGGAGGTCGGCTCGCCGAAGGCCAGGTCGATGATGTTCCAGTCGTCGGGCACGTCCGCCATGCGCGTGTAGCCGGCGCCGTTGGCGAAGGAGGCGTGCAGATAGCCGACCAGCGCGTGCCCCGAGGGCGGCGGGGTCGTGCCGCCGCCGGTGGTGCTCGCGCTGACGGCGGCCGACTTGGGCGACTCGCCCGCGCTGTTGGTCGCGGTGACCTGGAAGCTGTACGCGGTGCTGGGCGCGAGGCCGGTGACGGTGGCCGAAGTCCCGCTCGCGGAAGCCACTTTGGCGCCGTCGCGGTACACGTTGTAGCCGGTTGCGCCGGTGACCGGGGACCAGCTCAGGCCGATGCCGGAGGAGGTGGCACCCGAGGCGGTGAGTCCGGTGGGGGCGGACGGTATCTGGACGGGGGCGCCGCCGGGTCCGATCAGGCTCACGTCGTCGGCCCCGTAGGCGGCGGTGCCGTACCAGCCGTGGGTGTAGACGGTCACCGATGTGGTGCTCGCGCCGGTCTTGAAGGTGGTCGTCAGCTGCTGCCAGGACGGCGCGGACTGGGTCCAGGTCGACACATCGGTGGTCCCGGTACCGGACGCCCCGAGGTAGACATAGCTGCCCTGCACCCAACTGCTCAGCGTGTACGTGGAGTTGGGCTGGACGGCGACGCTCTGGGAACACTGCGCGTTGTCGCTGCCGGCCGGGGTGGCCTTCAGGGCGTGGCCGCCGCCGTGCACGGGCGAGGTGACCACCGCGCCGCTGCCCGCGGTACAGCTCCAGCCGTCGAGCCCGGATTCGAAGCCGCCGTTGCGGATGAGGTCGGTGTCGGCGGCCTGCGCGGACGGCGCCGCGGCGACGAGTCCGGCCGCGCCGAGGGCGGCCGCCGTCAGGGCGGCACAGAGGGATGACCGGAGGGCCGGATGTCTGGTGCGGTCCACAACTGCCTCCAGGCAAGGGGGTATTGAGACACGAAGTGCGCACAACATGGTCCAGACCAATCCGGTTGTCAAGGCTTCCGGCAGCCGTCCGCCCCCACTCATTCCCCCTTGTCCCGGTTGTCCCCGTCGCGCGCGATCCGGGCCGCCGCCTCGTGCATCGCCAGCTCCAGGAGGGTGGGGTCGGTGAGGGTGCCCGAGCCGTCGGGCGGCACCAGCCAGCGCACCCCGCCGGTCGCCCGGCCGGGGTAGGGCACCACGATCCAGGTGCCGCGGCCCGCACCCCGCACCCCCGTGCCGAGCCAGCGCGCGGCGGTGCCGGGCGGCACGAAGAAGCCCATGCGCGCGTCGCCGAAGTCGACGAGCACGGGACCCGGCCGGTCCACGAGCCGGGCCAGCACATCGAACGTGTGGTGCCCGAGCTCGCCCGGCAGGATCAGTACGTCCCAGCGCCGGCCGGCCGGCAGGAGGGCGACCCCCAGGGGGTTGCGCTCCCACTCCCACCGGCAGGCGTCGGGATCCGGCGCCACCGACGCCAGCCATTCCACCGCGGTCTTCGACCCCGAGGCAGTCATTGCCGTCCCTCCGATCAACCCGCTCCACTGGGCACAGCCAGTGCGTCCACGGGAGAGAGCGGCCCCGGGCCGGGCTATGACGCGACTTCGCCTACCAATCGGTAGTGAGCTGGGTCACACGGTGATCGAAAGGGGTACGCCCCCGGCGTGACCGGGGGCGTACGAGATGATCAAGCACTCAACTGTCGCAGGGTGAAGCCCTGTTGCGGCCCGGGGCCGTCAGCTGTCGAAGCCCAGGCCGACCCGGTCCATCGCCTTGAGCCACAGATTGCGCCGGCCGCCCCGCTCGTCGGCCCGGGCCAGCGACCACTTGGTGATGCCGATGCCCGCCCACGCCACCGGCTCCGGCGGGAACGGCAGCGGCTTGGTGCGCACCATCTCCAGCTCGGTGCGCTCGGTGTGCTCCCCGGCGAGCAGGTCGAGCATCACATCGGCGCCGAAGCGGGTCGCGCCCACCCCGAGCCCGGTGTACCCGGCGGCGTAGGAGACCCGGCCGCCGTGGGCCGTGCCGAAGAACGCCGAGAACCGCGAGCAGGTGTCGATCGCGCCGCCCCACGCATGGCCGAAGCGGAGCCCCTCCAGCTGCGGGAAGCAGTGGAAGAACTGCTCGGCGAGCTTGGCGTACGTCTCGGGCCGGTCGTCGTACTCGCTGCGCACCTTCCCGCCGTACGGGTAGATCGCGTCGTAACCGCCCCACAGGATCCGGTTGTCTGCGGAGAGCCGGAAGTAGTGGAACTGGTTGGCCGCGTCCCCGAGGCCCTGGCGCCCCTGCCAGCCGATCGAGGCGAGCTGGGCCGCGTCGAGCGGCTCGGTCATCAGCGCGTAGTCGTACACCGGGACCGTGTACGGCCGCAGCCGCTTGACCAGCGAGGGGAACACATTGGTGCCGAGCGCGACCTGCTCGGCCCGCACCTTGCCGTACGGGGTGCGCACGCCCATGCCCCTGTCGACGCGGGCCAGCGAGAGGCCCGGGGTGTGCTCGTAGATCCGTACGCCGAGCTCCAGGCAGGCCCGCTTCAGGCCCCAGACGAGCTTGGCCGGGTGGAGCATGGCGACGCCGTCGCGGTCCCAGAGGCCGCCGAGGAAGGTGGGCGAGTCGACCTGGGCGCGCAGCGCCCGCTCGTCGAGGAGTTCGAGCCCGCCGAAGCCGAGCCCGGTCGCCTCCTCGTACATCTCGTGCAGCTCCTCCAGCTGGTGCGGCTCGGTGGCCACGTCGATCTCGCCGGTGCGCTCGAAGTCGCAGTCGATCTCGTAGCGGCCGACGGCCGCCTCGATGGCGTCGAGGTTGGCGGCGCCGAGTTCTTCGAGCCGGGCGAGCTCGTCGGGCCAGCGGGCCAGGCCGTTGCCCAGGCCGTGGGTGAGCGAGGCGGCGCAGAAACCGCCGTTGCGGCCGGAGGCGGCCCAGCCGATCTCCTTGCCCTCGATGAGGACGACATCGCGGCCGGGCTCGCGCTCCTTGGCGATGAGCGCGGTCCACAGCCCGCTGTAGCCACCGCCGACGACGAGCAGGTCGCACCTCTCGTCGCCGGTGAGGGCGGGCAGCGCCTCGGGGCGGCCGGGGTCCTCCAGCCAGAAGGGGACGGGCTTCGCGCCCGCCAGGGACTGCCGTGCTGCGCTCTTCATGGCTCGGGTCACGGCCATGATTTCCAACTCCCTCAGGAACTGCGTACGGTTACGCTTTCGCGCTGTTCTTGCGCCGGTTCGCAATGAATTGTCCGGCGGTGACCACCACGACGGCAACGAGGAACATCGCCGTCCCGATGACGTTGATCTGCACGGGCGTGCCGCGCTGCGCCGAGCCCCACACGAACATCGGGAAGGTCACGGTGGAGCCCGCGTTGAAGTTGGTGATGATGAAGTCGTCGAAGGAGAGCGCGAAGGCGAGCAGCGCGCCCGCCGCGATGCCGGGCGAGGCGATCGGCAGCGTCACCCGCAGGAACGTCTGGACCGGGCCCGCGTAGAGGTCGCGCGCGGCCTCTTCGAGTCTCGGGTCCATGGACATCACCCGGGCCTTGACGGCGGTGACGACGAAGCTGAGGCAGAACATGATGTGCGCGATGAGAATGGTCCAGAAGCCCAGCTGTGCGCCCATGTTGAGGAAGAGCGTCAGCAGCGAGGCGGCCATCACGACCTCGGGCATCGCCATCGGCAGGAAGATCAGCGAGTTGATCGCGCCGCGCGCCCGGAAGCGGTAGCGGACCAGGGCGAAGGCGATCATCGTGCCGAGCGCGGTCGCGCCGATCGTCGCCCAGAAGGCGATCTGCAACGAGAGCGAGAGCGAGCCGCACATGTCGGCGACCCCGCAGGGGTCCTTCCAGGCGTCCGTCGAGAACCGGGTCCACGAGTAGTTGAAGCGCCCGTTCGGCTTGTTGAACGAGAACACCATCACGACGACGTTCGGCAGGATCAGATACGCGAGGGTCGCGAGCCCCGCGATGACCACGAGGTTGCGGCGCAGCCACTTGACCATGGGCATGAGAGTCATCAGACCAAGTCCTCCGTCCCGGCTCGGCGGATGTAGACGGTGACCATGATCAGGACGATGGCCATGAGGATGAAGGAGAGGGCCGCGGCCGTCGGATAGTCCAGGACGCGCAGGAACTGCGACTGGATGACGTTGCCGACCATCTTCTGGTCGGTGGAGCCGAGCAGTTCGGCGTTCACGTAGTCACCGCTCGCCGGGATGAAGGTGAGCAGCGTGCCGGAGACGACACCGGGCATCGACAGCGGGAAGGTCACCTTGCGGAAGGTGGTGGCCGGGGTCGCGTACAGGTCGCCGGCCGCCTCGTGCAGCCGGGAGTCGATGCGCTCCAGGGAGGTGTACAGCGGCAGGATCATGAACGGCAGGAAGTTGTAGGTGAGTCCGCAGACCACCGCCATCGGCGTGGCCAGGACCCGGCTGCCCTCGGTCCAGCCCAGCCAGTTGGTGACGTCGAGGATGTGCAGGGCGCCGAGCGCGTGCACCACGGGCCCGCCGTCGGCCAGGATCGTCTTCCAGGCGAGGGTGCGGATGAGGAAGCTGGTGAAGAACGGCGCGATGACCAGGATGAGGACGATGTTGCGCCAGCGGCCCGCCTTGAAGGCGATCAGGTAGGCCAGCGGATAGCCGAGCAGCAGACAGAGCAGCGTCGCCGTGCCCGCGTAGAGCAGGGAGCGGATGAACTGCGGGTAGTACTCCTTGAAGGCGTCCCAGTACGTCTGGAAGTGCCAGGTGACCTGGAAGCCCTTCTCCAGTGAGCCCGTCTGTACGGAGGTCGAGGCCTGGTACACCATCGGCAGCGCGAAGAACACGATCAGCCAGAGGATGCCGGGCAGCAGCAGCCAGTACGGGACGAGCCGCTTGCGGGTGGACGCCTTGCGCACGGTGGGTTCCGCGGGCGCCTCGGCCAGGGCGGTCACGCGGCGTCCTCGACCTTCTCGACGCCCGCGTCGATGGCCTGCGCCGCGTCCAGGCCGAAGGTGTGCGCCGGGTTCCAGTGCAGGACGACCTCGGCGCCGGGCACGAGACGGGTGTCGCGCTCGATGTTCTGCTCGTACACCGAAAGGCCGCTGCCCGCCGGGGAGTCGATGAGGTACTGGGTGGAGACGCCGATGAAGGACGAGTCGACGATGCGGCCGGTGACGCGGTTGCGGCCGTCGGCGATCGCGCCCTCGTCGTCGCGGTGGGCGAGCGAGATCTTCTCGGGGCGCACGCCGACCAGGAGCTTGCCGCCGCTCGTCGTGGGGGCCGAACATCGTCCGCCGGGCAGCCGCAGTTTGGCGCCGCCCGCGGTGACCACGAGGTCCTCGCCGCTCTTCTCGGCCACCTCGGCCTCGATGAGGTTGGAGGTACCGAGGAAGTTCGCCACGAACGTGGTCTTCGGGTTCTCGTACAACTCGGCCGGGGCGCCGAGCTGTTCGACCCGGCCGCCGCTCATCACCGCGACCGTGTCGGCCATCGTCATGGCCTCCTCCTGGTCGTGGGTGACGTGCACGAAGGTGATGCCGACCTCGGTCTGGATGCGCTTGAGCTCCAGTTGCATCTGGCGGCGCAGCTTGAGGTCGAGGGCGCCGAGCGGCTCGTCCAGGAGCAGCACCTGGGGGTGGTTGATGAGCGCGCGGGCGACCGCGACGCGCTGCTGCTGGCCGCCGGAGAGCTGGTGCGGCTTGCGCTGGGCGAAGTCGCCGAGCTGGACGAGCTCCAGCATGTCGTCGACCTGCTTCTTCACCGACTTGATGCCCCGCCGGCGCAGCCCGAAGGCGATGTTCTCGGTGACGTTCAGGTGCGGGAAGAGGGCGTACGACTGGAAGACGGTGTTCACCGGCCGCTTGTAGGGCGGCAGGTCGGTGACGTCCTTGTCGCCGAGGAAGACCGTGCCGGTGCTCGGCTCCTCAAGACCGGCGATCATGCGCAGCGTGGTGGTCTTGCCGCAGCCGGACGCACCGAGCAGGGCGAAGAACGAGCCCTGCGGGACGGTCAGTTCGAGCGGATGGACGGCGGTGAAGGAGCCGTACGTCTTGCTGATCCCGGTGAGGCGGACATCGCCGCCGGCGGTGCTGTCAGTCATGGGTGGGGTCCCAGGGGGTGTCGAGGGGGAGGGAGGGGGGCCGAGCGCCCCGAAGGGGGCGGGGCTGTGACGTCGTGCGGCTGCGCCGCGATGGGGGTCACCCCTGTTCGAGCGAAGCCGAGAACTTGGGGGAACGACCAGCAACAACGGGCCCGGCACCGGTGAACTCGGGCCCCGCGGAGCGCTCACGCTCCGATGAGCTTGGAGAACTTCTGCTCGTACGCCGTCTCCTCGGCCTCGCTGAGCGAGCGGAAGGAGTGGGACTTCGCGGCCATCGCCTTGTCCGGCAGGATCAGTTCGTTCGCCGCGAGGGCCGGGTCGATCTTGGCGAGTTCGTCGCGCACCCCGTCGACCGGGCACTGGTAGTTGATGAACGCGGCGAGCTTCGCGGCGACCGGCAGCTCGTAGTAGTAGTCGATGAGCTTCTCCGCGTTGCTCTGGTGCCGGGCCTTCGCCGGGACGAGCAGGTTGTCGCTTGAGGTCATGTAACCCGCGGCCGGAATCGCGTACTTGATGTCCGGGTTGTCGGCGCGCAGCTGGGTCACGTCGCCGCCCCAGGCGACACAGGCCGCCAGATCGCCCTTCACCAGGTCGCCGGTGTAGTCGTTGCCGGTGAAGCGGCGGATCTGCTGGGAGTCGACGCCCTTCTGGAGCCGCCCGATCGCGGCGTCGAAGTCGGCGTCGGTGAACTTGGCGGGGTCCTTGCCGAGGTCGAGCAGGGTCATGCCGATGGTGTCGCGCATCTCGGACAGGAAGCCGACGCGGCCCTTCAGGGTGGGGTCGTCGAGCAGCTGGGTGACGGAGTCGACCTTCTTGCCGCCGGTCGCCTTGGAGTTGTAGGCGATGACGGTCGGGATGCCGGTCCAGGGGTAGGAGTAGGCGCGGCCGGGGTCCCAGTCGGGCGAGCGGAACTGGGGGGCGAGGTTGGCGTAGGCGTGGGGCAGGTGCGCGGGGTCGAGCTGCTGCGCCCAGCCGAGGCGGATGAGCCGGGCGGCGAGCCAGTCGGTGAGCACCATCAGGTCCCGGCCGGTGTCCTGGCCGGCCGCGAGCTGCGGCTTGATCTTCCCGAAGAACTCGACGTTGTCGTTGATGTCCTCGGTGTACTTGACCTGGATGCCGGTGCGGCGGGTGAACTCGTCCAGCGTCGGATGGTGCTTCTTGTCGTCGCTGATGTCCATGTACTGCGTCCAGTTGGAGAAGTTGACCTCCTTCTCCTGGGCGGAGTGGTCCGTGTTGGACGGTCCGGTGCCGTTCTCCTTCTTGGCCGCCGGGATGCCGCACGCGCTCAGGGTGGCGAGGCCGCCCACGGTGAGCGCGCCGACAGCCGAGGCGCGCAGCAGCGAACGGCGGGTCAGGGCGCCCCGGCCGTTGGTCAAGCTGCGTCCCATGGCGGCCAGTTGGGCCGCTGACAGGCTTTCGGGCTCGTACTGCTCCATGCGCTGAATGCCCTTTCGGGTGGGTTCGGTGGCCTGGTCGGGCCGCCTCTTTATCGGTCCCCGAAGATCGTGCGGTGCCAGTCCTTCCTGGCGACCGCTGTGTTGTCGTACATCACGTGCTTGACCTGGGTGTACTCCTCGAAGGAATACGCCGACATGTCCTTTCCGTAGCCGCTCGCCTTGTAGCCGCCGTGCGGCATCTCGCTGAGGATCGGGATGTGGTCGTTGATCCAGACGCAGCCCGCCTTGATCTCGCGGGTGGCCCGCCCGGTGCGGTACACGTCGCGGCTCCAGGCGGAGGCGGCGAGGCCGTAGGGGGTGTCGTTGGCGAGCGCGATGCCCTCGTCGTCGCTGTCGAAGGGCAGCACCACCAGGACCGGGCCGAAGATCTCGTCCTGGACGACCTCGCTGTCCTGGGGCGCGTCCACGATGAGGGTGGGCCGGTAGTAGGCGCCGTCGCCCTCGGGGGCCTCGCCGCCGGTGACGACCCGGGCATAGCTCCTGGCCCGCTCGACGAAAGCGGCGACGCGGTCGCGGTGGACGTGCGAGATCAGCGGGCCGAGGTCGGTGTCCTCGCGGAAGGGGTCGCCGAGCCGGACGGTCTCCATCAGGGCGGCGACCTGCTCGACGAAGGCCTCGTACAGCGGGCGCTGGACGTAGGCGCGGGTGGCGGCGGTGCAGTCCTGGCCGGAGTTGATGAGCGAGGCGGCGACCGCGCCGTGCACGGCGGCGTCCAGGTCGGCGTCGTCGAAGACCACGAAGGGGGCCTTGCCGCCGAGCTCCAGGTGGAGGCGCTTGACGGTCCGGGTGGCGATCTCGGCGACGCGCTTGCCGACCCCGGTGGACCCGGTGAAGGAGGTCATGACGACGTCGGGGTGCCCGACGAGGTGCTCGCCCGCGTCCTGGCCGGCACCGGTGACGATGTTGATCACACCGTCCGGGATGCCGGCCTCCTTGGCGGCCTCGGCGAACAGGAGCGAGGTCAGCGGGGTGGTCTCGGCGGGCTTGAGGACGATGGTGTTGCCGGCCGCGATCGCCGGGAGGATCTTCCAGGCGGCCATCTGGAGCGGGTAGTTCCAGGGCGCGATGGAGCCGACGACACCGATGGGCTCGCGGCGTACGTACGAGGTGTGGTCGCCCTCGTACTCCCCGGCCGACCGGCCCTCCAGGTGCCGCGCCGCGCCCGCGAAGAACGCGGTGTTGTCGATGGTGCCGGGCACGTCGAACTCGCGGCTCAGTTTGATCGGCTTGCCGCACTGGAGGGACTCGGCCCGCGCGAACTCCTCGGCGCGCTCGGCGAGCACCTCCGCGAACCGGTGCAGGGCGGCGGAGCGCTCGCCGGGGGTGGCGCCGGACCAGCCGGGGAAGGCCTCCTTGGCCGCGGCGACCGCGGCGTCGACATCGGCGGTGCCCGCGAGCTCGTACGTGTAGACCGTGTCCCCGGTGGCCGGATCGACGACCGCGTGCTCGCGCCCGGAGGTGCCGGGGCGCAGCCGCCCCCCGATGTACTGGGCGCCGGCCGCGAAGCGGTCCTGCGCGGGGAAGCGGTCCTTGGCGGGGGTGCTGTTGCCGCTGCCGGTGTCGGTGTCCATGTCGCCCACGTTCTTCGTAGCTTCAGCTCGATTTGAGTGCCGATCCTGACAGAGGCACATCTGGCCAACAAGTGATTCCGTTGTTGCCTTTTGGTTACGCGACGGAATCTGTCGACCATGTGTCGCGTCGGAGCCGTCATGGCCCGACGGAGTGTCAGTGGCGCGTGCCAGACTCGCATGCATGAACGAGGACACGGGGGACCGGGCGGCGCTGGACGCGCTGATCGCGCAGGTCAATAAGGGTGACCGGATCGAGTATCTGCACTTCTGGGGGCACCGCCCGCAGCGGGACGGGTCACTGGGACCGAGCTGTTTCAGCCAGTGGTGGCCCTCGCCCTTCACGGTCGACGGCGTCCGGTACGCGACGGCCGAGCACTGGATGATGGCGTCGAAGGCCCGGCTGTTCGGCGACCCGGACGCGGAGCGCGCGGCGATCGGGGCGGCGAATCCGGCGCTCGCGAAGAAGGCGGGACGCCTGGTGCGGGACTTCGACGACGAGGTGTGGCGCCGGGAGCGGTACGGCATCGTGCTGGCCGGCAGCCTGCACAAGTTCGGTCAGGACGAGGCGCTGCGGGGCTATCTGCTCGGCACCGGGAAGCGGGTCCTGGTCGAGGCCAGCCCGCTGGACCGGATCTGGGGCATAGGCCTGGCGGCGGACGCGCCGGAGGCGGCGGACCCGGAGCGGTGGCGCGGCCTGAACCTGCTGGGCTTCGCCCTGACGGAGGCGCGGGAGCGGCTGCGGCGCTGAGGCGGCGGCCCACTCGTACGGCCGGGCAGAGCGGACCCCGGGCGAAAGAGGCCGCGGCGGCCTCCCCCGCACGGGGTGACGTCCTCGGATCCCCTCGGCCCTCTCCCCCGGAGAGTCCCCCGGCGACGCTTCCTCAGCGGGCCGCGACGGCCGACGACAGGAAGTTCGAGTAGTCGTCGTACCGGGTGGTGTGGTCGAACGAACGGGTCGCGATCACCAGGACGAGAATCCCGACGCCGATCACGATGGCGATGATGCCCATGATGATGCCGGTCAGGGACTGCCCCCGGTTGTTCGCCTCACCGCGCCTGACCCGGCCCTTGCCGAGCAGACCGAAGATCAGGGCGAGCGTCCCGATCACGATGCCGGCGATGCCGACGGTGCAGAGCATGAGGACACATCCGACGATGCCGAGCACCATCGCTGCGATGCCGAACCCGTTCTGCGGCGGGGCGACGCCGGTGAACCCCGGGTAGCCGTACCCGGGCTGCTGGCCCGGGTATCCCGGGTAGCCCTGCCCGGGCTGCTGCGGGTAGGCGGGGTAGCCGTAACTGCCGGGGGCCGCCTGGCCCGGTGCGGGCGGCGGGGTCGGGGCGCCGTACCCGGTGCCGGGGGCCTGCTGCCCGGGCGCGCCCGGGAACGGGGCCTGGGCCGGGGCGCCGGGGGCAGCCTGCGGCGGGGCGGGGTACTGGCCCTCGGTCGGAGTGCCCGGCATGGATATGACCGTCTGCTGGTCGTGCACCGACGGCTTGTCCAGCGGGACCTTGCGCTCCGGCGGAGCCCAGGGGTCGCGGGGCTCCTGGCCTCCCGACGGCTGCTGGGTGTTGTCTGACATGGGCCTCCCCCATCGTGGTTCCGTCATGCTACGGCCAACGGTTCCGGGCGCGTGTGCCCGGCCTACCATGATCCCCGACCGGCGAAGGCCGTACGACGCCCCTCGCGCGAGGACCCTCGCGGCAGACCCATGGAGGACCCCATGACCGACCTGCACCCCTTCATCGCGGGGCTGCCCAAGGCCGAACTTCACGTGCACCACGTGGGATCGGCCTCACCGCGCATCGTGGCCGAACTCGCCGCCCGCCACGCGGACTCGAAGGTCCCCACCGATCCCGAGGCGCTCGCCGACTACTTCACGTTCACGGACTTCGCGCACTTCATCGAGGTCTACCTCTCGGTCGTCGACCTGATCCGCACCCCGGAGGATGTGCGCCTTCTCACCTACGAGGTGGCCCGTGACATGGCCCGGCAGAACGTCCGCTACGCCGAGCTGACCATCACGCCGTTCTCCTCCACCCGCCGGGGCATCGACGAGCGCGCCTTCATGGACGCGATCGAGGACGCCCGCCGGGCCGCCGAGGCCGAGTTCGGCACGGTCCTGCGCTGGTGCTTCGACATCCCGGGCGAGGCCGGTCTGGACGCCGCCGCCGAGACGGCCCGCCTCGCCACCGAGGACGGGGTGCGCCCGGAGGGGCTGGTCTCCTTCGGTCTGGGCGGCCCGGAGATCGGCGTGCCCCGACCGCAGTTCAAGCCGTACTTCGACCGGGCGATCGCCGCCGGGCTGCACTCCGTACCGCACTCGGGCGAGTCCACGGGCCCGCAGTCCATCTGGGACGCGCTGATCGACCTGCGCGCGGAGCGCATCGGCCACGGCACCAGCGCCACCCAGGACCCGGCCCTGCTCAAGCACCTCGCCGAGCACCGGATCGCCCTGGAGGTCTGCCCGACGTCCAACCTGGCGACGCGTGTGGTGCCCGACCTGGACCAGCACCCCATTAAGGAGATGGTGGCCGCGGGCGTCCTGGTCACCATCAACAGCGACGACCCGCCGATGTTCGGCAGCGACCTCAACAACGAGTACGCGGTCGCGGCCCGGCTCCTGGAACTGGACGAGCGGGGGGTCGCCGACCTCGCCAAGAACGCCGTCGAGGCGTCCTTCCTCGACCCCGCCGGCAAGACGAAGCTCGCCGGGGAGATCGACGACTACACCGCGAAGTGGCTGGCCCGCTGACCCTCCGGCGCCGGGCTCCGGCTGGCCGCTCCCGGCGCCGCTCCGCACAATGACCCCATGCGCACCGTGACAGCCGTGGCCCACCGCGGCGACCCGTACCGCGTCCGCGAGAACACGCTCCCCTCCATCGCCTCGGCCCTGGAGCGGGGCGCCGACGCGGTCGAGATCGATGTCCGCACCACCCGGGACGGCGTGCCCGTGCTGTTGCACGACGAGACGCTGAAGCGGCTGTGGGACTTCGACCGTCCGCTGGCCGAGCTCCCGCACGCGGAGGTCGCCGAGGTCACCGGCGGCGGGGTGCCCACCCTGCGGCAGGCGCTGATGGCGGCCGGGGCGCACCGGGTGATGCTGGATCTGCCCGGCGCCACCGAGGCGTCGGTGCGCAAGGTGGTGCACACGGTCCGCGAGTGCGGTGCGGGCGAGCGGGTCTACTACTGCGCCGGGCCGGTCGCCATGCTGTGGGTGCGTCGCGCCGACCCGCACGCGGAGATCGCCCTGACCTGGACCAAGCCCGCCCCGCCGCGCCCCGCCCTGGTCGAAGCCGTGAAGCCCCGCTGGCTCAACTACCGCTTCGGCCTGCTGAGTTCGGACCTGGTGGCGCGGGCCCACCGGGACGGCCTCCGCGTCTCGGCCTGGACGGCGGACACCGCCCGCACCCAGCGCCGGCTGATCGGCTACGGGGTGGACGCGATCACCACCAACCGCCTGGACACCCTGACCGCCGTCCTGTCGGGGCGGTAGCCGGGGCCGGTACGGGCGGGGCGGTTGCCGCCCGACGGGGACACGTGCGGGCGGAGAAGAGGGAAGGCCGATGGGGGGCACGGGGTGGGCGGTACTGAACGGCCGGCTGAACAGCTGGTGGCACGGCTGACGGCACGACCGGCGGCACGGCTGCGGGCGGCGAACGCCCGGACGGTCGACGTCGGCCTCGCCCTGCTCGTACAGGTGGCCATGTCGATCCCGTTCGTGGTGGCCCGTCCCGACGGGCTGCCCCCGTCCACCTGGGCCGACTACGCCCTGACCTCCCTGAGCGTGCTCCCGCTGGTGTGGCGGCGCCGGGCCCCGGTCGCGGTCACGCTCGCGGTCCTGGCGGCGGGGGCGGTGTACAAGCTGACCCTGGACGGGCCGGGCCAGCCTCTCCCCTACCCCGGGCTCATCGCCGTGTACTCGGTCGCGGCGCTCTCCCCCGCGCGCGAGCGGGTCGGGGTGGCCGCGCTCGTCGCGGTGCTCATCGTGCCGTCGGTGGCGCTCAACACCGGGGACGCCAAGGAGCTGATGTTCTCCTTCTTCGTCTTCGGTGCCGCGTACGCGCTCGGGCGGCTCACCCACACCAGGCAGGCCTACACCGCGGCCGTCGAGGACCGGGCAGCACAGCTGGAGCGGGCCAACCGCATCGAGGCCGAACAGGCCGCGGCCCGTGAACGGGCCCGGATCGCCCGGGAGATGCACGACATCCTCTCGCACGCGGTCAGCATCATGATCGTGCAGGCCGAGGCGGGCCCGCTCGCGGTACGGGCCGCGCCCGCCCGGGCGGAGGCCGCGTTCGAGGCGATCTCCGAGACCGGCCGGGACGCGATGGTCCAGCTGCGCCGGATGCTCGGGCTGCTCCGCGAGGAGGACGCCCCGGCCGCCCCGCGCGAACCGCAGCCGGGCCTCTCCGCGCTGCCCGCGCTGGTCCAGCGGGTGTCCCTGGGCGGCCCCGTGGTCACGTACCGGACGACGGGCGCGCCCGGCCCGCTCCCCCTGGACACCGAAGCGACGGTGTACCGGATCGTGCAGGAGGCCCTGACGAACGCGGTCAAGCATGCGGGAGCTTCGGTGATATCGGTCCAACTGACCTGCACGGAGAGCACGTTGACGATCGATGTTCTGGACGACGGATGCGGTACCGGGTCCGGACCCGGTACCGGGCACGGCCTGATCGGCATCCGCGAGCGGGCGGCGGCGCAGGGCGGCAGCGCCTCGGCGGGCCCGGGCCCGGACGGCCGGGGCTTCGCGGTGCGGGCCGTCCTGCCGCTGCCACCGCGCATGCCCGGCCCCCGCTCGGTACCCTCCTCGGCGGAGGTGGGGCCGTGACGATCCGTGTGGTGGTGGCCGACGACCAGGAGCTGGTGCGCAGTGGCTTCGCGCTGATCCTGGACGTCCAGCCGGACATCGAGGTGGTGGCCGAGGCAGGTGACGGCGCGCAGGCGGTCGAGGCGGTCCGCCGCCTCGCGCCCGATGTGGCGCTGCTCGACATCCGGATGCCGCGTCTGGACGGCATCGAGGCCTGCCGTGCGATCAGCGCCGCCGGGGCGTGCCGCACGGTGATGCTGACCACCTTCGACTCCGACGAGTACGTCTACGAGGCGCTGCACGCCGGGGCGAGCGGCTTCCTGCTCAAGGATGTCCGGCGGGACGATCTGGTGCACGCGGTGCGGGTGGTGGCGGCCGGGGACGCGTTGCTCGCCCCGTCGGTGGCGCGGCGGCTGATCGCCGAGTACACCTCGCGGCCCACCGTCCCGGCCGCCTCGGAGCGGCTCGCCGCGCTGACCTCCCGCGAGCGCGAGACGCTGCTGCTGCTCGGCCGGGGCCTGTCCAACGCCGAGATCGCGGCCGAACTCACCGTCTCCGAGCACACGGTGAAGACGCACGTCGGCCATGTGCTGGCGAAGCTGGGGCTGCGCGACCGCGTCCAGGCGGTGATCTGCGCGTACGAGACGGGTCTGATCGCCGTGGCCGCGCCGTCCTGACCGGGCTCCCCCGAGCGAGGGAGTCCGGGGCTCCAACTCCCCCGTAGTGGTGAGGAGCCGGGCGCTCGGAAACCGCTCGTCGCGGCGATCCGTACGCGGCGCGCGATCAGCAGGATGGGGTTCATCGGCACCACCTCCCTCGATCACGAAGGCCACCGCATGAACGCCCGCAGCCGCACCACCCTGCTCGCCACCGCCCTGGTCCTGGGCCTCTCGGCGGCCCCCGCCGTCGCGGCCCCCTCACCCGCGCCCGCCGGGGCCGCCGCCCATCGCACCGTCACCGGACCCGACACCGCCGCACTGCGCGCAGCCATCGCGGACGCGGGAAGGCCGGGGGCGGACGCGACGGCGGCGCTGGTCCGCGTCGGCGGCTCGGAGGGAAGCTGGCGGGGCAGCGCCGGGGTGCACGACCTGGTGAGCGACGCCCCGGCGGACCCGGCCGGGCGCTTCCGGGCCGGATCGGTCACCAAGGTGTTCACCGCGGCGATGGTGCTGCAACTCGCGGGCGAGGGCAGGGTCGCCCTCGACCGCCCGGTGCGCGGCTATCTGCCCGACCTGGTCCCGGCGGCCTATGCCGGGGTGACGGTCCGTCAACTCCTGAACCACACCAGCGGGATACCGTCGGTCGGTTCGCCCGACGACTCCTTGGAGTACCTGTACGCGCACCGCTTCGAGGCCCGCGACCCGGCGGACGTGGTGCGTGCGGCGACCGCACGGAAGCCGGACTTCGCGCCCGGCACCGCACAGCACTACGACAACATCGGCTACACCGTGGCCGGGCTGCTCCTTGAGCGGATCACCCATGACTCCTACGCCCATCAGCTCGCCACCCGCATCGTGCGGCCACTGCACCTGACGGACACCTACGTGCCCGGCGCGGACCCCGTCCTCAGGGGCCCGCACAACCACGGCTACCAGGTGTTCACCGCGCCGGACGGCTCGACGGAGCTGCGGGACGTGACGGTGTGGGGCGCGGGCGACACCTTCGCGGCGGGGGACCTGATCTCCACCACGGCCGACCTGGAGCGCTTCACGGACGCCCTGTTCACCGGCCGGGTGGTGCACGGCGCCCGGCTAAAGGAGATGTTCACGCTGCCCGACCCCGCGGTGCGGGACTGGGGGACGGGCAAGCCGGCCGCGTACAGCGCGGGCCTGTCGACGATACGGCTCGGCGGGCGGGACGTGTGGGGCAAGACCGGCGGCCGCTGGGGCTACAACACGGTGATCGCGGGCGTACTGTCCCCCACCGGCACCCTCGCCCGGACCCTGGTGTACAGCGTCAACTCCACGGACGCGAAGGGCGCGGACATGAACCCCACCGCGACGAAGGTCATGCTCGCGGCCTTCGGCGCCCCGACCCCCTCCTGAGGCCCGCCCCGCTCACGTCCTGGCGCCCGCCGTCCTCAGGCCGGCACCGGCGCCCGCTCCCCCATCGCCTCCAAGGCCTTGATCTTGCGCCGCACCACGTACAGCGGGATCACACCGAACCGATCCAGCCGGTCAGCCCCGGCAGCCGGCCGCCGAGCGGAGTCTGGTGCAACAGGGACTGCGTCCAGTGCAGTTCGTGCACCAGGGGGAACGCCGTCAGCCCGCTCAGCACGAGGCAGACGACGAACACGGCCAGCCATACGCGGGTACGCCGCAACAGGGCGTTTCGCTCGCTCATGATCGCAGCGTACGCCCGTATTGAACGCGTTCAAAACAACGGGGCGCCCCTAGAGCCCCACGATCTCGTTCCAGCGCTTGGCGAACTCGACGCGCTCCTCGGAGGTGATGTCCCGGGCGATGGCGAGGCGCCGCCGCATCGCGTCGTCCGGGAAGATCAGGGGGTCCTCGGCCAGCTGGGCCTCGTCCTTGTCCTTGGAGGAGGCGAGGACCTCGCGGGCGGCCGGCACCGGGCACACGTAGTTGACCGAGGCGGCGAGTTCGGCCGCGACCTGGGGGTCGTAGTAGTAGTCGACCAGGGCCTCCGCGTTCGCCTTGTGACGGGCCAGGTTGGGGATCATCATCGACTCCGCCCACAGCTCGGCACCCTCCTGGGGCACCACGAACTCGATGTCGGGGTTGTCGGCCTGGAGCTGGAACACATCGCCGCTGTAGGCCTGACAGGCCAGTACGTCGCCCTTGTTGAGGTCGCTGGTGTAGTCGTTGCCGGTGAAGCGGCGGATCTGCTTCTTCGCGACCTGCTTCTCGACCCGGTCGCACATCCGGTGGAAGTCGTCGGCCGTCCACTTGGTGATGTCGACGCCGTCGCCCTGCATCAGGAGCGCGAAGGACTCGTCGAGGCCGGAGAACAGCGTCACCTTGCCCGCGAGCCTCGGGTCCCACAGGTCGCCGACGTGCTGGATCTCGCGGCCGAGCTTCTTCTTGTTGTACGCGATGCCGGTGATCCCGGACTGCCACGGGACGCTGTGCAGACGTCCGTTGTCGAAGGCGGGGGTGCGCAGCTGGGGGTCGAGGTAGCGGGTGACGTTGGGCTGCTTGGCGCGGTCCATCTGCTGCACCCAGCCGAGCCGGACGAACCGGGCGGCCATCCAGTCACTGATGACCATCAGGTCCCGGCCGGTCTCCTGGTGGTTCATCAGGGCCGGGCTGATCTTCCCGAAGAACTCGTCGTTGTCGTTGATCTCCTCGGTGTACGTGACGGAGATCCCGGTGCTCCTGGTGAACGCGTCCAGGGTGGGCCGCCGGGAGGCGTCGTTGTCGTCGACGTCTATGTAGAGCGGCCAGTTGGCGAAGGTGAGGGACTTGTCGGCGGCCGAACGGTCGCGCCCGGCCCGGTCGCCCGGTTCGACGTACGCCGCAGGGACCCCGCAGCCGGCCAGTGCGGCCAGCGCGGCGCCGCCGCCGAGGGCGCGCAGCAGGCTGCGGCGGGACAGGGGGCTGGCTGCGGGGAACGCGGTCGGTCGCATTCCGGCAGGATGCCTCCCGCGTCCACCGCGTTCAATGGACGCTGCGTACAGCCCCGAGCCCCGGGCCAGACACCCTGTCGGGGCATGACGGCAGCGAAAAGGGGCGGGGGACAACTCCCCCGCCCCGATGCGCCGTTCAGGCCGCGGCTCAGCCCTCGATGGACGTCATCACGTGCTTGATGCGGGTGTAGTCCTCGAAGCCGTACGCGGAGAGGTCCTTGCCGTAGCCGGACTTCTTGAAGCCGCCGTGCGGCATCTCGGCGACCAGCGGGATGTGGGTGTTGATCCACACGCAGCCGAAGTCGAGGTTCTTCGACATCCGCATGGCGCGGGCGTGGTCCTTGGTCCACACCGAGGAGGCCAGCGCGTACTCGACGTCGTTCGCGTACTGGAGGGCCTGGGCCTCGTCGGTGAACGACTGGACGGTGATGACCGGTCCGAACACCTCGTTCTGGATGATCTCGTCGTCCTGCTTCAGACCGGAGACGACGGTCGGGGCGTAGAAGTAGCCCTGCTCGCCGACCTGGTGGCCGCCCGCCTCGACCTTGGCGTGGGCGGGCAGCCGGTCGATGAACCCGGCGACCTGCTTGAGCTGGTTGGCGTTGTTGAGCGGGCCGTACAGCACGTCCTCGTCGTCCGGCTGCCCGGTCCTGGTCTCGGCGGCCGTCTTGGCGAGCGCGGCCACGAACTCGTCGTGGATCGACTCGTGCACGAGCACGCGGGTCGCGGCCGTACAGTCCTGGCCGGCATTGAAGTAGCCCGCGACGGCGATGTCCTCGACGGCCTTGGCGATGTCGGCGTCCTCGAAGACGACGACCGGGGCCTTGCCGCCCAGCTCCAAGTGGACGCGCTTGACGTCCTTGGCGGCGGACTCGGCGACCTGCATGCCGGCCCGTACCGAACCGGTGATGGAGGCCATCGCCGGGGTCTTGTGCTCGACCATCGCGCGGCCGGTGTCGCGGTCGCCGCAGATGACGTTGAAGACGCCCTTGGGGACGATCGCGCCGATGATCTCGGCGAGCAGAACGGTCGAGGCGGGGGTGGTGTCCGACGGCTTGAGGACGACGGTGTTGCCCGCGGCGAGCGCCGGGGCGAACTTCCAGACCGCCATCATCATGGGGTAGTTCCACGGCGCGACCTGCGCGCAGACGCCGACCGGCTCGCGGCGGACGATCGAGGTCAGACCCTCCATGTACTCGCCGGCGCTGCGGCCTTCGAGCAGCCGGGCGGCGCCGGCGAAGAAGCGGATCTGGTCCACCATGGGCGGCACCTCTTCGGTGCGGGTGAGCTCAAGCGGCTTACCGGTGTTCTCCGACTCGGCCGCGATCAGCTCCTCGGCCCGCTCCTCGATGGCGTCCGCGATCTTGAGCAGCACGCGCTGGCGCTCGGCGGGGGTCGAGTCGCGCCAGGCGGGGAACGCCCGGGCGGCGGCCGCCATGGCGGCGTCGACGTCCTCCTGGCCGGAGAGCGGCGATGTCGCGTAGGGCTGTCCCGTGGCCGGATTGACCACCTCGATGGTCCGCCCGTCGGCAGCATCGCGGAACTCTCCGTCGATGTAGTTGCGCAAACGACGCAGTTCGGTGGTCACTTCGCTGGCCTCCCGGTCCGATGTCCGATGGGTGAGACACCCCACCCTAGTCGGTGAGGTGACGCTTTCGACAGACCTACCGCCCGCGAACTTCGGATTCAGTTCCCTGGAGGTCACAGAACAACGAATTTCATCGCTTTGGGGTTGCGGGACGGACGACTCGGGTGCACAGTGGCTCCGTGGCCAGCCGAAGCACAGAACCCAGGATCGGGAACGGACAGTCCCCGTCGATCGACGCCGTCTCCCTGGCGATCATCGAGCAGCTCCAGGAGGACGGACGCCGTCCCTACGCCGCGATCGGCAAGGCCGTGGGCCTGTCCGAGGCGGCTGTGCGCCAGCGCGTGCAGAAGCTGCTCGACCAGGGCGTCATGCAGATCGTCGCCGTCACCGACCCGCTCACCGTGGGATTCCGGCGGCAGGCGATGGTCGGCATCCGCGTCGAGGGCGACCTCGACCCCGTGGCGGAGGCGCTGACGGCCATGGCCGAATGCGAGTACGTGGTGATGACCGCGGGCTCCTTCGACCTGATGGTGGAGGTCGTCTGCGAGGACGACGACCACCTCCTCGAAGTGATCAACAAGAGGATCCGCGCCCTCCCCGGCGTGCGTTCCACCGAGAGCTTCGTCTATCTCAAGCTGAAGAAGCAGACCTATATGTGGGGAACCCGATAGCCGTGAGCAAGGACCTCAGCCAGACCGCCTACGACCACCTGTGGATGCACTTCACCCGCATGTCGTCGTACGAGAACGCGCCCGTTCCCACCATCGTCCGTGGCGAAGGCACCTACATCTACGACGACAAGGGCAAGAAGTACCTGGACGGCCTGTCGGGCCTGTTCGTCGTCAACGCCGGCCACGGCCGTCACGAGCTCGCCGAGACCGCCTACAAGCAGGCGCAGGAGCTGGCCTTCTTCCCGGTGTGGTCCTACGCCCACCCCAAGGCCGTCGAGCTCGCCGAGCGCCTCGCGAACTACGCGCCGGGCGACCTCAACAAGGTCTTCTTCACCACCGGTGGCGGCGAGGCCGTCGAGACCGCGTGGAAGCTGGCCAAGCAGTACCACAAGCTCACCGGCAACCACACGAAGTACAAGGTCATCTCGCGCGCGGTCGCCTACCACGGCACCCCGCAGGGCGCCCTGTCCATCACCGGTCTGCCCGCCCTCAAGGCGCCCTTCGAGCCGCTGGTCCCCGGCGCGCACAAGGTGCCCAACACCAACATCTACCGCGCCCCGATCCACGGCGAGGACCCGGTGGCCTTCGGCCGCTGGGCCGCCGACCAGATCGAGCAGGAGATCCTCTTCGAGGGCCCCGAGACCGTCGCCGCCGTCTTCCTGGAGCCGGTGCAGAACGCGGGCGGCTGCTTCCCGCCGCCGCCCGGCTACTTCCAGCGGGTCCGCGAGATCTGCGACAAGTACGACGTGCTGCTCGTCTCCGACGAGGTCATCTGCGCCTTCGGCCGCCTGGGCACGATGTTCGCCTGTGACAAGTTCGACTACGTGCCGGACATGATCACCTGCGCCAAGGGCATGACCTCGGGCTACTCCCCGATCGGCGCCTGCATCATCTCGGACAGGCTGGCCGAGCCGTTCTACAAGGGTGACAACACCTTCCTGCACGGCTACACCTTCGGCGGCCACCCGGTCTCCGCGGCGGTGGGCCTGGCCAACCTCGACATCTTCGAGCGCGAGGGCCTCAACCAGCACGTGCTCGACAACGAGGGCGCCTTCTTCGACACCCTCAAGAAGCTGCACGACCTGCCGATAGTCGGCGACGTCCGCGGCAACGGCTTCTTCTACGGCATCGAACTGGTGAAGGACAAGGCCACCAAGGAGACGTTCAACGACGAGGAGACCGAGCGCGTCCTGTACGGCTTCCTCTCCAAGGCGCTGTACGACAACGGCCTGTACTGCCGGGCCGACGACCGCGGCGACCCGGTCGTCCAGCTGGCCCCGCCGCTGATCTCCGACCAGAACACCTTCGACGAGATCGAGGGCGTCCTGCGTCAGGTCCTGACGGAGGCCTGGACGAAGCTCTGACCCGTCCCGCCCACGGCCCGGCCGCGCCCATCCGAGTGAGATGGGGGCGGCCGGGCCGCGTGCTGTCATGGCAGCCACACCCCAGTGCCTAGCGTGCCCAGTGACCGATCGGCCCTGCCTTCGTTCCCCCGTACGGGGAGCAGGAAATCTGATCTGAACCGAGGTGTGCACCATGGTGGCTCCGCCGGACAACGACGTGCTGTGGGCACGTTCCCTGCATCACTCCCACAGCGGCTCGCCCGCGCTGACCGGGGTCAGCGTGGAGGCTCGCGAGGGCGAGATCCTCGCCGTCGGCGGCCCGCGCGGCTCGGGCAAGACGACCCTGCTGCGCTGCCTGTCGGGCGCGGTCGTGCCGGACGAGGGCGAGGTGTGGTTCAACAGCGGGGCCGTGCACACCCTGGGCACGGCGGCCCGCGAGCGGCTGCGGCGCGACCGGTTCGCCTGGATCGACCCGGAGCCCGCCCTGGTCCCCGAGCTGAGCGCCTGGGAGAACGCGGCCCTGCCGCTGCTGCTGCGGGGCGTCTCGCACCGGAGCGCGAAGAAGACCACCCTGGAGTGGCTGGAGCGCCTCGACGTCGACACCTGCGCCAAGAAGCGCCCGCACGCCCTGCTCCAGGCGGAGCGCCAGCGCGTGGCGATCGCGCGCGCCCTGATCACCGAGCCGACCGTCCTGTTCGCCGACGAGCCCACCGCGACCCTGCACAGCGCCGACCGCGCCCAGGTGCTGCGCACCCTGCTCACCGCGGCCCGCTCGCACCACATCACCACGATCATCGCCACCCACGACACGGACGTGGCCGCCCTCGCCGACCGCACGGTGGTCCTCATCGACGGGCGTCGGGTCAACTCCCGTGAGAACAGTGGCACTTCGCAAACGGAGGGTATCGCCGCGTGCTCGCTCTCCGTCTAGCCCGCGGTACCCACCCCCTGGTCCTGCTGCGCCGCCTGCTGGTGGCCGCCGCGTCCGCCGGGGTGGGCTTCCTGCTCCTGTGCACGCTCGGATACGCGGTCGGCCATTCCGGCAGTTCGGTGCTGCGGCTGCTGTGGTGCGCGGTTCCGCTGGCGGCGACCGTGCACTTCGCGGTCGCGGTCGCCCGCACCGACCCGAGCACCCGGCCGCGCACCGGGCTCTCCGCCGTCGGCCTCGGCCCGGCGCGGCTCGCCGCGATCGCCGCCGCGTCCACGGCGGTGACCTGCACCCTGGGCTCGGTGGTGGCGCTCCTGGTGTATCTGCATCTGCGCGGCGACATCGACGGGCTGCCCTTCGACGGCGCGGCCGCCGGGCTGCTCGCCGCCGACGAACCGATGCCGCTGGCGGGTGCCCTGACCCTGCTCGCGGTGCTTCCGGTGACGGCGTCCGTCGCGGCCGGGCTCGCCCTGCGCCCGCGCACCCCGCGCGCCGGACGCACCAGCGATCCGGTGCACCCCGAGGAGCCGGCGCCCGCACCGGCCGGACTGCCGTGGGGCTTCGCGCTGGTCGCGGCGGGCCTGGCGGTCGAGACGTACGCGAGCCGGGGCGCGCAGGGCGCCGCCTTCCCGATGCCGGGCCATCCCGAGGGCACCCCGGCCGGGGTGCTCGCCGGCTGGGCGATCACCGTGCTCGGCCTCGCCCTGGCGGGGCCGGCCCTGGCCCACTTCTGCGGACGGCTGCTCCAGCTGGCCCGGCCCAGCGCGGCCCGGCTGCTCGCCGGCCGGGTCCTGATGGCGGAGGCCCGGCGCATCGGGCGGCCGCTCGGGGTGGTGTGCGCGGTGGCCGCCGGGGCGATCGCCGCGGCCACCCTGTACGGCGACCGGGCGGGCCCACACCCCTTCGGCCCGCTGACCGGCCTCGGCGCGGCCCTGGTGATGAGCTGCACCGTGGCGACCCTGCTGACCGCGGCCCTGGAGTCGCGCCATGCCCGCTCCGACACCACGGCCGCTCTGGTGTCCCTCGGCACGCCGGTGGCGGTGCTGCGGACCGCCGCGTTCCTGCGGGCGGCGGCCCTGCTGGCGGTCCTCACCCCGCTCACGGTGCTCATCGCGGAAGTCGCGGCGCTGCCGCTGCGGTAGGCGCGCCTGCGGGCGGCGGGGGCCCGACAGGTCTCCGGGGCCGCTGTGGATGGCGCGGGCCGAGTGGCTCCCGCCTTCGCGGACCCGCCCGGAGGGCCCGGACCGGGCAGCGCCTAGCATGTGGGCGTGCCGGAAGACGAAGCGAAGTTCCCCGTGGGCAGCGACACCGAGATCGAATCGCTGGCCGAGTTCGACGCGGCGGCCGAGCGGGGCGAACTCGCCGGGTACCGCGTCCAGTCGGTCGACCTGACGGGGCGTACGTCCGCCCTCCTCGGTGTCGACACCGCGGGCGCGGTGTTCCTCGGCTGCGCGATGGAACCGGACGCGGCCGCCAAGGTGCGCGCCGACGGCGCACTCGTCTTCCCGCCCGTACCGGACCTGCCGTTCGACCCCTACCGGGGCGCGCTCTACTCCCCCACCGAGCTCTTCGAGGGGCTCACGCAGGGCTATGAGGGGACCCCGGACGCCCTGTCGTACGACTGGTTCCAGCGGACCAGGGCGGACGGCGACATATTCTCCTCGATGCTGCGCTCCATCCACGACGACGCGATCTCGGACGCGCTCGACGAACTGCTCGTCGGGGCGCGGGTGGTGGGTGTGATGGGCGGTCACGCGATGGGGCGCGGCACGGCCGAGTACGAAGGGGCGGCCGTACTCGGCCGCACCCTGGCCCGTGCCGGGTTCACCGTGGCCACCGGCGGCGGCCCGGGTGCCATGGAGGCCGCGAACCTGGGGGCGTACGCGGCCCCCTTCGACGACGCGATGCTGGCCTCGGCACTCCAACTCCTGGCCGGGGAGCCCTCGTTCAGGCCTTCGGTGTCCGCCTGGGCGCGCGCCGCCTTCGAGGTGCGGGCGAAGTGGCCGCGCGGCGGCACCTCGGTGGGCATCCCCACCTGGTTCTACGGTCATGAGCCGCCGAACGCCTTCGCGGGCGCCATCGCCAAGTACTTCGCGAACGCCACGCGCGAGGACGGGCTGCTCGCCCGCTCCAACGCGGGCGTCGTCTTCCTGCCGGGCGCGGCCGGGACCGTACAGGAGATCTTCGACAACGCGACGCCGAACTACTACGAGTCGCGCGGGACGCCGACGCCGATGGTCCTCGTCGACCGGGCGCACTGGACGCAGGAGTTGCCGACCTGGCCGCTGCTCCAGGCGCTCGCGAAGGACCGGCCGATGGCGGCCCGGATCGCCCTGGTCGACTCGGTCGCCGAGGCACCCGACGCGCTGGCCCGCATGGCGCGCTAGCGCGGCGCGGGCGTGGTGGTGGTGTCCGTGGTCGCGTCCGCACCGGTCACCTTCGCAGCCGTCCGGAAAAGGGACGATCCTCAGGCAACTCCCAAAGGGCGGTAAACGTCTGGTAAAGCGGAGTGGGGCGAACGAGTTGCCCCCGCCAGGAACGGAGTCCTCTGTGCTGCTCGGTCTGCTGACCGCCATCGCCGCCTCGGTCTGTTACGGCACGGGCTCGGTCCTGCAAGCCGTCGGGTCCCGCAAGTCCGCCCACCGCGACGCGGCCGCCGCCGACCGGACCCAGCACGGCGGGCCGAGCCTGTCGTCCACCGCCAAGGCCGCGATGACCTGGGAGTTCATCGTCGGTACGGTCCTCGACTTCGTCGGGTTCGGGCTCGGCGCACTGGCCGCCCGGCTGCTGCCCCTCTTCCTCTCCCAGACGGTGATCAGCGCGAACCTGGTGATCACGGCGGTGCTCAGCGTCAAGCTGCTCGGCATCCGGCTGAGCCGTGCGGAGTGGACGTCGATCGGGGTGGTCTGCTCGGCGCTGGTGCTGCTCGCCTCGGCGGCGGGTCACGAGGGCAGCGGGCACACCGAGTCGGCCACGCATTGGTGGCTGCTGGCGATCGCGCTCCTCCTGATGGCCGGGGGCACCGTGGTCGTACGTCTCCTGGGCTCGCGCGCCGCGATCCTGGCGGGGCTGCTCTCCGGGCTCGGCTTCGGTGCGCTCGGGGTGGGCGTACGGATCCTGGACGGCGTGGACCCCTTCGACGCCGGGACCCTCCTCGCCGACCCGGCCCTCTACGCGATTCTGGTCGCCGGCATCGGCGGGATGTACCTGCACACGGTGGCTCTGCAGATCGGCTCGGTGAACGGGGCGACGGCGGCGCTGGTGGTGGGCGAGACGGTGCTGCCGGGGGCGATCGGGGTGCTGTGGCTCGGGGACGCGTCCCGGGCGGGGCTCGCCTGGATGGCGGTCCTCGGCTTCGTGCTGGCGGTCGGCGGGGCGGTGGCGGTGGCGTGGTTCGGCACGCCCGACACGGCGGACGCCGTGGCCCCGAAGGAGCCGGCCCGGGTCGGCTAGCCGCCCTTGGCTCCGCCTGGGGGGGGGATGTTTGCCCACCCTCCCGCCCGTGCGGCCGGGTTGAAGGGTTCAGCCCCTGGGGCTCCGCCCCAGACCCCCTTGAGGGGCTGCGCCCCTCGAACCCCCACAGGGGGCTCCGCCCCCTGCACCCCCCGGTTCGGGGCTCCGCCCCGGACCCCGTATCGCGCCTGAACGGCGCTCGTCCTCAAACGCCGGACGGGCTGAAAATGCCCGACGCCGGCCCGCACCGAGACATTCGGTGCCACCTACAGGGGCGCGAGGAACTGCGCGACCAGCCGCGCACGGCGGACGGACGAGAACCGGGTTGGAGAACCGGGTTGGGGGCGCGGGGAACTGCGCGAGCAGCCACGCGCGATCCGCACCCGAGCCAAGGGGCCCGGGGCGCAGCCCCCGGAGTCGCGCCCACCCCCACGTTCCGCCCCGGAGCCACGCGGCGCGGCCGCAGAGTGTTGCAGCCGGGAAGGGAGGACGGGGAGGGGCTGGGGCGGGCCCCCGCAGAACCAGGGCCAGGCCCAACACGAGCGCCCGGGGGGTGGGGCCGGGCCCGGAGCGATCCGGGTCGCAGGGCCGCTACTCCTCCGCCAGGACCACGACCCCGCCCGCCGCGAAGGCGACTCCCACCCCGGAGCCGACCTCCGGCGCCCCCGCCAAGTCGCACTCGGCCTCCAGCAACGGCCCGGCCCCCGGCCGCAGTTGGAGGGCCACGTGGTTGCCCCGGAACGTGCGCGCGACGACCTCGCAGGGCAGGCCGTCCCGGGAGGGGACGAGCCGGATGCCCGCGGGGCGGAGCAGCAGGCGCATCTCGCCCTGAGGAGAGCCGGAGGGAACCGGCACCTTCCCCCAGGGGGTGGCCGCCACCGCCCCCGTCACCGTCGCCGGCACCACGTTCTCGAAGCCCAGGAAGCGGGCCACGAACTCGGAGGCGGGGCGCTGCCAGACCTCCAGGGGCGTACCGGTCTGCGCGATGCGGCCGTCCCGCATCACCACGACCCGGTCGGCCAGGGCGAAGGCCTCGCCCTGGTCGTGCGTGACGGCAAGGACCGTCGTGCCCAACTGGCCGAACAGGGAACGGAGTTCGACGACCAGTCGCTCGCGCAGGGTGCGGTCGAGCTGGCCCAGCGGTTCGTCCAGCATGAGCAGGCGCGGCGAGGGCGCCAGCGCCCGGGCGAGGGCGACGCGCTGCTGCTCACCGCCGGAGAGCGCGGCGACGGCCCGCCGCTCCGCCCCGGGAAGACCGACCAGGGCGAGCAACTCCCGTACCCGGGAAGCCTGTTCGGCCCGCGCGGCGCCCCGCATGCGCAGCCCGAACGCCACGTTCCCGGCGACGTCACGCTGCGGGAAGAGCTGGTGGTCCTGGAACATCAGGCCGAGCCCGCGCTTGTGCACCGGCACCCCGGCCTGGTCCGCGCCGCCGAGCAACACCCGTCCGGCGTCCAGGGGTTGGAGACCCGCGACAACCCGCAGCAGGGTCGACTTGCCGCTGCCGCTGGGCCCGAGCACGCACACCGTCTCGTGGTCGGCGACCTCCAGGTCGACCGCGTCGAGCGCGGCCCGCTGTCGAAACCGTACGGTCGCACCGTCGAGCTTCAGCATCAGAACTCCCCGCTCCGGTCGGTCCGGATGCGTTCCAGGACGAGCAACGACACCGCGCACACCACCATCAGAATCGTGCTGAGGGCCATCGCCTGGCCGTAGTTGAGGTCGCCGGCCCGGCCGAGCAGGCGGGCCACCGCGACGGGCAGCGTCGGGTGGTCGGGCCGGGCGATGAAGACGGTCGCGCCGAATTCGCCGAGCGAGACCGCGAAGGCGAACCCCGCCGCGACCAGGAGCGCCCGGCGCACCAGCGGCAGGTCCACCTCGCGCCAGGCCCGCAGCGGGGACGCGCCGAGCACGGCCGCCGCCTCGCGCAGCCGGCCGTCCACCGCGCGCAGCACCGGCAGCATGATCCGTACGACGAAGGGCGTGCCCACGAGCGCCTGGGCGAGCGGCACCAGGATCCAGGAGGTCCTGAGATCGAGCGGCGGCTTGTCGAGGGTGATCAGGAAGCCGAAGCCGACGGTCACGGCGGAGACGCCGAGCGGCAGCATGAGGAGAGCGTCGAAGCTCCGCATGAGGCGGCCGGTGCCGCGCCGGGCGAGGGCGGCCGCCGCGAGCCCGCCGACGACCAGCGCGATGGCGGTGGCCGCGAGGGCGTATTGGAGCGAGTTCCCGATCGCCTCGATGGGCGGCACGAGGAAGCTCCCGTTGTCACCGGCGGCCTGGAGCGCCCGGTAGTAGCCGAATCCGTAGCCGTCGGGGGTGTCCAGGGAGCGCTGGATCAGGACACCGATGGGCAGCAGGATCAGCAGGGCGACGACCGCCAGGACCGAGGCGAGCAGGGCGCGTTGGGCGGCGCCGCTCGGTCGGCGTGCCGTCTGGGCGGGGTCCACGAGCTTCAGGGCGCTCTCGCGGCGGCGTACCGTCCAGGCGTGCACGGCGAGGATCGCGCCCACCGCCGCGAACTGCACGATCGTGAGGACGGCCGCGGTCGGCAGGTCGAGGAGTTCGGCGGTCTGGCGGTAGATCTCCACTTCGAGGGTGGAGAAGGTGGGGCCGCCGAGGATCTGGACGACGCCGAAGGAGGTGAAGGTGAAGAGGAAGACCATGAGCGCGGCCGCGGCGACCGCCGGGCCGAGCGCGGGCAGCGTGACCTTGCGCCAGGCCGCGAGGCGGGACGCGCCGAGGACGCGGGCGGCCTCCTCCTGGCGGGGGTCGAGCTGGGACCACAGGCCGCCGACGGTGCGTACGACGACCGCGTAGTTGAAGAAGACGTGCGCGAGCAGGATCGCCCACACCGTGGTGTCCAGGCGCACGCCCCACAGCTGGTCGAGCAGCCCGCCGCGGCCGAGCAGCGCCAGGAACGCGGTGCCCACGACGACGGTCGGCAGCACGAACGGGACGGTGACCGCGGCCCGCAGGAGCTGTTTGCCGGGGAAGTCGAGGCGGGCGAAGACATAGGCGCCGGGCAGGGCGATCACGAGGGTCAGCGCGGTGGAGGCGAGTGCCTGCCAGGTGGTGAACCACAGGACGTGGCCGATGTCCGGGTCGCCGAGGACCTCGGTGACCCGGCCGAACTGCCAGGCGCCGTCCGCCTTGAGCCCGCGGCCGACGATGGCGGCCACGGGCCAGGCGAAGAACAGCGCGAAGAACACGAGCGGCGGCGCCATGAGCGCGAAGCGCACCCCGCCGCGGCGCAGCGCACCGCGCCGCGCCGCGCCCGGCCGCGCCTCGCCCCCGGGGCGGTCCGGCTCGGGGTGGTCCGGCTCGGGGCGGTCCGGCTCGGGGTCGTCTACTTCAGGACGAGCGAGGACCACGTCTTGACCCACTGGTCACGGTTCTTGGCGATCTTGTCGGGGGCGACGGTCGTCGACTCGGTGATCTTCGCGCCGTACTTCGTGAACTCCGCGGGCAGGGCGGCGTCCTTGGCGACCGGGTCCACGAACATCTGGAGCGGCATGTCCTCCTGGAACTTCTTGGAGATCAGGAAGTCCAGGAGCGCCTTGCCGCCGGCCTCGTTCTTGGCGCCCTTGAGCAGGCCCGCGAACTCGGTCTGGCGGAAGCAGGTGCCGGTGGCGACGCCGGTGGGGGCTTCCGCCGGCTTCGGGTCGGCGTAGATCACCTCGGCGGGCGGGCTGGAGGCGTAGGAGACGACCAGCGGGCGGTCGCCCTTGGCCTTCTTGCCGCCGGCCGAGCCGGAGAAGTCCGTGTTGTAGGCCTGCTCCCAGCCGTCGACGACCTTGACGCCGTTGGCCTTCAGCTTCTTCCAGTAGTCCTGCCAGCCGCCGTCCCCGTACTTGGCGACCGAGCCGAGCATGAAGCCGAGGCCCGGGGACGAGGTCGCCACGTTCTCCGTGACGAGGAGGTCCTTGTACTCGGGCTTGATCAGGTCGTCGAAGGACTGCGGCGGGCTGAGCTTGTTGTCCGCGAAGTACTTCTTGTCGTAATTGACGCAGATGTCGCCGGTGTCGACGGGCGTGACCCGGTGCTTGTCCTTGTCCAGCTGGACATCGGCGGGCACCCGGTCCAGGCCCTTGGCCTCGTACGAGGTGAAGATGCCGTTGTCGAGGGCGCGCGAGAGCAGGGTGTTGTCGACGCCGAAGAACACGTCGCCGCGCGGGGAGCCCTTGGTGAGGATCTCCTGGTTGAGGGCCGCGCCCGCGTCCCCGCTCTTGAGGACCTTGACGGTGTACCCCGTCTCGGCGGTGAACGCCTTGAGGACCGGGGCGGAGGCGTTGAACGAGTCGTGGCTGACGAGCGTCACGGTCTTGCCGCCGGACCCACTGGCCGTACCGGACGCCTTCGTGCCGTCCGATCCGCCGCAGGCCGCGAGCGTGGTGACCCCGAGGGCGGCGGCGAGCGCGCCGGCCGCGAGCCTCTTGGTACTGCGCATTTCTTCATTCCTCCTGGAGATGACCAGGAAGAGACGCGGCCCTGCCCGCACGACGCGGGGTCGTGCGGGCAGGGCGCAACAGCTTGAGTAATCGCCGAACTTCCTACCCCGAATGACCGGGGCAAGGTTCAGAGGGTCTGCGGTCCGTATCCCTTGCGGGTACCGCACTCTCAGCGCTGTGGCGCTCCCCTGTCGGAATATGCAGATGTTTCCAGCCAGGTTACACGGGCCCCCTGACCTGCCTCCGGCCGTTCTGCCCTTCGGACAACGGCCCCGGCACGGCCCCGGGCCGGCGCCCCTACGGATGCCGGCCCCTCGTCGGCCCGCTGCGGGCTACCGCTCGGAGGCGGCGAGCTGGCCGCAGGCTCCGTCGATCTCCTGGCCGCGGGTGTCGCGGACGGTGACGGGCACGCCGTGGGCCGCGATGGCCTCGACGAACGCCTTCTCGTCCTCGGGCCGCGAGGCCGTCCACTGGGAGCCCGGCGTCGGGTTCAGCGGGATGAGGTTGACGTGCACCCGCTTGCCCTTGAGGAGCCGGCCGAGCAGATCACCGCGCCACGCCTGGTCGTTGATGTCGCGGATCAGGGCGTACTCGATGGAGATGCGGCGCCCGGACTTCTCGGCGTACTCCCACGCGGCGTCGAGGACCTCGCGGACCTTCCAGCGGGTGTTGACCGGGACGAGGGTGTCGCGCAGCTCGTCGTCGGGGGCGTGCAGGCTCACCGCGAGGCGGCACTTGAAGCCCTCGTCGGCGAAGCGGTGCATGGCCGGGACCAGGCCCACGGTGGAGACGGTGATGCCGCGCTGGGACAGGCCCAGGCCGTCCGGCTCGGGGTCGGTGAGGCGGCGGATCGCGCCGACGACCCGCTTGTAGTTGGCGAGCGGCTCGCCCATGCCCATGAAGACGATGTTGGACAGGCGCGCCGGGCCGCCGGGCACCTCGCCGTCGCGCAGCGCGCGCATGCCGTCGACGATCTGGTGCACGATCTCGGCGGTCGACAGGTTGCGGTCCAGGCCCGCCTGGCCGGTGGCACAGAACGGGCAGTTCATGCCGCAGCCGGCCTGCGAGGAGATGCACATGGTCACCCGGTCCGGGTAGCGCATCAGGACGGACTCGACGAGCGTCCCGTCGTGCAGCTTCCACAGCGTCTTGCGGGTGGTGTCGTCGTCGCAGGAGATGTGCCGCACGACGGACATCAGGTCGGGCAGCAGCTCCTCCTGGAGCCGGCCGCGCGCGGCGAGCGGGATGTCGGTCCACTCCGCCGGGTCGTGCGCGTACCGCGCGAAGTAGTGCTGCGAGAGCTGCTTGGCGCGGAACGGCTTCTCGCCGATCGCGGCGACGGCTTCCTTGCGCTCGGCGGGCGAGAGGTCGGCGAGGTGCCGCGGCGGCTTCTTGGCTCCGCGGGGGGCGACGAAAGTGAGTTCTCCGGGCTTGGGCATGGTTCCTCAAGTGTCTCAGACGTACGGAAAAGGGCTCGCCGTCCTGTGGACGAGGAGCCCTCAACCGTTCAAAGCGATAAGAAAACGCAGGTCAGCCAGTTCCTACGAAGACCGCCAACAGCAGCCACACCACCGGGGCCGTGGGCAGCAGGGAGTCGAGGCGGTCCATGATGCCGCCGTGGCCGGGAAGCAGCGTGCCCATGTCCTTGATGCCCAGGTCCCGCTTGATCATCGACTCGCCGAGGTCGCCGAGCGTGGCGCTCGCGGCGACCGCGAGGCCGAGCAGCAGGCCCTGCCACCAGGTGCCGTCGTCGATGAGGAACTGCATGCACAGGGCGCCCGCCACCATCGCGAACGACACCGCTCCGAACAGTCCCTCGCGGGTCTTTCCGGGGCTGATGCGCGGGGCCAGCTTGTGCTTGCCGAAGCGCCAGCCGATGGCGTACGCACCCGTGTCGCTGACCACGGTCAGGAGCAGGAAGGTGAGCACCCGCCAGGGGCCGTCGTCCGCGGTGAGCAGCATCGCCACGAACGTGGCGAGGAACGGCACGTAGAACGCGGCGAAGACGCCCGCGGTGACGTCCCGCAGGTAGTTCTCGGGCGGCTCGGTCATCCGCCACACGAGCACCGCGAGCGAGGTGAGCGCCATCGCCACCCACGCGCCCTCGGCGCCGCCGACGTACCCGGCGACGACCATCGCCGCGCCGCCGACCGCGAGCGGCACCAGGGGCGCCTTGATCTCCTTGCGCTCCTGGAGGCGGCTGGTCAGCTCCCACAGCCCGACGACGACGGCGACCGCGATGACCCCGACGAAGACGGCCTTCACGATGAACAGCGACGCGATGATGACCACGCCGAGGCCGACGCCGACCCCTATCGCGGAGCGCAGATCGCGGCCCGCCTTCTTCTTCTCCGGCTGGGCGGGCACGGGCGGCACGGGCGGAGGGCTTGCCATGGGCTCCTGCGGCGGCTCGTCGCGGAAGTCAGGGCCGCCCGGCAGAGCGGCCCCCAGGTCACGTTCGCGGTCTTCGGCGCCTCGGCCGAGGTCGGGCACGACCGGCATCGGCTGTGTCCGCGACACCGGCGGGGCGTCATACGCATCGTATGCAGGCCCCGCCGGGAACGCCCCCTGGGAAGGCCCCTCGGGGGTTCCCCAGTATTCGGGTCTCGGCGGAGCCCCCCAGGAAGAGTCGTTCATCAGACCTCTAGCAGCTCGGCTTCCTTGTGCTTGAGCAGCTCGTCGACCTGCGCCACGTACTTGGCGGTGGTGTCGTCGAGCTCCTTCTCCGCACGGCGGACCTCGTCCTCGCCGGACTCCTTGTCCTTGACGAGCTTGTCGAGGGCGTCCTTCGCCTTGCGGCGCACGGCGCGGATCGACACCTTGGAGTCCTCGGCCTTGGTGCGCGCGACCTTGATGTAGTCCTTGCGGCGCTCCTCGGTCAGCTCCGGGAAGTTCACGCGGATGATGCTGCCGTCGTTGCTGGGGTTGACGCCCAGGTCCGAGTCGCGGATGGCCTGCTCGATGTTGCGCAGCGCGCTCTTGTCGAACGGGGTCACGACCGCCATGCGCGGCTCCGGTACGGAGAACGAGGCGAGCTGGTTGATCGGCGTCAGCGCGCCGTAGTAGTCCGCCACGATCTTGTTGAACATGGCCGGGTGCGCACGGCCGGTGCGGATCGCGGCGAAGTCCTCCTTGGCGACCACAACGGCCTTCTCCATCTTCTCCTCGGCTTCGAGGAGGATTTCTTCGATCACCACTTGCTCCTGCATGTCTTGGGTGGGCCGGGAGTTCTCAGTGCGACCTGAGCCCCTTGGGCCCTGGATAACCAGCGTCTTTCCCTGCACGGTGTCCGACCGGCAGGGGATTGTCCATCCCCCGGTCAGGCCCGGGTGCCCTGGTCGCTCACGAGCGTGCCGATCTTCTCACCCTTGACGGCGCGCGCGATGTTGCCGGCCGTCAGGAGCTCGAAGACGAGGATCGGGAGGTTGTTGTCGCGGCACAGGGTGATCGCGGTCATGTCCGCGACCTTCAGGTCCCGGGTGATGACCTCGCCGTACTCAAGGGCGTCGAACTTCACCGCGTCGGGGTTGGTCCGGGGGTCGGAGTCGTAGACCCCGTCCACACCGTTCTTGCCCATCAGCATGGCCTCGGCGTCGATCTCCAGGGCACGCTGGGCGGCGGTGGTGTCGGTGGAGAAGTACGGCATGCCCATGCCCGCGCCGAAGATCACGACGCGGCCTTTCTCCAGGTGGCGCACGGCCCGCAGCGGAATGTACGGCTCGGCGACCTGGCCCATCGTGATGGCGGTCTGGACGCGCGAGTCGATGCCCTCCTTCTCCAGGAAGTCCTGGAGGGCGAGGCAGTTCATGACCGTGCCGAGCATGCCCATGTAGTCCGAGCGGGCCCGGTCCATGCCGCGCTGCTGGAGCTCGGCGCCCCGGAAGAAGTTGCCTCCGCCGATGACGACGGCGATCTCCGCCCCGTCCCGGACGACTGCGGCGATCTCGCGGGCGATGTTGTGCACGACGTCGGGGTCGACACCGAGCCCCCCACCGCCGGCGAACGCCTCACCGGAAAGCTTCAGCATGAAGCGCCCGGCCACCTTGCCGTCATCGCGCTTGTGGTCGGCCGAGTGATCGGCCTTGGCGGCGTCCGCGCCCTGATTCATGGGGATCTCCTCGTGCACATACGAAGAAGGCCATTGCCGGTGGGTACTCGTGGTCCCTAGCGGCAATGGCCTCCTCGTCAGATCTGCCGTCGTCCGTCGCGTGCGCGGACGACTGCCTCAGACCCTAGCGGGGTCTAGTGTCGAACGCCGAACGGACTCAGATGCCGACCTTGATGCGCGAGAAGCGCTTCAGGGTGACACCCGCCTCCTTCAGAACCTGCTCGACGGACTTCTTGTTGTCCAGCGCGTACGGCTGGCCGAGGAGCGTGGCGTCCTTGAAGAAGCCGTTCACGCGACCCTCGACGATCTTCGGGAGCGCGGCCTCGGGCTTGCCCTCGGCGCGGGTGGTCTCCTCGGCGACGCGACGCTCGGTCTCGACGACCTCGGCCGGAACGTCCTCACGGGTGAGGTACTTCGGCGCGAAGGCGGCGATGTGCTGGGCGACGCCCTTGGCGACCTCGGCGTTCTCCTTGTCGAGCTCGACAAGGACACCGATCTGCGGCGGCAGGTCAGGCATGGTGCGGTGCATGTACGCGGCCACGTAGCCGCCCGTGAACTGCGCGAAGCGGTCCAGGACGATCTTCTCGCCGAGGTTGGCGTTGGCCTCGTCCACGAACGCCTGCACGGTCTTGCCGGCCTCGATCTCGGAGGCGAGCAGCGCGGCGATGTCGGCCGGGGAGGTGGCGGCGACGTGCTTGGCCAGCTCGGCGGCGACGGCCTGGAACTTGTCACCCTTGGCGACGAAGTCCGTCTCGCACTTCAGCTCGACCAGGACGCCGGAAGTCTTGTCCTCGGAGATGAGGGAGACGACGGCGCCGTTCTCGGCAGAACGGCCCTCGCGCTTGGCGACGCCCTTCTGACCCTTGATGCGCAGGGCCTCGACGGCCTTGTCGACGCTGCCGTCGGCCTCGTCCAGGGCCTTCTTGCAGTCCATCATGCCGGCGCCGGTGAGCTCACGGAGCTTCTTGACGTCAGCGGCGGTGTAGTTCGCCATGAGTCTGTGTTTCTCTCTCGGAGTCTAGAAAGATCTACGAAGATCTGCGGGGCTACGGGTCGACGGCGGGGGCTTGTGGCCCCCGCCGTCAACTACCGAACCTGTGGTTCCCGGTTAAGGGGTCAGGCCTGCTCGGCGTCCGCGGCCGGAGCCTCGGTGGCCTCGGCGGCCGGAGCCTCGGCAGCGGCCTCGGCCGGCTTCTCGGCCTCGGCGGCCGGAGCAGCCTCGGCCGCGGGGGCCGCAGCCTCGGCGGACTCCTCGGAGTCAGCCTTCTTGTCGCCCTCAAGCAGGTCGCGCTCCCACTCGGCGAGCGGCTCGCCGGCCGCCTTCTCGCCCGGCTTCGAGTCGCCCGTGGCGGCACCGGAACGGGCGATGAGGCCCTCGGCGACGGCGTCGGCGATCACGCGGGTGAGCAGGGTGACGGAACGGATCGCGTCGTCGTTGCCCGGGATCTTGTAGTCGACCTCGTCGGGGTCGCAGTTCGTGTCGAGGATCGCGACGACCGGGATGTGGAGCTTGCGCGCCTCACCGACGGCGATGTGCTCCTTCTTGGTGTCGACGATCCAGACGGCGCTGGGAACCTTCGACATCTCGCGGATACCACCGAGGGTCTTCTCCAGCTTGGCCTTCTCGCGCGAGAGGACCAGGAGCTCCTTCTTGGTGAGACCCGAGGCCGCGACGTCCTCGAAGTCGATCTGCTCAAGCTCCTTGAGGCGCTGCAGACGCTTGTAGACGGTGGAGAAGTTGGTCAGCATGCCGCCGAGCCAGCGCTGGTTGACGTAGGGCATGCCCACGCGCGTCGCCTGCTCGGCGATCGCTTCCTGCGCCTGCTTCTTGGTGCCGACGAACATGATGGAGCCGCCGTGCGCGACGGTCTCCTTGACGAACTCGTAGGCGCGGTCGATGTACGACAGCGACTGGAGCAGGTCGATGATGTAGATGCCGTTGCGCTCCGTGAAGATGAAGCGCTTCATCTTCGGGTTCCAACGACGGGTCTGGTGACCGAAGTGGACGCCGCTTTCCAGCAGCTCCCGCATCGTGACGACGGCCATGGCCGTACTCCTTGAGGTACTCGGTTACCGCGGCCGCCGGTCGGCTGCCGCGCCTGACGCCCCGGTGCGCCGTGCCCTGGACCCTGCGTGGGTTGAGGACCGAGAGGCGCGGCCGGCGATGGTGGTGAGACCGCCGGCGGGGCGTGCGAAGTCGATCCGGTCACCCGGATCGCCACAAGAAGTGTACGGGACCCGCACAGTGCCGGGTGACGGCGCTGTACGGAACTCGCGCCGTGCTGGGTGGCGACCTGGTACGGGACCCGCACGGGGCCGGGTGAGGGCCTTGTTCGGGACCCGCACGGTGCGGGGTAAGGACCTTGAACAGGCCCGCACGGTGCGGGGTAAGGACCTTGAACAGGCCCGCGCAGTGCGGGGGACGGCGTTGAACAGGGCCCGCGCAGTGCCGGGTGACGGCGTTGTCCACAACCGGGGAGTACTCCACAGCTACCGAGCAAGATCCACGCCGATCGCTCCCGCCCGGGACCCTGTTCCCCATGTACTTCCACAGGCACTCCCCCAGACACCGGCCACTTCTGCTGACCCTGACCGCCCTGACCACCGCGGCCGCCTGGCCGGTCGTCCCGCCCGCGGTGATCCACCCCTGGGCACCGCCGTCCATGCCGTACGGCCCCGGTCACCGCGGCATCGACCTCGCCGCGCCTCCAGGCACCCCCGTCCGCGCCGCCGCCCCCGGCCGCGTCACCTTCGCGGGGCAGGTGGCAGGCCGGGGCGTCCTCACGATCACTCTGTCGGGTACGGCACCCCCACCAGGGGGAGCCCCGCTGCGAACGACCTACGAACCAGTGCGGGCCGAGGTGAAGGAGGGCGAAGAGGTAACCGCGGGCGAGGTGGTCGCCACCACCACCGAAGCCCCCTCGCACTGCCCACAGGGCTGTCTGCACTGGGGGCTGAGAAGAGGCGACATCTACATGAACCCGCTCCTGCTCCTACACCGGGCCGCACGATCACGGCTGCTGCCGGTAGTGGGGGTGGTTGAGCCGGGGTGAGGGGGTGGGGAAGGTGTGGGGAGGGGGGCGGGGGGCGGGGGGGAGCCCCCCAGCATCAGCCTCTGACGCCCGTCAAAGCCATCGCCACTGCCGCGTCCGCGATCGCGGCGGGGGACTCCGTCGGCGCTGCTTCGATGCGGCGGACCGCCGCGTCGACGATGCCCTGGAGGAGGACCGCGGCCAGCCGGGGCTGGTCGTGGTCCAGGTCGGCCAGGGCTTCGACGATCATGGCGATGAGGCCGCCGTGGGCGGCGCGGATCTTCTCGCGGGCCCCGGCGTCGAGTTCGCTGGCGGAGATGGCGACCACGGCCCGGTGGCGCTGGTCGCCGACAAGGCCGAGCTGGTGGCGTACGTACGCCTCGACCTTGCCCTCGGGGGTGTCGGCCCGCTGCATCGCGCCTTCGATCTCGGCGGCCCACAGCGGGAAGTCGACGGCGCACAGTTCCTCGACGACCGCGGCGCGCGAGCGGAAGTACTCGTACACGGAGGAGCGGGCGAGCCCCGTGCGCTCGGCCAAGGCGGGGAAGGTCAGCGCTTCCGTTCCGCCTTCGGACAGCAGCGATCGTGCGGCGTCCAGCAGGGCGTCGCGCTGCATGGTGCGGTGCTCGGCCACGGAGGCCGCTCGGATCCTGGGCACTGCTCCACTTTACGGCCGGGCGCCGAACGGGATCGGCAGGGACGATTCGCCTGGGCCCCTCAGCGCCCGACGTCCGCCAGTTTGGCCCTCAGCTGAAGCACCGATTTGGTGTGGATCTGGCTCACCCTGCTCTCGGTGACCCCGAGGACATTGCCGATCTCGGCGAGGGTGAGGCCCTCGTAGTAGTAGAGCGTGACCACGGTCTTCTCACGCTCGGGCAGCGTGTTGATCGCGCGGGCGAGCAGCCGGCGCAGCTCCCGGTCCTCGGCGACCTCGACGGGGTCGTCGGCGGAGGTGTCCTCCAGCGTGTCCATGAGGCTGAGCCGGTCGCCGCTCTCGCCTCCGACGTGCAGCAGCTCTTCGAGCGCCACGACGTTGGCGAGCGACAACTGGCTGAATACGGCGTGCAGTTCCTCGACGGCGATGCCCATTTCGGAGGCGACTTCCGCCTCCGACGGGGTGCGTCTGAGCTGCGCTTCGAGGGTCGCGTAGGCACGCTCGACGGCGCGTGCCTTCTGACGTACGGAGCGCGGGATCCAGTCGAGGGCGCGGAGCTCGTCGATCATCGCGCCGCGGATCCGGGTGATGGCGTACGTCTCGAACTTGATGGCCCGCTCGATGTCGAACTTCTCGATCGCGTCGATGAGCCCGAAGACTCCGGAGGAGACGAAGTCGGCCTGTTCGACGTTGGGCGGCAGGCCCACGCTCACGCGTCCCGCGACGTACTTGACCAGGGGCGAGTAGTGCAGGATCAACTGCTCGCGCAGCCGCTCGTCGCCGGTGGCCTTGTACGACCGCCACAGCTCGTCGACGGACGAGGGTGCCGGTGGCCGCACGGTGCCGCTGCCGCGGGCAGCCGGGGGAGCTGCCGTGCGATCAGACCCGGAGATGTGCTGGGGCATGCGTTGCCTTGAGCCGTTCTGCTGTGACGTGAGCGGGGGTTGTTTCCGGTCGGGGATCCTTGTGAGCGTAGCGTGACTGGACCGTCGCGGTGCGCGAGCGCCGGGTGGGCGGGCCCGGTCGCACCGGCCGTTACCGGCGCACGCGCAGGTGGGGGCCGCGGTGCCGCGCGCCGGCCCGGAAGGCGCTGCCGTGCGGCCCGTGGTGGACATCGCCTGCTCACCTTGTCACCCGAATGCCCCTGGTCAAGCACCGCCTCGCCGGGCAGCCGCGGCCTGGAGCGTGCCCGGCGTCAACCTCCAGTTGTCACCGACGCGTTCGACGAAGCCGAGCGAGTGCAGTTCGTAGAGACGGCCGAGCGCTTCGTCCGTACTGGTTCCGGCCTCGCGGGCGAGGTCGCGGATGGCAGCGGTGCCGCGGGAGGGCAACGCTTCCAGGACACGTGCGGCGGCTGGGGCGAGAAGGTCCCGGGGCAGTACGGGGCCACGGCGGGCGGGGGCGAGTTCACCCATCTCTCCAACGAGTTCGACGATTTCCGCCGCGTCGGTGACCAGGGTGGCCTCACCGCGCAAAAGTTCGTGGACGCCGGCCGAGAGTCCGCTGGTGGCGGGGCCGGGGACGCCCATCGTGAAGCGGCCGAGTTTCTGCGCGGCGCGGGCGGTGACGAGCGAGCCGCTGCGGTACTCGGCCTCGACGACCACGGTGCCGCGGGTGAGGGCGGCGATGACCCGGTTGCGCAGAATGAATCTGCTGGGTGTCGGGTGGTCTCCCGGCGGCAATTCGCCCACGAGGAGGCCCTGTTCGGCGATGCGTGCGATCAACTCGGCGTGTCCGCGCGGGTAGATGACGTCGACTCCGCAGGCGAGGACGGCGATGGTGGCTCCCCCGGCGGCCAGGGCGCCGCGGTGCACGGCTCCGTCGATGCCGGCGGCGGCCCCGGACACGACGACCCATCCCTTTTCGGCCAGCCCGGAGCCGAGCACGGCACCCATGTGGGCCCCGTAGGGCGTGCAGGCCCGGGCGCCGACCACGGCGACGGAGCGCAGTGCCCATATCCGCAGGTCGGCATGGCCCCGCACCCACAGGCCGACGGGTCGGGCGTCGGCGAGGTCGTCGAGTTGGCTCGGCCATTCCTCGTCGCCGGGGACGAGGAAGCGCGCGCCGACCGTCGCGGCGGTCGCCAGGTCTCTTTCGGGGTCGGCCAGGGCGGCCCGGCGGCGGTGGGCGTCGAGCCGGGCCGCGCTGGCGCCGGGCGGATCGTCCTCGGGCCCTTCGGGCGAGGTGAGGCGGCGCAGCAGCTCGACGGCGCCGAAGGTTCGCAGCCAGCGGCCGCCGCGTTCGTCGCCGGGTTCGATGACGCGGGTGAGGGCGGCTCTGGCCAGGCGTTCGGGGTCCGCCCCGGTGCGGTTCGCCCGGGACCTGGGTTCGAGTCCGGGTACGGCACCGGGTACGGGATCGGGTACGGGATTGGAACCCGGACCGGGGTGCTCCCGGCCGGAAGACGTACCGGAAGGGTTGTCGAAAGGCATGCCGACTGGCGTGCGGACAGGCGGGCCGGCCGCCAGGGGCTCCTCTCGGCCCGTGTGCTCGTCGTCATACGTGCTCACAGGCTCACCCCCACCGGCATGGGGGCGCCTCGGGAGATGCCGGTGCGCAGCTCCAGGGCGAGGGCGACGTGGTCCGCGTCGGGGCGGTCGTGCCCGGCGAGGTCGGCGATGGTCCAGGCGACGCGCAGGACCCGGTCGAGTCCGCGGGCCGTGAGCAGGCCGCGCTCCATGTCGCGTTCGGCGCCGGTGAGGGCGCCGGGGGCGGTGAGCCATCGGGTGCGCAGTTCGTGTCCGGGGACTTCGCTGTTGCTGCTCCAGGGGGTGTCCTCCAGGCGGGCCGCGGTGCGCTCGCGGGCGGCGAGGACGCGGGCTGCGACGACGGCGCTGGGCTCGCCGCGGCCGCCTCCGCCGAGGAGGTCTTCGCGGCGTACTGGTTCGACTTCGACGCGGAGGTCGACGCGGTCGAGGAGGGGGCCGGAGAGTCTGGCCTGGTAGCGGCGGATCATGGAGGCGGGACATTCGCAGCCCGCGCCGTGCAGGGTGTGGCGGCCGCAGGGGCAGGGGTTGGCGGCGAGGATCATCTGGAACCGGGCGGGGAGCCGGATGACTCCGGCGCTGCGGGCGATGACGACGTGGCCCGATTCGAGGGGCTGGCGGAGGGCGTCGAGGGCTTTGCCGGCGAATTCGGGCGCTTCGTCGAGGAAGAGCACGCCTCGGTGGGCGACGGATACGGCGCCGGGGCGCGGCAGGCCGTTGCCGCCGCCGACGAGGGACTGCATGGTGGCGGAGTGGTGCGGGGCGCAGTAGGGGGCGCGGCGGACGAGGGGTTCGCCGGGCGGGAGGATTCCGGCGACGGAGTGGACGGCGGTGACTTCGAGGGATTCCTGGCGGGTGAGGGGCGGCAGGATGCCGGGGAGCCGTTCGGCGAGCATGGTTTTGCCGGCTCCCGGGGGGCCGGAGAGCAGCAGGTGGTGGCCTCCCGCGGCGGCGATTTCGAGGGCGGCGCGGGCGGCGTGCTGGCCCGCGACGTCGAGGAGGTCGAGGTCGGCGTCGCGGGGGCCGGCGGCGAGGCCGGTGCCCGCTCCGGCGCCGGGGACGACGAGGCCGGCCAGCATCGCGTCGGGGCGGCCCTTCTCGGCTGGTTCTTCTTCGGGTACGGGCTCGTCGGTGAGGACGGCGACGAGTTGGCGCAGGCTGCGCACCCCGAGGACGGAGATGCCGGGGACGAGGGCCGCTTCGGCGGCGGTCTGTTCGGGGACGACGACTTGTTCGTAGCCGGCTTCGGCGGCGGCGAGGACGGCGGGCAGGATGCCCCGCACGGGCCGTACGCGGCCGTCGAGGCCGAGCTCGCCGATCATGACGAGGTCGGTGAGTTCGCGGGGGTCGATGCGTTCGGCGGCGCCGAGGATCGCGCAGGCGATGGCGAGGTCGAAGCCGGCGCCGCTCTTGGGGACGGATGCGGGGCTGAGGCCGACGGTGAGCTTCTTCTGGGGCCAGGTGTCGCCGGAGTTGACGACGGCGGCCCGTACCCGGTCGCGGCTCTCCGCGAGGCTCTTGTCGGGGAGGCCGACGAGGGTGAAGGCGGCGACGCCGGGTTCGAGGTCGGCCTGGACCTCGACGACGACTCCTTCGACGCCGACGAGGGCGACCGAGCAGGTGCGAGCGAATCCCATGTCAGGCCACCCCCCGCACGTGCTCGGCGCGGGGTGCGCCCTTGCGGGGCAGGAGGACGCCGACGAGGTCGACGCGTACGCCGCCGGGAGGTGGTCCTCCGTGGTCGGCGAGCCAGTGGCCGGCGAGGCGTTTGAGGCGGTCGGCCTTGGCGGGGGTGACGGCGGCCATGGGGTGTTCGTAGGCGCCGGCCCTGCGTGTCTTGACCTCGCAGATGACGAGCACGGGCCCGCCGGGGGACGTGTCGTCGTGGGCGACGATGTCGATCTCGCCGGTCCTGCCGCAGCGCCAGTTGCGTTGCAGGATCGTCATTCCGGCCGCTTCGAGCAGCCGTACCGCCAGGTCTTCGCCGTATTTTCCGAGAGCTCCGCGAGCGTTCATCCGGCACCACCTCCGGCACCGACTCTCACGCATCCGGCGCCGGGAAGTGGATCTTGGTGGACAACCCTCCGGTTGTGGAAAACTCCGCCACCCGAAGGGGTTCCTCCGCCGTCCCGCGCCCCCGCTCAGCCCGTCGCCCCGGCCCGCTCGGCCCCTTGCCGCGGCCAGAGCTCACTCCGTCTCCCCGGCCCGCTCGGCCCCTCACCCGCGGCCAGAGCTCAGCCCTTCACCGCGGCAGTGCCCGGCCGTTCACCGCGGCCTTCACCGCGGCAGTGCCCTGCTGTTCACCGCGTCCGCGCTCAGCCCCCCGGCAGTTCGAGATCGCTCTTGTTCAGCTCCTCGATGTTCACGTCCTTGAAGGTCAGGACCCGGACCTGCTTGACGAACCTGGCCGGCCGGTACATGTCCCACACCCAGGCGTCCGCCATCGACACCTCGAAGAACACCTCGCCCTGGACCGAGTGCACCTGCATCTCGTAGTCGTTGGTGAGGTAGAAACGGCGCTCGGTCTCGATCACGTATTTGAACAGACCGACGACGTCGCGGTACTCCCGGTAGAGCTTCAGCTCCATCTCGGTCTCGTACTTTTCGAGGTCCTCGGCGCTCATGGCATGTTCCCCTTCAGCCGTGCGTCCCCCTATTGTGCGTCAGCCCCCTGGGCCCCTAGACGATTTCCGGGGCCAGGACCACCGGCGCGTGCGGAGGACCCTCGTCGAGCAGCGTGCGCAGCAGCTCGGCGAGCCTGGTCGGGTACACCGTCTCACGCGCCGCTGACAGTTCGGCGGAGGTCCACCACCTCAGCCCCGAGGTGCTGCGCCGCTCCAGTTCCGTCAGGCCGGTCGGGGCGGCCTCGGTCTGGGTGGTGCGGGCCAGGTAGTACCACTCGTCCTGGTCCCAGCGGCGCCCGTCGAAGGGGAACGAGCAGACGCGCTGCCACAGGACGGGGCCGAGTTCGACGTCTGTGATCCCGGTCTCCTCCGCGAGTTCGCGCAGGGCCGCCTCGGCGCGGGTCTCGTCGCCCTCCAGGCCGCCGCCGGGGGTGAACCACCAGGTGTCGGCGGGGTCTTCGGGCTCGTAGCCGTGCATGAGCAGGATGCGGTTGTCGGGGTCGAGCAGAACGACCCGGGCGACCTTGCGCGGTGCGGTCACGGGGTTCACCTTCCGGCGGGCGCTGTGGTGCGGTTCCTGCGGCGGCGGGCGAGGCCGGCGAGGGGGCCGTGGGCGGCGCCGGCCACGATCAGGACCGCGCCGGCCACGATGGCGCCCAGGACCAGTTTCAGGGGCCCGGGCGAGGAGATGCCGCCGGGCAGTTCCGCGAAGCTCGTGGGCCGCGCCAGCATGCCGTCCATGGGCCAGGCGACGGCGTCCACGCGGGCGGTCACCGTGCTCAGCGGGACCGAGCCGTTGGCGGCGTCGTCCAGGTGGACCCGGGAGTCGAGCGAGACGAGCCGGTCGTCACCGAGGAGGAAGACCTGGCCTGCCGGGACCTTGGCGTCGAAGGGCGTACCGGAGGCCTGCGCGCCGTGCAGATACGGTTCGTCCAGGGGCTTGCCGTTGATGGTGAGGCGGCCGTCCGTGCCACAGCAGGCGACGTGGTCGCCGCCGATGCCGACGACGCGCTTGAGCATGGGCACGTTGGCCCACTTCGGGTCGTTGAAGACCACGACGTCACCACGCCGTACATCGCCGCCGGATATGCGCTGGGCGAGCACCCGGTCGCCCGCCTTCACGGTCGGCGACATGGACTGGGTGGGCACGGTGTACGGCTTGTACTGCACGGCGCCCCAGGCGAAGCCGCCGAGGAAGAGGACGCAGCCGACGGCCACGGCCACCCCCGACAGCACACTGCCGAGACTGCGGCCGTGGCCGTCGCGGTCCTGTCCGTTACCGCTCATCGCAGCGCTCCCTTGCCGGCAGCGCCCCGGGACGCGCGTGGCGTCCCGGGACCCCGGAGATCGACATTCCGGGACCGCACCCTACCCGGCGGTATGCCCGCGGGTCAGCCCTTGGCTGCCGGGGTTTCCGCCTTGACCTGCGCTTGAACGAGCTTGCGGCGGCGCCACAGCACCATCGGCACCGCGCCCGCGAGACCGACGGCGGCGGGCGCCGCGGTGCCCATCGCGCTCAGGCCCGGCTGGTCGAAGGTGTCGGGGACGCCGAGCCAGTCGATGCGGTTGAGCGGCCAGGCGATGGTGAAGGCGCGGCCGACGACCTCGTCGGTGGAGACCGTGCCGGCACCGGTCAGTTCCTGGTGGTAGCGGGAGTCCAGCGAGTTCTGGCGGTGGTCGCCCATCACCCAGATCCGGCCCTTGGGCACCTTGATCGGCCCGAACGGCATGTCGTCGCAGGCGCTGTCGCCCGGGAAGATGTACGGCTCCTTCAGGGTCTTGCCGTTGACCGTGACCGGGCCGCCCTTCTTGCACTCGACGGTGTCGCCGCCGACCGCGATGACCCGCTTGATCAGGTCCTTCTCCTCGGCGGACGGCATCAGGCCGATGAAGGAGAGGAACTTCTGCGCGGCGTTCGGGTTCGGCGTGGGCTCGCCGTCGAGCCAGCCGCCCGGGTCGTGGAAGACGACGACCTCGCCGCGCTGCGGCTCGGCGCCGAACCACGGCGTGAGCTTGTCGACCAGGACCCGGTCCCCGCGCTGGAGGGTGTCCTGCATCGAGTCGGACGGGATCGAGAAGGCCTGGACGAGGAACGTCTTGATCAACAGGGCGAGCACCAGCGCGATGCCGATGAGCAGCGGCAGTTCCTTCCAGAAGGAGCGCGGTTTCTTGGGGGTGCGCCCCTCGCCCTCACCGGGTCCTTCGCCACCGGATCCGCCGTCGCCCCGGCCGCTGTCCTGCACCGGCACCAGGTGCTCGGCCGGGGGGCTGTTCGCCGGGTCCGCAATGCCGTGGCCCGCCGCGGGACCGCCCGGGGAGGAATCGGCGAGCTGCTGCTCCGGCCGCTCCTCCGGCTCTTCGCGTCCGGATCGTGCGCCGACCGCCAAATCCCCCACATCCACTCCTCACTCTGTGCCACCGCCTGGCCCGTACGAGGCTCAGGCCCACCACCCCCATAACGAGCGGGAGTTCCGCAGGGGTCGGGGGCTGGGTCGCTTGGTCCGGCTGCGCCGCCGGATCCCGGGACGACACCCTATGCGACTCGGCCCCCGCGGAACCGCCGGGCGCGGCGGCCACCGAGCCGAAGGTGGGTGGCACTTCGAGTCTGCGCCAGTGCGAGAAAGGCCAGGCCACGACCACTGCGCGGCCCACCACACCGCTCACCGGCACGGTGCCGTGCCGACCGTCGTCGAGGTGGTAGCGGGAGTCCGCGGAGTTGGACCGGTGGTCCCCCATGACGAAGATCCGGCCCTGGGGAACCTTTACCTCGAATTGGATGAGGGCGGGCGGATCGGTGGAGGGCGTGAAGACGTACGGCTCGTCGAGGGCATGCCCGTTGACGGTTACCTTGCCGTCCTTGTCGCAGCATCTGACGGTGTCGCCGCCGACTCCGATGACGCGCTTGATGAGGTCCTGCTCGTTGTCGGAGGGCAGCAGTCCGATGAAGGTCAGGCCCTCCTTGACCTGTTTGACGACGACGGGGTCCTGGCCGGAGGACGTCTTCGGTTCGTCCTTCAGCCAGCCACCGGGGTCCTTGAAGACGACGACGTCGCCCCGTTCGGGCTGGGAGCCGAACCAGGGGGTGAGCTTGTCGACGAGGACGCGGTCGCCGATGGTGATGGTCTGCTGCATCGAGCCGGAGGGAATCACGAAGGCCTGGACGAGGAACGTCTTCAGGACCAGCGCGATGAGCAGCGCGACGGTGATCAGCAGCGGTATCTCGCGCACCGCGGAGCGGCGTCTGCGCCGCTTGACCTTGCGGGCGAGCCTGCGCCGCTCGGCCCGGCCGCTCTGGCCGCGCCGGCCGGGGGCGGCCGGGGCGGAGGTGGGCCGGGTGCCGGTGGGCAGTGGCTGGTCGCCGCCCGCGGGGGCGGCGGGGCGCGAGCGCCCGTGGCTACCCATGGGCCCCGCCCGGGTCCCGTACGTCCGTGAAGGCACCGGAGTCGCCGAGGGAGGTCCAGCGGCCGAGGGGCCAGCCGATCCAGTCGGCCCGGCCGATGACGCGGTCCACCGGGACCATGCCGCCGCCGGGGTCGCCGAGGTGGTCGCGGGAGTCGCTGGAGCGGGAGCGGTGGTCGCCGAGGACCCACAGGGTGCCGTCGGGCACGACGATGTCGAAGGGCACCTGGGAGGGGCGGTCTCCGGGGTGCAGATAGGGCTCGTCGACGGCCGTGCCGTTCACCTGGATCCTCCCCCGCCGGTCGCAGCACACCACGTGGTCGCCGCCCACGCCGATGACGCGCTTGACGTAGTCGGTCTCGGCGGGCTCGGTCAGGCCGAGGGCCGCTCCTGCTGAACGCACCGCACGCCCCAACGGGTTCCCTTCGTCGCCTTCTCGTACGAAGGAACCCCGTCCGTCGAAGACGACGACGTCACCGCGCCGGGGCGTGCCCCCGAAGCGGTAGGCGAGCTTGTTGACGAGGATCCGGTCGCCGACCTGGAGGGTGTTCTCCATCGAGCCGCTGGGGACGAGGAAGGGCTGCACCACGAAGTGGCTGAGCAGCAGCAGGAAGACGACGCAGAGCGCGAACAGCGCCCCGGTCTTGCGCCAGGGGCCTTCCAGGAGGCCGGCCAGGGTGGAGAAACGCGCGGAGCGCGGCCCCTGCGCCGGCCCCGGTTCGGGGGCCGCGGAGGGGTCGCGCTCCGTGTGCTGTGCTTCGGTGTCCATCGGGGCCAGAGCTTATCCGGCCGCCGTCAGGCCCGTGCGCGGGTGTGAGCCGGGGCTCAGCGGTCGCGCTTCTCCTTGATCTTCGCGGCCTTGCCGCGCAGCTCACGGAGGTAGTAGAGCTTGGCGCGACGGACGTCACCGCGGGTCACGACCTCGATCTTCTCGAAGATCGGGGAGTTCACCGGGAAGGTGCGCTCGACGCCGACGGAGAAGGAGACCTTGCGGACCGTGAAGGTCTCGGAGACACCGGCGCCCTGGCGGCGGATGACTACGCCCTTGAACTGCTGGATACGGGAGCGGTTGCCCTCGATCACGCGGACGTGGACGTTGACGGTGTCACCCGGGCGGAACGACGGGACGTCGCTGCGCAGCGTGGCGGCGTTGACGGAGTCGAGCAGGCTTGCCATGACTGACTACTTCCTCACTGATGCCACAGGTCATCAGCGGAATTCGAGATGAATGGGGTGCTGTGCGCGAAGGGCGGGCGTCGTTCCCCCTGTGGCAGGGGCGCCGGCTGAGCGTACGGCAGCGGCCTATTCTTCCACGTCCGGCGGCCTGCGCCAAAATCGGCCGCCGGGCTCGGGGGCCCAGCCGAGGATGGAGAGGGTTTCGCGGTCCTTCTTGTCGAAGGCTGTGGCCGCACAGCGCTCGATGAGGTCGGGCCGGTGCTGGGCGGTGCGCTTGAACGCCTCGTCCCGGCGCCAGCGCGCGATCTTGCCGTGGTGGCCGCTGAGCAGGACCTCGGGGATGCCGTGGCCGCGCCACTCGGGGGGCTTGGTGTAGACGGGCCCTTCGAGGAGGTTGGCCATGGCGCCGGGCGCGAAGGAGTCGTCGCGGTGGGACTCGGCGTTGCCGAGGACGCCGGGCAGCAGCCGGGCCACCGCCTCGGTGATCACCAGGACCGCGGCCTCGCCGCCGGCCAGGACGTAGTCGCCGATGGACACCTCGTACACGGGCAGCCGGGTGGCGTACTCGTCCATGACGCGGCGGTCGATGCCCTCGTAGCGGGCCGGCGTGAAGATCAGCCAGGGCCGCTCGGCGAGTTCGACGGCGAGTTCCTGGGTGAAGGGGCGGCCGCTGGGCGTGGGGACGACCAGGACCGGGCCGGTCGCGCCGGATTCGTAACCGTTCGCGAGCGCCTCGTCCAGGCAGTCGCCCCAGGGCTCGGTCTTCATGACCATGCCCGGGCCGCCGCCGTAAGGGGTGTCGTCGACCGTGTTGTGCCGGTCGTACGTCCAGTCCCGCAGGTCGTGGACGTGGACGTCGAGCTGCCCGCGGGCCCGGGCCTTGCCGACCAGGGAGACGTTCAGCGGTTCGAGGTACTCGGGGAAGATCGTGACGACGTCGAGCCGCATCAGCCGGCGTCCTCGGTGTTCCGGGAACCCGTGCCGGGCTCTTGGGACGCGTCGGTCTCCTCGTCGCGTGCGGAGGCGATCACGGCGCGGTCGTCGATCAGGCCGGGCGGCGGGTCGATGACCGCGCGCTGCTCCTGGAGGTCGATCTCGGTGACGATCTGCTCGACGAAGGGGATCATGACCTCGCTGCCGTCGGGCCGCTCCACGATGAAGAGGTCCTGCGAGGGCAGGTGGGTGATCTCGGTGATGCGGCCGACCTCGGTGCCGTCGGCGAGGACCACGTCCAGGTCCATGAGCTGGTGGTCGTAGTACTCGTCGGGCTCTTCCGGCAGCTCGGCCGGGTCGACGTCGGCGATGAGCAGGGTGTTGCGCAGGGCCTCGGCGGCAGTGCGGTCGCGCACGCCCTCGAAGCGCAGCAGCAGCCGGCCGCTGTGCACCCGGCCGGTCTCGATGGTGAGCGGGCCCGCCGACGCCGGGTCGGTGGTGAGGACGGCGCCGGGGCCGAGCCTCAGCTCGGGCTCGTCGGTGCGCACCTCGACGGTGACCTCGCCCTTGATGCCGTGGGCGCGGCCGATCCGCGCGACTACCAACTGCACGCTTGCTTCTCCTTCGGACAACTGCGGCCTCGTGACGGCCGCGGCCTTCGTACCACTATGGCCCGGAATACGACTACGGGCCGGGGCGGGCGAGTAGCCCTCCCCGGCCCGGAGCCGGCGTATCTAGGTAAAGCGACCCTACTGGTCAGCGGACCTGGTCCACGTCGACGAGGTCGACGCGGATACCACGACCGCCGATTGCGCCCACGACGGTGCGCAGGGCGCGAGCGGTGCGGCCGTTGCGGCCGATCACCTTGCCGAGGTCGTCGGGGTGGACCCGGACCTCCAGCACGCGCCCCCGGCGCAGGTTGCGCGAGGCGACCTGCACGTCGTCGGGGTTGTCGACGATGCCCTTCACGAGGTGCTCGAGAGCCTCCTCGAGCATGCTCAGGCCTCGGTCGACTCGGCGGCGGCCTCGGCCTCGTCCGCCTTCTTCTCGGTCTTCTTCGCCTTCTGGGTGATGGCCTCACCCTTGGCGTCGTCGCCCTCAAGGGTCTTGGCGAAGGCCTCGAAGGAAGCGCGCTTGTCTTCCTTCGCCTCCGGCTGGAGCAGCGGCGCGGGGGCCGGGAGGCCCTTGTGCGCCTGCCAGTCGCCGGTGAGCTTCAGGATGGCGAGGACGGCCTCGGTCGGCTGGGCGCCGACGGACAGCCAGTACTGCGCACGCTCGGCGTCGACCTCGATGCGCGACGGGTTGTACGTCGGGTGGTACAGACCGATTTCCTCGATCGCGCGACCGTCACGGCGAGTGCGGGCGTCGGCGACGACGATGCGGTAGTGCGGCTGGCGAATCTTGCCGAGGCGCTTGAGCTTGATCTTGACTGCCACTGGAGTGGTGTCTCCTGGTCTTGACGTGGTTGGGCACATGAGATGCCACGTGGGGTTGCGGTACTCGGGTGCCCGATGGACGCGTCAGCCGGAGGCGAGAGGGTTCCTATGCGGCTGTCGAGTACAGCTAGCCATTGTGCCACACGCCTGGAGTGCGCACGCCGGGGGTCCGTGGGGCACCCCCGGGCGGCCCGCTCCCCCGGACCTGCCGCCCCTGCCGGCGGCCGGGCCCGGGGTCAGCCGGCCGCGGCGACCACCTCGGCCCCTTCCGGGATGCGGAACGGCTTGCCGCAGCCGCCGCAGACGATCGGCGCCTGGGCGAGCACGGACGGGACGACCCGTACGTTGCGCCCGCAGTCGCAGACCGCCTTGACCCGGACGCCGCCTCCGGAGGAGCCGTGCCGGGCGGCCGGCCCGCGGAAGGAGCGCTTGGTGTCGGCGGCGGTGGCGACGGTGTGCGCCTTGAGCGCACGCTGCAGCCGTTCGATGGTGGGCCGGTAGCGGCGCCTTGCCTCGGCGTTCAGCGTGACCAGGGAGAAGCCGCTGCTGGGATGCGGCTCCTCCGGATGGTCGAGGCCGAGCTCCTCGGCGATCGCCAGGAACCTCCGGTTGTGATAGCGGCCGGCGCGGGAGGTGTCGCGTACACCGCGGGCGGCGGCAATGCCGTGGACTGCCTCATGGAGCAGTCGCTCGAAGGAGAGCTCGGCGCCACAGGCGGACGACGACTCTCCGATCAGGGACTCGGGCGCGGCTAGGTCCGGCAGCTCGGAGTGGTACCGCTGAATGTCGGCCCACGCCTGTGCCAGCTCTGCGGCGAGAACAGGTGGTGTCGTGCTCACGTCGTGACAACGAGCCGCAGGGCCGCTGTGTTCCTATTCCGGGGCATCCCAAATAATTTGCTCGTACCCGTCAGTTGGCATTGATGCGTGCGGACGAGGGCGGGTGCGCTGATCTGCGGAGAAGGCTCACAGCTCACACCAAGGTATGACGTAGCGGCGGGTACGCCCCGGCGTGTAGGGGAACTTCCCACGCCGGAACGACCGTTGTCGGACGTCGCCGGCCGGCGCGCAAGAGGGGTTTCGGCCGACTGTCGGTGGCCTGTGCGCCACCTGTGCCGGCCGGGCTCCCCCGGGGGCGCGGGCGCGGTCTCAGTAGGCGCGGGCCACGATCGCGACGGTACCGGGTGCGTCGTCGGCGTCGGGCACGGACCCGTCCTCGGCCACCAGGCACCGTACGGAAACGGCCTGTTCGGCGAGCTTGGCCTCTCCCTCGGGGCCGAGGTCGGCCCACGGGATGCGTGCCCAGCCGCCGGCGATCGCGGCTTCGGCCGCCTCGGCGAGGGTGGCGACGTCGCTCGTGCGGGACTCGCGGCGCTCGCGGGACTGCTCCAGGAGCAGCGCCTGGTCCTCTTCGAGGAGGGCGGGCAGCAGTTCGGCGAGGGCGTCGAGGGAGACGGGTTCCTTGCCGCCGGGGATGCGGCGGGCCAGCATCGCGGTGCCCGCCTCCAGGTCGCGGGGGCCGATCTCGACGCGTACCGGGACGCCCTTGAGCTCCCAGTCGACGGCGCGGCGGCCGAAGGGGGTGTCGATCCGGTCGTCGACCTGGACGCGCAGGCCCGCGGCCTTGAGCCGGTCGCCGACCTCGCGGACCTTGGCGACGGCCTCGTCGCCCTTGATCGCCATCACGACGACCTGGACGGCGGCGAGCCGCGGCGGCACCCGCAGCCCGCTGTCGTCGCCGTGCGACATGATCAGGCCGCCGACCATGCGGGTGGAGACGCCCCAGGAGGTCTGCCAGACCAGCTCCTGGTTGCCGTCCTTGGACAGGTACTGGGTGTTGAAGGCCTTGGCGAAGTTGGTGCCCAGTTCGTGGCTGGTGCCCATCTGAAGGGCCTTGCCGTCGCCCATCATCCCTTCCAGGGTGAGGGTGTTGATGGCTCCGGCGAAGCGTTCCTTGGCGGTCTTGCGGCCGAGGACGACGTCGATGCCGAGCACGTTGATCATGAAGTCGGCGTAGACGTCCCGGTGGATGCGCGCGGCGTAGTCGCGGGCCTCCTCGTAGGTGGCGTGGGCGGTGTGCCCCTCCTGCCACAGGAATTCGCTCGTACGGAGGAAGACGCGCGGGCGCATCTCCCAACGGACCACGTTCGCCCACTGGTTGATGAGCAGCGGCAGGTCGCGGTAGCTCTGGACCCACTTCGAGAAGGAGGCGTTGATGATCGTCTCGGAGGTGGGGCGGACCACGACGGGCTCTTCGAGCTCCTTGCCGCCACCGTGGGTGACCACCGCGAGCTCGGGCGCGAAGCCCTCGACGTGCTCAGCTTCGCGAGTCAGGTAAGACTGGGGGATGAAGAGCGGGAAGTAGGCGTTCTGGGCGCCTGCGTCCTTGATGCGCGCGTCCATCTCCTGCTGCATCCGCTCCCAGAGGCCGTAGCCGTACGGTCGGATCACCATGGTGCCGCGCACCGGGCCGTTGTCCGCGAGCTCGGCCTTGTTGATCAGATCCTGGTACCAGCGCGGAAAGTCTTCCGCCTGGGGCGTGAGAACGGGTGCCTTTGCCATGGCGCGAATGGTACGGCGCCCGCGTGGTGGAGCGTGAATCGCCTTCCGGCCGGGGGCTGGGGCGCGGTTGATGGCTCCGCCCTCTGGACGCGGGCCGGGATGCGGAGTTCCCTGGCATACGGGGGAAGTGCGTACGGACATTCACGGGGGGCTGTCAATCAGGGCACAGCTGACCTCTCGGCGGATTGGGGCGCTTTCCATGACACCAACGCTCGTCCGGCATCACTCCCGCACGGCCACCGCCCCTTCGGCGGGCACGACCGGGCGCGCGCGGGACTGGGCGGAGATCCAGGAACGGATGCTCGTCCCCCTCTTCGAGGCGGCCTACGAACGGCTCGACGTGGGCCCGCAGACCCGGCTGCTCGGCCTCGGCTGCGGCTCGGGGCTCGCCCTGCTGATCGCGGCCTCGCGCGGCGCGGCGGTGACCGGCGTGGACGGCCCGGAGCGGGCCGCGCGACTGGCGCTGGCGCGCGAGCGGCTGGCCCCGGATTCCGGGCGCCGGGGCGCCACGGGGCGGGGTGCGGCCCGGCTGGTCGCGGGCGGTCCCGCCGACGCGGCGGAACCGGACTCGCCCCCGTTCGACGTGATCACCGCCTTCGAGCCCGTCGGCTGTGCGGCCGGCGATACGGAAGACCTGGTGCCCGCCCTGGAGGAGGCCGTGGGGCTCGCGGAGCGCGACAGCCCCGTGGTGCTCGCCGGATGGGGGCCGCCGGAGCGGTGTGCCACCTCGGCGGTGCTGCGGGTGGCGACCCGGCTCACGACCCGCGTGAGCGATGCGCCGCGCTGGCGGCCGAGCCTGCGCGACGACCTGGAGGACGTGGCGGCCCGCGCGGGGCTCAGGCCGGACGGTTCCGGCCGGGTGGCGTGCCCGTTCGGCTACGCGGATCTGGACAGCGCGATACGGGGTCTGATGTCGACCGGCGCCTTCGACGCGGCGGCCCGCGCCACCGATCAGGCGCAGGTGGAGAAGGAGATCGTCGAGGCGCTGCACGGGCACGTGCGCCGCGACGGCACGGTGTGGATGCCGAACGTCTTCCGCTATCTGATCGCCCGCACGCCGTGAGCTTCCGGTAACCACCTTGCGAAGTAAGGGAGTTGGGGGCGCCCGGGGTCCGCGCGCGGCTAGGCCTCCGTTTTCGACAGGCGCGGGATGCCGGCCGCGCGGTAGGCCGCGGCCTCCTCCAGGGTCTCGTTGGCGAGCAGGGCCTCCGCGAGGGCGTCCAGCTTGTCGCGGTTCTCGCGCAGGAGGCGGCACGCCTTGTCGTAGCACTCGTCGACGATGCGGCGCATTTCGACGGCGATGGTGTCCAGGGTGCCGGGCGCCGCCGAGAGCCCGTACGCCTGCTGGGCGTCGCCCGGCAGCGCGGACAGCGGGCCGATCTTCTCGCTCATGCCCCAGCGGCCGACCATGCCGCGCACGATGTTGGTGACCTGTTCCAGGTCGTTCTCGGCGCCGGTGGTGATGACGTCGAAGACGATCTGCTCGGCCGCCATGCCGCCGAGCGCCCCGATGACGCGGCCGCGCAGATATTCCTCGGTGTAGGCGTACTTGTCGGCGTCCGGGGTCGACAGGGTGACGCCGAGGGCGCGGCCGCGCGGCACGATGGTGACCTTGCGGACCGGGTCGGCGCCGGGCTGGAGCATGCCGAGCAGCGCGTGCCCGCTCTCGTGGTACGCGGTGCGCCGGCGCTCCTCGTACGGCATCACCAGGGGCCGCTCCGCGCCGAGTTGGACCTTTTCGAGGGCGTCGGAGAGGTCGGACTGGGTGACCTCGCGCTGCTGGCGCTTGACGGCGAGCAGGGCCGCCTCGTTGGCGAGGTTGGCGAGGTCGGCTCCGGTCATGCCGGGGGTGGTGCGGGCGACCTGTTCCAGGTCGACGTTCGGCGCCATCGGGATCTCACGGGTGTGGATCTTCAAGATCGCCTCGCGGCCGCCCCGGTCGGGCGGGCTGACGTGGACGATGCGGTCGAAGCGGCCGGGCCGGGTGAGCGCCGGGTCCAGGACGTCGGCCCGGTTGGTGGCGGCGAGCACGATGACGCCTTCGGAGCCGGTGAAGCCGTCCATCTCGGTGAGGATCTGGTTGAGGGTCTGTTCGCGTTCGTCGTGGCCGCCCATGCCGGAGCCGGAGCCGCGGGCCCGGCCGATGGTGTCGATCTCGTCGATGAAGACGATCGCGGGGGCGACCTTGCGGGCCTCGGCGAACAGTTCGCGGACCCGGGAGGCGCCGACGCCCACGATCATCTCGATGAACTCGGAGGCCGACGCCGAGAAGAACGGCACCCCGGCCTCCCCCGCGACGGCCCGCGCGAGCAGCGTCTTGCCGGTGCCGGGCGGGCCCGCGAGCAGGACGCCGCCGGGCATGCGGGCGCCCATCTCGTGGTAGGCGCCGGGGTTCTTGAGGAAGTCGACGACGTCGTTGAGCTCGCCCTCGACCTCGTCGATGCCGGCCACGTCCTTGAACGTGGTGCGCTTGTCCTCGGCCATCTCGACCGGTTTGGGCGGCGTCTTGCGGCCGAGCATCCCGCCGGCGCCCCCGCCGAGGCCCGCGCTCATGCGCCGGGCGATGAACAGCCACAGGACGACGAGCAGCAGCATCGGGGCGAGCGAGATGAGCAGGTTGGCGAGGAAGCTGCGGTGTTCGACGACGGGCTCGGCGGTGACGGTGACGTTCTGCTTGGTCAGCTGGGCCCACAGGTCGTCGTCGGCGAAGGTGGGGCGCTGGGTGGTGAACTTCGTGTAGTCGCCGCTGCCCTCGCCGGAGGGGACGGGCGCCTTGTTCTTGAGCTGGCCCTGGATGGCGTCGCCCTTGGCGTAGATCTTGGAGACGTTTCCGGCCGTGACCTGCTTGCTGAACTCGGTGTACGAGACGGTCGGCTCGTCGCCGTCGTTGAAGAACGACAGGATCAGGTTGGTGATCAGGTAGACGATCAGGGCGGTGAGGATCAGCCGGCCCCAGCCGCCGGGCATCTTCTTCTTCGGCGCGGGCGGCGGGGGCGCCCCTTCCGAGCGCCACGGCTGGTCGGGGCGGTCGCGCGGGGGTACGGAAGTGGGCACGTGCTCTCCTCATGGCCGGTACGCGCCATTATTGGAGACCCGCATAAATAAGGCATTCCGGGCGGGTCCTGACGGGGTGCCCGCATACGCGTGGGGCGCCTTCCCGATCCACCGGAAGGCGCCCCACACAGTCGTACGCGGGCGGTCAGCCCATGAACTTCTTGAACTCGTCGGGCAGCTCGAAGTTCTTCTGCTCCTCGGCGGAGGGAAGCCCGAGCGCGCCGCCCTGCGCCTTGCGCTCGGCGGCCGCGGCCTCCTCGGCCTTGCGCTTCATCGGGTTGCCGCTCTTGCGCTTGCCCTTGCCCTGCTTGACCTGCTTCTTCTGCCGGCCGGGGCCGCCGCCCATGCCCGGCATCCCCGGCATGCCCGGCATGCCGCCGCCCTGGGCCATCCGGGACATCATCTTGCGGGCGTCGAAGAACCGCTCGACGAGGTTCTTGACCGCGCTGACCTCGACGCCGGAGCCCCTGGCGATACGGGCGCGGCGCGAGCCGTTGATGATGGTCGGGTCGTGGCGCTCGCCGGGGGTCATCGACTTGATGATGGCCGCGGTGCGGTCCACGTCGCGCTCGTCGATGTTGTTGATCTGGTCCTTGATCTGCCCCATGCCGGGCAGCATGCCGAGCAGCTTGGAGATGGAGCCCATCTTGCGGACCTGCTCCATCTGGGCCAGGAAGTCGTCGAGCGTGAAGTCCTTCCCGCCCTTGCTGGACGCCAGCTTGGAGGCCATCTTCTCGGCCTCGGCCTGGCTGAACGTCTTCTCCGCCTGCTCGATCAGGGTGAGCAGGTCACCCATGTCGAGGATGCGGGACGCCATCCGGTCCGGGTGGAAGGCGTCGAAGTCCTCCAGCTTCTCGCCGTTGGAGGCGAACATGATCTGCTTGCCCGTGACGTGGGCGATCGAGAGCGCCGCACCGCCGCGGGCGTCGCCGTCGAGCTTGGAGAGCACCACGCCGTCGAAGCCGACGCCGTCGCGGAAGGCCTCGGCGGTGTTGACCGCGTCCTGGCCGATCATCGCGTCGACGACGAAGAGGACCTCGTCGGGGCTGACGGCGTCGCGGATGTCCGCGGCCTGCTGCATCAGCTCCTGGTCGATGCCGAGGCGTCCGGCGGTGTCGACCACGACGACGTCGTACTGCTTGGAACGGGCGTACTCGATGGAGTCCTTGGCGACCTTGACCGGGTCGCCGACGCCGTTGCCCGGCTCCGGCGCGTAGACCGCGACTCCGGCGCGCTCGGCGACGACGCTCAGCTGGTTGACGGCGTTGGGGCGCTGGAGGTCACAGGCCACCAGGAGCGGGGAGTGGCCCTGCCCCTTCAGCCACTTGCCGAGCTTTCCGGCGAGGGTGGTCTTACCGGCACCCTGGAGGCCCGCGAGCATGATCACGGTCGGCGCGGTCTTGGCGAACCGCAGGCGCCGGGTCTCGCCGCCGAGGATGCCGATGAGCTCCTCGTTGACGATCTTGATGACCTGCTGGGCGGGATTGAGGGCCTGGGAGACCTCGATGCCGGACGCGCGCTCCTTGACCTGCTTGATGAAGGCGCGGACTACGGGCAGCGCGACGTCGGCCTCAAGCAGAGCGATGCGGATCTCGCGCGCCGTGGCGTCGATGTCCGCCTCGCTCAAGCGTCCTTTGCCCCGGAGGTTCTTGAACGTCGCACTCAGGCGGTCGGAAAGGGTATCGAACACGGTGGTCGCGGGTCCTCGGCTCGTGGGGCGGTCGGGTGAACGAACCCCAGGGTATCCCGGCGGGTGGGGGTACGCGGGGGTGCCTGCACAGCCCTTCCCCCGCCGGGCTTGCTCACGCGGGCCGGGGCACCTCTCCCAGGGCCGCCTCCAGCTGCCCCGCCACCCGGGCCGCCTCCCCCGCGCCGAGGGCCGCGCCCTCCGCGTCCGTGACATAGAAGGCGTCCACGGCGTTGGAGCCGAGCGTCGAGACGTGTGCGGAGCGCACCCGTACGCCCGCGCCCTCCAGGGCGTGTCCGATGCGGTGCAGAAGACCGGGGACGTCCTGGGCGCGGACCTCGATGACGGTGGCGTGCCGGGAGGCCGAGGGTGCGACGGTCACCCGGGCCGGCGGGGCCGGGGCGGCGCGGCGGCGCGGGTAGGCGGCCTCGCGTTCGGCCAGGCGGGCCTCGATGTCGAGGGAGCCGTCGAGCGCCCGCACCAGGTCGGCCCGCAGCCGGGCGGCCTGCGGCAGCGAGCCGTAGGCCGCGGCCACCCGCCAGTCCAGGAGCAGGACCGGGCCGCCGACCGGGTCGGGGAGCTCGACCGCGCGCAGGTCGGCGGCGCGGACGGTGAGGCGGTGCAGGGCCAGCACCCCGGCCGTCAGGGGCAGCACGGCGGGCTGGTCGGGGACGGCGATGAGCAGCTCGACGCCGAGGGGTTCGTGTTCGTCCGGGCCGTCGGCGCGGGCCCGCACCGCGAGGACGGGGCCGCCGGTGCGGTGGGCTTCCACGGCGAGGCGTTCCTGTTCGGCGGTGACCGCGGGGGGTTCGGGGTCGGCGGGCTCGCCCGCGAGGACCGCCGAGGCCCGCTTGACCAGGTCCGCGACGAGGGAGCCGCGCCACGACGACCAGGCGGCCGGCCCGGTGGCCAGCGCGTCCGCCTCGGTGAGGGCGTGCAGCAGTTCCAGGGTGCCCGTCGAGCCGACGGCCTCGGCGACCGAGCGCACGGTGACCGGGTCGTCCAGGTCGCGCCGGGTCGCGGTCTCGATGAGCAGCAGGTGATGGCGTACGAGGGTGGCGACGACGGCCACGTCGGCGGCGTCGAAGCCGATCCGGGTGGCGACGTCGCGGGCGATGGTCTCGCCGGCCACCGAGTGGTCGCCGGGCCAGCCCTTGCCGATGTCGTGCAGGAGGGCGGCGACCAGGAGCAGGTCGGGGCGGTGCACCCGGCGGGTGAGCCGGGAGGCGCGTACCGCGGTCTCGACGAGGTGGCGGTCCACCGTCCAGGTGTGCACGGCGTTGCGCTGGGGCCGGCAGCGCACCCGTTCCCAGTCGGGAAGCAGCGCGGTGACGAGCCCTTCCGCTTCGAGGGCCTCCCACACGGGGACGGTGGACTCGCCCGCGCCGAGCAGCGAGACGAGCCGGTCGCGGGCCTCCGCGGGCCAGGGCGTAGGCAGCGGGGCCGCCGTGGCCGCCAGACGGCGTACGGCGTGCAGGGAGATGGGCAGGCCCGCCTGGGCGGCCGCGGCGGCGGCGCGCAGCGCGAGGACGGGATCCTTCTCGGGGCGGGCGGCGAGCGCGAGGACGACCTCACCGTCCTGTTCGACGACGCCTTCGGCGAGCGGGGTGCGTTCGGGGGCGCCGGGGCGCCCGCCGCCGAACAGCTGGCGCAGCCGGGGGCGGGCGGAGCGGGCGCGCAGCACGCGGCCGACCTCGCGCCAGGTGACGTCACCGGCGTAGGAGATGACGCGGGCCGACTCCGATACCTGACGGAGCATCACATCAGCGTCCAGGAGCGCCAGTTCGGCCGCCACCGCGTCCTGCTCCTGGAGGGCGAGGCGGTCGGTGGCGCGGCCGGTGCACAGGTGCAGCGCGTCGCGCACGTCGAGCAGCCGGCGCCGGGCCTCGGCGAGGCCTTCGCGAGGGGCGTCCGCGAGCCAGGAGGCGGCGACCGCGCGCAGGGCGGTCGCGTCCCGCAGCCCGCCCCTGGCCTCCTTGAGGTCGCCTTCGAGCAGGTACTGCAACTCGCCCTGGCGCTGGGCCCGTTCGCGGCACAGCTCGTCGAGCTCGGGCAGCCGCCTGGGGGCGGTGTTGCGCCAGTCGGCGAGGACGGTGGTGCGCAGCGCCGTGGTGAGGCCGAGGTCGCCGGCCACATGGCGGGCGTCCAGGAGGCCGAGCTGCACCTTGAGGTCCTCGCCGGCCGTTTTGCGGGCCTGGGCGGGGGTGCGCACCGAGTGGTCGAGGGCGAGGCCGAGGTCCCACACCGGGTACCAAAGCCGGTCGGCGAGCAGGGCGAGGGCCCCGGCGTCGGCCCGCCCGTCGTGCAGGAGCAGCAGATCGAGGTCGCTGCGCGGGGAGAGTTCGCCGCGTCCGTAGCCGCCGACCGCGACCAGGGCGGCCCCGCCCACCCCGGCCCCCTCGACCGCGCCGGCGAACAGGGTGGCCAGCCAGGCGTCGGTCAGCCGGGACAGGGCCGTGCGGCGCGGCGGCCCGGACCGCCCCTTCTCGGTGAGAAGGCGCAGCCGGGCCGCCGCGTAACCACCGGGCTCCGAGTCGCCGTCGTTGGATCCGGTACTCACTTCAACGCTCGTCACCCAGCAGCTCCTTGCCGTGTTCCCGGGGTGTCGTCGGTGGGCACGGCCCCGCCGGGGCCCACCGGACGCCCCTACAGTGCGTCAGGTCCGCGTTCGCCGGTCCGTACCCGGACCGCGGTCTCGACGGGCACGCTCCACACCTTGCCGTCGCCGATCTTTCCGGTGCGGGCCGCCTTGACCACGACGTCGATGAGTTCCTCGGCGTCCTCGTCCTCGACCAGGACCTCTATGCGGATCTTGGGGACGAGGTCGACGGTGTACTCGGCGCCGCGGTAGACCTCGGTGTGGCCGCGCTGGCGGCCGTAGCCGCTGGCCTCGGTGACGGTCAGGCCCTGGACGCCGAAGGCATGGAGGGCCTCCTTGATCTCGTCGAGCCGGTGCGGTTTGACGACCGCGGTGATGAGCCTCATGCGTCCACCTTCTTGTTCGCTGCCACGTCACCCGGGACCGGCACGGCCTTGCGGGGAATGGTGCCGCCGCCCGCGCCGCTGAAGTCGTACGCGGTCTCGGCGTGCTCGACCTGGTCGATGCCGGAGACCTCGTCGTCCTCCGGCACCCGCATCCCGATCGTCTTGTCGAGGGCGAAGGCGAGGACCGCGGAGACCACGAGGGAGTAGCCGAGGACCGCGCCGACTCCGATGGCCTGCTTGCCGAGCTGGTCGAGGCCGCCTCCGTAGAAGAGGCCCTTGGCGGTGGACTGTACGCCGCCGGTGGCGAAGAGGCCGATGAGCAGCGAGCCGGTGATCCCGCCGACCATGTGGACGCCGACGACGTCGAGCGAGTCGTCGAATCCGAAGCGGTACTTGAGGCCGACGGCCATGGCGCACAGGACGCCCGCGATAGCGCCGACCGCGATCGCGCCCAGCGGGCTGACGCAGCCGCCCGCGGGGGTGATCGCGACGAGGCCCGCGACCGCGCCGGAGGCGGCGCCGAGGGTGGTGAAGGAGCCGTGGCGCAGTTTCTCGTAGAGCAGCCAGGCGAGCATGGCCGCGGCCGTGGCGACCTGGGTGTTGACGAACATCACGGCGCCCACGCCGTCGTCGTTGCCGAGCCAGGAGCCGGCGTTGAAGCCGAACCAGCCGAACCACAGCAGGGCCGCGCCGAGCATGACGAGCGGCAGGCTGTGCGGCCGCATCGGATCCTTCTTGAAGCCGACCCGCTTGCCGATGACGAGGATCACGCCGAGGGCGGCCGCACCCGCGTTGATGTGCACGGCGGTGCCGCCGGCGAAGTCGATGACGCCCTTCTTGAAGAGCCAGCCGTCCGAGGCCCACACCCAGTGCGCGACGGGGAAGTAGACGACGGTGACCCACAGGGCGGTGAACAGGGACCAGGCGGTGAACTTGACGCGGTCGGCGAGCGCCCCGCTTATGAGCGCGGGCGTGATGACCGCGAACATCAGCTGGAACACGGCGAAGACGTAGATCGGGATGGTGTATCCGGGCCAGAGCTGGACGAGGCCGATGCCGCTGAGCCCGAAGTAGTCCTTGGACCAGCCGATGAAGCCGTTGCTCTCGCCGAAGGTCAGGCTGAATCCGTAGAGCACCCACAGGATCGTGACGATGCCGAGGCTGATGAAGCTCATCATCAGCATGTTGAGGGTGCTCTTGACGCGGACCATGCCTCCGTAGAAGAAGGCGAGGCCGGGCGTCATGATCATCACCAGCGCTGAGCAGATCAGCATGAATCCGGTGTTGGCGCTGGACAGCTGCGGAGCGGCAGCCGCGAGCGTGATGCCTGGAGGCATCGGCGTCTCCTCGTCGTCGGTACGGCCCGTGCGGGGGCGTTACTCGGGCGGGAACTGGCCGGGGGCCGGTTATGCGCCATGAGGTTGTCCCAGCGCGGTTTCCGTCGATGCCGCTCGATGTTTCACCGCGGTGACGAAGGAGGCGGGCGTGTTACGCGCCCGTGAACTGCCGGATCGGCCGGGGTGCGGCGGCCGCCCTCCGAAGGCGCCCGCACCTGGCGGACCGGCCGCGACGCCACCCGTTTGACCTGGCGTGGGGGAGCCGAGTCGGGCTGAACGGGGTAGGTGTCGCGGCCGGGGTCTTGTATGCCGTCGCGGGGCCGGGCGACGGCGGGCGGGTCAGACGGCCTCGGCCGTCTCGGGCAGCTCCTTGGTGAGCAGGTCGGTCATCCGCACCACCTCGGCCACGTCCGAGAAGTCGCGCGCGGCGGTGTCGACGGTCTTGCGCAGCCGGGTGTTGACCCGCTCGGAGCGGACCCGTTTGGCGACCCTGAGGGCCTGCTCGGCCAGCACGGTCGACTGCTCGGGCTCCCGCTTGAGCAGGTGCACGGTGGCCATCCCGATGAGGTTCAGGGCGTAGCTGCGCTGGTGCTCCTCGTCCTTGCCGAACAGGGCGACCGCCCGTTCCATGACGGGCTCGGCGAGCGAGGCGTAGGTGGGGCTGCGGCCGGCCACATAGGCGAGGTCGCGGTAGGAGTGGGCGTTCTCCCCGTTGAGCTCCGCCTCGGAGAAGAAGCGGATCCAGTCGGGATCCGGCTCGCCGTCGAGCCCGGCGTCACCGAAGGTGTCCTCGGCCATCCGGGCGGCGCGCTTGGTCTTGCTGGGCTGGCCCATGTTGGCGTAGGCGCGGGCCTCCATCGCGTACAGCATGGCCTGGGTGCGGGCGGTGGCGCAGTCGCGGCTGCCGTACTGGGCGAGGTGGATGAGTTCGAGCGCGTCGTCGGGCCGGCCGAGGTGGATCATCTGGCGGCTCATGGAGGACAGGATGTACGAGCCGAGCGGCTTGTCGCCCGCCTCCTTGGCGGCGTGCAGAGCCAGCACGAAGTACTTCTGGGCGGTGGGCTGGAGGCCGACGTCGTAGCTCATCCAGCCCGCGAGCTCCGCGAGTTCGGCCGCGCACTTGAACAGGCGCTTGGAGGTGTCGGCCGGCTGGGGTTCCTGGAGCAGGTCGGTCACCTCGTGGAGCTGGCCGACCACGGCCTTGCGGCGCAGTCCGCCGCCGCACTGGGCGTCCCACTGGCGGAACATCGCGGTGGTGGATTCGAGCAGTTCCAGCTCGGGCCGGGAGAGCCGGGAGGGGCGCCGCGCGCTGGCGGCGGTCTCCGGGGGCCCGGGCTCGCCCGCGAGGGAGGGCACGAGCCAGCGCTGCATGGGCTCGATCAGGGCGGGGCCCGCGGCCAGCATCAGCGAGGTGCCGAGGAAGCCGCGCCGGGCGAGCATGAGGTCGCTGCGCGAGAACTCGCTGAGCAGCGACACCGTCTGGGGCCCGGCCCAGGGCAGGTCGACACCGGACACCGAGGGCGACTGGTGGGCCTGGCGCAGGCCGAGGTCCTCGATCGCGACGATGCTCCCGAAGCGCTCCGAGAACAGCTCCGAGAGGATGCGCGGAATGGGCTCGCGCGGCATCTCGCCGTCGAGCCAGCGCCGGACTCTGGAGGTGTCGGTGCTGATGTGGTGGGCGCCCATCTGGCGCGCCCGCCGGTTCACCTGGCGCGCCAGCTCGCCCTTCGACCAGCCGCTCCGTACGAACCACGAACCCAGCTGTTCGTTGGGGCGCTTTCCGGCGCTCGTCCCGCTAGCCCCACTGCCGCCCACTGGAACGCCCCCAATCTGCTGAAGCCTCATGTGCGTCGGTTGTGCGTCGATCGCGCGAACCCCTATCAGAATGCCGCTAGTTGGGCCCCCTGTCCCGCGGTTGCACCCGCTCGGACCGGAAACCGCCTTGCCTCCGGCATACCCACGGGTGCGCCCACCCCCCAGGTCTGTGTACCGACGGTAATCCTACGATCACCCGTCCGGCCATGGCGATTCCAGAAACGCCACCATTCGCCACCCCATCGAATGAACTCCCTTGCCGCCAGGCGCGATTCACTTGACACATGACGATCAGCGTCGGGTGGAGCGGAGTGAGCCGGGGCGCACGAAGCGCATCGCACCACCCCTTTCACGACCGCGTCCGACCTGGCGGAAACGGAAAGTGACGGGAAAACTCCGGATCGTCACGACCACGTCACTGGCGTCGTAACCACCGACGCGGCAGACCCGTTGGAGGGGGCATGGGCTTCACGATCGGCGGCAGCCGGGGCATCAGGGAGACCCGGCCCGGCTCTTGGCGCCGCGGCCGCTCCACACGCACGACCCGCACCAGCGAGGTCACGGCCGTCGCCGAGTACACCGGCCTGTGGGGCTGGGCCGTGGCGCCGGGCGCCCGGGCCCTGAACGGCGCCTGCTCGTGCGGCAGTTCCACGTGCACGGAGCCGGGCGCCCATCCGCTCGCCTTCACGCCCGAGGTCCCGGCGGGGGCCACGCTCGACGACGTCACCGAGGCCTGGTCGCAGTGCCCGGGCGCCGCGGTGCTGCTGCCGGTCGGGCGGACCTTCGACGTGCTGGACGTGGCGGCCCCCGCGGGCCGGCGGGCACTGGTGCGCCTGGAGCGCATGGGGCTGCCCCTGGGCCCGGTGTCCTCGACGCCCACCGGCCGCACCCACTTCTACGTCGCGCCGGGCGCCTGCGCCGAACTCCCCCGGCTGCTCTACCGGATGGGCTGGGACGACGCGGTCCTCGACCTGCGCTGCCCGCCGCGCGGCAGCTATGTGCCGGCGCCGCCGTCGGGCGAGGTGAACTGGCTGCGCCCGCCGTCGCTCGACACCGCGACCCGCCCCCCGGAGGCCCGCCTCCTGCTCGGCACGCTGGCGTACATCTGCCACCGTTCGGCGGCCTAGGCCGTGAACGCGCCGACGCCCCGCCGCATCGGGCAGATGCGGCGGGGCGTCGGTGTGCCAGGGACGGGGCTCAGTCGCCGATCAGCGCGTCGACGAACGCCTCCGGCTCGAACGGGGCCAGGTCGTCCGCGCCCTCGCCGAGTCCGACGAGCTTGACGGGGACGCCCAGTTCGCGCTGGACGGCGATGACGATGCCGCCCTTGGCGGTGCCGTCGAGCTTGGTCAGGACGATGCCGGTGATGTCGACGACCTCGGCGAACACGCGGGCCTGGACCAGGCCGTTCTGCCCGGTCGTGGCGTCGAGCACCAGCAACACCTCGTCGAGCGGGCCGTGCTTCTCCACGACGCGCTTGACCTTGCCGAGCTCGTCCATGAGGCCGGTCTTGGTGTGCAGCCGGCCCGCGGTGTCGATGAGCACGACGTCCGCGCCCTCGGCGATGCCCTCCTTGACGGCGTCGAACGCGATCGAGGCGGGGTCGCCGCCCTCGGGGCCGCGCACGGTACGGGCGCCGACGCGCTCGCCCCAGGTCTGGAGCTGGTCGGCGGCGGCGGCACGGAAGGTGTCGGCCGCGCCGAGCACGACGGACTTGCCGTCGGCGACCAGGACACGGGCGAGCTTGCCGGTGGTGGTGGTCTTGCCGGTGCCGTTCACGCCGACGACCATGACGACGCCGGGGACGGTCTCGCCGCCCTCGGTCTTGACCTCGCGGTCGAAGTCCGTGCCGAGCAGGGAGAGGAGTTCCTCGCGCAGCAGGGTGCGCAGGTCGTCGGGGGTGCGGGTGCCGAGCACCCGGACGCGCTCGCGGAGCCGGTCGACCAGCTCCTGGGTGGGCGCGACGCCGACGTCGGCGGTCAGCAGGGTGTCCTCGATCTCCTCCCAGGTGTCCTCGTCGAGGTGTTCGCGGGAGAGCAGGGTGAGCAGACCCTTGCCGAGCGAGTTCTGCGAGCGGGCGAGGCGGGCCCGCAGCCGGACGAGCCGGCCGGCGGTCGGCTCCGGCACATCGAGCGCCGGCGCCTCGGGGGCGGCGGGCTCCTCGATGACGACCGGGGTGGCGGGAGCCTCGGGAAGGCCGACCTCCTCGATGGTGCGGCGCGGTTCCTCCGCCGTCTCCGCGGCGTCCTCACCGACCTGAGGCTCTGCGGGCGGGGCTGTGATGGTCGGCGTGCTCGGCGGCGCGGTGGGCGGCAGCTGCTTCTTCTTGCGGCTGCTGACCACGAGCCCGCTGATCGCGCCGACCGCGACCAGGGCGATGACTACAGCAAGGATGACGAATTCCATAACGCTCCCAGTATCGGGTACGAGTCCGCGAGGGCCCAGTTTGTACCTTCCTCCGAGAACGGAAGGGAATTATGGGGCAGGTGTCAGATTAAAGTACGATAGAGGTAGCTGCATCAACGCGCGTAGAGTCCCCTTCGACTACCCCCACCGGCTCAGCGTCGAGCCGAGCGAGAGGCACGGAACTCCACCCCCATGAACGACACCGGCTCCCCCGACGAAGCGCAGAGCGCCCTGGAAACACGTGGCCTGGAGCCCGTGCCGGACGCGGAGCGCACCGCCAGAACCCGCGAGCTCTTCCCCACCTGGGTCGCCGCGAACATCAGCGTGCTGCTGCTCACGATGGGCGCCAGCCTCGTCGTCGCGTACAAGCTCAACTTCTGGCAGGCGATCGTGGTCGCCGTGTGCGCGCCCATCCTCTCGTACGGCCTGGTCGGGCTCATCGGGATCGCGGGCAAGCGCGGCGGCGCCCCCGGCATGGCGCTGTCGCGCGCGGTGTTCGGCCAGCGCGGCAATCTGCTGCCCGGCTCCCTGATCTGGGTGGCGCGCTGGGGCTGGGAGACCATCAACGCGGTGACCGGCGCCTATGCGGTGCTGACCGTGCTCGACATCCTCTTCGGGATCAAGAGCAACACGTTCCTGATCATCGTCACGCTCGCCGTCTTCGTGGTCATCACGTTCGCCATCTCGGGCCTCGGCATCCACGTCGTCCAGAAGTGCAACAAGTACGCGACGTTCCTGTTCGGCGCGTTCTCGGTCCTGGTGCTCGTCTACCTGGTGCTGAACACCGACTGGTCCGCCGTCGTCCACCAGCCGGCGGGCAAGACCTCGCTGATGGTCGCGGGCATCGGCATGATCGCCGCGGGCGGTGTCAGCTGGATCCCCTCCGCCCCCGACTTCGCCCGCTACCTGCCCCGCACCGCCTCCTCGAAGGCGATCGTGGGCAACTCGATCGGCGGCGCCGGCATCGTGGTGCTTCCCATGGTCCTGATGGGCGCGGTCATGGCCGTCTCGACGCCGGACCTCGCCTCGGCCGCCGACCCGGTGTCCTTCCTCGGCGAGATCCTGCCCATGTGGATCGCGGTGCCCTACCTGCTGATCGCGCTCGTCGGCATGCTGCTCATCAACTCGATGTCGATGTACTCGGCGGGCTTCACCGCGCAGACCCTCGGCTTCAAGATCCCGCGGCACTGGGCGGTCTCCGTCAACGCGGTCATCTCGCTGGTCTTCGGCGGCATCCTGATGCTGGTCGCCACCAGCTTCATGGGCTCCTTCATCGCCTTCCTCTCGCTGCTCGCCGTCGCGTTCTCGGCCTGGGTCGGCGTGTTCGGCGCGGACATGCTGCGCCGCACCGAGTACGACGCGAAGGCGCTGCTCGACACGACGCGTACGAGCGCCTACTGGTACAAGGCCGGCTTCTCCCCCGCCGCTGTCATCGCCTGGGCGGTGGGCCTGGTCGGCGGCCTGATGTTCACCAAGTCCGACTGGTTCACGGGCCCGCTCTCCGCGAACAACCCGGTCGGTGAGTACGGCCTCGGCTGGGTCGCCACCATCGTGATCTCCGGCCTGCTGTACGTCGTGCTGCCCAAGCCGCCGGTGGTCGGGGCCGAGGCTCCCGGCACCTCCGACGCCGCCAAGTCCGCCGAGACCCTGGCTGTCTGACGCCTCGTCAGCTACCGTCCCCCTTCGCCCGGGGTTCCCCTGGAACCCGCCCGGTGGAGGGGGACTTTTCCATGCCGTTCACGGTCGTACGCATGAACCTGGTGGACCCGGACGCCACCTCCCAGTCGCTGTCCGCCCGCTACCGGGCGGCCCTGGAGATGGCGGCGTTCGCCGACGACCGGGGCGTCGACACCGTCCAGACCGAGGAGCACCACGGCACGGACAACAACTGGCTGCCCTCCCCCTTCGCCTTCGCGGGCGCGGTCTTCGGCGCCACCCGCCGCATCGCGGTGACGGTCTCGGCGATCATCGGGCCGCTGTACGACCCGCTGCGGCTGGCCGAGGACATCGCGGTGCTCGACCTGGTGAGCGGCGGCCGCCTGGTGACGGTCTCCGGGATCGGCTACCGGCCCGCCGAGTACGAGCAGCAGGGCGTGGAGTGGGGCCGGCGCGGCAAGCTCCAGGACGAACTCCTGGAAACCCTCCTGAAGGCGTGGAGCGGCGAGGAGTTCACCTTCCGGGGCCGTCAAGTGCGGATCACCCCGCGCCCGTTCACCGAGCCGCATCCGATGCTCCTGGTCGGCGGCTCCTCGTGGGCGGCCGCGAACCGGGCGGCCCGGCTCGGCCTGCCGTTCTTCCCGAGCGCCCATCTGCCCGACCTGGAGGCGTACTACAACGAGAAGCTCGCCGAGTACGGCACCGAGGGTTTCTGCATGATGCCGGCGGCGGCGACGCCCCTGCTGCACATCAGTGAGGACCCCGACCGGACCTGGGCCGAGTACGGCCGGCACTTCCTGCACGAGGCGCGGATGTACGCGTCCTGGCAGTCCAAGGACATCCGCTCGGCGGTGAAGTCCGCGGCGACGACGGTGGCCGAACTGCGCGCCGAGGGCGTCTACCGGGTGCTGACCCCGGAGCAGTGCGCCACGCTGGGCTCCGACAGTCTCGTCCTGCACCCCCTGTGCGGCGGCATGCCCATCGACGAGGCCTGGAACAGCCTCCACCTGTTCTGCGACCGGGTGCTTCCGGCGCTCTAGGCCGGTTCCGCGTCTTCCGTCCGGCGCGGTGCGAGAGCCATGAGGGCGAGCACCACGGTCCGAACGATCAGTCCGCCGAGCAGGGCCGTCCCGAAGCCGTCGACCTCGTACCCGTCCACCTTGCCGCCGACCCATCCGGCGAGCAGCCACAGGAGCGTGTCCTGGACGACGCCGACGGCCCCGAGGATCAGGAGCATGACGGGCGGGGCGCTGCGGATGTCCGTCGGGTAGCACCGGATGGCCTGGTTGACGACGAGGAAGAGCAGGCCGGTGATCACGAACCCCAGGACGGGCGAGGCGTCTTCGCGCAGCGATATCCCCGGGAGCAGCACGGCCGCGCCGACGCCGACGAAGGTGAAGACGGCGACGGGGTCGGTTCTCTTTTCCATGATCAAGAGCGTGGCACGGATGACCCGGAATCAGGAATTCAGCACCCAACCGCTCCGGCTCGACGGGCGAGCCGGGGCGGTTGGGCGAGAGGAGAGAGGGGCAGCGGGGATTAGCCCATCTCCTCCAACGCCTTGCCCTTGGTCTCCTTGACGTACCGGAGCACGAAGGGGATCGAGAGCGCGGCGAAGATCGCGTAGATGACGTACGTGCCGGACAGGTTCCAGTCCGACAGGCTCGGGAAGCTCGCGGTGATGGCCCAGTTGGCGATCCACTGGGCGGCCGCGGCCACGCCGAGGGCGGCGGCGCGGATCCGGTTCGGGAACATCTCGCCGAGGAAGACCCAGACCACCACGCCCCAGGACAGGGCGAAGAAGAGCACGAAGACGTGGGCGGCGATCAGTGCCACGACGCCCTCGGTGTTGGGGAGCTTGCCGTCGACGAGGTGGGCGGAGAACGCCCAGGCCTCCACCGCGAGGGCGATCGCCATGCCGATGGAGCCGACGAGCGCGAGCGGCTTGCGGCCGACCCGGTCGACCAGGACCATCGCGATCACGGTGCCGATGATGTTGATGATCGACGTGGTGAACGAGTAGAAGAACGAGCTCGACGGGTCGATGCCGACGGACTGCCACAGCGTCGAGGAGTAGTAGAACGCGACGTTGATGCCGACGAGCTGCTGGAAGACCGAGAGGCCGATGCCGACCCAGACGATGGGCAGGAAGCCCATCTTCGAGCCGAGCAGGTCCTTGAAGCTCGACTTGTGCTCGGAGCGCATCGCGTGCTCGATCTCGGCGACGCGGGCGTCCAGGTCGACGTCCTTGCCCTCGACGTCGGCAAGGACCTTCTTGGCGTCGGCGTCACGGCCGACCGAGATGAGGAAGCGCGGCGACTCGGGGATGGCGAAGGAGAGCAGCCCGTACAGGACGGCCGGGACGACCATCACTCCGAGCATGACCTGCCAGGCCTCCAGGCCCATGAGCTTGCCGCGCTGGTCGCCGTGCGCGGCGTTGAGGATGCCCCAGTTGACGAGCTGGGAGATCGCGATGCCGATGACGATGGCGGCCTGCTGGAAGGAGCCGAGCCGGCCGCGGTAGGCGGGCGGGGCGACCTCGGCGATGTAGGCCGGGCCGATGACCGAGGCCATGCCGATGGCGAAGCCGCCGATGATCCGCCAGAAGGCGAGGTCCCACAGCGCGAACGGCAGTGCGGAGCCGACGGCGCTGATGGTGAAGAGGGTCGCCGCGATCTGCATGCAGCGGATGCGGCCGATGCGGTCGGCGATCCGGCCCGCGGTGGCGGCACCGATCGCACAGCCGATCAGGGCGATGGCGATGACCTGGGCGAGCGTCCCGGAGCCGATGGAGTACCGGTCACGGATCGCCTCTACGGCGCCGTTGATCACGGAACTGTCGTAGCCGAAGAGGAAGCCGCCCATCGCGGCAGCCGCCGTGATGAAGATGACATGGCCGAGGTGGTCCGGGGCGGAGTGGCCGCCTCCGGACGCCTGCGCCTGCGCGGTACTGGTCACGTGTACTCCTGGGGCCGCCCGGCAACGCCGCCGGGGGTGAGGGGACTCCGTTTAAGTGGCGCACAACTTCCGGTCACCCACCACTTGAACGTAAAGACAACGTTGCAGAGACTATGCCTTCAAGTTTCTAAGTCAATACCTGGTCGGTTGCGAATTTTCGGGGACGACCCGCCAGGATTCTTTCAAGACTTGAACAACTGCTCGGGGCGCGCCGACTGCCCGGCTCCACCGCGTTCAGCGGAGCCGCTGGCTGATGACCTTGGAGACGCCGTCGCCCTGCATCGAGACGCCGTACAGCGCGTCGGCGACCTCCATCGTCCGCTTCTGGTGCGTGATCACGATCAGCTGGGAGGACTCCTGGAGCTCCTGCATGATCCGGATGAGCCGCTGGAGGTTGGTGTCGTCCAGGGCGGCCTCGACCTCGTCCATCACATAGAACGGGCTGGGCCTGGCCTTGAAGATGGAGACGAGCAGGGCCACCGCGGTCAGGGACCGCTCGCCGCCCGAGAGCAGCGAGAGACGCTTGACCTTCTTGCCCGGCGGACGTGCCTCCACGTCGACTCCGGTGGCCAGCATGTTGCCCGGGTCGGTCAGGATCAGCCGGCCCTCGCCACCCGGGAAGAGCCGCGAGAACACACCCTCGAACTCCCTGGCCGTGTCCCGGTAGGCCTCGGTGAAGACCTGCTCGACCCGCTCGTCCACCTCCTTCACGACTTGAAGGAGGTCGGCCCGGGTCTTCTTGAGGTCCTCCAGCTGCTCGGAAAGGAACTTGTGGCGCTCCTCCAGGGCCGCGAACTCCTCAAGGGCGAGCGGATTGACCTTTCCGAGCTGCTGATACGCCCGTTCGGCTGCCTTGAGCCGCTTCTCCTGCTCGGTCCGCACATACGGGACGGGCTGGTTGCGCGGGTGCAGTGGGTCATCCGGCAGCTCCTCTCCCTCGGCGGGCGGAGAGGGGGCCACCGACTGGTCGGGCCCGTACTCGGCCACGAGCCCGGCCGGCTCGACCCCCAGCTCCTCCAGCGCCTTGGTCTCCAGCTGCTCGATCCGCAGCCGCTTCTCAGCTCCTAGTACCTCGCCGCGGTGAACTGAATCAGTGAGTTTGTCGAGCTCCGCCTTCAGGTCCCGGCCGGCCCCGCGGGCCGCGGCCAGCTCCTGTTCCCGCTCCCCCTTCGCGGTCTCCGCGCCGGCCCGCTCCCGGTCGGCCCGCACCAGGGACACCTCGACATGGGCGAGCAGCGTCCGGGCACCCGAGGCGACGGCCTCGGCGACCGCCGCCTCGTGCCGCAGCCGGGCGCGCCGCTGCTCGGCCCGGGCCCGTGCCTCGCGCTCGGCCCTGGCCCCGCGGTCGAGCGCCTCGGCCCGCCCGGCGAGCGCCTTGACGCGCTCCTCGTGGGTACGGGCCTGGAGGCGGGCCTCCATCTCGGTCTGGCGGGCGTTGGCGCCGTCCGCCGCGAGCCGGTCGCGCACCGAGGTGTCGGGCTCCTCCTCGACCGGCAGCTCTTCCGCGACCAGAAGCCGCTCGGCCAGCTCTTCGGCCTCCTCGGTCGCCCGCTCCAGCGCCTCCTGGGCGCGGGCCGTGGCGGCAGCGGTCCGCTCGGCCTCGCCCGCCGCGCCACGGGCCTGCCCGGCGAGCCGCCCGAGCTGCTGGGCCACCGCGGACCGCGCCTTCTCGGCGGCCCGCCTCCGCTCCCCCAACTCCTCGACCTCCAGGGCCAGTTGGCCACGGCGCTCCTCCGCCGCCCGCTGGACCCCGGCCAGCTCCTCGCAGCGTACGGCCAGGTCGGCGAGCTCGGCGGCGGCCTCGTCGACGGCGGCCTGGACCTCCAGGAGGCTGGGTGCGCCGGCCGAGCCGCCGTGCGCGAAGTGGGCGCCGAGTACATCGCCGTCGGCGGTGACGGCGGTGAGTGCGGGCCGCGCGTAGACGAGGTCCTCGGCGTCCTCCAGGGTGGCGACCACGACCACCCCGCGCAGCAAGTGCCGTACGGCCGGCATCAGTTCGGCGGGTCCGCGCACGAGGTCGGCGGCGCGGGGCGGGCCCTCGCCGCGCGCCGGCCGCTCGTCCTCGTCCTCGGGGGCGCCGCTCAGGAGCAGGGCGGCGCGGCCCGCGTCCTGCTTGCGCAGCAGCCGGATGGCCTCGGCGGCCGAGGAGGGGCCGCTGACCGCGATCGCGTCGGCGGCGACCCCGAGGGCCGCGGCGAGCGGCACCTCGTAGCCGGGGGCCACGGTGAGCAGTTCGGCGGCGGGGCCGAGCAGTCCGGTCAGCGCCTCGCGGGCGCCGAGCAGCGCGCCCGTGCCGTCCTTGCGGCGCAGTCCGAGCGCGAGGGCGTCGTGCCGGGCGGCGACGGCGGCACGTTTCCGCTCTGCGGCGGTGGCTTCCTCGCGGGCGCCGCCCAGCGCCGCCTCGGCCGCGGCCAGCTCCCGCTTGGCCGCGTCATGGGCGCCGGCGAGCTCGGTGTCGTCGGCTTCGAGGCCGTCCACCTCGGCCTTGAGCCGCTCGTACTCCTCCTGGGCGAGCGCGGCCCGCTCGCCCGCCTCGTCGCGCGCGGCGGCAAGCCGGTCGATCTCGGCCTGGGCGGAACCCGCCCGGCCGCGCGCCGCGTTGACCTGGCCGTGCAGCCGCGCGAGCCCTTCCCGGCGGTCCGCGATGGCCCGGGCCACATCCTTCAAACGCCGTTCCTCGGCGGCGAGTTCCCGCTCCAGGTCCGCGCGGTGGGCCGAGGTGTCCTCCAGGGCGTGCTCGGCCGCTTCGAGCGCGGCCTCCAGCTCGGCCTCCTGTTCACGGATCCGGGCGGCCTCGCGCTCCATGTCCTCGGGGTCGCGGCCGCGCCGTTCCTCGGGGGGCTGGGCGCGCGCGCTCTTGACCCGGGCGTCGGCGAGCGAGATCGTGCCGCGCACCCGCTCGGCCAGCTGGGACAGCTCGTACCAGGCCTGCTGGGCACGCTGGAGCCGGGGCGCCAACCGCCTTACCTGTTCCTCCAGTTGGGCCTCACAGGCGAGGGCCGCCTTGAGGTCGGCGGCCGCGCTCTCCTTGCGGCGCAGCAGTTCGGCCTCGTCGGCGATCTCGGCGCTGAGCGCCTGCCGCATGCGGACGAGGTCGTCGGCGAGCAGCCGCAGCCGGGCGTCGCGCAGGTCGGCCTGGATGACGGCGGCGCGGCGGGCCACGGCGGCCTGCCGGCCGAGCGGTTTGAGCTGGCGGCGCAGCTCGTCGGTGAGGTCCTGGACACGGGCCAGATTGGCCTTCATCGCGTCCAGCTTCCGCAGCGCCTTCTCCTTGCGCTTGCGGTGCTTGAGGACGCCGGCCGCCTCCTCGATGAAGGCGCGCCGGCCCATCGGGTCGGCGTGCAGCACGGAGTCGAGCTGGCCCTGTCCGACGATGACGTGCATCTCGCGGCCGATGCCGGAGTCGGAGAGCAGTTCCTGGATGTCGAGGAGCCGGCAGGTGTCTCCGTTGATCTGGTATTCGCTGCCGCCGTTGCGGAACATGATCCGCGTGATGGTGACTTCGGCGTATTCGATGGGCAGCGCGCCGTCGGAATTGTCGATGGTGAGGGAGACCTCGGCCCGGCCCAGCGGCGGGCGGCCGGTCGTCCCGGCGAAGATGACGTCCTCCATCTTTCCGCCGCGCAACGACTTGGCGCCCTGCTCACCCATGACCCAACTCAGCGCGTCCACGACATTGGACTTGCCTGATCCATTGGGCCCCACCACACAGGTGATGCCCGGCTCGAACTTCAGCGTGGTCGCGGAGGCGAATGATTTGAATCCGCGCAGGGTGAGGGCCTTGAGGTGCACGCCGCCGGACTCTACCTTCAGCTCCCGGTTTCGCCCAGGAAGGTCCAGGGCAGATCAGAGCGTGAAGGGAAAGGCGGGCCACCCCTTCGGCACCCGCCGGCGGAAAGAAAGAAGGGACGCCGAAGCGTCCCTTGCAATACATTGCAGGTCTTGCGGATCTCTCGATCTCGACGAGAGAACGAAGCCTCTCCCACCTCTGGATCAGGTGAGGGCGGGCTCCGCCTGGGGGACGTCGATGTCGATGCCTTCGAGCAGCGAATCTCCGCGGTGCGAAGCGGCGGCAGCGGCGAGCACGTCGTTCTCGGACTGAATCCGGTTGAGCTCGGACTCAAGGTCCTGGACGCGCTGCTGGAGCCGTCGCATCTCGGCGAGGAGTCGCGGGTCGGAACCGCCGACGTAACCGAGAAGCGCCTTTGCCATGATGGATGGTCCTCCACACTGAGTGACCGACCGAAGCGGTGTGGGTCGTGAGGGAATCGCACCCGCGGTGCTTGGACTTGACTGCGGTTCTTCATGCCAAACAGCTAAGGTGCGCGGGGCTTCCAGAGTCTCACCAAAAAGTTTGACGGTCAACACGATCACGCCCCGTATCCATGGGCAATCCGGGGGCACGCGGCCGCGAACCGGGCGGCGCTGCCTCTCCTCGGAGCCCCGGGGGCGTGGAGATCGTCCTTACTGCCGCAGCCTTCCACGCCGGACGCGAGATGGCAACAGCCAGATCGTTCGAGGTCAGCGCGTGGTTGCGAGCCGGACGCGGGGTGTCACCTCGGCCGGCTCGCGCACGACGGGGCCCCGGCTCAGCGGATCGCGAAGCTGTCGTAACCGCCGCGGGCTGTGTCCCAGATCTCGGTCACTCCGTCGACCCGCCCCGGTGTGTCGCCGGAGCGAAGCCACTCCAGCAAACGGTGGCAATTCTCACGTGGCCCCTCGGCGACGACCTGGACGCGCCCGTCGTCCAGATTGAGGGCGAACCCTCGGAGGCCGCCGATCTCCAGAGCATTTGCCCTGGTGAACCAGCGGAAGCCGACTTGCTGTACTCGCCCGCGCACCCAGGCCGTGACTCGAACATCTCCGTGCGCATCTTCGTTCATACGTGCACGCTAACCGGCCAATTGCTCACGCGGCACTTCGCCCCCATGGGCCATGGCGTACAGTCGCGACGCAATCGGCCTCACCCGTATGGGTTAGTGGCTATTTGATCATTTCGGGCCGACCGCGGCCCGAGCGGCAATGCGTCAGGCATTGCCCCGGCATTGAGGAAGGCACCGCAGATGGGACGCCATCGTCGCTCCGCCGCCGACCCCGCGCCCGCCGAAGCCCCGGCGGGGCAGGGCGCGCGGCCCCGGGGTGGGTCACGCCGGAGGAAGCGGGCCGCCGCGCCCGTGCGCACCGGGCTGCTCGGCGTCTCCGCGGCGGTGGCCGTGGGTGCCGTGGCCGTCGCCTCGGGTCTGCTGCCCGGCGGCGGTACGTACAAGGTGAGCGGCGACACGATGACCGGCCCCCGGGTCCAGGCGAGCCGCACCCCCGACGTACGGCCGCAGGGCAGCGAGTCGCGGAAGCCGACCGAGGCGGCGCCCACGCCGGCCGGGTCGAGCCGGGCCGCGTCGTCGGCGCCGTCAGCCGCGCCCTCCTCCCCCAGCGCCTCGGCCACGCCGTCGGCGCCGGCCTCCACCGCTCCCTCCGCGCCGCCCGCCCCGCAGAAGAAGTCCGAGGCCCCGGCCCCCGCGCCGTCGAAGCCGGCGACTCCCCCGAGCAGCCCGCCGACCGCCGCGCCCGCGCAGCGCGTGCAGCTGCCGAGCGCCGAGGTGTCGGCCGCCGCGACCGTGATGTCCCTGGTCAACCAGCAGCGGGCGCAGGCGGGTTGCAGTCCCGTGGCGGCGGACCCGGCGCTGGCCGCGCTGGCCACCGCCTTCAGTGACGACATGGCGGCCCGTGGTTTCTTCGACCACACCGACCCGGACGGCCACACCCCGTGGGACCGGGCCGCGAAGGCCGGCGTGCAGGGCCTCGGCGGCGAGAACATCGCCCGCGGTCAGGCCGACGCCAAAGCCGTGATGGACGCCTGGATGAACAGCCCGGGCCATCGCGCGAACATCCTCAACTGCGCGTACAAGTCCCTGGGCGTCGGTGTGCACTTCGGCCCCGGAGGCCCGTGGTGGACCCAGGACTTCGGCTTTTGATCATTCGCCCGGGCGCACCGCGCATGGGCGCAATTGATCCATTCACTCGGTCATTCGTCACCCAGGTTCGGTAATTCGACCGTAGACACCGCAAGGCGCACCGGGAGTACGCGCGGGAACGCGAAAGGGCCCCCTCCGTCACGAACGGAGGGGGCCCTTTCGGCTGTGCGGAATTCGATCACCCGGTGGGGGCGCGCGAGTACCGTCCGGCCGGGACCGTCAGGCGCCGACGGCCGCCCGGCCCGCGACGAAGACCCGGGCGGTCCCGGCGATGCGGCGGCCGAGGTGTTCGGCGGTCGCGATGTCGGCCTTGTGGACGGCCTCGGGTCCCTCGTCGTTGTTGGTCTGGGCGCCGGCCCCGGCGAAGAAGCCGAGCCGGTTCAGGTCGTGCTCGGAGCCCGTCGAGACGTTCCAGCCGGGCTTCAGGCCGAGGTTGACCCAGTGCATGCCGTGCTGGGCGGCGAGGGTCTGGAAGAACTGCAGGGTGTGGCCCTTGTCGCCGCTCTTGGAGCCGGAGTTGGTGAAGCCGGCGGCGAGCTTGTCCTGCCAGGCGTCGGTGAACCAGCGCTTCGAGCTGGCCTCGGCGAACTGGTGGAAGGCGCCGGAGGCGGTCCCCATGTAGGTGGGCGAGCCGAACACGATGGCGTCCGAGCCGTCGAGCAGCTCCCACTCGGCCTCGGTGATGGTGTCGACGTTGACGAAGTGCACGGTGGCCCCGGCCTCGGCGGCCGCGGTACGGACGGCCTCGGCGAGGACGGCGGTGTGGCCGTAGCCGGAGTGGTAGGCGATCGAGACGACAGGAGTGAGCACGGCGGTTCCCCTCAAAGGCATGCGACAGGGCATGGAACAAGGCGTGGCAGGGCGGCTGAGCAGGCGCGCGGGCCGGGGCCGGTGCAGCGGCGGCGACGCCGTTGGCGCTGCACTCAGGTAAGCACTAACTTTTGGTTAGCGCAACCTGGGCGGAATCGCTGTCGGGGCGTATGGTGACGGTATGGATGAGACTTCCCCCAGTTCCACCCGCACGGGCGGGGTCACCGTCGAGGACGGCGCCGACGGCGACCTCGCGTTCAACGTGTTCGCCAAGTCCTGTCCGTCGCGGCGCACCCTGGAGGACGTCACGGGACGCTGGGGCAGCCTGACGCTGGGCGCGCTGCACGAGGGGAGCCTCCGCTTCAACGAGCTGCGGCGGCGGGTCGACGGCGTCAGCGAGAAGATGCTCTCCCAGACGCTGCACTCACTGGAGCGCGACGGGCTCGTCCACCGCGAGGCGCAGCCCACCAATCCGCCCCGGGTCGACTACGAACTGACCCCGCTGGGGCGCGAGGTGGCCGAACGGCTGCTCGCGCTCATCCACTTCGTGGAGGACAGGATGCCGTCGGTGCTCGACGCGCAGCAGAGCTACGACGTGGCGCGCGGGACCCGCTGACACTTCGGGCAGAAGTAGCTGGACCGGTTCATCCAGGCCCGCCTGCGCATCGGCGTTCCGCAGCGCCGGCACGGCTCGCCCTCGCGGCCGTAGGCGTCGAGCGAGCGGTCGAAGTAGCCGGATTCGCCGTTGACGTTGACGTAGAGGCTGTCGAAGCTGGTGCCGCCGACGGCGAGCGCCGCGTTCATCACGTCCCGTGCGTGGCCCAGGAGTTCGGCCGCCTTGGGGCGGTTCAGGGTCGCGGTCGGACGGTCGTAGTGCAGCCTCGCGCGCCAGAGCGCCTCGTCGGCGTAGATGTTGCCCACACCGCTGATGAGCGATTGATCGAGCAGGGCCCGTTTGACCGTGGTGCGCTTGAGCCGCAGCGCCACGAAGAAGGCCTCGTCGTCGAACTCGGGGTCCAGCGGGTCCCGGGCGATGTGCGCGATGACGTCCGGAAGGCCGTCGGGGGTGTTGTCGTGCAGCGAGAGGCCGCCGAAGGTGCGCTGGTCGACGAAGCGCAGCTCGGTGCCCGCGTCGTCCTGGAAGCGCACCCGGATGCGCAGGTGCTTCTCGTCCGGTGCGTCCGTCGGCTGCACCAGGAGCTGACCGCTCATCCCGAGGTGTCCGAGCACGGAGGCGTCGGTGTCCGCGAGCGGCAGCCACAGGTACTTGCCGCGCCGACGCGCGACTCCGATCCGGTGGCCCTTGAGCCGGGCCGCGAAATCGTCGCCCCCGGCGAGGTGACGGCGTACCGCGCGGGGATGCAGCACCTCGACGTCCGCCACGGTGCGCCCGGCCACCCAGCGTTCCAGACCGCGCCGGACCACTTCGACTTCAGGCAGCTCAGGCATGGGCGCAGATTACCCCCGCGGCGCCGGTGGGGTCGCGGCGGCCCCCGGCAGCACGAAACCCCGCCCGGCGCCGGAGCGCCGGACGGGGTGCGCGAGGAAGGGGCGGTCAGGCCGCCGTGCCGCCGGCGGCGGGGGTCGGCGACCCGCCATCGGCCGGAGCGGCGACGGGAGCCTCGGCCACCGTCTTGGCCCGCTCGTCGGCAGCGGCGCGAATGGCCCGCCACGCCGACTCGGCGGCCTGCTGCTCCGCTTCCTTCTTGCTGCGGCCGGTGCCGGTGCCGTACGAGACACCACCGACGCGGGCGGCAGCAGTGAAGGTCTTCTCGTGGTCGGGTCCGGTTTCGGAGACCAGGTACTCGGGGACGCCGAGCCCTTCGGCCGCCGTCAGCTCCTGGAGACTGGTCTTCCAGTCCAGGCCGGCTCCGAGGTTCGAGGACTTCTCGATCAGGGGGTCGAACAGCTTGTGGACGAGCACGGACGCCGCCTCAAGACCCTGGTCGAGATAGACAGCGCCGATCACCGCTTCGAGGGTGTCGGCGAGGATGGAAGCCTTGTCCCGGCCGCCCGTGCCCTCTTCACCCCGGCCGAGCCGGATGAAGGAGCCGAGTTCGAGCCCACGGCCCACTTCCGCGAGCGCACGAGAATTGACCACCGCAGCCCGGAGCTTGGCCAGCTGGCCTTCCGGAAGGTCGGGGTGGGTGCGGTACAGCGTGTCCGTGACGACCAGACCGAGCACCGAGTCCCCGAGGAACTCAAGCCGCTCATTGGTCGGCAGACCGCCGTTCTCGTACGCGTACGAACGGTGGGTGAGCGCACGCACCAGAAGGGCGGACTCAAGTTGATACCCGAGCCGCCCTTCCAGAAGCGTGTGGGACGAGGCCGTGTTGTTGTCCGCCTTTTTGGCGTTGGACTCAGACATCGGGCCTCTCACCAGCCGCTCAGACTTCGAGGACCTGGCGCTTGTTGTACGTACCGCAGCTCGGGCACGCGATGTGCTGGAGCTTCGGCGCATGGCAGCTCTCGCACGCAACCAGGGTGGGGACCGCAGCCTTCCACTGCGACCGGCGGTGGCGCGTGTTGCTGCGCGACATCTTCCGCTTCGGAACAGCCACGGCTACTTCTCCTGCTTCTCGGCGGCATCCTGCACGTCAGACGCAGTGCCGCTCATGTTGTCCTTCTCGCCGTCCTGGATGGTCCCGGCGAGTCCCTGCAGTGCCGCCCAACGAATGTCGACGGCGTCATGGTGGTGGTCCGGGTCGTCCGCCAGGCGCGCTCCACATTCGGAACACAGCCCCGGGCAGTCCTCCCGGCACACCGGCTGCATCGGCAGTGCGAGCACTACCGCATCACGCAGCAAAGGCTCAAGGTCGAACAGGCCGTCCTCAAGCGGAATCATGTCCTCGTCGTCCTCGGCATCGTCGTCCGCGGCTGCCTTGCGGCGGCCCCGGTCGTCGGTGTCGGGGTACGAGAACATTTCCTGGAAATCCACTTCAACGTCCTGCTGAAGCGGCTCCAGACACCTTACGCACTCACCCTCGGCCGATGCACGGGCGGTGCCTGTGACAAGCACCCCTTCCATGACCGACTCCAGGCGGAGCTCAATGTCCACGGGCCTGCCCTCGGGCACGTGGATGACCTCGGGAATCCCGAGTTCCTTCGGGGCCTCCACGGTGCGGGTCAGACGCTGGAGCGCACCGGGACGCCGTCCCAGCTCGTGTGTGTCGAACACGAGGGGATTGCGGTGGTCGAGGCGCGTGCTCAGGGTTCTTCCCGCTTTCAGGTTCGTGGAGTGGCTGCCACCGGCTTCGCGCAGCGAATCGGGCAGCTTGGATCGCGGACGTACGCGCGACCGAAGAACCAGGATACTGGACCGGCCGCGATAGACCCAATCCGGTCCGGTTGCCCCGTTCCGGCCGGCGACGGCGGGCTGTCCGGCGGGCCGTTCCGACGCTGTTCCGACGGGCTAGGAGCGGTTCTGCCCGTGGCTCTGTTCGTAGGCGCGCAGCTGGTCCAGGTCGATCATGCTGGTGTCGAAGAGGCTGGTCTCGTCGAGCGCGGCCTGCTGCGGCTGGTGCTGCGGCTGTGGAGGCATCCCGTACTGCCCGGCGTCCGCGGCCGCGTACTGCTGGCCCTGGTCGTAGCCGTACGGATCCTGCTGCGCGTACCCGTACTGCGCGTACGGGTCGTGCTGCTGGGCCTGGGGCTGGTAGGCGTACGGGTCCTGCTGCGGCTGCTGGTAGCCGTAGGGGTCGTAGGCCGGGGGCTGCTGCTGGGCCGGGATGTGCGGCTCGGCGGCGGCGTGGGCGGCGGCCGGCTCGGGCTCGGCGAGTTCGGCCAGGCCGGCCAGATAGTCGGCGTCGCTGGTGTGCTGGTGCAGTCCGCCCGCCGCGTCCTGGGCGGCCATGTGGGCGCCCAGCTCGTCGGACGCGGTCCTGCCGTGCAGCTTGAGCCGGCCGCGGCCGACCGCTTCGAGGGTCTTGGCCAGCACCGCCTCGAAGGCACCCAGCTTGGCGTCGACGTACTCGTCCGCCCGGTGGATCAGGGTCCCCGGGTCCGAGCTGTACTCGGGGGCGTCCTCGTCCGTGTGGCCCTGGTCGTCCAGGCCGGGGCCGCGGCCGAGCAGCTTCTCCCGGCCGCGGTCGACCGAGCCGATGGTCTTGGTGAGGACGACCTCGAAGTTGGCGAGCTTGGAGTCGACGTAGTCGTCGGCCTCGGCGCGGATCTCCTCGGCCTCCCGGCGGGCCTCGTCGAGGATGCGGTCGGCCTCGTCCTGGGACTGGCGGGCGACGGCGGTGTCCGAGATCAGCGTGCCCCGCTGCGCGTGCGCGGACTCGATGATCCGCTCGGCCTCCTGGCGGGCCTGCTCGACCATCTGCTCCCGGCCGCCGATGAGCTCCTGGGCCTGGGCGAGCGAGCCGGGCAGGGCCTGGCGCACTTCTTCCAGCATCGCGAGGAGGTCGGCGCGGTTGACCACGCACGAGGCCGACATGGGCATGGACCGGGCGCTGCCGACCACCTCGACGATCTCGTCGAGCTTCTTCTGCACGTCCACCGGTGATCGCCACTCTTCTAAGGGATTGGAGACGGACGGGACGACTGTAAGGCCAGTCGGCGCCCGCCCGACACCGGATGACGGACTGTCAGCGATCCGCTCCCTACCGCTCGGCCGCGCGCTTCTCGGCGAGCCGGGCGACCAGGGCCTCCTGGACGGCGGCCGGCAGCAGGTGGGAGACGTCTCCGCCCCAGGTCGCCACCTCCTTGACCAAGGAGGACGACAGGAAGCTGTACGTCGGATTGGTCGGCACGAACAGGGTCTCGACGCCGGAGAGCCCGTTGTTCATCTGGGCCATCTGCAACTCGTAGTCGAAGTCGCTGACGGCCCGCAGGCCCTTGACGATCGCGGGGATGTCCCGCTCCTTGCAGAAGTCGACGAGCAGGCCGTGGAAGGACTCGACCTCCACGTTGCCGAGGTCGGCCGTCACCTCACGGATCAGCTCGATCCGCTGCTCGATGGCGAACAGGCCCTGCTTCGACTGGTTGATCATCACCGCGACATGTACGACGTCGTACAGCCGGGAGGCGCGGGCGATGATGTCGAGGTGTCCGTTGGTGATGGGGTCAAAGGACCCCGGACAGACGGCGCGGCGCAACTGATGTCCCTCGCTCTCCGGTCCGGTCATGGGGTGTCTCGTGGTGCGTTCTCGCACGTGGAGGCGGCGCGACCGTACCAAAGCGTGCCCTCGCCGTAACGACGGGCCCGCAGCGCTTCGAACCCTTCGGGCCAGCCGAAGGCTCCGCCTCTGGTGCTGCGCTCCACGGTGACGAGACAGTCCTCCGTGAGCCAGCCCCCACGACCGAGTGTGAGCAGGATCTCCCGAAGATCGTCATCGGTGACGGCGTACGGCGGATCGAGGAAGACCACGTCGTAGGGGTCGGCGGGCGCCGGTCCTGTCACGATCTGCTCCGCTTTGCCGGTACGCACCTCGGCGCCCGGCAGTTTGAGCGCGGCCACGTTCTCGCGGACCGTGCGGGCGGCTCGGGTGTCGGCCTCCACGAGCAGGGCGTGGGCCGCGCCCCGCGAGAGCGCCTCCAGGCCCACGGCTCCCGACCCGGCGTACAGATCGGCGACCCGGATGCCGTCGAGCGTGCCGAGCAGCGCCTCCCAGGTGGAGAAGAGGCCCTCGCGCGCCCGGTCGGAGGTGGGGCGGGTGCCGGTGCCCGGCGGTACGGCCAGGCGGCGTCCACCGGCCCGGCCGGCGATCACGCGGGTCATCTCAGTCCTTGTCCGTGTCCATGCGGTCCCTGCGGGCCGTGAGGTTGTCCGTGCGGTCTGCGCGTGCGGTCCGTGAGGTTGCCCGTGCGGTTCCTGCGGTCCGTGCGGTTCCCGCGTCGGATGTGCTCCCCCAGTCTCTCAGCCCTTGTCGAGGTACTGCTCGCGGTCCTTGTCGAGCAGGGCGTCCAGAGCCGTGCGCAGGCCCGGCAGATGCTCAAGCTCGGGGTCGGCGGCGACCACCGTGACGGCCTCCTCGCGGGCCGCGGCGATGACCTCCTCGTCATCGATGACGGTGAGCATCCGCAGGGAGGAGCGGACGCCGGACTGGGCCTGGCCCAGCACATCGCCCTCGCGGCGCTGTTCGAGGTCGATGCGGGAGAGCTCGAAGCCGTCGAGCGTGCCGGCGACGGCGTTGAGCCGGGCCCGGGCCGGGCTCGCCTCGGGCATGTCGGTGACGAGCAGGCAGAGGCCGGGCGCGGAGCCACGGCCGACGCGGCCGCGCAGCTGGTGGAGCTGGGAGACGCCGAAGCGGTCGGCGTCCATGATCACCATCGCGGTGGCGTTCGGCACGTTCACCCCGACCTCGATGACGGTGGTGGCCACCAGGACGTCCACCTCGCCGGCGCCGAACCGGCGCATCACGGCGTCCTTGTCGTCCGGCTGCATCCTGCCGTGCAGGATCTCGACGCGCAGGCCCTGGAGGGGCCCCTTGGCCAACTGGCCGGCGGTCTCGATCACGGCGAGCGGGGGCCGCTTGTCGGCGGTCTCGGCGTCCTCCGCCTTCTTCGTGCCCTTGGCGGTCTTCGCCTCCTCCTCGTCGTCCCCGATGCGCGGGCACACCACGTACGCCTGGTGTCCCTTGTCGACCTCCTCGCGGACCCGCTCCCAGGCACGGGCCAGGAAGTGCGGCTTGTCCTGGGCGGGGACGACGTGGCTGGCGATGGGCGAGCGGCCGGCGGGCAGCTGGTCGAGGACGGAGGTCTCCAGGTCGCCGAAGACGGTCATGGCGACCGTGCGCGGGATGGGCGTGGCCGTCATGACGAGCAGGTGCGGGGGCTGCTTGCCCTTGCCGCGCAGGGCGTCGCGCTGCTCGACGCCGAAGCGGTGCTGCTCGTCGACGACGACCAGGCCCAGGTCGTGGAACTGCACCTTGTCCTCGATCAGGGCGTGCGTGCCGATGACCAGGCCCGCCTCGCCGGTGACCAGGTCGAGCAGGGCCTGGCGCCGGGCCGGCATCCCCATCGAGCCGGTGAGCAGCACGACCTTGGTGCCCTGCTCGGACCCGCCGAGCAGGCCGCCCTCGGCGAGCTCGCCCATCATCTCGGTGATCGAGCGGTGGTGCTGCTGGGCGAGGACCTCGGTGGGCGCGAGCATCGCGGCCTGTCCCCCGGAGTCGACGACGGCGAGCATGGCGCGCAGCGCGACCATCGTCTTGCCGGAGCCGACCTCGCCCTGGAGCAGGCGGTGCATGGGGTGCTCGGTCGCCAGGTCGCCGAAGATCTCCGCGGATACCTTCTCCTGTCCCTCGGTGAGCGTGAAGGGCAGCTTGGCGTCGAAGGCGTCGAGCAGGCCGCCGGGGGCCGGTCGCCTTGCCACGGCGGGGAGTTGGCCGTCCGCGTGGCGGCGGCGGGCGAGCGCCACCTGGAGGACGAAGGCCTCGTCCCACTTGAGGCGCTGACGCGCGTCCTCGATGTCGGCCTTGGTGTGCGGCCGGTGGACCTTGAGCAGGGCCTCGGGCAGCGGCACGAAGCCGCGCCCCTCGCGCAGGGACTCGGGGAGCGGGTCGACGGCCTCCTGGGCGCTGGGCAGCACCGCGTCGACCGCCTTGGCGATCTTCCAGGACTCCAGGCCCTTGCAGGCCGGGTAGATCGGGATCAGCGCGCCCGCCCACGAGTCGATGTCCGCCGTGTCCTCGCCCTCGGCCGCGTCGGCGCCGAGCTTCGCGTAGGTGGGGTGGGCGAGCTGCATGCGCCGGTTGAACATCGACACCTTGCCGGCGAACATCGCCCGGCTGCCGGGCAGCAGTTCCTTGTGCGGCTTGTGGATGCCGCGCCCGAAGAAGACCAGCTGGAGCCGGCCGCTGCCGTCGGTGATGGTGATCTCCAGGCGCTGGCCGCGCCCGCCGTTGAAGGTGTGCACCCGGGCGTCGGCGACCTGGGCGACGACCGTGACGTCCTCGTCCAGGGGCAGCTCGGCCAGCTTGGTGAGCTGGCCGCGCTCCTCGTAGCGCCGGGGGTAGTGGTGCAGGAGGTCGCCGACCGTGTGCAGGTCGAGGTGCTCGGCCATCACCTTCGCGGTGGGTCCGCCGAGCAGCTTCTTCAGTGGTTCTTCGAGCGCAGGCACGCGATCCATTGCACACCACCGGACTGACAGCCCGCCAAAGCCTGTGGATAACCGCTGGTCAAGCCCGTGCCGCGCACGGCACGGGCCCCCGCGACCGGGGTGCTACTCCACGCCGATCAGCAGCGGCACCCCTTGGCGGCCGCCCTCGTACACCACGGTGTCGACCGCCAAGTGGGCCCTGCTGACGTGCGATTCGAGCTGGGCGGCCAGGTCCGGCGGGGCGTCGGCGGACAGGACGAGGGTGACCAGTTCGCCGCCCGCCGCCAGCATCCGGTCCAGGACGGTACGGGCGGTGGCGGCGAGGTCCTGGCCGATGACGACGACGTCCCCGTCGATGAGGCCGAGCACGTCCCCGGCCTGGCAGACGCCGGCCATGGTCCACGACTGCCGTTCCGCGACGGCGAGTTCGGCGTGGCGGGTGGCACCGGCCGCCGACGTCATCGCGACGACGTCCTCGTCGAAGCGCCGCTCGGGGGCGTGCACGGCGAGCGCCGCGATGCCCTGGACCGCGGCCCGGGTCGGGATGAGCGCGACCCGGATGCCCTCGGCACGGGCCTGCTCCACGGCGGCCGCGGCCGTGTGGCGCAGCTCGGCGTCGTTCGGCAGGAGCACGACCTCGCGGGCGTGCGCGCGCCGGATCGCCTCGACGAGTTCGCCGCTCGCCGGGGCCTCGCCGGGCCGGGCGAGCACGGTCGTCGCGCCGGCCTCGGAGCACAGCCCCGCCAGCCCCTCGCCGGGTACGACGGCGACGACGGCCCGCTGGACCTGTTCGCGGGGCGGCTCGACCGCGCTCCGCTGCTCGAAGTGCGTGATGCGGATCCGGTGGGGCCGGCCCGCCTCGACCCCGGCCTCCACTGCGGCGCCCGCGTCGTCGACGTGGACGTGGACGTTCCACAGGCCGTCGCCGCCGACGACCACCAGGGATTCGCCCAGCCGGTCGAGCCGGGCGCGCAGCCGGTCCACGGCCGCGTCGTCGGCGTCCAGGAGGTAGATCACCTCGAAGGCGGGCCCCGCCCCGGCCGCCTCGGCCGGGCAGTCGTCGACGGGCACCGGCACCGGAGCCTCGCGGCGGGCCACGGGGGCCTCGCCGGAGAGGGCCTGGACGAGGGCGCCCAGCATCGTGACCAGACCGCGCCCGCCCGCGTCCACCACGCCCGCGCGCCCGAGGGCGGCCAGCTGCGACGGCGTGGCGTCCAGGGCGTCGCGGGCGCCCGCGTAGGCGGCCTGTGCCACCGCCGCCGGGGTGCCGTTCGAGCCCGCGGCGGCCTTCGCGGCGGCGGTGGCCACGGTGAGGACGGTGCCCTCGACGGGGTGGGCGACCGCCTGGTAGGCGGCGGACGCGGCCCGGTCGAGGGCCAGGGCCAGATCGCCCTCGCCCGCCGCGACGACCTCGGCCATGCCCCGCAGGAGCTGGGCGAGGATCGTGCCGGAGTTGCCGCGGGCGCCGATCAGGGCGCCGTGCGCCATGGCCCGTACGACGTCGGCGGTGGGCGGGACGCCGGCGTACACGGGCGGCTCGGGGTAGGCCGCGAAGACGGCCTCGACGGCCTGTGCCGCGGACTCCATCGTCAGATAGAGGTTGGTGCCGGTGTCTCCGTCCGCGACCGGATACACGTTGATCGCGTCGATCGCCTCGCGGTCCCGGCCCAGTGCGTCCAGCGCCAGCGCGCACCAGCCGCGTACCGCGACGGCATCGAAGGTCTGCGGCACCTGGTGGTCCTCCTTGTGGGCGGGGAGCGGATGAGAGCCCGTGTCGGGGGTGCGGACACAGGCTCTGAGCGCAGGGTAGACCCGGTGCGGCCGGGGGCCGGGGCGGGGGCGGCCGGGACCGTGGTAGTTTCGTATCTCAGGAGCAGGCGTTGTATGCTGCTTCGGTTGCCCGGCGAGAGTCGGGCCAATTCCCCCGGCAAGCCACTTCAGATCTCTGATTCCGGTGCGCCGGATTCACTGTAAGTGCATTTAATGCATCTGAAGCTTTTGGAGTGACCCGTGGCTGCCAACTGCGACGTCTGCGGCAAGGGGCCGAGCTTCGGCAACAACATTTCGCACTCGCACCGCCGTACGTCTCGTCGCTGGAACCCGAACATCCAGCGTGTGCGTGCCGTGGTCGGTCGGACGCCGAAGCGGCTCAACGTCTGCACCTCGTGCATCAAGGCCGGCAAGGTCTCGCGCTAATTGCGACGTCTGTCGTAGCGCAGCCCCTGCGGTTGCCTTGAAAAGCCGGTCCACCTCGGTGGACCGGCTTTTTGCCGTACCCGGAGCCGGGCGGCCCGCAGGAGCGGGCGCCGAAACCCGCTCCTGCTCCTGCTCCTGTGCTAGCGGAAGCGCCAGCCGTGGTCGACCGGGCCGATACCCCCGCCGAGCGCGAACCCCGCGGCGATCGCGCCCGTGACGTACTCCTTGGCCGCCCGGACCGCCTCCGGGACCGCGAGGCCCTTGGCCAGGCCCGAGGCGATGGCGGAGGCGAGCGTGCAGCCGGTGCCGTGGGTGTGCCGGTTGTCCAGGCGCGGGGCCCGCAGCCAGTGCTCCTCGGTGCCGTCGCTGAGCAGGTCGACCGCGTCACCGGGGAAGTGTCCGCCCTTGATGAGCGCCCAGCGCGGCCCGAACTCCAGGATCGCGTCGGCCGCCCGCCGCATTCCGTCCTCGTCCTGGACCCGGACACCGGTGAGCTGCGCCACCTCGTCCAGGTTGGGGGTGGCGACGGTCGCGGTGGGCAGCAGCTCGGTGCGTACGGAGTCGAGCGCCTCGGCCGCGAGCAGCGGGTCGCCGTGCTTGGAGACGCCCACGGGGTCCACGACGACGGGGGCGTCGGTGCCGGCCAGCAGCTCGGCGACCGCCGCGACGAGGACGGCCGACGAGAGCATCCCGGTCTTCACGGCCTGGACGCCGATGTCGTCGACGACGGCCCGGTACTGGGCCCGCACCGCCTCCGCCGGAAGGTCCCAGGCGCCCTGGACGCCCAGCGAGTTCTGCGCGGTGACGGCGGTGAGCACGCTCATGCCGTGCACGCCGAGCGCCAGCATCGTCTTGAGGTCGGCCTGGACGCCTGCGCCGCCGCCGGAGTCGGACCCGGCGACGGTCAGCACACGGGGGATGCGGGGGGTGCGGGGGCTCATTCGGGATCGTCCCCGAAGTGGTCCCAGCCGCCCTTGCTGGTCCAGGGGGCGCCGTCCACGGTGACCGTGGGCAGCGCGGACGGGTTGAGGACCTCCCCGATGACCTTCCAGCGGGCGGGCAGCTTCACGTCCGGCGGGAACGTCGCGACGATCGCGTGGTCCTCGCCGCCGGTGAGCACCCACTGCAACGGGTCCACGCCGACGGCCTGCCCGATGTCGCTCATCTGCGTCGGGATGTCGATGAGCCCGGACCGCAGGTCGATGCGGACCTTGCTGGACTCGGCGATGTGCCCGAGGTCTGCGACCAGGCCGTCGCTGACGTCGGTCATGGCGGTGGCGCCGAGCCCGGCCGCGGCGGGGCCCGCGTGGTACGGGGGTTCGGGGCGGCGGTGGGCCTCGACGAAGGCGCGGGGCGAGCGGAAGCCGCGCGAGAGCACCGCGTAGCCCGCCGCGGACCAGCCCAGCCAGCCCGTCACCGCGACGACGTCGCCGGGCTTGGCGCCGGCCCGGGTCACCGGCTCGTGGTTGCGGAGGTCGCCGAGCGCGGTGATGGCCACGGTGATCGTGTCCCCGCGCACCACGTCGCCGCCGACCACGGCGGCGCCCGCGACCTGGCACTCGTCGCGGATGCCGTCCATCAGCTCGGTGGGCCAGGTCACCGGCAGTTCGGCCGGCACCACCAGGCCGAGGAGCACCGCGGTCGGCACCGCGCCCATGGCGGCGATGTCGGCCAAGTTCTGCGCGGCGGCCTTGCGGCCCACGTCGTACGCGGTCGACCAGTCGCGGCGGAAGTGCCGCCCCTCCAGGAGGATGTCCGTGCTGGCGACCACCCTGCGGTCGGGTGCGGTCACGACCGCGGCGTCGTCGCCCGGCCCCAGCCGGACCGCGGGGGTGGTGGTGAGCCGCGAGGTCAGCTCCCTGATGAGCCCGAACTCCCCCAACTCGCCCACAGTGCCTTTCACCGTGTCCCACCTCTCATCGTCGTACCTCTTCTGCCCCCGTGCGCTTGCGGTCGCGAGCGGTCACGTGCATGGGTACCGTCAACACATACGTCAACTTCAGGGCCGCTCTCGCTGCTCGGCACGAGCGGCCGCTCGCGCGGGTCTCCCCGTCGCCCGGGGCGACGCGGTACCGTGGCGTCTCTTTCTCTCCCCCACATGATCCTCGTGGCCGCCCTGGAGGTTCCGTGGTACAGGCGTACATCCTCATTCAGACCGAGGTGGGCAAGGCGTCGACCGTCGCCGAGGCCATCGCAAAGCTCCCGGGGGTCATCCAGGCCGAAGACGTGACCGGGCCCTACGACGTGATCGTGCGGGCCCAGGCCGAGACGGTCGACGAACTGGGCCGCATGGTGGTCGCCAAGGTCCAGCAGGTGGACGGCATCACCAGAACCCTGACCTGCCCGGTCGTCCATCTGTAGCCCCCGCTTACCCTGGGCCGGTGACTTCCTTCCGCCGGCCGCTTCTCGTCCTGCCCGTGGTCGCCCTCCTGGCGGCCGCGGGCTGTTCTTCGTCCGACGCCTCCGCGAAGGTGGCGGTTCCGTCGCCCTCGGCGAAGGAAGCGGCCGCCTGCACGGCCCTGGACAAGCTCCTGCCCGACACCGTGGCCGGCCAGAAGCGGCACGACCCCTCCCCGGAGTCGCCGCTGACGGCCCGGTGGGGGGACGGGGACGCGGAGATCGTACTGCGCTGCGGGATCCCGCGCCCCGACGAGGTGGCGGATCCGAAGTACCCCGGGGTCCAGGTGGAGGGGGTCTCCTGGACCGTGCAGGCACGCGCGCAGGGGCCGCGCTTCATCACCCAGTACCGGGAGCCCTACGTCGAGTTGCTGACAGGGGCGCGGTACGAGCACGACGCCTCCGTGCTCCAGCCGTTCGGCGCCCCTGTCGACAAGGCGATCCCCAAGACGCTCGACGTGCCCTAGCGCAGCCCCGTCGGCCGGCGCAGCGCCGCCTGGATGAGCTTGTCGACCAGGTCCGCGTACTCGACGCCGCTCTCCTGCCACATCCGCGGGTACATCGAGATCGGCGTGAAGCCCGGCATGGTGTTGATCTCGTTGATGACGAACTCGCCGTTGTCCTGGAGGAAGAAGTCCGCGCGGACCAGGCCCTCGCAGGAGGCCGCCTCGAAGGCCTCGACGGCCAGGCGCTGCACCTCGGCGGTGGCGTCCTCACCGATCGGGGCGGGCACGATGCCGGCCGCCGAGTCGATGTACTTGGCCTCGAAGTCGTAGAAGTCGTGGGCGGTCACCGGCGGGATCTCGGCCGGCACGCTCGCCCGCGGCCCGTCCTCGAACTCCAGGACCCCGCACTCGATCTCGCGGCCCCGCAGCAGCGATTCGACGAGGAACTTGGGGTCGTGGCGGCGGGCCTCGGTGATGGCCTCGTCCAGGCCCTCGAAGGAGTCGACCTTGGTGATGCCGAACGAGGAGCCGGCCCGGGACGGCTTGATGAACAGCGGCCAGCCGTGCTCACCCGCGAAGTCCGCGATGCGCTGGCGGGCGCCCTTCTCGTCCTGCTCCCACTCGCGCGGACGCACCACCAGGTAGGGCCCGACGGGCAGCCCGAAGGAGGTGAAGACGCGCTTCATGTACTCCTTGTCCTGGCCGACGGCCGAGGCGAGGACACCCGCGCCGACGTACGGGATGCCGGACAGTTCCAGGAGGCCCTGGAGGGTGCCGTCCTCGCCGTAGGGGCCGTGCAGCATCGGGAAGACGACGTCGACCTCGCCGAGCGCCTTGGGAACCGATCCGGGCTCGCTGTAGACGACTTCGCGACTGCCCGGGTCCACGGGCAGGACCACGCCGCCCTCGGGGGACTCGGCGAGCTCCTCGACGCTGGGGGTGCGCCGGTCGGTGATCGCCATCCGCTCCGGTTCGTCGGCGGTGAGCGCCCAGCGGCCGTCCGTCGTGATGCCGATGGGCAGCACGTCGTACTTCGTACGGTCGATGGCGCGCAGCACCGCACCGGCGGTCACGACCGAGATGCCGTGTTCCGAACTGCGGCCGCCGAACACCACGGCCACCCGCGGCTTGCGGAACTGCTTCTCAGGGCTCTGGGGGAGGTTCTCGCTGCTCATATCGCGTTGAGGGTACCCGTTCGAAGCGTCGGATCCACGGCCGCGGGGCCCGGCGCGGTCAGCGCCGCTCGGCCTTGGCGCTGCGGCTCATGAGCTCCTTGAGCGCGACGACCGGCGGCTTCCCCTCGTGGACGATGCCGACGACGGTCTCCGTGATGGGCATGTCCACCCCGTGCCGACGGGCCAGATCCAGCACGGATTCACAGGACTTGACGCCCTCGGCGGTCTGCTTGGTGACCGCGATGGTCTCCTGGAGCGTCATGCCCTTGCCGAGGTTGGTGCCGAAGGTGTGGTTGCGCGAGAGCGGCGAGGAGCAGGTGGCGACGAGGTCACCGAGGCCCGCGAGTCCGGAGAACGTCAGCGGGTCGGCGCCCATCGCGAGGCCGAGCCGGGTAGTTTCGGCGAGGCCGCGGGTGATGAGCGAGCCCTTGGCGTTGTCGCCGAGGCCCATCCCGTCGGCGATGCCGACGGCGAGCCCGATGACGTTCTTGACGGCGCCGCCCAGTTCGCAGCCGACCACGTCGGTGTTGGTGTACGGGCGGAAGTACGGGGTGTGGCAGGCGGCCTGGAGGCGCTGGGCGACGGCCTCGTCGCGGCAGGCGACGACGGCCGCGGCCGGCATCCGCTTGGCGATCTCCTTGGCCAGGTTGGGCCCGGTGACCACGGCGACGCGGTCCTCCGAGACCTTGGCCACCTCGGCGATGACCTCGCTCATCCGCTTGGCGGTGCCGAGTTCGACGCCCTTCATCAGGGAGACGAGCACGGTGTCGGGGGCCAGCAGCGGCGCCCAGGCGGCGAGGTTGTCGCGGAGCGTCTGCGAGGGGACGGCGAGGACGGTGAAGTCGGCGCCGGCCGCGGCCTCGGCGGGGTCGGTGGTGGCCCGTACCGACGCGGGGAGTTCGATGCCGGGCAGGTAGTCCGGGTTGGTGCGGGTGGAGTTGACCGCTTCGACGAGGTCGGGGCGGCGGGCCCACAGGGTCACGTCGCAGCCCGCGTCGGCGAGGACCACGGCGAACGCCGTGCCCCACGAACCCGTCCCGAAGACCGCTGCCTTGGTGGTGCCGTGTGTCACTTGGAGCCCTCCCCGGCGGCCTCGCGGCGCTGCCGTGCGCGGACTTCGCGCAGATCGTACGGTTTCTCCGGGGCCTGCTCGCCCCGCAACTCCTCCAGCAGGGAGGTGATCGCGGCCATGATGACCTCGGTGACCTCCCTGAGGACCTCGGGCGTCGGTTCCTTGTCGTAGTACCGGTCGAGGTCGACCGGCGGACCGGCCTTCACCTGGAGGGTCTTGCGCGGGAAGAAGCGGACCTTCTTCTCCTTGGCGTACGGCGGCATCGCCAGGTTGGCGCCCCACTGGGCGACCGGGATGACGGGCGCCCGCGTCAGCATGGCGGCCCGCGCGACACCGGTCTTCGCGGTCATCGGCCACTGGCCGGGGTCGCGGGTGAGGGTGCCCTCGGGGTAGAACGCGACGCATTCACCGCGCTCCACGGCGTCCACGGCGGCCCGGAAGGCGCCGACCGCGTTGGTCGACTCGCGGTAGACGGGAATCTGCCCCGTCCCGCGCAGCAGGATCCCCACACCGGGTGCCTTGAAAAGCGCGGCCTTCGCCAAAAATCGGGGCACGCGTCCGGTGTTGTATTGGAAATGCCCGTACGAGAACATGTCCAGATACGAGTTGTGATTGATGGCGGTGATGAATCCGCCGTCGGCCGGAATGTTGTCCATTCCCCGCCAGTCCCGCTTGAACAGAACGACCAGCGGCGGTTTTGCGATGACCGCCGCCAGGCGGTACCAGAAGCCGATTCTGCGGCGGGACACTCGGACACCTTCCTCTGTGGACCCCGGCCGGGCCGCTGCGGGACCCGGGGGAACGGACGCTGGGTTGCTGCTGGGGGCAAGTGTCGCCCCAGGCCCCTGGTCTGTCGAGAACACCGTACGCCCCGGTCCGCACGGCGGCCGTCCGGGCGGGTGACAATGAAGCCGCCGCCGTCCGGCCGACCCGGGGCGGCGCCCGGACGGAGGGGACGCCACGAACACCGCCACAGCTGCCCGCTGGTCCCTCGTCATCCCCCTCAAGCCCTTGGCGCTGGCCAAGAGCAGGCTCGCGGCCGCCGTCGGCGACGAGTTGCGGCCGCGGCTCGCCCTGGCGTTCGCGCGCGACACCGTGGCGGCCGCCCTCGCCTGCCCGGCGGTGCGCGATGTGGCGGTCGTCACGGACGACCGCCTGGCCGGGGCCGAACTGGCCGCGCTCGGCGCCCGCGTCGTGCCCGACTCCCCCGGCGCCGGTCTCAACGCGGCCCTCGCGCACGGGGCGCGCCGGGTACGCGCGCGCCGGGCGCTCCCCGTGGCCGCCCTCAACGCGGACCTGCCCGCGCTGCGCCCCGCCGAGCTGGGCCGGGTGCTCGCCGCGGCCGGGGCATTTCCGCGGGCATTTCTCGCGGACGCGGCCGGAATCGGCACGACTTTCCTTTCGGCCCTTCCCGGCAAGGATTTGGACCCGTTCTTCGGCGGCCCCTCACGAACGGCCCATTCGGCATCGGGCGCCGGCGAAATCCTGCTCGCGGACGTGGAATCGGTACGCCGGGACGTGGACACCGGCGCCGATCTGCGCACCGCCCTCACCCTGGGGGTGGGCCCGTCCACCACGGCCCTGCTGGGCGCCCTGGACCCCGTACGGGGGCACTAGGGGCCCGACCGGCGGATCCCGCCTGGGGCGCGCGGTCCCGGCCCGCCCGTCTGCCGAGGTCTCCCGACGGCGACCGGATCCGCCGGACAGGCCCTAGGCTGACCGGTATGCAGGCGACCGCGTACACATACGACTCCGAGACCCGCAGCGGCAGTGTGCTGCTCGACGACGGCACCCCGGTGGACTTCGGGGCGCCGGCCTTCGACGCGGGCGGGCTGCGGCTGTTGCGGGCCGGGCAGCGGGTCCGTATCGAGACCGAGGGCTCGGGCGCGGAACTCCGCATCACGCTGGTGACGCTGCAAACGTTCTGAGCCCCGCGCGGCGGGCCCTGCGGGGCGGCCGCGCGGCGACTTGGCCGGAAACGGCCGCGGGCCGGGTCTCCCCGAGGGGAGCCCGGCCCGGCGCTTGAGCCTTGCCGCTGGTGACTACTTCTTGCGAGCGGTCGCCTTCTTGGCGGTGGTCTTGCGCGCCGTGGTCTTCTTCGCGGGCGCCTTCTTCGCGACGGTCTTCTTGGCCGGCGCGGTCTTCTTCGCGGTGGCCTTCTTGGCGGTCGCGGTCTTCGCCGGCGCGGCCTTCTTGGCGGTCGCCGTCGTCTTCTTGGCGGTCGCCTTCTTGGCGGTGGTCTTCTTCGCCGCCGTGGTCTTCGCGGCAGCGGTCTTCTTCACCGCCGCGGTCTTCTTGGCGGTCGCCTTCTTGGCGGTCGTGGCCTTCTTGGCCGCGGCCTTCTTGACGGTCGTCCGGGTGGAAGTACCGCCCGAGAGGCTGCCCTTGGGGGCCTTCTTGACGGCCACGTCGTTCTTCGGGAGCTTCTTCGAGCCCGCGACGAGGTCCTTGAAGCCCTGGCCCGCGCGGAAGCGCGGAACCGAGGTCTTCTTGACCCGGACGCGCTCACCCGTCTGCGGGTTGCGGGCGTAACGGGCCGGGCGGTCGACCTTCTCGAACGAGCCGAAACCGGTGACCGAGACGCGGTCCCCGGCGACGACTGCGCGGACGACCGCGTCCAGCACCGCGTCCACCGCGTCCGCGGCCTGCTGACGGCCGCCGACCTTGTCGGCAATCGCTTCTACGAGCTGCGCCTTGTTCACGTCTTCCCCTTCGGAGACATTGCCTGAGCGAAAGTGTCCAGGCCTTTTCGCACGTTAGGCAGATATATACCGCAAATCAAACACGAAACGGGCTAATCACCCTAGTGCCGCAACGAAGTCGGCTCTCGCCTAGTTCCTTACGGCTCAGTCGCCTTCGGGGAATCGGCCCTCGTCGAGGTCCTTCAACAACCGGTCCAGACGCCTTGCCGCATCGGCGAGATCGTGTTTGGCAGCCGCTGTTATGACCAGCAGCTTCCGGGACAGCGCCATCCGTACGCCCTCCGGGACTTGCAGTTCGCGCACCCTTGTGTGCGCTTCTTTCAGTTGGTCCGCCACCAGCCCGTAGAGCTTGAGTTGGCTGTCGCGTTCCATGCGTCGATTGTGCCATCTGAGGCGAGTTGTCACCTCCGGCGGGGGCAACTGAGCGAATCCGGCGACTCGGGGACGTCCGTACGCCCCCTCGGTCGCGCAAGCGACTATCCGGCCATCTGCCCTGCGCACAAGGCTAGTTGACGTCACCCCCGGAGCCCAAAACGCGACGCGCCCCCTGCCCGGAAATCAATCCGGAAATCAGGGGGCGCGATGCAGCCGAAGGGGGGTCAATAGGCGGTTCAGGCCTGGATCGTGCTCGGCTTGTGAGCCGGTCGACGGGCCTCGTAGGTGGCGATGTCCGGCTCGTTCTGGAGCGTGATGGAGATGTCGTCCAGGCCGTTCAGGAGCCGCCAGCGGGCGTTCTCGTCGAGTTCGAAGTCGGCGGTGACGCCTTCCGCGCGAACTTGGCGATCCTCCAGGTCAACGGTGATTTCGGCGTCGGGATCGCGCTCGGTCAGCTCCCACAGCGCGTCCACGACTTTCTGGTCGAGAACTACGGTGAGCAGCCCGTTCTTCAGCGAGTTGCCACGGAAGATGTCGGCGAAGCGGGACGAGATCACGGTTTTGAAGCCGAAGTTCTGGAGCGCCCACACCGCGTGCTCGCGGGAGGAGCCGGTGCCGAAGTCGGGGCCGGCCACCAAAACCGTGGCGCCCTCGCGCTCGGGCTTGTTCAGGACGAACTCGGGGTCCTTGCGCCAGGCCTCGAAGAGGCCGTCCTCGAAGCCGTCCCGGGTGACCTTCTTCAGCCAGTGGGCCGGGATGATCTGGTCGGTGTCGACGTTGGAGCGGCGCAGCGGAACGGCCCGGCCGGTGTGCGTGGTGAAAGCTTCCATGGTTCTCAGGCCTCCACGGGGGTACGGGCGTCGGACAGGTCGGCGGGCGAGCCCAGATGGCCGAGGACCGCGGTCGCGGCGGCGACCTGGGGCGACACCAGGTGGGTGCGGCCGCCCTTGCCCTGCCTGCCCTCGAAGTTGCGGTTGGAGGTGGACGCGGAGCGCTCGCCGGGGGCCAGCTGGTCCGGGTTCATGCCGAGGCACATCGAGCAGCCCGCGTGCCGCCATTCGGCGCCGGCGGCCGTGAACACCTTGTCCAGGCCCTCGTCCATGGCTTGCAGGGCGACCCGGACCGAGCCGGGGACGACCAGCATCCGTACGCCGTCGGCGACTTTGCGGCCCTCGATGACGGCCGCGGCGTTGCGCAGGTCCTCGATGCGGCCGTTGGTGCACGAACCTACGAAGACGGTGTCGACGTCGATGTCGCGCAGCGGCTGGCCCGCGGTCAACCCCATGTATTCCAGGGCCTTTTCGGCGGCCAGGCGCTCCGAAGCGTCCTCGTACGAAGCCGGGTCGGGGACGTTGGCCGACAGGGGCGCGCCCTGGCCGGGGTTGGTGCCCCAGGTGACGAACGGGGCCAGTTCGTCGGCCTTGATGACGACCTCGGCGTCGAAGACCGCGTCCTCGTCGGACTTGAGGGTCTTCCAGTACGCGACCGCCGCGTCCCAGTCCTCGCCCCGGGGGGCGTGGGCGCGCCCTTCCAGGTAGTCGAACGTGGTCTTGTCCGGGGCGATCATGCCCGCGCGGGCACCGGCCTCGATGGACATGTTGCAGATGGTCATGCGGGCTTCCATCGACAGCTTCTCGATGGCGGAGCCGCGGTATTCCAGGACGTAGCCCTGGCCGCCGCCGGTGCCGATCCTCGCGATGATGGCGAGGATGAGGTCCTTGGCGGTGACGCCGTCGGGCAGTTCGCCGTCGACGGTGATGGCCATGGTCTTGAAGGGGGCCAGCGGCAGCGTCTGGGTGGCCAGGACGTGCTCGACCTGGCTGGTGCCGATGCCGAACGCCAGCGCGCCGAAGGCGCCGTGGGTGGAGGTGTGCGAGTCACCGCAGACCACGGTGGTGCCCGGCTGGGTCAGGCCCAGCTGCGGTCCCACCACGTGGACGACGCCCTGCTCGACATCGCCGAGCGGGTGCAGCCGCACACCGAACTCGGCGCAGTTCTTGCGCAGCGTCTCCAGCTGGACCCGTGAGACCGGGTCCGCGATCGGCTTGTCGATGTCGATGGTGGGGGTGTTGTGGTCCTCGGTGGCGATGGTGAGGTCGAGGCGCCGTACCTGGCGGCCGTTCTTGCGCAGTCCGTCGAAGGCCTGCGGGCTGGTGACCTCGTGCAGCAGGTGAAGATCGATGAAGAGCAGGTCCGGCTCGCCCTCGACTCGCCTGACGACATGGTCGTCCCAGACCTTCTCCGCGAGTGTCCTACCCATCGCCTTCCCTCCGGCCGGCGGCTTCGCCGGCACTTCTAGAGACCCATTGCCCTGCCCGTGCGCACGCCCCGGACAAGGGCCGCGTTCCGTTGTACGGATCGCCAGTACAGCTTGACGACTTCCGGAGAAAATTGAACTTGCGTTTCACAGAGTGAGACGCGAATATCGTTGCATGGACAACTCTAGCGGCGTAGGCGTTCTGGACAAGGCTGCCCTTGTCCTGAGCGCTCTGGAGTCCGGTCCGGCCACCCTCGCAGGTCTGGTCGCGGCCACAGGGCTCGCACGACCCACGGCACACCGACTGGCCGTGGCACTGGAACACCACCGGATGGTGGCTCGGGACATGCAGGGCCGTTTCATCCTCGGCCCGCGGCTCGCCGAGCTCGCCGCGGCGGCCGGCGAGGACCGCCTGCTGGCCACGGCCGGCCCGGTCCTGACGCATCTGCGGGACGTCACGGGCGAGAGCGCGCAGCTCTACCGCCGCCAGGGCGACATGCGGATCTGCGTGGCTGCCGCCGAGCGCCTCTCGGGCCTGCGCGACACCGTGCCGGTCGGCTCCACGCTGACCATGAAGGCCGGCTCCTCCGCGCAGATCCTGATGGCCTGGGAGGAGCCGGAGCGCCTGCACCGCGGCCTCCAGGGCGCCCGCTTCACGGCGACGGCCCTCTCCGGGGTGCGCCGCAGGGGCTGGGCCCAGTCCATCGGCGAGCGCGAGCCGGGCGTGGCCTCGGTGTCCGCGCCGGTGCGCGGCCCGTCGAACCGGGTGGTGGCCGCGGTCTCGGTCTCCGGCCCCATCGAGCGGCTGACCCGCCACCCGGGCCGGATGCACGCCCAGGCCATCATCGACGCCGCGGCCCGCCTGTCCGAAGCCCTGCGCCGCAACGGCTGAGTCCCCACTTCCCCTTCCGGCCCACCGCTTCAACGCCGCAGCGGTGGGCCGGAGGCGTGTCCGGGCCCGTTTCGGCGCCGCCGGATCCGTCCGAGGCTCACCGCGAACCGTCACAGCTGGTTCAGTAAGTGCTTCACCCCGTCACAGATGCAGCGGAAGGGGATTGAGATCGGCGAGTTCCGTGGGACGGGACAGTCGGCCGAGCGCGACCGGCACATCGAAAAGGCGGCCCGGGCCGAATCTCGCCCAGATGGGGCGCAGCCCGGGGACCAGCACCTTGGCGACGGGCATCTCCGCGTCGGGGCGGGTCTGGTCGAGAACGAGGACGTCCAGCCCGTGCCGGTGCAGAAGCGCGACCAGGGCCTCGGCCTGGGCAGCCGCGTCGGCGGGCGGCCGCAGAGCCGCGGGCGGTCGGGTGGACCGCCGTGCGGCCGGCAGCAGATAGGGCTGGTTGGCGGTGGTGGCGTGCCGGAACCAGCGCAGCGCCTCGCGGTCGGTGCCGGTGTAGGCGGACCCACCGCCAACGGGCTCCCGGACCAACGGCGGAAGCATCTGATGGAGTTCGGTGAGCGCCCGGCGCAGGGCGACCCGTACGTCGAAGTGGGCGCCGAAGCCGAGCACGATGTCCTCGGCGGGCTTCCCGATGCGGGCCGAGACGGCGGCCACGACGGGGATCCCCAGATCGGACGTGAGGTCGAGGGCCCAGACCGACCTCCCCATGCCCTTGAGGACGGCCCGCGCCTGCGCGAGCCACGGATCCCGCGGGTCGAAGACCACGCCGGGCTGCCGCGTGCGGTTGTACCACCACAGGGCCACCGCGTCCCGCTCCACCAGTTCCAGGCAGCCGTGGACGACGGCGTCCTCCAGGCTGGTCCCCGCGGCGGCTCCGTTGGAGGTGGCCCGGCAGTACCGGGTGCCCGCGTCCGGGGCGTTGTAGTAGAGCAGACTCGTGGGCACCAGCCGCTGCCGCTGCTCGGTCAGTGACCAGACGGGCGTCCAGTCGAGCGGGGCGTCCTCGTCGAAGATCTCCGGCACCTGGTGGAAGGGCCCGTGCGCGCGGTTCCAGGCAGCCCGGTCCTCGAACTGCCGCCGGTCGAAGAGCTGGACGGTGTCGGGGTGGACGGCCAGTGGTGCGAGCTCGCGGTAACTGGCCCGCCGCCGCGGCTCGTCGCCCTGGAAGTATCCGCTGTACCGCTCCAGGGCCTCGGCCAACGCGCTGACCCGGGCGTGCAGTTCGGTGATCCCCTTGCCCGATCCGGGGCTGCGCAGCGGGGTGTGCAGCGGGGGCGGCGGCAGCGCGGGGTCCCAGGGAGGCTGAGCGCCCGCGTGGAAGCAATTGAGGAACTCCGGTCCCCGCGGATCCCGACGGATCTCGCCGACCAGACCGGTGACGGGATCCACGAGATGGCCGTACCGTGCCAGCACCCGGTCCGGGCCGACCGTCCGCTGCCCCCCTCCGCCGGTGTCGCGCACCGGCCGGGGGGACAGCACGACTGGGGCCGACACCCGGTCGCGTACGAGCAGGGGATCGCCGCACCGGGAGCACTGAGGGCGGCGCCGCACGGGATGGCGGCTGCTCTCCAGGGTGCGGGTGTCCAGCCGCCACAGGCTTCCCTGGTCGGCCTGCCGATGCCCGGCGAGCCACTTTCCCGCCTCCAGCAGGGCCAGTTGCAGAGCCGCCGCGCGCCCCGCCGGAAGATACGACGGCCGGTGCGCGACCGGGCCGCTGTGCCCGAGCCGGTGCTGGACGTAGGCCTCGCCGCGCCGGCGCAACCGGAGCCGATCCGCGACACAGCGCCAGCAAGGGCCCTCGTCAGGGGAGAAGAACGGGCCGATCCACAGGTGGGTACCGCTCGCTCGCACGGGCAGCCAACTGCGTCTCGCGGCACGGTGTTCCGCGTCCAGCGCGCTCAGCCGCGGATCGAGATAGTCGTGACACAGCACCAGCGTCAGATCGGCCGGCTCGCCCGCGGCCGCGGTGCGCAGCCGCGCCGCCGACACGGCCTCGCGCAGCGTGCTTCCGGCGTCCTCGGTGAAGTCGACGGGGGCCACCCGCGCGTCCCCTCCGGCGCCGGGCCGCGTCTCCAAGCCGGTCAGAGTCCAGTAGGTCCGCTCAGGTCCGGTGGATCCGCCCGGCGGACAGGCGTACAACAGGCCCGCGTCCAGCAGCCTGGTCACGAGGCGTTCGGTGTTTTCGGCCGACAGCCCGGGCGCCGCGTCGGCGACGATGCGGGGCAGATCACGGCTGCCGTCGAGCAAGGGGGCCAGCAGGGCGACCTGTTCGCCACCGAGCGTGGTCACCCGCTCTTCCGTCATCAGGAACACGGCCTCCCCCGGCACCGATTCGACGCGCAGATGCGGTGCGAATCCGAGCCGCGGGAGCCGGTCGCCCGGGGGCGGCGGACGGTTCATCGGAGCAGACGGCAGCCGTCCGCGGCGGACCTCGGGGCGGGCGCCGGCATCCAGCAGATGCAGATACGGCTGTCGGAGAACTCACCGGATTCGGGACCGAACTCGGTGATCACGAGATCGTCGCAGGCCCCGGCGGCCGGCGCGTCGACGTTCGGCGGAGGCGTGATCGGTGACATGTGTGCTCCTTTTCCCTGTCGACTTCGTGGCGGCGTGCCCGATCCCGGCCGGAATCGGCGCGCTGTCGCCATCCTTTCGGCCGGACCGGCCCGCTACCAGTGCGTTCGGCGCGGTACCTATATGAGAAACACACATCTTGCGCACACGTTCCGCATATGCGTGGCCGGGCCCTCAGTACTGGTTGAGACGGGAAGCAGCCAGCAAGACTGCCAGGCAAGGAGCTCTTCGCGGTGCTCCACCGACCACATGGGGGAGAGACATGGACATTTGGTTGCTGGGACCGCTGACGGCCGAGGTGCGGGGCCGTTCGATCGTGCCGACCGCGGCGAAACCGCGCCAGATCCTCGCCCTGCTCGCGATTCACGCCAATCGCGTCATGCCCGTAGCGACCCTGATGGAGGAGATCTGGGGCAACGAACCGCCCCAGAGCGCGCTGGCCACCCTGCACACCTACATCCTCCAGCTGCGCAGGCAGCTCACCGCCGCCTACGGCACCGACGCCGGAGTGTCCGCCAAGGACGTCCTCGTCACCCAGTACGGCGGCTACTCCTGGCAGGCACCCCCGAACGCCGTCGATGTGCCGCGGTATGAGCGGCTGGTCGCCGCGGGGCGGGTCGCCACCGCCGAGGACCGCCAGGAGGAGGCGTCCGCCCACTTCCGTGAGGCGCTGTCGTTGTGGCGCGGGTCCGCGCTGGTCGACGTGCGGATAGGGCCTGTCCTGAGCATCGAGGTGGCCCGTCTTGAGGAGAGCCGGCTCGGTGTGCTGGAGCGGTGTCTCGAAGCGGATCTGAGGCTGGGACGCCACGCGGAACTCCTGGCGGAGTTGATCGAACTCACCGGACGCCACCCGCTGCACGAGGGCCTGCACGCCCAGTGCATGACGGCGCTGTACCGGGCGGGTCGCTCCTGGCAGGCGCTGGACGTCTACCAGATGCTGCGCCGCCGGCTGGCGGAGGAACTGGGGCTCTCGCCGTCGCCGCGGCTGCAGCGTCTGCAACAGGCGGTGCTCGCGGCGGAGCCGTGGCTGGACATACCCGGGTGCGGGGAGGACGCGCTGCTGGACCGGATGATCGGCTGACGGGTCCGGCCGGCCGGCTCAGCCGTTCTTGGTGACGAACTCGACGATGGACTCCCGCATGTAGTCGGTCATCTCCTCGGTGATGCCCGGGTACACCCCGATCCAGAAGCTCTGCTCAGTGATGATGTCGCAGTTGCGGAGGTCCCCCGCGATCCGGTGCGGGGTGTCGAGATACGCCGGGTGCCGGGTCAGGTTGCCGCCGAACAGCCGGCGTGTGCCGATGCGCCGGTCCTCCAGGAAGGCGATCAGGTCGCGTCGGGTGTAGGTGGCGTCGGGCAGCACCGTGATGACGAAGCCGAACCAGCTCGGGTCACTGCCCGGCGTCGCACTCGGCAGCAGAAGGCCCGGGACGTCGGCGAGGCCGTCGCGCAACCGCTGCCAGTTGCGCCGCCGGGCCTCGCCGAACGCCGGGAGTTTCTTCAACTGGCTCAGCGCCAGGGCCCCTTGGAGGTCGGTCGCCTTCAGGTTGTAGCCGATGTGCGAGAAGATGTACTTGTGGTCGTAGCCCTTGGGGAGATTGCCGAGCTGGTAGTCGAACCGTTTGAGGCAGGTGTTGTCCTCGCCCGGCTCGCACCAGCAGTCGCGGCCCCAGTCCCGGAACGACTCGACGATCCGGGCCAGTTCGAGGTTCCTGGTCAGGACACAGCCGCCCTCGCCCGTCGTGATGTGGTGGGCGGGATAGAAGCTGACGGTGGCCAGGTCCCCGAAGGTGCCCGTCATACGTCCCTGGTAGGTTGAGCCCACGGCGTCGCAGTTGTCCTCGACCAGGAACAGGTCGTGGTCGGTTGCCAGTTGCTGGATCTCCGCCGCCTCGTAGGGGTTGCCGAGGGTATGCGCGATCATGATGGCCCTGGTCCGGTCCGAGATCGCCGCCCGGACGCGTTCCGCCGTCGTGTTGTACGTGCCGAGTTCGAGGTCGACGAAGACGGGCGTAAGGCCGTTCTGGATGATCGGGTTCACCGTCGTGGGGAAGCCGCCGGCCACGGTGATCACCTCGTCGCCCGGACGCAGCCGCTGCTCGCCGAGCCGGGGTGAGGTCAGCGCCGAGAGCGCCAAAAGGTTCGCCGAGGAGCCGGAGTTGACCAGATGCGCCTTGCGTACGCCGATGTGGCGGGCGAACCTGCTCTCGAAACGCCGCGCGTACGTCCCGGCCGCGATCCGCAGCTCCAGCGCGGCCTCCACCAGGGAGATCCGGTCCTCCTCGTCCAGGACCGCACCCGAGGAGAGGATCGGCGTCACTCCCGGCACGAAGTGCTCTGGCCGCTGCTGACGGTGGTACTCGCGAACCTGCTCCAGGACCAGGGCCTTGGCGTCCGACGTCATAGCCGTCCCTCCTCAAAGGATTGCCTCCGGGCCATGCTCGCGCCGCCCGGTCCAGGAGCCATGGAGTCCCCGCGGAAAGAGCCTGCTCCAGCGGGCGTCCAGGGGTTTTCGACCTGATCTGGCTAGCTTGATCGGTGACGTATCCGACAGGTGAGGTGGCAGATGCCCGAGGACACTCCACGACCCGTACTCCGCATGGGCGTTCTGGGCTGTGCCGATATCGCGGTGCGCCGGATCCTGCCCGCGCTCGTGGAGCATCAGTCGGTGCGGCTGGTGGCTGTGGCGAGCCGGGACGGGGCGCGGAGCGAACGTCTCGCGGCCCGTTTCGGGTGCGCGGCGGTGGCCGGCTACCAGGCACTGCTCGACCGGGACGACATCGACGCGGTCTATGTGCCGCTGCCGCCGGGAATGCACCACGAGTGGGTCGCGGAGGCGCTGACCGCCGGAAAACACGTCCTGGTGGAGAAGCCGCTCAGCACCACGTACGCGCAGAGCGCCGAACTGGTGGCGCTGGCCGCCCGGTTCGATCTGGCGCTCACCGAGAACTTCATGTTCCTGCACCACTCGCAGCACGCGGCGGTACGGGAGATGGCCGGCGAGATCGGTGAACTGAGGGTCTTTTCGAGCTCCTTCGGAGTGCCGCCGCCCGATTCTGCGTCCTTCCGCCACGACGCGCGGCTCGGCGGCGGCGCCCTGCTGGACGTCGGGGTGTATCCGCTGCGCGCGGCCCAGCTCCACCTCGCCGGCGAACTCGACGTCCTCGGTGCCTGTCTGCGCGTCGACGAGGCCACCGGTGTCGATGTCGCGGGAAGCGCGCTGCTCTCCACGTCGACCGGCGTGACGGCTCAGCTCGACTTCGGATTCCAGCACTCCTACCGGTCCGTGTACGCCCTGTGGGGCAGCCGGGGAAGGATCAGTGTGCCGCGGGCCTTCACGCCGCCCCGGGAACACCGTCCGGCGGTCCGCCTGGAACAGCAGGACCGGATCACCGAGGTGACGCTGCCCGCCGACCACCAGGTGGGCAACGCGCTCGACGCGTTCGCGACGGCCGCCCTGTCGGGCACCGGGCGGGCCGCACTGGGCGAGGCGCTGCTGCGGCAGGCGCTCCTGGTCGAGCAGGTACGCAAGGCCGCGCGGGTCATCAGCGGCTGAGCCGGCGCCCGATACGGGCGGGCCGGGGCTCTGTGCTCGGCGCTCGCCGGGACCGGCCCGGCCCTCGTGCGGCCGGCCCCGACGAGCGCCGGTTCACACCCGCTCTGCCGCATCCGGGCGCTGGGCCGACCGGGTGCGGTACCAGTCGACGACCTCGCGCAGACCGTCGTCGAGCGACCGCAGCGGCCGGTAGCCGAGTTCCCTGCGGATCTTCGAGTCGTCCACCGCGTACCGCAGGTCGTGGCCCTTGCGGTCGGGCACCTGACGGACCCGGGACCAGTCCGCTCCGCACAACTCCAGCAATTTCGCCGTCATTTGACGGTTCGTCAGATGTGTGCCGCCGCCGATGTTGTAGATCTCGCCGGCCCGGCCGCCCGTCAGTACCGCGTGGACGGCACGGCAGTGGTCGTCCACGTGCAGCCACTCCCTGACGTTGTCGCCGTCCCCGTACAGCGGCACGCTCCGTCCGGCCAGCAACTCCGTGACGAACAGCGGGACGAGCTTCTCCGGGTGCTGGCGCGGGCCGTAGTTGTTGGCACACCGGGTGGTGCGGACATCGAGCCCGTGCGTGCGCCAGTAGGAGCGGGCGACGAGGTCACTGCCGGCCTTCGACGCCGCATAGGGCGAGTTGGGCAGCAGCGGCTCCTCCTCCGTCCAGGTCCCCTCGGAGATGGACCCGTAGACCTCGTCCGTTGAGACGTGCACGAAGGTGCCGGTCCCGCAGCGCAGGGCGGCCTCCAGCAGCGCCTGGGTGCCCAGCACGTTGGTGCGTACGAACTCCCCGGCCCCGGTCAGAGAACGGTCGACATGGGTCTCGGCCGCGAAGTGCACCACCGCGTCGTGACCGGGGAACACGTCGAGGAGCGCGTCGAGGTCGCGGATGTCGACCCGCCGGAAGTCCAGCCGGGGGTCCGTCAGGGGCAGGTTGTCCGTGCTTCCCGCGTAGGTGAGCAGGTCGATGACGGTCACCCGGCTCGGCCGGGGGCCGGGCAGACCGCCGGCCAGCAGGGAGCGCACATAGTGGGATCCGATGAAGCCGGCGCCGCCGGTGATCAGGACACGCATGATGCGGACGTACCTCCTGAGCGTCGGCGCCCGTGGGCGCGGTGCTGGGCGGTCAGCCGCTCCAGTACGGGGACGACCTGCGCCGGGGTCGGTTCGGACACGGCCTCGGTGCGCAGCCGGGCAGCGGCCGCGGCGAACGCGGGTTCTTCGAGGAGCCGTACGAGCCTGCTCCGCAGCCCCTCCACCGTGACGTCGTGGGAGGGCAGGTGGAGACCGGCACCCAGTTCCTGCTGGCGGCGCGCCCGTTCGATCGCGTCCCAGATCCAGCCCATGGCGATCTGCGGGACGCCCTCGACGAGGGCCGTCGACCAGGTCCCGGCACCCCCGTGGTGCACGATGGCCGCGCAGGTCGGGAGCAGCGCGTGCAGCGGTATGTGGTCCACCAGACGCACATTGTCCGGGACCTGGGTCAGCAGCGTCCGCTCCTCGGCGTCGAGCGTGGCCACCACCTCGACGTCGAGTCCCTCGATCGCCTTGAGGACCAGGTCGACCGGGACCGCGTTGGGGAACTCCGAGGTCCGCGCGGTGAGCCCCAGGGTGACGCACACGCGCGGACGCGTCGGCGGGACCCGGAGCCAGTCAGGTACGACGGCGGGCAACGGCCCGTTGTACGGGACGTAGCGCATGCCCACGGTCGGGACGCCCGACGGCGGGCGGAAGCTGCGCGGTACCTGGTCGACCGACCACTGGCCGGTCACCACCTCCTCGTCGAAGGGCACGCCGTAGCGCCCGAGCGTCCACTCCAGCCATTGGCCGAGGGAGTCCTCGGTGTGCGCCGCCCGCTGCTCGTTGTCCCCGGCCGGGGTGCCGGGGCCGAGCTGCGCGAGGAAGGCTCGCCGCATCGGCATGAACATGTCGGGGAAGGACAGCAGCCGCGCGTGGGCCGCGCCGGTCACCTTCGCGGCCATCGCGCCCGCGAACGTGAACGGCTCCCACAGGACGAGGTCCGGCTTCCAGGCGCGGGCGAACGCGACGAGTTCGTCGACCATCGGATCGTCGTTGACCAGGGCGAAGAAGGTGGCGGTCATCATCGTGTCCCAGCCCGTGAGGAAGGCCGGGGTGAGCTGACCGGGGGCAGCGGGGTCCAGCGACTGATGGGCGTGGTGGGACAGCACCGAGTCACCCACCCCCTTGACCATCTCGTCGAGACCGTGGTCGGCTCCCACCGGGACGGCGGTCAGTCCGGCCGCCGTGATGCTCCCCGTCAGGGCCGGCTGGCTCGCCACCCGTACCTCGTGCCCGGCGGCCCGCAGCGCCCAGGCGAGCGGCACGGCCCCGTTGAAGTGAGCGTCCATCGCGAAGGACGTCAGTAGTACCCGCATGGCCGGTCCTTTCTCCGCGGCTCCGTTCTCCGCGGCTCGGTCGGAACTCCGGCGGTGCCGCGCCCGGGCGGTCCGGCGCACGTCACGCGGAGGTGGTGAGGGGAAACCGCAGCACCCCGCCCAGGACGGGGGACCGCATCCGGCGCTGGACGCCGTCGGCCGGGGCCAGCCGGGGGTGGCGCTCCCGCAGGGTGCGTACCGCGGTCTCGGCCTGGAGCCGGGCGAACGCACCGAACAGGGAGGTGTGCGGGCCGGCCAGCGACAACTGCCCCGGTCCCGGGGGCCGGGTCAGGTCGAAGTGGTCCGGGGCCAAGAACGCCCCGGGATCCCGGTTGGCCGCTCCGACATGGACCACTACCTGGGCGCCGGCCGGGATGTCCTGACCGGCCAGGGTCAGGTCCTCGGCGGCGATCCGGCTCTCCAACCGCACCGGCGGCGCGTGACGCAGCGTCTCCTCCACGGCGCCGGCCGCCAGTTCCGGACTCTCGCCGAGCAGCGCCCACTGCCGGGGATGGGCGAGGAGTGCCTCCAGGGCGTTGTTGATGAGCCCGGCGGTGAACTCGACGCACACCGCGGCGGTCAGCACACCGACCGCGAGTGCGTCCTGGGCGCGAGAGCCGGCGGAGTCGGCGGAGCCGGCACTCAGGACCGTGCTCAGCAGATCGTCACCCGGCTCGGCCCGCCGCGCCGCGACGAGATCGCCGATGAGGGCGCGGACGTCCTCGATCGCCTCGGTGAGCCGGCGGGTGACGACGAGCGGCTGCGGGCAGAGCGCCGCGTCGAGCGCGACACCCAGGGCCGGACAGGCGCGGGCGAAGCGGGTCCGCTGCGCGTCCGGGACACCGAGCAGCACCGCGGCGGCTTCGGTGGCCACCGGGCGGGAGTAGTCCGCCATGAGATCGAAGGCGGCACCGAGTCCGTCGGCCGTCTCCCGGTGCAGGCGTTCGGCGCTCTTGCGGTGCCCGTCCGCTGCGGCCGCGCCGAGGACCGGCGCCGCCGACCGCTCCCAGCGCGCGTGGTCGGTGCCCGAGGCGTGGAGGAAGGCCCGGTCCAGCGGGATGATGTGGCACAGCAGCGGATTGCTCCAGGCGTCCGAGAAGACGTGCCGCTGCGGACCCGGCAGGTCGGCGTGGCGCAGGCTCAGCCGCGGGTCGGCCAGCACCGCGGCGGCCACACCGTGCCGGCCGGTGACCCAGGCCCCCGCGGCGCTCTGCCACAGCGGTGTCTCCGATTCCCGGATGCGGCGCGCGAGCACCACCGGGTCGTCGCTCTCCGCACGCAGCGTCAGGGCGTAGGGATCGCCACTCGTTCCGTAGATCCAGTGGAAGCCTCGGGCGGTCAGGAGATGACGGCCCAGCTCGCTGTCGGTCTGCCGGACCTCCTCCGTCGCCGCGGGGCTCGCGTCGGTGGCCGTCTCGTCGGTGTCCGTGTACGTCACGGCGGTCTCCTTCGGGGCGTGGTTCAGGTGAGGGACAGACCGCCGTCGACCGCGAGCACCGCTCCGGTCGCGTAGGCGGCGCGCGGGTCGGTGAGCTGGACGGCCCACCAGGCGATGTCCTCGGGGCGGCCGACGCGGCCGGCCGGGACGCGCGCGGCGATCTGCTGGAGGAAGCCCGCGTAGGCCTCCTGTGACATGCCGGACCGTTCACCGATGCCGGTGTCGATCACGCCCGGCGCCAGGCCGAGGACCCGGATGCCGCGGGGTGCCAGTTCCACGGCCCAGGTCCTGGTCAGGAAGTCGAGTCCGGCCTTGGCGGCGCCGTAGACCCCGTTCTGTGGCCAGGCACGCCGGCCCAGCGCGCCGGCCGAGCCGATGTTCAGCACGGTTCCGCCGCCATCGGCGCCGAGGGCGTCAAGGGTCTGCCGGGTCAGCAGCAGCGGGGCCAGGAGATTGCTGCCGAGCTGGTCGAGGGCCGCTTCCCGCCCGGTCTCCGCGAGAGAGGCGAATCCGCCGGTGGCCGCGTTGTTGACCAACACGTCGATGCGGCCGAAGGCGTCCAGCGCCGCGGCGGTGACGGCACCGGGAGTGTCCGGGTCGGTGAGGTCGGCGGCCAGGACGCTGATGCCGGGGTACCCCTCGGCGGTCCCGGCCAGGGTCGCGGGCGTACGGCCCACCACGAGTACCCGGTCGCCGCGGTCCGCGAAGGCGCGGGCCGTGGCCCGTCCGATGCCGGTCCCGCCGCCTGTGACGATCACACCCCGTGGCGTTGTCGAGGCCGGGGCCGCGCTCATGTCCGGGACCGGGGGCCGGGCCGCTCGACGCGCGGCCTGCTCCCGCTACGGCCGGTCGTCACGGGTCACCACCCTCTCCCTGACCAGGAGTTCGCCCGCCTCGCGCACCAGGACGTCCCGGCAGGTGCACACCAGGTGCAGCCGGGCGGGGCCGCCCCGCGGAACCGCGATGACCGAGACCTGGCTCTCGGCCGTCAGCGAACCGTCGTCGGCGGGGGTGACGGTGAGCATGCCGACCCAGTGGCGGTGCGTCTCGCCCGCGGCCGCGAGGCCCGCGGCGGCCTGGCGGGCACCTTCGCTCAGGGCCGGGCGGCCGCGCACCGGTGCCGGGAGCGACGGCGGCGCGAAGGAGCCGTCCGCGGTGAAGGTGCCGGCCCAGGCTTCGGCCCGGCCGGAGTCCAGGTGCCGCATCTGCCGTGCGTAGAAGTGCTGTACCTCGGCGTAGACCTCCGCCGGGGCCGTCGGGGCCTGTGCTGCCATGCCGTGTCCCTTCCGCCGCTCCTTTGTGCCGGGGCGGGTGCGTTCCCGGGTTCTTGACGGGTCACGACGTTGTCAGCGGCTTCTCCAGGATCGGTCGAGCGCGGGGTGTGCGGGCGCGCGGGCGGCCGTTCATCCAGGCTCCAACGCTCTTCCAGCCGCGCTGGTGAACATGGGCTGACTTGCAGGAACCCATCGCCGGGAGGCTCGTGTGCGCATCATCGACCTGTCCTCGCCCGTGGACGCGGCGGGTTTCGAGCCCGATCCCGTGGTGCACGACGTGCTCGGCCCGAAGGAGGCCGCGGCGCACATGAGCGATGAGATGCGTGACCACTTCGGGATCGAGTTCGACCCGGCGGAGCTGCCGGAGGGCGAGTTCCTCTCGCTCGACCGCCTCCAGTTGACGACCCACACCGGTACGCACGTCGACGCGCCCTCGCACTACGGCACGCGCGCCTCCTATCGCGACGGGCCGCCGCGGCACATCGACGAGATGCCGCTCGACTGGTTCTTCCGGCCCGCGGTCGTGCTCGACCTGAGCGACCAGGGCACGGGCGCGGCCGGCGCCGACGTGGTGCGGCGGGAGCTGGACCGGATCGGGCACACCCTCTCCCCCATGGACATCGTGCTGCTCAGGACCGGTGCCGACGCCTGGTCGGGGACGCGGAAGTACTTCACGGACTTCACCGGGCTCGACGGCTCGGCCGTGCACCTGCTGCTCGACCAGGGAGTCCGGGTGATCGGCACGGACGCGTTCAGCCTGGACGCGCCCTTCGGCGACATCATCGCCCGCTACCGGGAAACGGGTGACCGTTCGGTGCTGTGGCCCGCCCACATGATCGGCCGGGACCGGGAGTACTGCCAGGTCGAACGGCTCGCCGGGCTCGACCGGCTGCCGGTCTCCCACGGATTCCGTGTCGCGTGCTTCCCGGTCCGGATCGCCGGCGCGGGCGCCGGCTGGGCGAGGGCGGTGGCGCTGCTCGACGCATGACGAGCCTGACGGGTGAGCGGACGACGCGCCCTGCGGGGCGACCACGGGAGGAGACCCACATGTACGGCCGAGAACTTGCGGACGTGTACGAGACCATCTACCGAAGCCGGGGCAAGGACTGGGGGCAGGAGGCGAGGGACGTCGCCCGCCTCATCGCCGAACGTCGCCCCGGAGCCGACTCACTGCTCGACGTGGCCTGCGGCACAGGCGCCCATCTCAGCGTGTTCAGCACACTGTTCGAGGTGGCCGAGGGACTGGAGATCGCGGAGCCGATGCGCCGGCTCGCAGAGCAGCGGCTGCCCGGCGTCACGGTGCACGCGGGAGACATGCGCGACTTCGCGCTCGGCCGCAGGTACTCGGCGGTGAGCTGCATGTTCTGCGCCATCGGCTATCTGGAGACGGTGGCCGACATGCGGGCCGCCATCCGGTCGATGGCAGGCCATCTGGAGCCCGGCGGCGTCCTGGTCGTCGAACCCTGGTGGTTCCCCGAGAACTTCATCGAGGGCTATGTCGCGGGTGACCTGGCCCGTGAGGAGCACCGCACCATCGCGCGGATCTCGCACACCACCCGTAAGGGCCGGGCCACCCGTATGGAGGTCCGCTTCACCGTGGGCGACGCGGCCGGCATCAAGGAGTTCACCGAGATCGACGTCCTGACCCTGTTCACCAAGGACGAGTACGTCTCCGCGTTCACCGACGCCGGCTGTTCCGTGGAATTCCTGGCGGACGGCCCGACCGGTCGTGGTCTTTTCGTCGGTGTACGCGAATCGGCTTGAGTGACGCAGGCGTCAGGATGACATTTCGCGGGCCACCGACATCACGTATCGGCCGTAGCTCGACTGGGACATCTTCTCGCCGAGCTCGTGGCACCTTTCCGGGTCGATGAATCCCATGCGCAGGGCGATCTCCTCCACGCAGGCGATGCGCACGCCCTGCCGTTCTTCCAGCGTCCGGACATACTGGGCGGCCTGGAGCAGGGATTCCGGAGTTCCGGCGTCGAGCCAGGCGAAACCGCGGCCGAGGTCGACCAGGCGGGCTCGGCCGCGAGCCAGGTAATTCCGGTTCACATCGGTGATCTCCAGTTCTCCGCGGGCCGATGGGCGAAGGTTCTTGGCGATGTCCAGCACTTCGTTGTCGTACAGATAGAGCCCGGTGATGGCGAGGTCGGAGCGCGGCCGGATCGGCTTCTCCTCCAGGGAGACGAGGCGGCCCGACGCGTCGGTCTCGCCCACCCCGTAGCGCTCCGGGTCCTCCACGGGATAGCCGAACAGCACACAGCCCCGCACGTCCCGGACGTTGCTCTGGAGCAGGTCGTAGAAGTGGTAGCCGTGGAAGATGTTGTCTCCCAGGACCAGTGCGACATCGTCGTCGCCCACATGGTCGGCGCCGATGACGAAGGCCTCGGCCAGGCCGGCCGGCCGGTTCTGGACGGCGTAGTCGATCCGGATGCCCAGCTGGGTGCCGTCGCCCAGGAGCCGGCGGAACTGCTCCAGGTCGCGCTCGGTGCAGATGAGCAGGATCTCCTTGATTCCCGCGAGCATCAGGACCGAAAGCGGATAGTAGATCATCGGCTTGTCGCCCACTGGGAGCAGTTGCTTCGATACGGAGACGGTTATTGGATGGAGCCGTGATCCCGAACCGCCGGCGAGAATAATCCCTTTCACGTTATGCCCCTGTCCTTGATTTCTGACCATGTTAACGACCGGATTCACTCGACAGCAAGAAGGAAAATCCGGAATCCATGCAGATTCGACCGAGAATAGAGGAATTCAAGGGTTGTGGACCGGTCCGGCAATATGGTGGGCTGTAAGGGAACGGTGACGTCCCGTGGCGTGGCATCGGTATGGGAGGGGAAAGAAATAATGACGACTCTCGTGTGGGACTACCAGAAGGAATACGAGAACGAAAGCGCCGATATTCTGGACGCTGTGGAGACGGTCTTCACCTCTGGCCGGCTCGTCCTCGGAGAGAGTGTCCGCGGTTTCGAGCGGGAGTTCGCCGGCTATCACGGCGTGGGTCACTGCGTCGGCGTGGACAACGGCACCAACGCGATCAAGCTGGCCCTTCAGGCGCTCGGCGTCGGCCCGGGGGACGAGGTCGTCACCGTGTCCAACACGGCCGCTCCCACCGTGGTCGCGATCGACTCGGTGGGCGCCACCCCGGTGTTCGTCGATGTCCACCCGGACAGCTACCTCATGGACACCGAGCAGGTGGCCGCGGTCCTCGGCCCCCGGACCCGGTGTCTGCTGCCCGTCCACCTCTACGGTCAGTGCGTGGACCTGGCACCGCTGGAGCGGCTGGCCGCGGAGCACGACCTGCTCCTCGTCGAGGACTGCGCCCAGGCCCATGGCGCCCGCCGCGACGGCCGGCTCGCCGGCGCCGCGGGTGACGCCGCCGCCTTCTCCTTCTACCCCACGAAGGTGCTCGGCGCGTACGGCGACGGCGGCGCCGTGCTGACCTCCCGGGACGACACCGACCGCGGGCTGCGCCGGCTGCGCTACTACGGCATGGAGGAGCGGTACTACGTCGTCGGCACCCCGGGCCACAACGCCCGGCTCGACGAGGTGCAGGCCGAGATCCTGCGGCGCAAGCTGCGTCGGCTCGACACCTACATCCAGGGGCGGCAGGCGGTCGCCCGTCGCTACGAGGAGGGGCTCGGCGACACCGATCTGGTGCTGCCGCACACCGTCCCCGGCAACGAGCACGTGTACTACGTCTACACGGTGCGCCACCCCCGGCGCGACGCCATCATCGAGGCCCTCAAGGCATACGACATCGAGCTCAACATCAGCTATCCCTGGCCGGTGCACACGATGTCCGGGTTCGCCCACCTCGGGTATCCCCTGGGCTCGCTGCCCGTCACCGAGGAACTGGCGAGCCAGATCTTCTCCTTGCCCATGTACCCGACCCTCGCGCCGGACGTCCAGGACAAGGTGATCAGTGCGGTGCGCGACGTACTGGACGGCCTCTGATCCGGTGCCGCGGGCCGACCGCGGCACGCACCGGACACACCGAGGGCCCGGCGCCGTGGCGCCGGGCCCTCGGTGTGTCCGCGTGGCCGGCGCGCGCCGGTCCTCGGTGCGGCCGCGGCACGCGCCGGGTCAGCCGGCCGGGCGGATCGCCTCCAGGCCGCGCAGACACGCCACCAGGCTCCGGGCCTGCACGTTGAGGTAATGGCTGTGCTGGAGCAGTTGTGTCAGCTGGTCCATGGTCAGCCAGCGGTAGTCGGGATGGCCGGGGTCCTCGGGAACGTCGCTGTCCACGATCAGATAGCGGTTGCGGGCGTGGAAGAAGCGGCCGCCCTCCTCGGAGAGCACGGCCTCGAACCGGATGCGGCCTGGCCCGGCGGCCAGCACCTCGTCTAGATGGCGGGGCCTCGCGGAGGGCGGCAGCCAGCGGTAACTGTCCGGAACGCACTGCACGGTCGGGGCCAGTTCCACGACGTCCGCGTAGCCGGGCTCGGAACGGGCGTGCACCAGCACGTGCGGCACCCCGTCGATCTCCCGGGTCAGGAACGCGATGACCCCCGTGCCGTGCGGCTCGATCATCGGCTGGCGCCAGGTACCGACCTCGCGCCCGGCCGCCGTCACGGAAACCCCGATGACGTCGAAGAACCCGCCGCTCTCGTGCGAGTGGCCCATCTCGCTCTGCCGCCACTCGTCAAGCGCGTTGAGGGCGATCCGCTCGGTGTGCACAGAGGCCAGCGAACGGGCGCGGGTGATCCAGCTCAGCACGTCGGTCGTCCGGTGCAGCGCGCCGTCCGGACGGGAGGCGTGCGGCAGACAGGCCAGCACGGTCCTGGCGTCCATGTTCACGATGTCGTCACGCGCCAGCAGCCGGTACAACTGCCCCAGCGTGAACCAGCGGAAGCCCTTGAGGACCTCCACCTCGGTGGTCGTCTCCACCACCATGTTGCGGTTGCGCTTGCGGTAGAACCAGGCGCCCTGCTCCGACTGCCGGACGTCGGCGACCACCCGGTGCCGTGAGGTGTCCCGGAAGTAGTCCAGATACGGCACGGGCTTGCCCTTGTGGACTCCGGTGTAGTTGCTGCGCGTCGCCTGCACGGTGGGAGAGAGCTGGAGGCCCCCGGGGTTGCCCGGCTCCGCCTTGGCCTGCATCAGGAAGTGCGGAACGCCGTCGAACTCCTTGACGAGGATGCCGAGGATACCGACCTCGGGCTGGTCGATGATGGGCTGGTCCCACCAGGGCACGGCGTTGCCCGGATCGTGCACCCGCAGGCCGTGCACCGTGAAGAACTTGCCGCTGCGATGGCGCAGATCGCCGGTCACCGGTGTCTGGTACCACTGGTCGAGGGCCGCCAGCGGCACCCGCTCGGCCGTCGTGTAGATCTGCTCCCCGTACTCGGCGAACCAGTCGTCGAATCCGGCGAGATCGGTCAGTGGACTCTCCACGGCCGCAGCCGACCTGGCGATGCGCGCCGTCATTTCGGCCATCTGAACTCCTTGTCATGGATGGGGCGTACCCGGCCCGGCCGGGGTGGATCAATCGGCGGGCGTCTCCCAGGTGGCCCGCATCGCCTCGGCGAGCGGGATCCGCGGTTTCCAGCCGAGCAGTTCGCCCGCCAGCCGGATGTCGGCCAGGGTCCAGCCGCCGCCCTTGCTGGCGATCGGCCCGTCCTCGATCCGCACCGCCCCGGACGGCAGCCCCGAAGCGGCGACCAAGAGATCCACCAGCTCGCGCATAGTGGAGGCCTCCCCGCGGCCGATGTTGACGACCTGTCCGGTGGCCGGTGACGTCACGGCGAGGACCACGGCCTCGGCCAGGTCCCGTACGTCGATGAAGTCCCGCCGCGCGTCCGCGACCCGCAGCGTCACCGGCTCGCCCGGGTCCGCGGCCCGCAGCGTGTCGACGACCGCTCCCAGGAAACTGGCCCGTGTGGTGCGGGGACCGCAGACGTTCACCGCGCGCAGCACCAGTCCGTCCACCCGGCCGCCCCGGGCGCTGTCGAGCACCAGCTCGGAGCCGGCCAGCTTGGTACTGGCGTACATGGTGGTCGGCCGGGGTTCGAGGCCTTCGCCGATGGAGCGGGGTTCGGGCACCGGCCCGTACTCGTGGATGGAACCCACATGGACCAGCCGCGGCCGCTCCGCCATCCGCGTCACGGCTCTCAGGAGCCGGTCGACCAGGGTGATGTGGGCGTACCGCATCTCCTCCTCGGTCGTGCCCCAGCCGCCCGTCACGTTGACCACCGCGCGCACCCGGTGCGCGGTGAACAGCCGCGCGAGGTCGGAGGGCGGGACGGCCGCCACATCCAGGCCGGCGAAGAGCTGGTCCGCCACCGCGGGCCCGCCGCGCCGTGCGACGGCGAGCACCTGGTGGCCCTCGCGCGCCAGGGCAGCGCTCACCCAGCGGCCGACGCAGCCGGTGGCCCCGAGCACCGCGACCCGGGATCCCGCGGCCGGTGGCCGGCCGTCGCTCAGCGCCGCCACAGTGCGGCCTCGATCCGGCGGCACTTGTCGTACTCCGGCAGGCCGCCCTCCGCCCGCACCTGCGCGAGCAGGGGCGCGGCCGAGTCCCGTGCGGACAGCAGGGGCTCCGTGTCCCGGGGGATCGGCAGGCCGAGCGCGGGGTCGAGCGGCGAGAGGGCGAGCTCGTGCTGTGCCTCGTAACTCCCGGAGAGCATGTACGACATCACCGTGTCGTCCTCCAGGGCGATGAAGGCGTGCCCGACACCGACCGGAAAGTACATCGCGCTGAAGCTCTGCGGATCGAGCAGGGAGGAGTCCCAGCGGCCGTAGGTGGGCGAGCCGACACGGATGTCCACGACGATGTCGATGGCACGGCCCCGGGCGCAGTACACGTACTTGGCCACGCCGGGCGGCGTGACGGTGTAGTGGATGCCCCGGACGGTGCCGCGCCGCGATGTGCTGTGGTTGGACTGGGCGACGGGGAAGAGCGGATGCCCGAGCGCCTCCCGGAACGCCGGCTCCTGGTACGGCGAGGTGAAGAGGCCGCGGTCGTCCTCGAAGACGGGTGGGGTGAAGGCGTAGGCGCCCGAGACGGCGAGCTCGCGGAACTGCACGGCGGAGGTCATCTACCGCTCCTTTCGGTCGGTGCCGCGGGTGTCCCGAGCCGTACGGTGCTCCGCGGTGAGTTTCTCCAGCAGTGGGACGATGTCGTTGGGGCTCGGCGTGCCCACCATCTCCCGGCGGATCCGCGCGCAGTTCTCCGCGAACGACGGGTCCTCAAGGAGGCGCAGCACGTGCTCGCGCAGGTCCTGGGCGGTGTAGTGGTCGACGTCGTGCAGATACAGCCCCGCGCCGAACTTCTCCAGCTGCTTGGCCTTGTGGATGGTGTCCCAGACCATGTCGGGCACGATCAACTGCGGGACGCCGTGCGCCAGCGCGGTCTGGAAGGTGCCGGAGCCGCCGTGGTGGATGACCGCGGAGCAGGTCGGCAGCAGCGCGTTGAGCGGTACGAAGTCCACGGCCCTGACGTTGTCCGGCAGCCGCAGTCCGGCGAGCTGTTTGGCGTTGAGCGTCGCGACCACCTCGACGTCCAGCTCCGCCAGCGCCCCCACCAGTTCGCCGATCGAGGCGCGGTCGCCGTCCAGCACCTCCCGGTGGGCCACCCCCAGCGTCAGGCAGACGCGCGGCTTCTTCGGCGGCTCGTGCAGCCAGTCCGGTATGACGGCCTGCCCGTTGTAGGGGATGTAGCGCAGCGGGACGAACGGCTGCCGCACCGGGAACCGCATGGACGGCGGCACCGGGTCGATGGTCCACTGGCCGACCGCCACCTCCTCGTCGAAGCGCGCGCCGTAACGGCCGAGCGTCCAGGTCAGCCACTCGCGCAGCGGATCGTCCCGCTGCTCGGGCAGCCGCTCCGCCAGAAGGTCGAGGAAGGTCTCGCGCATCCGCCCCAGCAGATCGAGCCCGAACAGCAGCCGGGCGTGCGCGGCGCCGGTGACCCGCGCGGCCACCGGTCCGGCGAAGGAGAGGGTGTCCCAGATGACCAGATCGGGCTGCCACTCGCGGCTGAACGCGACCAGGTCGTCGATCATGCGTTCCGGGCAGGAGTTCTGGAAGGCCATGGCCGTCATCGAGGTGAACACTCCGAGGACGTGGTCCCAGGTCAGCATCTCGGGCCGGGTCTCCGTCATGTCCATCCCGGCTTCCGCCTGGCTCTCCATGATCTCGGCGTCCTCGCCCAGGCCCTCGTTGACCCGCTGCATCTGCTCCTCCAGGAGCAGCGGCTCCCCCACGCAGACGGCGGTCAGTCCGGTCCGGGTGATGTCCTCCGCCAGATCCGGCTGGCTGGCGATACGGACCTCGTGACCGGCGGTCTGGAGGGCCCAGGCCAGGGGGACCTGGGCATGCATGTGGGACTTCGCGGCGAACGTGGTGAACAGGACCTTCATGGGTCTCCCTTTCGCGAGTGGTGGTGCCGGATCCGGACCGGCCCGGCGGCCCGGATCCGGCACCGTCCTGTGCGGCGGACTTTCACTGCCCGTCGTGGCCGACGTGACGGTGGCTCACCAGCCAGCCGTCCCCGTCGGCGACGAGGACGTCCTGGCACGACGTGCTCAGCCGGATGACGGGAGCCGCGCCCTCGGTGGTCGAGACGACCAGGGCGTCGTAGCCCGTGCGCACCGAACCGTCCGGGAAACGCCAGGCGGCCGGCAGGCCCAGCCAGTGCCGGCGGACCGTGCCGGCCGGCGCCGCGGGCCGTTCGCGCACGGCCCGCGCGATCGACGCCCGGCCCCGTACCGGTTCGGTGAACGAGGTCTGCTCGAAGGCCCCCTCCTCGGTGAAGGTCGCCGCCCACGCCTCGCCGTCGCCCTCGTCGAGGAGCCGCATCTGCCGGGCGTAGAACTGCTGGACGGAGGCGTACTCGGCGGGCGGCAACGGCACGGTCCGGGCCTGCCGCTCGGCGTGCTCCTTGGCGTGCCGCATGGTGATCTTGCTGTTGCCGCCGAGCGCGTCCCGGATGAAGGCGCGGGCTTCGGCGGTGGTCGCGGCGGGGCCGAGGACCCGGCTGACGGCTTCGGAATTCACGACCACCGTGTGCCGGGAGACGGCCACACAGCCGGACGGGGTCTCCTGCACCGACCACTCGCCGGTGTGCACGGACATCAGGGCCGGGGTCCGCAGTTGCTTGTACGCGATGCGGCCATCGGGCAGGCAGATCCGCACGGAGGCCGTGGTGTGCGTCGAACCGTCGGGGGCCCGGGTGTCCATCTCCAGGTGCTGGACGTCGGGCATGTCCTCTTTCAGCAGCACCCGGGCGACATGCGGAAGCCGCTGCTGCCACAGCTCCGCGTCGCGCAGGAAGTCCCGCACTTCCCGGGCCGGGGCGTCGATCCGCACCGCGTCCTCGAAGGTGTACGGCGCCTCGTCGGTGCCGGTGCGCAGCGCGGCGGCCTCCAGCGCGGCCAGCTCGGCGCCGCTGTTGCGCTCGATCGCCTCCAGGATCCAGCCGACGTTGCTCTCCAAGTCGCCGACGGCCCGGAAGTCGTGCAGCAGCCGCACCCGGCTGCCGCCGTCCGGCAGCGCCTCGACGATCCACTCGCCGCCCATCGCGGCGACGGGGTCCTGGGAGATCTCCTGGCGGAAGCGGATCCGCAGTCCCTCGCGGTCCAGGGTGCGCCGGGAAATCCAGGTCTTGACCTCGCCGTTGGCGGTGGCCCAGATGCGCAGCCGCTCCTCGTCCCCCGACCGCTCCAGACATTCCACGTGCAGGCTCGGCGGGAAGACGTGCGGCCAGTCCTGCGCCCGCTCCACCAGGGCGAAGACGGACTCCGGGGCGGCGGCCACCGTGATCGTGTGTTCGGTCGTGTGCACCTCGTGCGCCATGCTGATCCCCTCTGTCTGCCCGCGGCCGTGCACGGCGGGGCCCGCTGTCAGTAGTTGCCGAGCCCGCCGCAGACGTTCATCGCCTGGGCGGTGATCGAGGCGGCCGTCGGGGTGAGCAGATAGCCGACCAGCCCGGCGACCTCGTCCGGCGTGGAGTAACGGCCGAGGGGAATCTTCGCCTCGAACTTCTCCAGTACCTCGTCCTCGGTGATGTCCCAGGCACCGGCGTACCCCTGGCGCACCCGCTCGGCCATCGGCGTCTCGACATAGCCGGGGCAGACGGCGTTGACGGTGATGCCCGTCTTCGCCAGCTCCAGGCCCAGGGCCTTGGTGAAGCCGACCACGCCGTGCTTCGACGCCGAGTACGGCGCTCCCAGCGCCACGCCCTGCTTGCCGCCCGTCGAGGCGATGTTGACGATCCGTCCGGCGCCGCGCTCCAGCATCCCGCCGGCCGTCAGGACCTCGCGGGTCATCCGGAAAACGCTGGTGAGGTTGGTCTCGATCACGTCGAGCCACAGCTCGTCGGGGATCTGCGCGGTGTGGCCGCCACCGCTGCGGCCTGCGTTGTTCACCAGCGCGGTGACGGGGCCGAACCGCTCCCTGGCCTCCTCGACGAAGGCATGCACCTGGCCGGCATCGCGTACGTCGCACGAGGTGCCGCCGATGTCGTGACCGGCCTCGCGCAACTCCTTGACCGTGTGGGCGACCCGGTCGCCGTCGCGGGCGCAGATGAAGACCCGCGCACCCCCTTCGGCCAGGCTGCGGGCCACGGCGAGACCGATCCCGCTGGTGGCACCGGTGACGATGGCGACGCGTTCTGCGGCTGGCGACATGACGGCTCCTCAGCGGTCCCTGCGGTGGTGTGCCGGACGACTGCGAGGGTGTCAGCGGCCGGTCGGAACGCGCTCTACCCCCGGCCCGGCCAGGGCTCCATTGGCCGTCCATCCACCTGAGAGACCTGGCACGCAGCGTGGTACGACACGAGCGGACACACGATGTCAAGCGACGCGGGTGCCATGAACGCGTTGATGAGAGACCGGGCAACACCAGGCAACGAGGAGGCCATCGATGACGGATCAGGAGCCGGAGGCCAGGGGGGCCGCTGCCGTGACCTTCGTGAACACCTTCACCGTGCACGCCGAACCCGACGTGTTCGAGGAGGAGTTCGCGCGGACGTCCGAGTTCATGGCACGGCAGCCGGGTTTCGTCCGGCACACGCTCTCCCGGCACGCGGAGCGGCCCGGCCAGTACGTCAACGTCGCCGAGTGGCGGGACCTCGCCTCGTTCCGCGCGGCCGTCTCGGGGGCCGGCTTCCGGCCGCACGCCGAGGCGCTGCGCGCACTGGGCGAGAGCCGGCCGGAACTGTATGTCGCGCGGCTGCGCCGTGACGGCGCCGTCGACGACGCGACCCCTGTGCGGGAGGAGATATGACGGCCCGCCGGGTGGTGATCACCGGCCTTGGCGTGATCGCCCCGGGCGGCATCGGCACGAAGGCGTTCTGGGAACGGATCGTCTCCGGTGTCTCGGCGACCAGGACCATCACCGCCTTCGACCCGGCGCCGTTCCGCTCCCGGATGGCGGCCGAATGCGACTTCGACGCGGCCCGCTCCGGACTGTCGGACCGTGACACCGTCCGCCTCGACCGCGCCACCCAGTTCGCCCTGGTCGCCGCCCGCGAGGCGCTGGCCGACAGCGGCATCGAGATCGACGCGGGCAACGCGCACCGGACCGGAGTCAGCCTCGGCTCCGCCGTGGGATGCACCCAGAAGCTGGAGGAGGAGTACGTCGCGCGCAGCGACGGCGGCCGGCAGTGGCTGGTCGACCACGCGGCGGGAACCCCGTATCTGTACGACTACTTCGTGCCGAGCTCGATGGCGGCGGAAGTCGCCTGGGAGGCCGGCGCCGAGGGTCCCGTCGCGCTCGTCTCGGCGGGCTGCACCTCCGGCCTCGACTCCCTGGGGCACGCCGTCGAGCTGATCAGGGAAGGCAGCGCCGACATCATGATCGCCGGAGGCAGCGACGCTCCCATCGCGCCGATCACCGTGGCCTGCTTCGACGCCATCAAGGCGACCTCACCGCGCAACGACACCCCGGACCGTGCCTCGCGGCCCTTCGACCGGACCCGGAGCGGCTTCGTGCTCGGCGAGGGGGCGGCCGTTCTCGTCCTGGAGGAGCGGGAGTCCGCCCTGCGGCGCGGAGCGCCGGTCTACGCCGAGGTCGCGGGCTTCGCCGCGCGTGCCAACGCCCACCACATGACCGGCCTGCGCCCCGACGGACTGGAGATGGCCGCCGCCATCACCGGCGCGCTCGACGACGCCCGGATCGACCGCGAGGCCGTCGGCTACGTCAACGCGCACGGCACGGCCACCCGGCAGAACGACATCCACGAGACGGCCGCGATCAAGCACAGCCTGGGCGAGCACGCCCGCCGGGTTCCGGTCAGCTCCATCAAGGCCGTCATCGGCCACTCGCTCGGTGCCGTCGGCTCCATCGAGGCGGCCGCCTCCGCCCTGGTGATCCGGCACGGCGTGCTGCCGCCCACGGCGGGCCTGCACGAGCCGGACCCCCAGCTCGACCTCGACTACGTGCCGTTGACAGCACGCGACCAGCCCACCGACACCGTACTGACGGTGGGCAGCGGCTTCGGCGGCTTCCAGAGCGCGATGGTGCTCACCGCCACGGAAGGGAGGCGCCCATGACCACCGCGGCCGTGGTCACCGGACTCGGCGTGCTCGCGCCCAACGGGATCGGGGCGGAGGAGTACTGGTCGGCGACGCTGCGCGGCGAGAGCGGCATCGGCCGCATCACCCGCTTCGACCCCTCCTCGTACCCCTCCCGGCTGGCCGGCGAGGTCACCGGGTTCTCGGTGCGCGAGCACGTCCCCAGCCGTCTCGTCCCGCAGACCGACCGCACGACGCAGTTCGCCCTCGCGGGGTCCGACTGGGCGCTCGCGGACTCCGGGCTGACGGCCGACAGCCTGCCCGCCGCCGAGCGTGGGGTGGTCACCGCCAGTGCCTCCGGCGGGTTCGAGTTCGGGCAGCGTGAACTGGGCCACCTGTGGGGCAAGGACCCCAAGCACGTCAGCGCGTACATGTCCTTCGCCTGGTTCTACGCCGTCAACTCGGGCCAGGTCTCCATCCGGCACGACCTGCGCGGACCCACCGGAGTCCTCGTCACCGACCAGGCGGGCGGTCTCGACGCGGTCGCGCAGGCCAGGCGCCGGATCCGCAGGGGCACCCCGGTCATGCTGACGGGTGCCATGGACGCCTCGCTGTGTCCCTACGGACTCGCCGCGCAGATCTCCGCCGGGATCCTCAGCGAGAGCACGGATCCGACCCGCGCCTATCTGCCGTTCGACGCCGCCGCCGACGGCCATGTGCCGGGCGAGGGCGGAGCGATCCTGGTCCTGGAGGACGCGGAGGCGGCCCGGGCACGCGGGGCACGCAGCTACGGGGAGATCAGCGGCTACGCCGCCACCTTCGACCCCCGCCCCGGCTCGGGGCGGCCCGGCAACCTGGAACGGGCCGTCCGCGGCGCGCTGGCCGACGCCGGTCTGCGTGCCCGGGACATCGCCTTCGTCCTCGCGGATGGCGCCGGGGAACCGGAGGCCGACCGCGTCGAGGCACAGGTCCTGACCGCGGTGTTCGGTCCCGCGGGCGTGCCGGTCACGGTCCCCAAGACCATGACGGGACGCCTGTACGCGGGTGCCGCCCCGCTCGATCTCGTCACGGCCCTGTTCGCCCTGCGGGACGGTGTCGTACCGCCGACGGTCCACGTCGATGGACCGGCCACGGGCTACGACATCGACCTCGTGACCCGCTCGTCCCGCCCTGTCGACGGGGCGGCCGTACTGGTACTGGCCCGGGGACGCGGCGGATTCAACAGCGCCATGGTCGTCAGCCGTCCGGCGGCGGCCTGAGGACCAGCAGCCACGGCCTCGCGGTCGGCGGCCCGAATCCCTGGGTCCGGCGGCCGGCGGCCGTCGCTCTCTCCCCCGCCGTCCGAGCCGTCACCCCCTCACCATCCGTTCCGCCCGGCCGTGCCGTACACGGCCGGCCTCACCGCGGCCCGCGCGGCCGCCCCTTGGAGACGTCATGTCCGCTTTCACCATCGAAGACCTCTTCCGGATCATGCGTGAGTGCGCAGGCGAGGAAGAGGCGGTCGATCTGTCGAGCGCCGCCGCGGAGCAGGAGTTCGCCCTGCTCGGCTACGACTCGCTGGCCCTCATGGAGGCGATCAGCAGGGTCGAGCGCGGCTACGGTGTCGAGCTCCCCGAGGAGTTGCTCGGCGAGGCTCTCACCCCGACGGCGTTCGTCGACGCCGTCAACGCCGTGCTCGCGGGGCACACGGCCCCGCTGGAGGCTGCCGGATGACCGAGGCGGGCCTTGGTGCGGGGGGCGCTCCCGTGGTGGCGCCCCCGGCACCGGACATCCGGATCGCGGGGTGCGCATCCTGGTTGCCACCCCGCACCCCGGTCGCGGACGCGGTCGCGGCCGGGCTGTGCGACGAGGCTCTGGCCACGGCCACGGGCATGGTGTCCGTGGCCGTCGCGCACGACGAACCGGCGCCCGAGATGGCGGCCCGCGCCGCCCGGACCGCCCTCGGGCGCTCCGGCTTCGACGATGTGTCGCTGATCCTGCATGCCAGCTTCTTCTACCAGGGGCACGACCTGTGGGCGCCCGCCTCGTACGTCCAGCGCACCGCCGTCGGCAACCGGTGCCCCGCGATCGAGGTCGGCCAGGTCTCCAACGGCGGCATGGCCGCGCTCGGACTCGCCGTCGATCATCTGCGGTCCGGACCGGCGGCCGGCGAGCCCGACCGGCGTGTGCTGGTGACGACCGGTGACGCCTTCCGCCCGCCCGGCTTCGACCGCTGGCGCAGCGACTCGGGCACCTTCTACGGGGACGGGGGCACCGCCCTCGTGCTGTCCTCGCGGGAGGGCTTCGCCCGGATCCGCGGTCTTGCCACCGTCTCCGCGCCGGAACTGGAGGGGATGCACCGAGGTGACGACCCCTTCGGCCACGCCCCGTTCAGTCACCGGCCGGTCGTCGACCTGGACGCCTGCAAGAAGGACTTCCTGGCCACCCGCCGGGTGACCCAGGTGATCGCGGCGAGCGCGGCCGCGCAGGATGCCGCCGTCGAAAGAGCCCTCGCCGACGCCGGGATCACGCTCGCCGACGTCGACCGCTTCGTCCTTCCCCACCTGGGCCGCAAGCGGCTGCGGGCGAGCCACCTCGCCCGCTTCGGGATCGCGGAGGAGCACACCACCTGGCAGTGGAGCCGTGGTGTCGGGCACCTCGGTGCCGGCGACCAGATCGCCGGGTTCGACCACCTGGTCGGCTCCGGCGGGCTCGGCTCGGGGGACCTGGTCGTGTGGATGGGCGTGGGCGCCGGATTCACCTACTCGTGCGCGGTTGTCGAAATGCTGGAACGGCCCAGCTGGGCAGGCACGACGAACAGGGAGGGCATCGCATGAGCCCCGCACAGTCTTTGCCCGTCGCCCTGCTGCTGCCGGGACAGGGCTCCCAGCACCAGCGGATGGCCGCAGGGCTCTACGGGCACGAGCCGGTGTTCACGGCGGCGATGGACGAGTTCTTCGAGGCGGCGGGCCCCGAGGGCGTCGCCCTGCGCGACGACTGGCTGGCCGAACGGCCCGCCACGGAGATGGACCACGTCACGCGCTCGCAGCCGCTGCTCTTCGCCGTGGATCACGCGCTGGGCAGACTGGTACTGAGCTGGGGAGTGCGCCCGGCCGCCCTGCTCGGGCACAGCATCGGGGAGCTGGCAGCGTCGGTACTGGCCGGGGTGTTCGGCCTGCGGGACGCGACCGGCCTGGTCCTGGACCGGGTACGACGACTGGCCGGGGCCCCGCCCGGCGGCATGCTCGCGGTCGCCGCGTCCAGGGCGGAGGTGACGCCGTATCTGAGCGGCGATGTCGTGGTCGGCGCGGTCAACGCCCCGCGCCAGACCGTGCTGGCCGGCCCCGGCGGCCCGCTGGACAAGATCGGCCGTACGCTGCGGGAGGCCGGGTTCAGCTGCCGTCGAGTGCCCTCGCTCAGTGCCTTCCACAGTCCGGTGCTCGAACCCGCCTGCCGTGGCGCGGCCGAACAGTTCGCGGCGGTGGACCGGCGGGTGCCGTCCCTGCCGGTCCATTCCGCCTACACCGCCGCCCCGTTGACCCCGTCCGACATCGACGACGTGTCCTTCTGGGCGCGGCAACCGGTGGCTCCGGTGCTCTTCTGGCCGACGCTGGAAGGGCTGTTGGCGACCGGTGACCACCTACTGGTGGAGGTGGGACCCGGCCAGGGCCTGTCCCAGGTGGCCCGTCGCCACCCAGCCGTCCGGCGGGGGACCAGTGCCGTGGTGTCACTGCTGCCGGCCCGGCCCGGGCCACCCGAGGCGGACCGGGCCGCGGTGGACGCCGCGGTGGCCCGCGTGCGGGCCGCGGGCCACCCGGTCGTCCGCACCCCAGTCCCCCACGACCGGCCGGAACGGCCCGCCACCCGTGTCTGACCACGTGCCCCGACGACACCCAACCGACGCCCCGGCCCTGTCCGTTCGGACGGGCGGGGCGTCAGGTGTGTGCGGAGTGGAACAGGCCGGGGCGGGCCACCGGTTCCGTACCGTCGTCGTACGGAACCGGTCCCCTCGTCAGGTGCGGACGTCGGCCGTGACGTAACGCACCGGTGTGTCGATCGTGACCGGGCCGTCCCCGTCGCGCATCGCGTCGAGCGAGCCGATCAGCCGCGTCCGCAGCTGCTGACGCTTGTCGTCCGAGAGGTGGTTCCAGAGCAGACGCATGCCCTGCGTATGGGACCAGTCCACCCACGCCAGGCCCGACTCGGCCACCAGACGGACCGGTTCGTCGACGACCGAGACCTCCTGGAAGCCGGCCTCCTCCAGGGTGCGGGTGAGGTCGGCCGCATCCGCGAGCCAGCTGTTGAAGCGCTCCTGAAGACGCTCGGGCTGCCACTGCGGCGGCAGGTCGAGCAGCAGCTCGCGCGGAATGAGCTCGGTGAACACCGGGGGCAGGAAGGGGAAGGTGTCGTCGGTGAACACCGGGCTGGTGAAGGCGAGCCGGCCGCCCGGGGAGAGCAGCGGCGCGTAGCGGGCCAGTGCGGCGGGCGCGTCGGGCAGGAAGATGATGCTATAGCTGCCCAGGACCACGTCGAAGGAGCGCGGCGCGAAGTCCGGGTACTCCCCGTCCATCACCCGCAGCTCCACCGTGGAGGCGTCCCACAGTGCCGCTTCCTTCGTGGCCTCCTCGATCATCGCCTCGGCGACGTCGATGCCCGTGACGTGACCGCTCGGTCCCACGCGTTCGGCTGCCGGAAAGACGCAGGCCCCCCGGCCGCAGCCGATGTCGAGGACCCGCGCGCCTTCGCCCGGTGCCGCGCGTTCCACCAGGCGCCGGCCCATCGGGGTGAAGAACTCCACACCGAGCCGGTCGTAGGACGCCGCGGCGCTGTTGAAGGCCGCTGCCACTTCGGTCTTGTACGTGGACGTGTCCACTGACTCTCCCGCTCTCTCGGTGGACCCACCACCTTTCCCGCTCCGTCTCCGACACGGATGGAGGGGTCTTGGAGCGCCACTGGACTACGGTTGGATAAAACGTAAAGCAATCCGTGACGGCCCGACCGGCCCTTGTTTCTGGCCAGGATTTCTCCTAAGAATTGATTCCGGCACGTACCGCATCGATTCGGGAGGGTAAAGCGTGAGCGATCAGATAGCGAGCGTTCGGCGCCTGGTGGAGGCGTACAACACCGGGAAAACGGACGATGTAGCCGACTATATTCATGCGGAATACATGAATCCGGGAACTCTGGAATTCACCTCGTTGCGCGGCCCGGAGCTTTTCGCGGTCAATGTCGCGTGGGTCAAGAGAACGTTCTCGGAGGAGGCGCGCCTGGAAGAGGTGGGCATCGAGGAGAACGGCGACTGGGTGCGCGCCCGTCTGGTGCTCTACGGGCGGCACGTCGGCGAGATGGTGGGCATGGCACCCACCGGCCGGCTGTTCTCGGGCGAGCAGATCCATCTCCTCCACTTCGTCGACGGGAAGATCCACCACCACCGCGACTGGCCCGACTACCAGGGCACCTACCGCCAGCTCGGGGAGCCGTGGCCGGAACGGGAGCACCGCCGCCCGTGACGGGCGGGTCCCTCGACGGCGGAGAGTGGGGAGACACGATGGAATTCGGTGTGCTGGGACCGTTGTGCGTGCGGGTGAACGGGGAGACGGCCGCGCCGAGCGCCCCGAAACTGCGGAACGTGCTGACGATGCTGCTCGTCCACACGGGACAGGTGGTGCCCGCGCCCTCCCTGGTACGGGAATTGTGGGACGACGATCCACCCGTCAGCGGTCTGGCCACGCTCCAGACGTATGTCCTGAACCTGCGCAAGATGTTCTCCTCCGTCACCGGGCTGACCGCCGGTGAGGTGTCCCGCGACATCCTGGTGACCAGGGCGGGCGGATATCTGCTGACCGCCGAGGCCGGAGTGCTGGACCTGCACCGCTACCGGCGCCTTGCGACCGCCGGCCGCGAGGCCCTGGTGCGCGGCGATGACGCGGCCGGGGTGCGGGACCTGAACGAGGCGCTCCTGCTGTGGCGGGGTCCCGCGCTGGTGGACGTGCCGGTCGGACGGGTGCTGGAGAGCAGGCGCCAGCAGTTGGAGGAGTCCCGGCTCGCCGCCTTCGAGTGCCTGGTCGACGTGCAGCTGCGGCTCGGCCTGTACCGCGAGGTGCTGGCCGAGCTGGCGGCCCTCACGGTCGAGAACCCGCTCTACGAGGGGCTGCACGGCCAGTACATGTGGGCCCTTCACCTCAGCGGGCGCAGGGCTCAGGCGCTCCAGGTCTTTCACCGGCTGCGGGTCGCGCTGGTCGCCCATCTCGGTCTGGAGCCGAGCCCACGGGTGCAGCGGCTGCACCAGGCGGTGCTGAACGCGGACCTCGACTTCGAGCCCCGGTTCGTCGGCCGCGTCCCGGTCGCCGCACCGGCCTCGGTCTTCGGCACGGGGCGGGCCTACTGAGATCCCGGTCCGAGGTCTCGGTACTCACGTTTGATTGCGTAGCCGGGTTCCGCGTGGCTAGGGTGACATCTAGACAAATTTGATTAGCTCGGAGGGGCCATGCCGGATGAGCAGCAGCCGGAACAGCAGGACGAGACGCCCGTCGACAGCCCGACGGGCTGGGTCGCCGCGCACATACGCCGCTACGACCGCAGCGGCGGCAAGGAGGGGCAGAAGTGGTACGGGCTGGACACCCTGCTCCTCACCACCCGCGGCCGGAAGTCGGGCCGGCTGCGGCGCACCGCGGTGATCTACGGCCGGGACGGCGACAACGTCATCGTGGTCGGCTCGAACGGCGGAAAACCCGAGCATCCGCTCTGGTATCTCAATCTGGTCGCTTCACCCGAGGCGCACATCCAGATCGGTGAGGAGCATCTCGACGTGCGGGCACGCACGGCGAATACCGAGGAGAAGCCGGAACTGTGGAAACTCATGGCGGGGATTTTCCCGCAGTACAAGAGTTACCAGAAGAAGACCACCAGGGAGATTCCCGTGGTGATCCTGGAACCGGTGGGGCCGTAGCCGCCCACGGCAGTGGCGTCCGGCTCCGGCGAATGACCGGAACAATGTCATGACAGGGAAGGAAGGGTGTTTGTGTTGAACGAATTCACGCGCCGCGGATTCCTCGGCAGTGCGGCTGCGGTCGGTGGAGCGGCCGTGGTGACAGCGGCCGTGCCGGGTGCCTCGGTCGCCGAGGCGGCCGTGCCGGCAGCGGCGGGAGGCGGCGCGTGCGGCCCCGGGACCGGGCTCGTCCAGGTGGACCGGACCGACCGGCGCTACCAGGACCTGGTAGCACGGGGCTTCAACGGGCGCTTCCGCGGCAGACCCGACACCGTGTACGTCGTGCACACCGCGGACCAGGTCGTCGACGCGGTGAACCGGGCGCTGGGAGCGGGCCGGCGGGTCGCCGTGCGCAGCGGTGGCCACTGCTTCGAGGGCTTCGTGGACGACCCCGCCGTCCAGGCCGTCATCGACATGTCCGAGATGAGACAGGTCTGCTACGACTCCGCCAGGCGGGCGTTCGCCGTGGAGCCCGGCGCCACCCTCGGCGAGGCCTACCGCACCCTGTATCTCGACTGGGGCGTGACCATTCCGGCCGGCGTCTGCCCTCAGGTGGGGGTCGGCGGCCATGTCCTCGGAGGTGGCTACGGCCCGCTCTCCCGTCGCGACGGGGTGGTCGCCGACCATCTGTACGCCGTCGAGGTCGTCGTCGTGGACGCCTCGGGCCGGGCCCGCAAGGTCGTGGCCACCAGCGCGGCCGACGATCCCAACCGCGAGCTGTGGTGGGCCCACACCGGCGGAGGCGGGGGCAACTTCGGGATCGTCACGCGCTACTGGTTCCGCACACCCGGAGCCACCGGCAACGACCCCTCCGCACTGCTGCCCAAGGCACCCCGGTCGACCCTGCGGCACCTCGTGACGTGGGACTGGTCCGCCCTCACGGAGACGGCGTTCACCCGGATCATCGCCAACCACGGGGCCTGGCACCAGCGCAACAGCGTCGCCGACACCCCGTACGCCAGTCTGCACAGCGTCTTCTACCTCAACAGCCGGGCAGCCGGGCAGATCCTGCTCGACACCCAGATCGACGGCGGACTCGACGGCGCCGAAAAACTGTTGAGCGACTTCGTGGCCGCGATCAACGAGGGCACCGGTGTGCAGCCCGCCGTCCAGCGGAGCACCGAGCCCTGGCTGCGCGCCACGCTGGCCAACAAGTTCGACACGGGCGGCTTCGACCGGACGAAGTCGAAGGGCGCCTATCTGCGCAAGCCGTGGACCGCCGCCCAGTCCGCCACCCTCTACCGGTATCTGAGCGCCGACTCCCCCGTCTGGGGCGAGGTATCGCTCTACTCCTACGGCGCGAAGGTCAACACCGTGCCGGAGACGGCCACCGCCACCGCCCAGCGGGACTCCATCATCAAGGTGTGGATGTCCGCGACGTGGATGGATCCCGCGCAGGACGACGCGAACCTCGCCTGGATCCGGGCGATCTACCGCGATGTCTTCGCCACCACCGGCGGCGTTCCCGTGCCCGACGACCGGACCGAGGGCACCTTCATCAACTACCCCGACATCGATCTGGCCGATCCGGCCTGGAACACCTCCGGAGTGCCCTGGCACACCCTCTACTACAAGGGGAACTATCCGCGCCTCCAGAAGGTCAAGGCCCGCTGGGATCCGAAGAACGTCTTCAGGCACGCGCTGTCCGTACAACTGCCCGGCTGACGGCGAAGGGGCGGTCACCGCCCCTTCGCCGTGGGCGTTCGCTCAGTCCCGCCCGCCCTCGGCCCGGTCCGCGAGAAACAGGCCGCGGCCCGACTGGATCCCCTCGACGAAGGTGACCCGCAGGCCGGCGTGCCGGAACGCCTCCTCGTACTCGGCCCGCGTGAAGAGGGTCAGGGAGTGCTTCTCCGCGAAGTGCTCCACCCCGCTGTCGGGTTCGGCCACCACGTAGTGCACGACCATGTGCGAGGTGTGCCCCTCCCGCTCGGTGTGGGAGACACGGGTCATGGTCCGGCACCCCACGGTCACCGTGTCCGCGCTGACATGGCGGTCGAGGGAGGTTTCCAGGAACCACCACGGGTCGACCGCTACAACACCGCCCGGCGCCAGATGGTCCGCGAACGACCGCAGGGTCGTCGCCAGTTCGGCGGTGTCCCTCAGATAGGCGATCGCGCCGAACATGCAGGTGATCACGTCGTAGGAGCGCCCCAGGGACAGGTCGCGCATGTCGCCGCTGTGCAAAACGGCGGCGGGCACGGCGGTGCGTGCCATCGCCAGCATGGCGTCGGACAGCTCCAGCCCCTCGACCTTGTCGAAGAGTGCGGCGAAGTGACGCAGATGTGCGCCGGTACCACAGGCGACGTCCAGCAACGAGGCCGCCTGCGGATTCCGGCTCCTGACAAGCTCCGTGACGGTGGCGGCCTCCGCGCCGTAGTCCTTGCCGCGCGACTCGTGGAGCAGCTCGTATATCTCGGCCATCCCGGATCCGTACATCGCGGTCTCCCCTCCCTCAGCCGGAACTGCTGAAATTGTCGACGTGCTCCGCGGCCCAGCTCGCGAAGGTGCGCGCTTCCCGGCCCGTGACCTTCCGCACCACATCGCTCACCGGGCCGGGTGCGGTGGCCGATGCGGCGAGGTAGTCGAGCAGCATCTCGACGACCACGGGCGGCATGAAACCGCTCATCGCCGCGCGCCCGGCCTCACGGCTCAGCTCCTCGAAGCGGATCTCCCGGCCGGTCACTTCCGCCAGTACGCGGACCTGCTCGATCTGTGTCAGTGCCTCGGGGCCCGTCACCAGGTACCGCGCGCCCGCGTGCCCGTCCTCCAGCAGTGCGGCCACCGCCACCGCCGCGATGTCGGCCTCGTGGACGATCGCACGGGCGGCCTTGCCGTACGGGGCGCGCACCGCGTTCTCCGTACGGATGGACTCCCCCCACTTCCAGAGGACATTGCCGGCGAACTCGTCGGGGCGCACGAAGGTCCAGTCCGCGCCGCTTTCCTCGACGGCCCGTTCGACCGTCCGGTGGTGCTGGTGGCTGGGGTTGCCGGGGTCCTCAAGCACCGAACTGGACGACAGGACGACGATGTGCCGGACCCCCGCGTCCCGGGCCAGTCCCGCCACCACGTGGGCGGTCTCGGGCACCGGGAACAGGTACATCCGGTCGATACCCTCCAGGGCCTTCGACAGGGTTCCCGGCTGCTCCAGATCTCCCTGGACGACCTCGACCCCCTTCGGCAGCCCGGCGGTCGACGGTGTCCGGGTGAGCGCCCGCACATGATGCCCCTTGGCCACCAGGCCGTCCGCGACATGGCGGCCGACCTTGCCCGTGGCACCGGTCACCAGGATGTTCAAAGGCTCCTCCTCGGCAGACGGGCGTGCTCCCCGGTGGTATGCCGGAGAGGTGGTTCCAGGAAGCCAAGGCTGTCGCGCCGGGCTGGAGGGACCCGCGAGCCCCGATGGATCGGGACTGCCCGCGCCGCTCAAGGAGGAATGGAGCGGTCCTTCAGGCGATTTCACGCGGGCGGCGGCAGGCTGGCGGGACATCGTCCGCGAGACTGTGAGGAATCGCCATGTCATTGGCCGATCGCAAGGCGCTGTGCCTGGAGATGGTCGCCGCCTGGAACCGGTGGGATCTGAGCGGGATCATCAAGCACTGGTCGCCGGACATCGTGCACTACTCCGAGGACAGCGAGGTGAGTTCCGCCGACATGATCAAGCTCATGGAGGGCGGCTTGAAGGCGTTCCCCGATCTTCGGCTCGAAGTGAAGAGCATCATGGCCGAGGAGGACCGGGTCATCCTGCGGATCACCGTGACCGCCACCCACCAGAACGAGTTCATGGGCGTGAAACCGACCGGCCGGCCCGTGAGTTGGCACCTGGTGGAGGAGCTGCGCTTCGCCGACGGCAAGGTCGTCGAGCACTGGGACGTCATCAACATGCGCCCCCTGCTGGTCCAGTTGGGCAAGCTGCCGGACGTTCCGAAGGTCGAGCTTGAGGCGAGCAGCTGAGCTGCCGCGTGGCTCAACCGCCTGTCCGCCGAGGGGAGTTCGGTGACGGGGTGTGCTCCGTGCCCGCCGCCGGCGGTTCACTATGCTGACGCCCAGGCGGGCGGCGGGCAGGCGGTGCGCCGCACCAGGCGGAACGGGGTGATGATGTCGGCGACGCGGCTGTTGGTCCTCGGAGTGGTACGCGGTTTCGGCAGGACGCACGGCTACCGGGTGCGGGCCGAGCTGCTGTCCTGGGGGATCGACGACTGGGCGAACGTCAAGCCCGGATCGATCTATCACGCTCTGCGCCAGCTGGCGAAGGCGGGCCTCCTGGAGGCCAGCGAGATCGCGCACTGGCCGGGGCGGGTGGACTACAGCGTGACCCCTGAGGGGGACGAGGAGTTCTTCCGGCTGCTGGTCGACGCCCTGGAACGGCCCGAGCACCGGGCCGACATGCTCAGTGCCGGTCTCGCCCTGATGCCCGCACTCCCCCGCGACCGCGCCGTCGCTGCCCTCACCACCCGCCTGGACATCCTGGAGACACAGCAGGCGGCGCTCCGCAAGGAATCCACGGCGGCCCACGCCGAGGGCCTGCCGCCGCATCTGAGTGAGCTGTGGACCATGCGCACGCGGTATACGGACCTCAGCGTGGAGTGGACCCATGACCTGCTGGAACGAGTGAGGGCAGGGGAGTACGAGATGGCCGGCGAGCACCGGCACGCCTTCGGAATGCCGGGAGCCTGGCACGCCCCCGCCGAGTCACCGACGAACTGATCACCTCCACATGACTCACTAATCAAACTTGCATAGCTGGCTCCTCGTGCTCTAGCTTTGAGGGAGTGGTCAAATTTGAATATTGACCCTGGGTGTCGCTCTTTTTCCACCCCTTCCACCCCTCGGAGTCCCTCCCGTGTGCCTGCCGTGGGCGCAGCCCCTCGTGGCGCATCAGGACCAAGGAGTCACAGATTGAGTTCGCAATCCACTCTTGCCATCGAGACGTCGGGCCTCGTCAAAGTCTTCGGTGAGACCCGCGCCGTCGACGGCGTCGACCTGGCCATCCCTCAGGGCGTCGTGTACGGGGTGCTGGGGCCCAACGGCGCGGGCAAGACGACGACGATCCGGATGCTGTCCACCCTGTTGACCCCCGACGGTGGAACCGCCCGGGTGCTCGGGCACGATGTCGTCAAGGAGGCCGAGGCGGTACGCAGCCGGGTCAGCCTCACCGGCCAGTTCGCCTCGATCGACGAAGACCTCACCGCCACCGAGAACCTGACCCTGCTCGCCCGGCTGCTGGGCTTCTCCCGCGCACAGGCCGCGGACCGGTCCGAGGAACTGCTCGCGGCCTTCGACCTCACCGATGCCGCCGGACGGCAGGCCAAGACCTTCTCCGGGGGCATGCGCCGTCGGCTCGACATCGCCGCCAGCCTGGTCATCACCCCCGACCTGCTCTTCCTGGACGAGCCGACCACCGGACTCGACCCACGCAGCCGCAACCAGGTGTGGGACAGCGTGCGGGCGATGGTGGCCCTGGGCACCACGATCCTGCTCACCACGCAGTATCTGGACGAGGCCGACCAACTGGCCGACCGGATCGCCGTCATCGACCACGGCCGGGTCATCGCCGAGGGCACCACGGGCGAACTCAAGGCGTCGGTCGGCACCGGCGCTCTGCACGTACGGCTCGTCAACGCCGAAAGCCGCCCCGAGGCCTCCCAGTTACTCACCCGGACGCTCGCGTCGCCGGTCTTCCAGGAGTCCGACCCGTTCGCGCTCTCCGTGCGGACCGACGACAACGACCGGGTGGTCCGAGCCCTGGCCGAACTCGCCCGCGCCGAGATCGCCGTCTCGGACTTCGCCTTCGGCCGACCCAGTCTCGACGAGGTCTTCCTGGCCCTGACCGGGCGCCCCGCCGAAGACAGCACCGCCAACGAAGAGGACGCGGCATGACCATCACATCCGAGACGGCGGCCACCCCGGGCGTGCCCGCCGACGCTCTGCGCAAGGCCCTCACCAGCCAGATCCGCCCCTCCCGCCCCAACCCGCTGACGGCGGTGCGGGTCTCGGCCTGGCGGACCATGCGGAAGATGAAGCACTACGGCGTGGCCGTGCTGTTCGACGTCACGCTGATGCCCATCGTCTTCCTGCTGACCTTCACCTACCTCTTCGGCGGCGCGTTCGCCGGGTCCACCAAGGAATACCTTCAGTACTTCCTGCCCGGCGTCCTCGTGCAGACGGTCGTGATGCCGACGGTCTACACCGGCACCGCGCTCAACATGGACATCACCCGGGGCATCTACGACCGCTTCCGGACCCTGCCGTTCTGGCAGCCGGCCACCATCGTGGGAAGCATCCTCGGCGACATCTTCCGTTACGTGCTGGCCCTGACCACCACGATGGCCGTCGGCCTCGCACTCGGCTTCCGGCCCGAGGGCGGGGTGGGCGGAGTGCTGGCCGCGATGCTCCTGCTGCTGGTCTTCGCGGTGAGCGTCAGCTGGATCTTCGCCGCCCTGGGCGTGGTCGCCAAGGCGCCGGAGACGGTGTCCGGCTCCAGCATGCTGGTGATGTTCCCCCTGGTCTTCACGAGCAACATCTTCGTGCGGCCCGAGACGATGCCGGGCTGGATGGAGGCGATCGTCAACGCCAACCCGGTCAGCAGGGCGGCCACCGCCGTACGCGGACTGGTCCACGGCCACGCGGATGGCACCGACATCGGCTGGGTCCTGCTGGCGTGTGGAGTCATCACGCTGATCTTCGCCCCGCTGACCATGCACCTCTACCGCGCCAAGAGCCGCGTCTAGCGGCACCCTCCGAACGAGCCACGGCAGCCGGGGTCGGTTGTTCACCCCCGTCTGCCGGCCCCGAGCTGCCGTGGCTTGCTTCCCTGATCGAAGCGGCGTCCGCGAGGTGAAAAGCCCTCGCGCCGTAGAAGGAATACCGGATTCCGGTGAAGGTGAACGTCGACGCGGCGCGATCGCGTCACCGCCTTTCGGTTCCCTTGCACAAGGTCGCGGAACTCCTCTTCGCGCGCGGCATCGTGACGGGTGTGGCGACACCTTCGCCGGACCTCAACTCGCCGACGATACCGATAACTTGACCAGGTCCGGCCATTACCCCTTCGAGTTCCCCTTCCCGGCATTCCGACGACTAAAATCGACCACGAATTCCTCTATCTTCCCGGTATGTCGTGAGAGGCTGGGGCAGCGCAGCCAGACTCACTGACTCGTTCGGCTCGTCCGGGGGGAAGAGATGCAAGGTTCTGCTCTGCACCGTGACCCGCACGTCGAACAGGAGGACGCGCGAAGCAGACACCTCGCCCTCGGCACCGCCGTCGCCATCACCTTCGCCGTGCTCGTCGCCTTCTTCGGCGTCGGCGTGGGCTATCTGGTGGAAGACCGCACCTCGGCGGCCGGGCTGGCCACCGGCATGACCACTCTCTTCTTCGTCTACGGGCTCCAGTTGGCCCATTCCTTCCCGCACCTCCTCCCGCGGCTGGCCGGCCTCCAGTACTGGAGCTTCGGGTGCCAGGCCGTCCTCACCTACGTTCCGTTTCTCGCCTATGCCGAGGCCTGGCTCGCCACCCCGGGGTTCCTCGCCGGTTCCGCCCTGCTCGTGCTGCCGTCCTGGTGGAGGTGGCTCATGTACGCGCTGGCCGTCGGGTCGGCCGGCCTGCTGGTGCTGGGGACGGGAATGGGCCGCGGTTCGCTCTGGTACGGGACCGTCGCGACCGCGCTGACCGGGCTGGTGGTCTACGGGCTCTCCGAGCTGACCCGTCTCGTCGAGGAGGCCCACCGCACCCGGAACGAGCTCACCAGAATGGCCCTGGAGGCGGAACGGCTGCGGTTCTCCCGCGATCTGCACGATCTGCTGGGCATCAGCCTGACCACGATCGCCTTCAAGTGCGAACTGGCTCGACGCCTGCCGCCTTCCAAACACGCCCGTCTGCGCCAGGAGTTGACGGAGATCCTGGACACCACGCAGCGGGCGTTCGCCGATGTGCGGGCCGTCTCGCAGACCTACCGCGCCATGTCGCTGAGCACGGAGATCGACACCCTCTTCGCCATTCTCGGGGACATGGGCATCCGCGCCGTGTCCCGCGGCAGCGCCGGGCCCCTGCCGCCCGACATCGAGACGACACTGGCGACGGTGCTGCGCGAGGGAATCACCAACGCGCTCCGGCACAGCCGGGCCGCAAGCTGCATCGTCCAGCTCAGCCGCGAACCGGGCGCGGTCCGACTGATCGTGACCAACGACGGAATCCAGGAGACCCCGGTCAGCCCGACCAGCGGAACGCTGCCGGGAAGCGGTCTCACCAACCTTCGCGAACGCCTCGAAGCGCTGGAGGGCCGGCTCAACACCGAGATCGTGGACGACAAATGGTTCTCGTTGACAGCGGTCGTCCCGCTCCCGGCAGCGGCCCAGGAGCCGAGGCGCCGCTTCCTCCGTCCCCCCGCGGCAGCTGTGCGTCCCGCGGAAGGGGACGCACGGCTCGGCCGGGCCGGCCGGGGCCGGACAGCGGCCTGAGAAGGGGGCTGGAGGGAAGCCTGAACAAGGAGGCCTGAGCCGAAGGGCGACGGGAAAGTTCCCGGCACGACTCGTCGGGCGGCCCAGGAGATCCCCGTCCCGCCCCCGCGCCCGGCGGAAATTCCCGGCCGAGCCTCAGATCCAGCCGCTCTCGCGCGCGATCCGTACCGCGTCCATACGGTTGCGGGCGCCCAGTTTCACCACGGCGCTGTTCAGGTAGTTGCGTACCGTGCCCGGCGAGAGGAACAGCCTGCGGGCGATGGCGGCGGTGCCCTCGCCCGCGGCGGCGAGCCGGAGGACCTCCAGTTCGCGGGGCGCCAGCGGCTGTGTCACGTCCTGGAGCGCCGCGATCGCCAGCTGGGGGTCGATCGCCGTCTCTCCGGAGGCCACCGCCCTTATCGCGCCCATGAGTTGAGCGGGATCGGCGTCCTTGCGCAGGAAACCCGTGGCCCGGGTGGCCAGGGCTCGGCGCAGCGTGCTGGGGTTGCCTAGTCCCGTGAGCATGAGGATCCGGCAATCGGGCAGGACCGTACCCAGCGCGGCGGCCGCGGAGATGCCGTCCATGCCGGGCAGACCGATGTCGAGCACAGCGACATCCGGTTGCAGGGCGATTGCCTTCGGGACGATCTCGTCCCCGGAGTCGACATCGGCCACCACATCGAAGTCCGCTTCCAGTGAAAGGATTTCGACCAGCGCCCGGCGTAGCATCGCCATGTCCTCGGCAATCAGAATCTTTATCATGGACCTCTCGCCTCGACCGCCCGCAAAGGCCCATGCTCCATGCTCTCACCCGGAAAGCCAAGACGAGGGCTTGCCAAGTTGAGCGTGGGGCAGATGAGTTGGACAGGGTAAGGAGGGGCGGCGCCACGGGGGTGTCCAGGTCCGTAGGTGATGCTGTTCGGCGTTGCATTGCCCGTCAGCGGTTGACTTCGAGTGGCCCCTGAACTTCCGCCGCGACCTCGGTATCGGGCCGGGCCAACGGTTCGCGCACGCCTGCGGATGGCAGGTCGGGGGAACGCCGGACATTCCCCACCGCAGGGCCACCGGGCCACCGCACAAGCCCCTGGTGTGCCCGGGGCCGGCCGCCTTCCGCGAATGGAGACATCCCCTGGTGTCCGAGGGGTGGGATCAGCCAGCCTTGATCTTGAGACGGTCTGCCGCCCGGTCGCCACCTCGGCCGATCGGGACCAGGCCGGTGGCCGCGCCGAGACCGGAGGCCGACTCCGGCATGTTCACGTACACCGACTCGTACGATCCGGCCGGCACGACATACGTCTCGTGCCAGATTCCGACGTTGCCCCGGCCCGCCCGGGCCCGGCGGTTGAAGGCCGCCCAGGCCGGCCGGTGCTCCTTGTCCCCGGCGGACGCGTAGGCGAGCAGCTTCTCCTTGGACTCCCAGTACTGGATCACGCCGATCAGGCGCGGCCCGCCGAGCACGGGCCGGTAGCCGAGGAGTCCGATGCCCTGCCCCTTCTCCTTCTCCAGCTCCTTCAGCATCCGCGGCATGGCCGCCGAGACCGGCAGCCAACTGCGCAGCGCCCTGAAGCTGTTGACCCGCATCCCGATGAGAAAGACGACCACGTCGCCCTCGGCGGCGGCGGTCATGCGCCCCTCGACCGGCTTGTCGTTCATGACGTTCCCCCTGTCGCGATTCCCGACCATTGGATAGCCGAACTATCCATGATTGGATAGTGACACTCTCCAAGAAACGGCGCAAGGGGGACCGGCGTGAAACTGGCGGAACTGAGCGAACGCAGCGGGGTCTCCACGGCCACGATCAAGTACTACCTGCGCGAGGGACTGCTGCCGCCGGGCCGCCGGGTCACGGCCACCCGGTCCGCATACGACGACAGCCACCTCCAGCGCCTGAGGCTGGTGCGCGCCCTGATCCAGGTCGGCAGGGTTCCGGTGGCCACCGCCCGGGAGGTGCTCGCCGCCCTGGAGGACGACTCCCTCGACCACCACCACCGCCTGGGCATCGCGGTAGGGGCCCTGCCCAGCCCGCCCGAATCCGACCCCGAGGCCCCCGCCGCGGACCTCGCCCGACGCACCGTCGACGCACTGCTCTCCCGGCTCAACTGGCTGGAGGGCCCGCACGCTTGCGGCCCGGGCTCCCCCGCCTACGGCAGGCTCGTCGACGCGGTGGGGGCACTGGCCCGGCTCAACTACCCGTGCGCCGTCGACGACTTGCTGCCCTACGCACGGGCGGCGGCCGAACTGGCGGTGACGGACCTCGACCTGGTGGAGCGTTACGAATCGCCCGACGCACAGGTGGAGGCGGCGGTGGCCCTGACCGTGCTGTACGAGCCGGTACTGCTGAGCCTGCGCAGGATCGCCGAGGCGCGTGAGTCCGAGCGGCGCTTCACGAACGGGTGACCGGGCGGCGGGGGTGGCGCGAGGCCGCCGCCCCCCGAGCAGGCAAACGAAAAGGCCCTCCGCAAGATGCGAAGGGCCCATTCTCTGTGCGTACCCCCGACCGGATTCGAACCGGCGCTACCGCCTTGAGAGGGCGGCGTGCTAGGCCGCTACACAACGGGGGCCTACCTGCGTTTCGGACCTTCGAGAGAAGATCCAGGATCTTGAAATGACCCGCTGGGCTACCAGGACTCGAACCTAGAATGACGGTACCAGAAACCGTAGTGTTGCCAATTACACCATAGCCCATGGTGGTTTAGACCAGTACCCCCGACCGGATTCGAACCGGCGCTACCGCCTTGAGAGGGCGGCGTGCTAGGCCGCTACACAACGGGGGCCCTAGCGATCCTGCATCAGGTTCACCGGGTGCGACCCTGGTGATCCCGCGGGAAGGATCTGTACCCCCGACCGGATTCGAACCGGCGCTACCGCCTTGAGAGGGCGGCGTGCTAGGCCGCTACACAACGGGGGCCTTGCAGATGAAGCTCTGCGAGCTGGGCTACCAGGACTCGAACCTAGACTAACGGAACCAGAAACCGTCGTGCTGCCAATTACACCATAGCCCACCAAAACGCAACCCCCGTGGGGAGTTTTGCTTGGCTTGCGCTTCCGGTTCGGGGTTTTTCTTCCCGTTCCCCTTGGCGCAGGAAGAACATTACCCGAAGGTGTCCGGCGCTCCAAAACGGGTATCGCGGCGCAGCAGGCCGGGGAGCTGGTCAAGTCCGGTGATGCGCACGAGCTCGGGCCTGCCGCCCTCCCCCGACCGGTCCAGCCAGACCGCCTTGAGCCCCGCCTCGACCGCCCCCCGGGCGTCGATGTCCGGCTGGTCGCCCACGTAGACGACCTCCTCGGGCGGCAGCCCGAGCGCCTCGCAGCCGGCGAGGAACGCGGCCGCCTGCGGCTTGGCCACACCGAGTTCGGCCGCGCAGAGCAGCGCCTCGAAGCGGTCGCGCACACCCAGGATCCGCAGCTTCCGCTCCTGGTTGTGCAGGGAGGAGTTGGACAGCACGGCATGCCGGTACTCGTCGGCGAGCACGTCGAGGACGGGCAGCGTGTCCGGGAACAGGCTCCAGGCGGCCTCGTAGTGCGCGATGTGCCGCTCGAACCAGGCCTCGGCCCGCTCGTCGCTCATGGCCTCGCCGAGGAACGACCGCACGCGGTCGCGCCGCTGCCCGTGCCAGTCGGTCTCCCCGGCGGCGAACCGGGCCCAGTGGAAGGCGGTCAGCTCGTCCCAGCCGTCGAGAGCCGCCTCCAGGGAGTCGTACGCAGGGGGCAGGCCCTCGATGTCGAGGTGCGCGCGAATGCCGGAGCGGGAGGCCGCGGCGAAGTCGAAGATCGTGTCGTCGATGTCCCAGAGGACGGCGCGGATGGCCATGCTTCGAGCTTAGGCCGCCGGCCCGGCGGGCGGGCCGGGTTCTGGCATATGCGGCGGGGCCGCCGGCTCAGGGGACCAGCGCCTCGGCGGGGACGACGAAGAAGTCGGTGACGAAGCAGGTGACCGTGCCGGCCTCGTCCCTGCCTATCCAGGTCGGGTACGCGCCGTCGCCCCACCCCGAGGTGAAGGCGATCAGGTTGTGGCCGGATGCGGGATCGGTGACGGTGTGCGGGCCCGGTGAGGGCGGGACGGTGTCGAAGGCGTCCCACAGCGGGCCCTCGTCGCCCTCGCAGTCCGGGAAGGACCCGTCGGACCCGGCGTCGTAGAAGCATCCGGTACCGGCGTCGACCCCGTAGCCGAAGAACTCCTCGTCATCCAGCTCGGCGAGCTCCTGCCCCGGCTGGAGCGCGAGCTCCCAGGAGACGGCGGGGACGTCCTTGATGACGAGCCGCGCGGCGGCCACCCGCAGATGCGGACCGTCCACCTCCGGCTCCCCCGGCCGCACCAGGGTGGCTATGGCCGCTTCCACCGGATAGCGCCCCGGCGCCACCCACGCCGTGAACGGCTCGGCCTCCCCGGCCCCCAGCGAGACGAACGGGTCGCAGGCGATGACCCGCCCGGTGTGCAGCCACAACTCCCCGCCGCGCACCACACTCATCGTGCCGGTACTGCCCGACTCCTCCTCGAACACGTTGCCCGGAGTGAAGTGCCAGGAGAAGTCGGGGGCGGGCATGGGCATGAGGGTCTCCCGGTGAGGCGTGGCGACGGCGGTCCGCAGCGTTGCGCGCACTGCCCGAAGAACATAACTCGGCCCACTGACATCCGATTCGGGACGCCACCCTCCACGCCACCGCGCCTGGCCCAGTAGCAACTTCCTTGCCTCTGGGGCCCGTTGTCAAGCTCGTTGAACACGCGCGATCGCACAGGAGTACGGGAGGCAGAGGGGCGGCATGCAAGGCAATCCGGACCTCAGAACACCTGACGACGACGGCCTGAGCAAGCTGCCCGACGACCTCGAAGAAATGCGACGCCATCTGGACCGTCAGGTCCGCCGCATGGACGGGATCGTCGACCACATCCAGGCCGGATGGCAGGGAACCACGGGCTCCGCCTACCGCGATCTGCACAGGGGAGCCGCCCAGGATGCCGTGCGCATCCGCGAGACCCTCGGGGTCATGCAGGAAGTGATGACGCGCAGCTGGCCCAGCGGCTTCGGGATCAGGGAGATCCCCCCACGGGAACTTGGCTTCACGGAAAGCCAAAAATTGGCGCTTCTTCCTCCTTCAAGAATGCGGAAGAAGCCCAAGAATTCACTCAGAACAACATCGACCAGAGAGCCCCGGAAATTCAGACGTGGCTGTCAGGGCCTCCCGCTGTCGGAGACAAAGAGGCTTTTATCAGCACCGCTCCGGACGGCCGCGTCACCGGGCACTCGGTCAGCAAGCAGCCAATACCAGGCGTGGCAGGAACAGGGTTCAAGTACCAAGGGCTTGAGGCTCGGGCCGTGGAGGCACACAAGACCAAGACCATCCTTCGATACGATCCGAGCCTGATCCCTCCGTTTTCCGTGCTTACTTCCATGCCTGCCGTGTGAAGCCAAGCTCCCACCTCGGGAAGTCCCATGCATACAACAACACGTGAAACTTGGGCCGCCGCGCTCAACACTTTGTACGAGGATGAGTACGTCTTCGTCTCCGTTGGCCCCAGAAGCAACCACTCATGGGATGCAGACGCATGGGCCGTCATGCGGCGGGACGTATCCGACCCACGCGGCTGGGCCGGCCAGGACTGGGACAAAGACAGGAACGACCAGCCGACCGGAGTCGGCCGGAGAGACTTTCCGTTCAATGTCGTTTCCACCGAACAGATCTCCCGTAATCTTCATGAGATCGACGCCGACAGTGCGGAACGGTTGCTCGTCGCGCTCATGAACGACTGGTGCCACATCACAGAAGTCCCGGGATTTCAGGAGAACCCCGAAGGTTTGCTGATTGCGGCAAGAACGCTTATTTCCCGATTCGCCAAAAGTCGCACATGCTATACAAATCTCACCGAGGCCAGGGACACAAGAACCCCGAACCTTGACGCGCGCAATGCCGGCCCCGGGTGGACTCCCTTCACGGAATATACTGCGGACTACGGCCTAGCGGTCGTATCGGACTCCGAAGTTGGCATTTTCTGGTCGTTCAACCCTGTCTAGGAATGAAAGAGCACCAACCGAGCCGCGACCGAATAGGATGGCTGCACTGCTCAATGGCTACGAACTGCGACGGAGCCGCCGGGTCGGCACGAGGAACAACCGCCGCCCGGGCACAGGACCCGACGATCCACGAAGAGCGGTACACCTCCGTCGCTGCGGGGCCGCCAAGGCCATGCCCCACGACCCATCCGGCCCCCTGACGGCGCCTCCCGAAGGGATCTCATGAGCATCATCAACAGCGCGAGCGAGCCGGAAGCCGGCGGGGTCGTTCCCAACCGTGCCGCCACCTACCCCGACCGCGACACCGCTCAGTGGGCAACGCAGCACGTCGTGACGCGTAATGAGCAGGTCATCCACCGGTGGCTCGCGCAAGCGACGAGGGAGCGGCTCACCATCGAGGCCGCCTGGCCTTTGCGAGAGGAACCCGTCGGCCGCGTGCTGCTCCAGGCGATGTCGTTGGCCGGCCGGGGCGCGATCGAGGTGCGAGCGGCCCGGGTCGTACTGCGGCGCAGTGAGTCCAGCCCACACGGGTTCACCGTGCACGCCACCTTCCCGATCTACCTCTGAGGCCGTCCGATGTCCCTGAAGCCCCTGCAACACGACGCGCATTACGGCGAGTTGGACCAAGTCATGCGCGCCTACCTCGGACAGGAAGCCGCCGACACCCCCGAGCGGCGCAGCCCTGCGCTCGACGCCTACGTCCGGCACACCTGGCACTCCGGGCCGTGGGCACTCGCCGTCGCCGAGCAGCAGCTGCGGGAATACGCCCAGCACCCTCCGGGCCGACTGAGGCAGCGGCTCGGCGAGTTCTACCCGGTGCCGGATGTGGGACTGAGAGACGCGGAGATCCAAGGCTGGCTCGTCCTCCTCGCCGACCACCTCAGGCGCAGCATCGAGGACGGCGAGGCACCGGCACCCTCCGTGCCCCGCACGCACTGGGAGTGGCACGCACGCTTTCCCGAGCTCGGGCAGCTGCTCGGCGGCTGGTTCTCGCAGGACATGCCGGACGAGTTCGAGGACCACGACGCCGTGATCGAGGACTACCGCGCGACGACGGATCCCTCGCTCGTCGCCAGGACCGTCGGGGAGCTGCACGAGCTGCTCGCCCTAGGCCTCGACGAGGCCGAATGCGCGCTCGCCGTCGCCGAGTTGGGCATGGAGGTCGACCCGCCCGCCCCGTTCTCCCCCGGAGCCTGGCTCGCTCTGGCCGCACGGCGGTTGGGGTAGCGACGCGCGGAGGGGCGGCAGCCGGATCGGCTGCCGCCCCTCGCTCGCGCGCTCGCGGACGTCTACGCCGCCAGCTTCGCCAGTGCCGCGTCGATCCGCGCCAGGGTCTTCTCCTTGCCCAGGATTTCCAGGGACTCGAAGAGGGGGAGGCCGACCGTGCGGCCGGTGACCGCCACGCGGACGGGGGCCTGGGCCTTGCCGAGCTTCAGGCCGTGCTGCTCGCCCGCCGCCAGGACCGCGTTCTTCAGGGACTCGGGGGACGTCCAGTCCGCCGACTCCAGCTTCTCCCGGGCCGTGCGCAGGAGGTCGTCCGAGCCCTCCTTCATCGCCTTCGCCCAGGACGCCTCGTCCTCGACCGGCTGGTCCAGGAAGAGGAAGTCGACGTTGGCCGTGATGTCCGAGAGGACGGTCACGCGCGTCTGGGCGTGCGGGGCGATCGCCTCCCAGGCCTTCTCGTCGAACGCCTCGGGGGCCCAGTTCGCGTGCGGCGCGCGCAGCCACGGCTCGCAGGCCGCGGCGAACGCCTTCTCGTCCAGCATGCGGATGTGGTCCGCGTTGATGGACTCGGCCTTCTTCAGGTCGAAGCGGGCCGGGTTGGCGTTCACGTCCGCGATGTCGAACTTCGCGACCATGTCCTGGATCGAGAAGACGTCCTGGTCCGCGGAGAACGACCAGCCCAGGAGGGAGAGGTAGTTCAGGAGGCCCTCGGGGAGGAAGCCGCGCTCGCGGTAGACGTTCAAGGACGCCTGCGGGTCGCGCTTGGAGAGCTTCTTGTTGCCCTCGCCCATCACGTACGGCAGGTGGCCGAAGGCGGGGACCTGCTGGGCGATGCCCAGCTCGATCAGCGCCTTGTAGAGCGCGATCTGGCGCGGTGTGGAGGAGAGCAGGTCCTCGCCGCGCAGGACGTGGGTGATCTCCATCAGGGCGTCGTCGACCGGGTTCACGAGGGTGTAGAGGGGCGCCCCGTTCGCACGGACGATGCCGTAGTCGGTGACGTTCTCCGCCTGGACGGTGATCTCGCCGCGGACCAGGTCCGTGAAGGTGGTCGCCTCGTCGGGCATCCGGAAGCGGACGACGTGGCTGCGGCCCTCGGCCTCGTACGCCTGCTTCTGCTCGGCGCTCAGGTCGCGGCAGTGGCCGTCGTAGCCGGACGGCCTGCCGGCGGCGCGGGCCGCCTCGCGGCGGGCGTCCAGCTCCTCGGTGGTGCAGTAGCAGTTGTACGCGTGGCCGGCGGCGAGCAGCTTCTCGGCGACATCGCGGTAGATGTCCATGCGCTGCGACTGGCGGTACGGCGCGTGCGGACCGCCGACCTCCGGGCCCTCGTCCCAGTCGAAGCCCAGCCAGCGCAGGGAGTCCAGGAGCTGGTTGTAGGAGTCCTCGCTGTCGCGGGCCGCGTCGGTGTCCTCGATGCGGAAGACGAACGTGCCGCCCTGGTGCCGGGCGAACGCCCAGTTGAACAGGGCGGTGCGGACCAGACCCACGTGGGGGTTGCCGGTCGGGGAGGGACAGAAACGGACGCGGACCTTCGCGTCCAGGGGGTTAGCCACGCTTGATCACCCTGTTGGTGAGAGTGCCGATGCCTTCGATGGTGACGGCGACTTCGTCGCCGACGTTGAGGGGGCCGACCCCGGCCGGGGTGCCGGTGAGGATGACGTCGCCCGGGAGCAGCGTCATGGCCTCGGTGATGTGGACGACCAGGTCCTCGATGGAGCGGATCATGTCGGCCGTGCGGCCGAGCTGACGCTGTTCGCCGTTGACGGTCGCCTGGATGGCGAGGTCGCTCGGGTCCAGGTCCGTCTCGACCCAGGGCCCCAGCGGGCACGAGGTGTCGAAGCCCTTGGCCCGGGCCCACTGCTTCTCGCGCTGCTGGACGTCACGGGCGGTCACGTCGTTGGCGCAGGTGTAGCCGAAGATGACGTCCTTGACGCGCTCGCGCGGGACCTCACGGCACATGCGGCCGATCACGACGGCCAGCTCGGCCTCGTGGTGCAGCTCGTTGGAGAAGGAGGGGTACTCGATGGTGTCGCCGGAGCCGATCACCGAGGTGGTCGGCTTGAAGAAGGCCACCGGTGCCTCGGGACGGCCCTGGTCGTCGAAGACGGAGTTGCCGAGCTCCTTGGCGTGCTCCGCGTAGTTGCGGCCGATGGCCACGACCTTGTTGGGCAGCACGGGCGGCAGCAGGCGGACCTTGCTCAGCGGCACCTTGGTGCCGGAGAGCTCGAAGTCCGCGTACGGGATGCCCTTGATGATGTCGAGTACGAGACCGTCGGGGCCTTCACCCTCGACGGCTCCGAAGGCGACATTGCCGTCGATGGAGAACCTGGCGATGCGCACGAGTGCTGTCGCCCCTCACTTCGCTTTAGCTGGTACTGGCCGAGCGGCCGGAGTCTGACGCTCCAGGCTAACGCGGGCGAGGGCACCGGCCGTGCGATGTGCCCGGCCGCGAGGCCGCCCGCTCGGCTGCCGCGGGGCCACCCGGTCAGGGTCGCGGGGCCACCCGGTCAGGCGTCGCGGGGGCGCCGGGTCAGACGGTGGCGGCCTCGGCCCGAGCCGGGGCCGGGGTCGCGGCCGGGGCCTTCATCAGGATGGTGCGGCGCGGGTTGGCCGTCTGGGTCGGCAGTTCGACGGTGTGCTCCGGCTGGGCCGCCCGCTGCAGTTCCTCGGCATCCGCGAGGTGCGCCAGGGTGGTGCGGCGCGGGTTGGCTATGTTGCGGATGATCATCGTCGTCTTCATCTCTGCTACGAACCCTGTCTTTACGGGCGCCGGAGGGCGCCGATTGTCGGTCTGGCCATCCCTGTAAAGCGTCAGGCTAAACATTCGAATTCCCGGCAAAGGGTCGTAGAGACGACGATCAACATGTGAGTTTGCTCACGAATCAAGCCGCAAAAGGGATATAAAGGTCCGTCAACTGCCGCTCCAGGAACGGACATTTGGGCATCGAACCCTTCATTCCGCTCCTGATCATCGCGACTGGGACACCCCCCGCCCGTAAGTGACTCGTAAGCATAAGTCCGTTTTCTCCGTGATCACTTTCTACGTCTTGTGACGTGATACTCACAATGTGTCACTCAGGTCACGGCCCGGTACGCGGGCCTTGTTGGAGATCCGGCACTGTGCTGGAATTCCACGCACCGCCGCGGGTCACTGACCGGTGCGCAGGGGCGCAACGCAGCGCCGGGTGAGCGGCGGGAGGGGGAGCAGGACAAGCGCCGGTCACTCAGACCACACAGGGGGCGCGCAGTGCCCCCATGACGCCGACACCGTCCCATCCGCCCCGAGCGGGGGGACGCCTGGTCCAGAGGTTGCGACGCTAGTGCAGGGACGTTTCAAGAGGGATGGCAGCGCTGCGGCGGAGCAGGAGCCGCAGGGCGGGACTGGCCCCAAGACGGCCAGTTCCTCGCCCCAGCACGCCCAGAACCCCCGGGGCCCCGAGAACCCATCCGCCTCGCCGGCCGGTGAGGCGGGCGGCCAGACGGCCCGCACCGGCGGGCCCGCCGGCCCGTCCGCGGGCGAGAGCGCCGGTGCCGACCGCAAACCCACGGGTCCCGTGGACACGGGCTCCCGAATAGCCCTGCGCAACTGGCGCATCTCGACCCGTCTCGTCGCCCTGCTCGCCCTCCCCGTGGTGGCCGCGACCACCCTGGGCGGGCTGCGCATCCAGCAGTCGATGAACGACATGCAGCAGCTCGACCACATGCAGCTGCTCACCGACATGACCAAGCAGGCGACCGAGCTCGCCGCCGCGCTCCAGACCGAGCGCGACGACTCGGCGGGCCCGCTCTCCACCCAGACCTCCGACGCCCGCGTCCAGACCGACCGCTCGGCCACCGACCTGGTCAGGAAGTCGTTCATCCACGCGACCCAGGACGTCAGCGGCACGGAGAACGACGCCGCCCTGGAGTCGATCCGGCGCAACGTCACCAACATCGCGATCCAGCTCCAGGACCTGGAGAGCATCCGCAGGACCGCCTACAAGGAGGGCTCGACCAACTCCCAGACGGTCGAGTCCTACAGCCGTGTGATCCGCGGTCTGCTCAGCCTCTCCCAGGACATGGCCCAGGCCACCTCCAACCCGGAGATGATCAAGCGGACCCGTGCGCTCGCGGCCTTCTCCTCGGCCAAGGAGTACGCCTCGGTCCAGCGCGCGATCATCGCCGCGGCGCTGCCGGCCACCAAGGACAAGGCGGGCGACCTCACGGAGCCCGACCGCCTCTACGCCAAGGCCGCCCAGGACGGCGAGCGCCAGTCACTGGCCTCGTTCCAGAACGTGTACGAGGCCAACGGCGGCAACTCCACCGAGCTGATGGCCCCGCTCGACAAGGGCAACTCGGAGATCACCGCCGCCAACGCGTACTCGCAGCGGGTGCTCAAGAACACCGGCGGCATCAACCAGGAGCAGCGGCGCTCGTACCTCGACTGGTACGACCAGGACTCCAACAAGATCAACCAGATGAAGACCATCGAGCAGACCCTGCTCGGTGAGATGGAGCAGAAGGCGCGCGAGCTGCGCGACTCCTCGCAGCGCGACGCGATCCTCAACGGTGCGCTGATCCTCATCGTGCTCGGCGTCTCGCTGGTTGGCGCGTTCGTCGTGGCCCGCTCCATGATCCGCTCGCTGCGCCGCCTCCAGGACACCGCGACCCGGGTCGCCCAGGACCGTCTGCCCGAGCTCGTCAAGCAGCTCTCGGAGTCGGACCCGCAGGACGTCGACACCTCGGTGGAGTCGGTCGGCGTGCACTCGCGCGACGAGATCGGCCAGGTGGCCGCGGCCTTCGACGACGTGCACCGCGAGGCCGTCCGCCTCGCCGCCGAGCAGGCTCTCCTCCGGGGCAACGTCAACGCGATGTTCACCAACCTCTCGCGCCGCTCCCAGGGTCTGATCCAGCGTCAGCTCTCGCTCATCTCCGAGCTGGAGTCCCGCGAGGCCGACCCGGACCAGCTGTCCTCGCTCTTCAAGCTGGACCACCTCGCGACCCGTATGCGCCGTAACGGCGAGAACCTCCTCGTCCTCGCCGGCGAGGAGCCGGGCCGCCGTTGGACCCGCCCGGTCCCGCTGGTCGACGTGCTCCGCGCCGCCGCGTCCGAGGTGGAGCAGTACGAGCGCATCGAGCTGGCCGCCGTGCCCGCGACCGAGGTCGCCGGACGCGTGGTCAACGACCTCGTGCACCTGCTCGCCGAGCTCCTGGAGAACGCCACCTCGTTCTCCTCGCCGCAGACCAAGGTCCGCGTCACCGGTCACGCGCTGCCCGACGGCCGCGTCCTGGTCGAGATCCACGACACCGGCATCGGCCTCTCCCCCGAGGACCTCGCCGCGATCAACGAGCGGCTCGCGTCGCCGCCCACCGTGGACGTCTCGGTCTCGCGCCGCATGGGTCTGTTCGTGGTCGGCCGGCTGTCCCTGCGACACGGCATCCGCATCCAGCTGCGCCCGTCGGACTCCGGCGGCACCACCGCGCTCGTCATGCTCCCCGTCGACGTCGCCCAGGGCGGCAAGAAGGTGCCCGGCAAGCCGGGTGCCGGGCAGCCGCAGGCCCCGGCGGGCCAGGGCGGCCGTCCCGGTCTCGCGGGCGGTCCCCCCTCGCGCGCCGGTCTCGCGGCCGGCCCGCTCAGCGGCGGCGGCCCGGGTGCTCCCGCCGGACGGCTCGGCGCGGGCGCCCCGCGCGGCCAGGTCGCCGGCGGCCAGGGCCCGCGCGCGGCCCTGCCGCCCCGCAACGGCGGCCCCCAGCAGGGCCAGGCCCCGCAGCAGCAGGGCCAGCAGAACGCGTTCGGCAGTGCCCCGGCGGCCCCCCGCCGCGGTGACCGTCCGATGACCCCGCCGCCCGGCGCCCCGCGTGCCGAGCTGCCCGGCGGCAACCCGCTGACGCAGCAGCCGGCCCGGCCGCAGGCCGCGAGCTGGGGCACCGACCAGTCGTCGCCCCTGGACGCGCCGCGCGGCCACGAGGAGCCGGAGCAGCACACCGGCCAGTACCAGCGTCCCGCCTCCGACGACCGCCAGGGCCCGGCCGCCACGGCCGAGTTCGCGCGCCCGGACTTCGACGGCCCCCCGCCCGGCTCCCAGCAGGACCAGGGTTCGGGCACCGGCACGTTCGTACGCCCCGACGTGTTCGGCGCGCCGACCGCGCAGGACCCGGCCGCGACCGGGCAGTTCGAGCGCCCCGGCACCTACAACGGCTACGGCGACCAGGCCTCCGGCACCGGCTCGTTCGCACGGCCGGACCAGGACCCGTCCGGCACCGGGCAGTTCGACCGCCCCGCGCAGGACCCGTCCGCCACCGGCTCGTTCGCACGGCCCGGCCAGGACACGGGTCAATTCGGGCGCCCCTCGGCCGACGACCGGCAGAACCCGGCGGCGACCTCCGGGTTCGCCCGCCCGGACTTCAACGCCCCGCGGCCGCCCGCGCCCCGGCCGGTCCAGCCGCAGCAGTACCAGCAGCAGCCCCAGCAGGGCCAGGACTTCGGTCCCGGTGCCCCGCGCCGGCGCCCCGAGGGCGACGACTTCGGCGCCCCGCGGCTGCCCGCAGCGAGCCTGCCCGCCCAGGCGCGGCCCGAGGACGGAGGCGCCGCGGAAGCGCTCGACGAGGCGCGGCGGCCCGGTGACGGGTGGGCGCTGCCGCCGGCCGGCGCCGGTGACGGACGCACCCCGCTGTACGACACGCTGGAGACCAACTGGTTCCAGCAGCAGGGCGGCCAGCAGCAGGGCGCCCCGCAGGCGTCCCAGGACCCGCAGCAGCCGGCCCCCGAGCAGCTCCCCGTCCGTGAGGGCGGCGCCTCGTTCGGCCACAACAGCGGCGGCGCCTGGCGCAGTTCGCCCAACGACGACCTGGTCCGCCAGGCCGAGCGGGCCCGCAAGCCCGCCGCCGGCGGCGTGACCACGTCCGGACTTCCCAAGCGGGTCCCGCGCGCCAACCTGGTGCCGGGCACCGCACAGCAGCAGAACCACCAGGCAGGACCCCAGGTCTCCCGGGCGCCCGATGACGTGCGCGGCCGACTGACCAATCTCCGCCGGGGCATCCAGCAGGGCCGGCAGGCCAACAACGGCTCGACCGGCAGCTTCCACGTGGACCCCACTCACCAGCAGGAGCGTTAGTTGAGTCCGATGAGCCAGGCGGCACAGAACCTGAACTGGTTGATCACCAACTTTGTGGACAACACCCCAGGGGTGTCCCACACGGTGGTGGTCTCCGCCGACGGCCTGCTCCTCGCCATGTCCGAAGGCTTCCCGCGCGACCGCGCCGACCAGCTGGCCGCCGTGGCGTCCGGTCTGACCTCGCTGACCGCCGGGGCCTCCCGGATCTTCGAGGGGGGCAGCGTCGCCCAGACCGTGGTCGAGATGGAGCGCGGTTTCCTCTTCCTGATGTCCGTGTCCGACGGTTCCTCCCTGGCCGTGCTCGCCCACCCGGAGTGCGACATCGGCCTGGTGGGCTACGAGATGGCCCTCCTGGTCGACCGCGCGGGCAGCGTCCTCACTCCGGACCTGCGCGCCGAACTCCAGGGCAGCCTGCTCCACTGACCGCAAATCCCCCGGCCGAGCCGCTCGCGAGGCCGGGGGTCGGGAGCCGAGGCGCCGCCCCCTCCGGCGCGTACGACTCCCGCACGACGCAGAACATCCGTCCCGGCCGTACCACTTCCCCCCCACCGGCCCTGTCAGACGGCTTGCAGATGCCTTGCTGTCCCCGCCCGGAGGAACCAATGACCCCGCCACCCGCCTCACACGATTCGTACGGCGCGCTGCACGACGCGGCGTACGACGGTGAAGGCGACCAGCCGCTGGTCCGTCCGTACGCCATGACCGGCGGCCGGACCAGGCCGCGCTACCAGCTCGCCATCGAGGCGCTGGTCAGTACCACAGCAGACCCGGCGCACCTTGCCACGCTGCTTCCCGAGCACCAGCGGATATGCCACCTCTGCCGTGAGGTCAAGTCGGTGGCGGAGGTCTCCGCGCTGCTCCAGATGCCGCTCGGTGTCGCCCGGATCCTCGTAGCCGACCTGGCCGAGGCCGGCATGGTGGCCATCCACCAGCCGGGCAATGGAGAGACCGGCGGCACGCCGGACGTAACGCTGCTTGAGAGGGTGCTCAGTGGACTTCGCAAGCTCTAGCGGCGGTGCCGCCCGTTCCACCACGTCGGCGAAGATCGTGGTGGCGGGCGGCTTCGGCGTGGGCAAGACCACGTTCGTCGGCGCGGTCTCGGAGATCAACCCCCTGCGCACCGAAGCCGTCATGACCTCCGCCTCCGCCGGAATCGACGACCTGACCCACACCGGAGACAAGACCACCACCACCGTGGCCATGGACTTCGGCCGCATCACCCTCGACCAGGACCTCATCCTCTACCTGTTCGGCACCCCCGGACAGGACCGCTTCTGGTTCATGTGGGACGACCTCGTCCGCGGCGCCATCGGTGCCGTCGTCCTCGTCGACACCCGCCGCCTCGCCGACTGCTTCCCCGCCGTCGACTACTTCGAAAACTCAGGACTCCCCTTCGTCATCGCCCTCAACGGCTTCGACGGACACCAGCCCTACACCCCCGACGAAGTACGCGAAGCACTCCAGATCGGCCCCGACACCCCCATCATCGTCACCGACGCCCGCCACCGCGCCGACGCCAAAAGCGCCCTCATCACCCTCGTCGAACACGCCCTCATGGCACGACTCAAGTAGGCAGCGCCCTACGGCAGTTGTCGTAGGCGAAACGGGGGCGGACTGTGTCCTTTGCCACGATCCGCCCCTGTGTTCATAACGTTTCGACAGAGAATTCTCGTGTCACCGCAACCCGCCGCGTTCATCCGGTGTCACTGCGCTCACAACAGCCCCGTCATTTGGCGGGGCTCGCTCTTTATGCCCGTTTTATCTGAGGTCTTGGCCACTCGGAACCCGAGATTCCAGACGTTTGGATGGCGGCCGTCCCACGTGCTGGAATTCGGCGAACTCCCGAGTAGTACGGCCCCGAGAAGTACGGCTCTGAAACACACGCGGCACGCCCCACGGGTGCCGGCTCCGAGAGGTTGTTGGTCGAGTGAAGCGAAGCAGGACGAGCTCCGCGACGCAGCAGGCGCGGGGCAACTTCACCCCGCCGCAGCGCACGGCGGTGGCACAGCCCGCGCCCCAGACCTCTGCCCCGGACAACGGCAAGAAGGCCGCCCCGGGCAGCAGGAGCCGCTTCTCGCCGCGCAACTGGCGGGTGGCCACCAGGCTGAACGCGATCCTCCTCATCCCCGTTCTGGTCGGCCTCGTCATGGGCGGCTTCGAGGTGAACGGATCCATATCCACCTGGCGCGACGCCCGTAACGCCGAGAAGGTCGCGAACATCGTCCGCGCCGCATCCGACTACGGCCAGGCCCTGCTCAACGAGCGTGACCTCACCGCCCAGCCGCTCCTGGAGAACAAGCGCGACAGCGACGTCGTCAGCAAGGCGTACGCGACCTCCGACGCGGCCCGCGCCAAGTTCGACCAGGCCGTCCAGGGCATGCCGGACACCCCCAGCCTCAAGCGCCGCCTCGCCAAGGTCCACGAGGCGGAGAAGACCCTCGACGACCTGCGCAAGACCGCGTACGCCAAGGGCGTCGAGGCCAAGAACCCGGTGCTGACCGAAGAGGGTTACACCGCGATCCCGCACTACCTGAGCACGTTCTCCAACGAGCTCGGCCTGGGCACCGGCAACATCACCAGCTACGGGCGCATGGTGTACGCGGTCGACCTCGCCAAGTCGGCGGAGTCGCTCCAGCGTTCCATCGGCCTGCACCTGCTGCTGCGGCCGAGCGACGACCCCAAGACCTTCCAGATGCAGGTCAAGGCGTTCAACTCGTACAACTACCTGGAGTTCATCGCCCTCGGCGAGTTCGACGCGGGTGGTACGGACGCCGACAGCAAGCATCTGAAGGACGTCATGGCGGACAAGGCCAAAAAGGCCGCCCAGGACTTCCCCGGCGTGAAGCTGAAGGCGGACGACGGCCCGCACATCAGCGCCGCCCCGTCCGCCGACGGCTCCATCTACAGCGGAATGGCCTCCGCGATCGGCGATGCCCAGAACGTCCAGAGCCTCAAGCAGCTCAAGGCCCAGGGCATCACCCCCGAGTCCTGGACGGCCGCCGCCACCTCCAAGTTCGACGGCTACAGCCAGGTCGAGGACGAGCTGGTGACCCGGGCCGTGACCGAGGCCGGCCAGATCGCCGACGACGCCAAGACCACCGCCTACATCAACGGCGCGATCGTCGTGGTCGCCCTGCTCGCCGCGTTCATCCTGGCCGGCATCGTGGCCCGGCAGATGAGCCGCTCGATGCGCCGGCTGCGCAACGCCGCCTTCGACGTGGCCGAGCAGCGTCTGCCGATGCTCGTCGACCAGCTCTCGCGCACCGAACCGGGCCGGGTCGACACCCGGGTCGAGGCGATCCCGATCGACTCCACGGACGAGATCGGCGAGGTCGCCCGGGCCTTCGACCAGGTTCACCGCGAGGCCGTCCGGCTCGCCGCGGAGCAGGCCCTCCTCCGGGGCAACGTCAACGCGATCTTCACCAACCTCTCGCGCCGCAACCAGTCGCTGATCGAGGGCCAGCTGACCCTCATCACCGACCTGGAGAACAACGAGGCCGACCCGGACCAGCTGGAGAGCCTGTTCAAGCTCGACCACCTGGCGACCCGTATGCGCCGCAACGGCGAGAACCTCCTGGTCCTCGCCGGCGAGGAGCCGGGCCGCCGCTGGGACCAGCCGGTCCCACTGGTGGACGTGCTGCGCGCCGCCTCCTCCGAGGTGGAGTCCTACGAGCGCATCGAGCTGTCGGGCGTGCCGGAGGCCGAGATCCACGGCCGGGCCGTGACCGACCTCGTGCACCTGCTCGCCGAGCTCTTGGAGAACGCGACCACGTTCTCCTCGCCGCAGACCAAGGTCCGCGTCACGGCGACCCGTCTCCCGGACGGCCGTGTGATGGTCGAGATCCACGACAAGGGCATCGGCCTGACCGCCGAGGACTTCGCGGACATCAACCACCGCCTGGCCAACCCGCCGACCGTGGACGCCGCCGTATCGCAGCGCATGGGCCTGTTCGTGGTCGGCCGGCTCGCCGACCGGCACGGCATCCGCGTCCAGCTGCGCCCCTCGGGCGAGCAGGCCGGAACCACGTCCCTGGTCATGCTCCCGGACCCGATCACCCACGGTGGCGGCGGCGACAGCGCCCCGCTGGGCGACGACTTCACGGTTTCGTCGATCATTCCCGCGCAGCAGCACAGGGAGCAGCCGTACGAGGCCGTGCCCGCGCCGATGCGCACGGCGGCCGAACTCGGCTTCGACGACTCGCGGTACGAGAACGCCGAGCAGTCCGACCCCCGCGAACTCGACCCGGTGAACCGGTCGTTGATGCGCGAGGAGCGCCGCGCGGCCCTGGAGGCCCAGGCGCAGGGCGGCGAACGCCCGCTGTTCCGGGACGAGATCGAGTCCCAGCAGAACCCGGCGTACGACGGCTCGTACCAGAACCAGCAGCAGTACCCCGCGCAGGAGCAGTCCTACGAGGGCTCCTACGAGCCCCAGCAGGGCGCCGGCTACGACGGCTCGTACCAGAACCAGGGGTACGCCCCCGAGCACACCGGTGGCTACGCCCAGGACTCCTACGCGCCCCGGGACGACTACCGCGAGTCCGCCTATCCGGAAGGCTCCTACCGGGAGCCCGCGGCCGACCAGGGCCCCTATGAGGCCCCTTACAACGGCCAGGCGGCACAAGGAGATTGGCCGGGGGCGAGTGCCTACCAGGAGCCGTACGCGACCCCCTTCCAGCCGGAAGCGGAATCCGCGGAGGAATCCCGGGGCGTTCCCGCGGGCGCCGCGGACCGCGTAGGCTTCGACCGTCCGGGCCCCACCCCGGCCCCCGCCCACGAGATGACCGACGCCGGTCTGCCGAGGCGCGGCAGCCAGCAGAGCTGGCCGGCCGAGCCCGAGCAGGAGCAGCAGGCCGAGACGCCGGACGGACCGGCAGGCGACTGGCGCTCGACCAACGACGAGCGCTGGACGCGGGCCGAGAAGCTGCGTGAGCCCAAGGCCGGCGGGGTCACTCCCTCCGGTCTCCCCCGGCGGGTGCCCAAGGCCAATCTGGTCGAGGGTGCGGCCGAGCAGACCCCGCAGGGCGGCCCCCAGGTCTCCCGCGCTCCGGAGGACGTGCGGGGCAGGTTGAGCAACCTGCGCCGCGGTGTCCAGCAGGGCCGTAACGCGGGGTCGGACACCAGTAACACCTACAACCAGGAGCGTTAGTGTGAGCCCGATGAGCCAGGCGGCGCAGAATCTGAACTGGTTGATCACCAACTTCGTGGACAACACCCCAGGGGTGTCCCACACGGTGGTGGTCTCCGCCGACGGACTCCTGCTGGCGATGTCCGAAGGCTTCCCCCGGGACCGGGCCGATCAGCTGGCGGCCGTGGCCTCCGGTCTGACGTCCCTCACCGCGGGTGCCTCCCGGATCTTCGAAGGCGGCGCCGTCAACCAGACGGTGGTGGAGATGGAGCGCGGCTTCCTCTTCATCATGTCGGTCTCCGACGGTTCCTCCCTCGCCGTCCTCGCGCACCCCGAGGCCGACATCGGCCTGGTGGGCTACGAGATGGCGCTGCTTGTGGACCGGGCCGGAAGCGTGCTGACCCCCGACCTCCGCGCGGAGCTTCAGGGAAGCCTTCTTAACTAGTTACCGATCAGTTCTCAATCAGCAGACAGGCCGTGCGTTTCTCGCCACCGCCCCATAAGGTGCGGTGGCGCGGCCCCAATGGGACGGGCACCGGTAGTCGGAGGAGGAAACGTGACAACACCCCCAGGCGGGCACCCCTACAGCGGTGGACAGCAGTCTCCGGGTGAGCACGGCCAGAACCGCTTCAACTACCCCTCCACTCCCGGCAGACAGGGTCAGGGCCAGGGCGGCCACTACCAGCAGCCCTATCAGCAGCCGAACCGTCAGCCCAGCCCGTACGACCAGCCGCCGCAGCCCCGGATCGAACCGGTGCAGCCGAGGCAGACCCCCCAGCCTTCACCGGCGGGCGGCGCGCACAACCCTCTCGTGCGCCCGTACGCCATGACCGGCGGCCGGACCAGGCCGCGCTACCAGCTCGCCATCGAGGCGCTGGTGCACACCACGGCCGAACCGTCGAGGCTGCAAGGGCAGTTGCCCGAGCACCAGCGGATCTGCCATCTGTGCCGTGAGATCAAGTCGGTCGCCGAGATCTCGGCACTCCTCACCATCCCCCTCGGCGTTGCCCGGATCCTCGTAGCCGACCTGGCCGAGGCCGGACTTGTCGCCATCCACCAGCCCGGCGGCGACGAGTCCGCCGGCGGACAGCCAGACGTGACACTGCTCGAAAGGGTGCTCAGTGGACTTCGCAAGCTCTAGCGGCGGTGCCGCCCGTTCCACCACGTCGGCGAAGATCGTGGTGGCGGGCGGCTTCGGCGTGGGCAAGACCACGTTCGTCGGCGCGGTCTCGGAGATCAACCCCCTGCGCACCGAAGCCGTCATGACCTCCGCCTCCGCCGGAATCGACGACCTGACCCACACCGGAGACAAGACCACCACCACCGTGGCCATGGACTTCGGCCGCATCACCCTCGACCAGGACCTCATCCTCTACCTGTTCGGCACCCCCGGACAGGACCGCTTCTGGTTCATGTGGGACGACCTCGTCCGCGGCGCCATCGGCGCCGTCGTCCTCGTCGACACCCGCCGCCTCGCCGACTGCTTCCCCGCCGTCGACTACTTCGAAAACTCAGGACTCCCCTTCGTCATCGCCCTCAACGGCTTCGACGGACACCAGCCCTACACCCCCGACGAAGTACGCGAAGCACTCCAGATCGGCCCCGACACCCCCATCATCGTCACCGACGCCCGCCACCGCGCCGACGCCAAAAGCGCCCTCATCACCCTCGTCGAACACGCCCTCATGGCACGACTGCGGTAACCGTCTTCGGCGAGGGCTGTCCGCTGCGCCGGAAAACGCGTTCGGCCGCGGGCAGCCCCGGGGCCGGGGAAAATCGATTGACATGCCCACGCAGCGTCGGGATGATCTTGCCGATCATTCGGCACATCCCGACCAAAGGCGTGAGCATGCTCAAGAAACTCTCCACGGTCGCGGTTCTGACCGCGGCACTGGCCGTCACCGCGGTTCCCTCGGCGAATGCCGCCACCGCCGCCTCGGCCTGCGGTTCGAGCTACTCCCTCGTCGGGCACTACCCGCTCAAGCCGTACATAGCCCAGGCCCCCAGTGTGGGCGGCTACCTCGACATCTACTACAGCTCCGGCACCGGCAAGAACTGCGCGGTGGCCTACCCCACCAGCGCCCAGCAGTCCAGGACGACGTCCATTTCGGTGTCCCTGCGGATCGCCAACGGCACCTGGGAGGGCGACGCGGGCCCGTAACACAGCTACGCCGGCCCGGTTTACGTCAGTGCCCGCGGAACGTGCATCGACGCCCTGGGCGACATCGAGGCCGGCTACACCTATCACGGCGGCTTCTACGGCGGGCACTGCGGCTGAGCACGCTCCCGGCCGAGCAACTCGCCCAGCTTCCGGGCGAATTGATCCGGGTGGGTCACCACACCCACGTGGCCCCCCGGAAACTCCGCGAGAGCGGCCCCGTACCGTTCGGCCAGCCACGCCGCGGGCCGGTACAGCCGCAGCCCGTACGACGCCCAGCCCGCGGCGGGCACCAACTTGCCCGCGCAGGCGTCGAGTTGGACCAGATCCGGCGCGTACCCGCTGAACTGTCCGAGGATCCGGCCCAGGAAGAACGCCGAGTTCCCCCGCACCCGCGCCAACGTGGCGAGCATCCGTGGCGAGAGCCCGGACAGGTCCGGCTTCTCGCCGCGCTCCTCGCCGCACCCCGCACCCATCTCGGCCATCGCGGCATCCACTCCGGCCCGGTGGAAGGTGGATACGACCTGGCTGAAAAAGGCGTGCTGCTCGGCCGCGTCCGGCAGCAGCGAGACCAGCACGGGCTCGTGGGCGACCACCCTCGCCAGGCGCTCGGGATGCCGCGTGAGCAGCTCCACCGCCACGATCGCCCCGGAGCTGGTGCCGAAGACGTACGCGGGCGGGCCGTCGGGCGCGACCCGTTCGAGCAGCCGGTACGCGTCGTCGGCCTGTGTCTCCACGCGCTGGTCCGCATCGGGCCCGTCGAGCGGGCTGCGGGAGTGGCCGCGCGGATCGTAGGTCACCACCGTGAACCGGTCGGCGAGCGCGTCGGCGACCGGTTCGAAGATCCCCGCGTCCCCGCCGCCGCCCACGACGAGCAGCAGTACGGGCCCCGCGCCGCGCACCTCGTAGCGCAGGCTCGCGCCGGGCACCTCCAGGGTGCCGATGACCGGTTCAGCCATGATGTTCGTCCCCCTCTTCGCTCCTGGGCCAGTGCTCCAGGAGTACGTGCAGTGCCTGGACCCCGCGCTCCCAGGACCGCTGCACCTCGCGGGGGTGGCCGAAGCCGCCCTCCGCTTCGAGCGTGAGGTAACCGTGGAAGGTGCTCCGCAGCAGGCGTACCGCGTCGGTCAGGTCGGGCTCGGTGAGGCCGTAGCCGCGGAGCATTCCGTACGTGGTGTCCACCGTGCGCGCCAGGACGGTCGTGCCGGCGAGCAGCTCGGGGTCGACCTGGTGCTGCGTGGCGGCGTAACGGCCCGGGTGGGCCAGGGCGTAGGCCCGGTAGGCGTCGGCGAAGGCGGTGAGCGCGTCCCGGCCGGCCCGTCCGGCGACGGCCGCCGCGATGGAGTCGATGAACTCTCCGGCCGCGTACAGCGTGACCCGCTGACGCAGCTCGCGGAGGTTCTTGACGTGCGAGTACAGGCTCGCGTCCTTCACGCCGAAGCGCCGGGCGAGCGCGGACACCGTGATGCCGTCGAACCCCGCCTCGTCGGCCAGCTCGGCGCCCGCGACGGCGAGCCGCTCGACCGTCAGTCCTGCTCGGACCATCCGTGCACTCCCCCGCTTCCCGCATCCACGCCGGATCCTTTTACCTAGGAGCTCTAGGTTTTCGCCGAATATACCTAGCTTTCCGTCGTGGGGACAGCGAAAAAAGCCCCCGCCTTCGAGGCGGGGGCTTTCTGCGCGGGCGGTCCTGGGCGGGGTCAGCCCTGCCAGGAGTGAGGAGCGCGGAAGCCGGGGGTGCGCTCCAGGCGGCGCCAGCCCGCGGTGGAGCGGCCGCGCTTGGGGGCGGCGGCAGCTGGCTGGGCGGCGGCGCGAGCCAGCAGGACCGCGGTGATCGCGGCGAGCTCCTCGGGAGCTGCGTCGCCCTTCTCCACGCGGAGCAGGGACTCGGACGGGTTGGGGTTCGGGGTGGTCAAGTTCGTCTCCTCTTGGCTGAGGTCCGGCAGGCCCTCGTACTGAGGCGGGTTACTGCGGGTTACTGAGGCGGGTTGCCGTGCTTGCGGGAGGGCAGGTCGGCGTGCTTGGTCTTGAGCATCGCCAGCGAGGCGATGAGGACGGCCCGGGTCTCGGCGGGGTCGATCACGTCGTCGACCAGGCCGCGCTCGGCCGCGTAGTACGGGTGCATCAGCTCGGCCTTGTACTCCTTGACCATGCGCGACCGCATCGCCTCAGGGTCCTCGGCCTCCGCGATCTGGCGGCGGAAGATGACGTTGGCGGCACCCTCGGCACCCATCACCGCGATCTCGTTGGTCGGCCACGCGTAGGTGAGGTCCGCGCCGATGGACTGGGAGTCCATGACGATGTACGCGCCGCCGTAGGCCTTGCGCAGGATCAGCGAGATGCGGGGCACCGTCGCGTTGCAGTACGCGTAGAGCAGCTTCGCTCCGTGGCGGATGATCCCGCCGTGCTCCTGAGACACACCCGGAAGGAAGCCGGGGACGTCCAACAGGGTCACGATCGGGATATTGAAAGCATCGCACATCTGGACAAAGCGGGCAGCCTTCTCGCTCGCCTCGATGTCCAGGACGCCGGCCAGGGACTGCGGCTGGTTCGCCACGATGCCGACGACCTGGCCGTCGAGCCGGGCAAGGGCACAGATGATGTTCCGCGCCCAGCGCTCGTGGATCTCCAGGAAGTCGCCGTCGTCGACGAGCTCCTCGATCACCTTGTGCATGTCGTACGGCCGGTTGCCGTCCGCCGGGACCAGATCCAGGAGGATCTCGGAGCGGCGGTCGGCGGGGTCGTCACTGGCGTGGACCGGCGGGTTCTCCCGGTTGTTCGACGGCAGCATCGAGATCAGGTAGCGCACCTCCGCGAGGCACGTCTCCTCGTCGTCGTACGCGAAGTGCGCCACGCCGGAGGTCTCGGCGTGCACGTCCGCGCCGCCGAGGCCGTTCTGGGAGATCTCCTCGCCCGTCACCGCCCGCACCACGTCCGGCCCGGTGATGAACATCTGCGAGGTCTCGCGGACCATGAAGACGAAGTCCGTGAGGGCGGGGCTGTAGGCCGCGCCGCCCGCGCACGGGCCGAGCATCACGCTGATCTGCGGGATCACACCCGAGGCGCGGGTGTTGCGCTGGAAGATGCCGCCGTAGCCGGCGAGCGCGCTGACGCCCTCCTGGATACGGGCGCCGGCGCCGTCGTTCAGCGAGACCAGCGGGGCGCCGGCCGCGATGGCCATGTCCATGATCTTGTGGATCTTCGTGGCGTGGGCCTCGCCCAGCGCGCCGCCGAAGATGCGGAAGTCGTGCGCGTAGACGAAGACCGTGCGGCCCTCGACCGTGCCCCAGCCGGTGATGACACCGTCGGTGTACGGCTTCTTCGCCTCCAGGCCGAAGCCGACGGCCCGGTGCCGGCGCAGCTGCTCGACCTCGTGGAACGAGTCCGGGTCGAGCAGCAGGTCGATGCGCTCGCGGGCGGTCAGCTTGCCCTTGGCGTGCTGCGCCTCGGTCGCCCGCTCGCTCGGCCCGCGGCGGGCTTCCTCACGCAGGGCGAGAAGTTCTGCCACACGGCCACGCGTATCGCTCGGCTCACCCGGGGTCTGGTCCACAACGGTCATGTACCGACCCTACGAAAGGGACCAAGGATTTCCTCCGTCGACTCCGAACAGTCTCGGGACCTCTTTCCTAGTGGGGCCTGACAGTAGACCCGCGCCGAGCAGCCGACTCGACAGCGCATGGGCCCCGAGATCTGTTGGGTTCCGACAGCGACTCCGCACCCGTCCATCGGCGTCCCCTACGTCGTCGCCGGGGCGGGACCGGGCCCGGGTCAGCCCAGGACGACCTCGGTCCGCACCGTGTCGCAGGACGTTCCGGGCGTGACGCGCAGCCGGAGCGAGCGCCCGGTGGACAGTACCGCCACCCGCGGATCCCGGGTGGCGACCGAGCGCACCGGCCGGTCCCAGGTCAGCTCGACGGGTGCGCCCGAGCGCTCGGGCGCGGCGAGCGACAGCGTCGCCGTGCGGTGCGCGGTGTGGACGAGGACGCTCGCCGGGCCGTCCACACCGAGGCCGCCGGTCGCGCCCGCCGTCCAGAAGTTCGCGGCGAGCAGCCCGAGCCCGCGGGCCGAAACGGCCTGTACCGAGGCCGAGTTGGCGAGCACACGGACCCTGTCGCGGTCGGCGGCGCGGACCGCGGTCTCCAGCTGACGGGCCCCGGGCAGCAGGACGTAGGCGTACGAGGCGTCGGTGGGGTCGGTGCCGTGGTCGAACCAGAGCGTGAGGTAGCGGCGGGTGACGGGGTCCGCGGTGCCGCCGGTGTTGATGGCCTTCCACGTCCCGGTGCGCTCCTCGCGCAGCGCCTGTACGGCGGCGCCGCCGGGGAAGACATAGCCGCCGTGGCCCGCGAGGTGCGCCCAGTGGGCCCGCCGGAAGGTGTCGTGCCGGCCCAGGGCCGTGGGCAGCCGCCGGCCGTCGACGGTGAGGGCCTCGGTGCCGGCGGCACCGAGGTTGCGGTGGTCGGCGACCGTTTCGACCGGGGTGCCGTCCGCGGCGGTGATCCCGGCGCCCAGGCAGACGATCTCGTCGCCGACGAAGAACCAGGACTTGCGGGCGGTGAGGGTGGAGGACAGCCCTTCGAGGTGCTGGCCGACGGCCGCGTACGTACCGTCGCTCGCGCCGCCGACCCAGGTCGTGGCCGGCCTGGCCGCGCCCCACGCGCCGCCCTCGCCGTCGGCGAGCGGCTTGCGCGAGACGGTGGTGCCGGGCATGCGGTACGGGTCGGCGGTCGGCCAGAAGCCGTCGCTGTACTGGTCCTGCGCGAAGCCCTCGCCCCACCAGGCGAGCATCCCCGAGCCGGTGTGCCAGCCGCGCAGGTTCTCGCCGTTGCCGTTCTCGTAGTACGCGATGCGGCGTGAGGACATGCTCAGGGAGGCGGCGAAGCGGGCGCCGCGGTGCACCGCGCGGTCCATCGCGGGGAACAGGCGAGGTCCGGTCGGCGCGGGTGCCGCCGAGGGTGCGGCGTCCACGGCCGCGCGCAGCAGGGCGAGGTTGGCGACGGAGAGGCGCTGGTCGGTGAGGACGGGAGTGGTCCGGTTCCGCTGCACCCAGCCTTTGATGAGTGCGCGCCAGCGGTCGCGTTCGGCGGCCGAAGCGCCGAGGGCCAGCATGGCGATGTGCGCCATGATCGTGCGGCCCATCAACTGGTCGTCGGTGGTCTGGCGGGAGATCGCGCGGCCGTTGACGCAGTCCATCATCAGGCCGTCGTGGAGGAAGGGCGCGTAGCTGCGCTCGACGGAGTCCAGGATGATCTGCCGGTTCGGATCGGTGACCGCCCAGGTGGAGCCGGCGAGCAGCGCGAACAGCCGGGACAGGCCGTCGATCTGCACCTCTCCGTACGAGCCGGTGTAGGCGATCCAGGTGTGCTGGACGAACGAGCCGTCGGCGTACAGGCCGTCGCCGCCGGTGACGTACGGGAAGACGGGCGAAAGGGCGTCGCGGGCGAGTGCGATCTTGGCGGCGTTCCGGCCGAGCACTCCGCGGGTGGCGAGCACCCGGCACAGATCGGTGCGGTTGGCACCGGTGGAGGTGCCGGTGTAGACGGCGACCGCGCTGTCCGGCACGAAGTGGTCGATCGCGGCGGTGTAGTGGCCGATCTGTTCGGCGGTGAGGGTGTCGTAGGCGATGACGGCGGTGTCGAGGACGAGCCGGGAACTGCCGATCTGCCAGTCCCACCAGTTGCCGAAGGACTTGGTGTTCTCGTTGTAGATCTGCGTGTAGAGGTGGTCGAGTCCCTCGCCGACGGCGGCGATCAGGGCGGTGTCACCGGTGGATCCGGTGCCGGGTTGAGCCCAGGCCTGCGCCATGGTGTTGAGCCGGCCGTAGCTCGCGCTCATGTTGGCGGAACCGGTGGCGGGGTTGGTGAGCGGCTGATCGGGCCAGAGGGAACCGGTCGCGGGGGCCATCGCGGCGAGCGCGGTACGGGCCGAAGTGCCCAGGGCAGCGAGCTTGGTGGCGTAGGGCTCGGCGGTGGCGTCGTAGCCGGTACCGAGCGTCAGATCGCGCCAGCGCAGGCGCAGGGTGTCGAACTCATCTGCCGCCGGGGCGAGTTGGGCCGCCGCGACCGGTGCGGCGGGCAGTGTCAGACCGAGGGTGACGGCGGCGGCGCCGGTACCGGACGCGGCGAGGAAGGTACGGCGTGAACTGCCCAGCGGGGATGGCATGGTGGCGGACCTCCGGAGCGAAAGGGAAGAAGGAGGGGCGAGTGAACGGGGGCGGGTGGAGGAGGAGGGCGAGCGGGGAGGGCGGCGGGGCAGGGTGGCGGGGAGGGGTGAGCGCGGCGCGATGGAGCGGTTTCTCTCATGACATCGAAAGAACGCGCAATACTTCGCACATTCATCAAGGAAATTGATCGTTCGCACAGAATCGTGCACGAACGATCTAACGAGGGTTACGCTCCTGGTCAGCGGTTGACGGCGGTCGGCGGAGGCCGGCGGGGAGGGGCGGAACCACGTGCATGCCGAAGACAGACACCAGGCGATACTGCGGCGCCTGCGGGAGCGCGGCTCGCTTCGAGTGACGGACTTCGCCGAGGAGTTGAAGGTCTCCGCGGTGACCGTGCGCCGGGACGTCGAGGCACTCGCCGAGCGGGGACTGGTGGCCCGGGTGCACGGTGGCGCGCTGCTCCCCGAGACGGCCGCGTCCCCGGCCGCGTTCCAGTCGCCGCCCCCGTCCGGCCCCGGGCTGGTCTTCGGCCTCGTCGTGCCGACGGCCGACTACTACTACCCCGAGGTGATCAGGGGCGCGAGGGAGGCGGCGGCCGCCCGGGGCGTCCGGCTGGTCCTCGGCCTCTCGCAGTACAGCCCGGACGAGGAGAGGGCACAGGTCCGCCAACTCCTGTCCCACGGAATCGACGGGCTGCTCATCGCGCCGTGCGGAACGCCCGGCGACCAGGACTGGCTCGCGGCGCTCGGCGTGCCCTTCGTCCTGGTGGAGCGGCGCTCCGGGGACGACGTACCGGGCGCGGAGCGGGTGGTGACCGACCACGCCCACGGCGCCCGGCTCGCCGTGCGCCATCTCGCCGGCTTCGGGCGCGCACGGATCGGGCTGCTGCTGCGCGCGGACAGCCCGCACAGCGCACTGGTCCAGGAGGGCTACCTCGCCGGTCTCGCCTCGCTCGGCCTGTCCGCGCCGGATGCGCTGCGCTTCACGATCGCGGCGCCGGAGACGGACCCGGTACGCCGGGACGCCCAACTGGACGCGTTCACCGCGGCGGTCGAGGCCCGGCTGCTCGACGCGGTCCTGGTCCACAACGACCACGATGCGATCGTGCTGTTGCCGCGGCTGCGGGTGCGGGGCCTTTCGGTGCCGGGGGATCTCGCCATCGTGGCGTACGACGACGAGGTCGCGGCGCTGGCCGACATCCCGCTGACGGCGGTGGCGCCGCCGAAGCGGGCGGTGGGGGTGGCGGCGGTGGACCTCCTCGCCCTGCGGGTGGCCGCCCCCGCACGCCCCCGGCACCACCTCTCGATCCTCCCCGAGCTGAAGATCCGCGCCTCCAGCACGTAGCCCTGCCGGGAGCCTGGGGGGGCGGGTTGCTGCGCGGGCGCGGGGTTGCTGCGCGGCGCGGGGTTCTTCGCGGGGTGCGGATTTGCTGGCGGGCGCGGGGCTGTTGCGCGGGCGCGGGGCTGGTCGCGCAGTTCCCCGCGCCCCTGAGGCTTCCCCCACCCCGCCCCTTCCCGAGACCCTCCGGGGGTGGAGTGGTTCGACTGCGGACCGTGCGTGGCTGGTCGCGCAGTTCCCCGCGCCCCTGGCAGTACTGGTGCCGGCCCGCACCGGGGCATTTCAGCCCGTCCGGCGTTTGAGGACGAGCGCCCTCAAGGCGCGAACGGGGGTCTGGGGGCACAGCCCCAAGGGGCTAGCCGCGGGCCTCCCAGTGCACCGCACCCCGCAACCCCGCCGCCACCGCAGGATCCCGCACCGAGGCCGTCCGGTCGGACACCAGCACCGAGAGGGTGTGGGAACCCCGGCCGAAGCCGAGGGCCCGCACCGGCAGCGCCGTACGGCCCTCGTACCGCCGCAGCTCGCGCCCGTCCAAGTACCACCGCACCGTCAGCTGCCGGGGCCCGGCGAGCCGCGGCACCACGACCCGGGCCGTGTCGGACGAGCGCAGCGTACGCGTCGTGGAAACCCCCGGCGTCGCGATCGACGCGTGCCGGTAGAACCCCGCGATCATCGCCTCCACCCCCGGCAGATTGAACGGCTTGCCCAGGATTCGCATGATCGACCCGTCGGTCGGCCGGCTGAGCCCGGTGACGTAGTAGCCGCCGCCCTCGTACGCCCCCACCGTCCCGCCGTCCGGCGAGGTCTCGCCGAGCCACCGGTACCACTTGGTCCGGTCCGCGGCCATCTGATCGACCGTCAGAACAGAGATGTTGGACTGCTCGGCCTCAGGACCCGAGTAGTGCTCGTAGCCCGGCGTGTCCGGATAGAAGTACTCGTCGGCGAGCTTGCCCAGTGAGTGCCCGGTCTCGTGGATGGCGACCTGGCCGGACTTCGCGTTGCCGGCCGACGCCGTGGATATGCCCTCGTAACCCAGCTTCGCGGACGGCTCGTTGTACCCGGCGCCGCCGTACTTCGCGCTGTTGGCGAGGACGAGGACCAGGTCGGCCTGGGGCGCCTTCGCCACGTACGAGTCGACCTTGTCCTGGTCGACGCAGAGCAGCCGCTCGACGCCGTCGCACCAGAAGTACGAGCCGAGCGCGGTGTTCCTCACCTCGCCCTGCGCCGGGTCGCCGGAGACCCCGCTCTCGGGCGAGACCGCGTCCACCGTCCACACGTTGAAGAGGTTCTGGTACGTCGTGTACGGCTCGACGCCGGTGATCTCGCCCCACTTCTCCTTCGCGTCGGCGTGGAACCGGTCCAGCTCGTCGGCCGTGTAGCCGTCGCCCACGACCACGATGTCCAGGCGGTCCGCGGCCGAGCCGTTGTCGACCACCTTGGTGACCCGGCCGTCCGCGGCGACCGCGGCCGGCGCCGACAGGTGCGGCGCGGGCCGGCCCCGCCCCGTCACCGGCACCAGGGCGTGGCCCGAGCCCGCGGGAGTGGCCCCGGAGGCGGCCTCCGGGCCAGGTATCTCGACCTGCACCCGCGGCCCCGGCGGGGGTGGGTCCGCGGCGGCCGCGGTGCCGGGCCCGGCGGCGAGCGCGGCCAGGACGACGACACCGGCGAGCGTGACCGCGCCGACGCCCCTCCGCATGAACGGACGCCTTGCCGGGAGCATGGGTGGACGCATGAAGTCCCTTTCCTGTAACGGAAGTTAAGCAGTCGGGTAAACGCATTGAACGGGCTGCTTAAATTAGGGGGCGCACGGGGCGTGCGCAATGCCCTGGGACCAAGGGGACGCCATGGACGAACCTGCCGTGATCGGCCGCCGAGTTCAGCGGCTGCGCTCCCAACTGGGTTTGACGCAAAGGCAGTTGGCGGAGCCCGCTTATACGCCCGCCTACGTCTCCACCTTGGAGTCCGGCAAGGTCCGCCCCTCCGACGCGGCCCTTCGCCATCTCGCCGAGCGGCTCCACACGACGTACGAGGAACTGACCACCGGGCGCCCGGCCCGCCTCGTCACCGAGCTGCGCCTCGGCCTCACCGACGCCCAGCGCGCCCTCGCGACCGGCGAGGCGGACGAGGCGGCGGTCCGCTTCCGTCGGCTGCTCACCGAGGCCGAGCTGCACCACCTCGACGAGGAACGCGCCGAGGCGCTGCTCGGGCTCGGTGACTGTGCGCTCGAAACCGGTGAACTGACCGACGCGGTACGGCACTTCGAGGCGAGCGAGCAGCTGCTGGCCGCCGAGCCGCTGCCCCGCCGGGTGCGCGCGGTCCGGGGCCGGGCCGTCGCCCACATCCTGGCGGGCGAGCTGCGCTACGCCTGTTACCTGCTGGAGTCGGCCATCGACGAGCTCGGCACGAGCGGGCTCGACGACCCGGAGGCGCTGGTGCTCCTGTACGCCGCGATCATCGGGCCGTATCTGGACATGGGCGCCCAGGCCCGCGCGGCCCGGGCCGCCGAGCTGGCGCTCGCGCTCGCCCCGCAGGTCTCGGACCCGGCCCTGGTCGCCGGGATGCACCGGCAGGTCGCCCGTACCTTCCTGGCCGAGGGGCGGCTCGCCGACGCCGACGCCTCACTCGCCAAGGCCCAGTCGACCTACCGCCAGCTGCGCCTGCGCACCGACCTGGCGCACTGCCACTGGATGCGCGGGTACGTCTACGCCCAGCAAGACCAACTCGACCTCGCCGAGCGGGAGTTGCGCACCGCCCGCGACATGCTCGCGGCCAAGCGGGCCGCACTGTTCACGGCCCAGGTCGAGGTGGAGCTGGCGGACGTACTGCGGCGCCTGGGGCGGCACGCGGAGGCGATGGCCCTGCTGGCCCCCCTCACCGAACTCGGCGACCAGCACGGCGCGGTGCACGCGGGCGGCGCACACCGGCTGCTCGGCCTGATCCGCGAGGAGCAGGGGGATGCCGAGTCGGCGGAGGAGCACTACGTCACCGCGCTCGGTCTGCTGGAGCGCAGCGGGGCGAGCGGCGATCTGGCCGACCTGTGCCGGCTGCTCGGTGACCTGCTGCGCCGCACCGGCCGTGTCGAGGCCGCCATGGACGCCTACCGCACCGGCCTCGGCCACCGCGCCGCCCCCGGCACCACCACCCTGGGCCCGGCCCCGCTCCCGCCCCGCATCTGAGCCCCGCGACAGGAGACCGCCCCGGCTCTCCCGGCACCCGCGCCTCCCGGCACTCCCCGCCGGCAGACGGTCCGACACGCCACCACGTCGAAGTAGTTGAATCCCGAACGGAATAGTTCTACAGTGAGTCGCGTTGAACTCGTTGAAACTTAAACCGCTTCGGCGCAAGGCCGCAGCACGTCCCCAAGGGAGCACGTCATGGGTCTGTTCAGCCGCAAGGACAGCACCGCCACCGACACCGCCGCACCCGCGGCCACCGCGGTCGACCCGGCGCTGGCCGCACTGAGCGGTACGTACACCATCGACCCGGCGCACAGCAGCATCGGCTTCACCGTGCGGCACGCCATGGTCACCAATGTCCGCGGCTCCTTCACCGAGCACGAGGGCACCCTCACCCTGGACGGCGCGAACCCGGCAGCGTCCACCGCCTCCCTCGACGTCAAGATCGCCAGCATCGACACCGGCATCGCCGACCGCGACGCCCACCTGCGCAGCGGCGACTTCTTCGACGCCGAGCAGTTCCCGCTGATGACGTTCCGCTCGACCGGCGCCGAGCAGCTCGGCGGCGACAAGTACCGGATCACCGGCGACCTCACGATCAAGGACGTCACCCGGCCGCTCGCCATCGACCTGGAGTTCAACGGCACGGCCACCGACCCCTACGGCAACCAGCGCGTGGGCTTCGAGGGCGGCGCCGAGATCCTGCGCTCGGACTGGGGCCTCACCTGGAACGCGGCCCTGGAGACCGGCGGTGTCATGGTCAGCGACAAGGTCAGGCTCACCTTCGACATCTCCGCGATCAAGTCGGCGTAACGCCCGGCCAGGCAAGCGTGCCGCCCGGCTGTGCCGACAGCCGGCCCGAGGACCCGGGCACCGTCGCGCCCATCCCGGCCGGCCGGTACGCCACCGTCCAGGAGGCACGCTGGAGCGGGCGTGCCCGGACCCGGTCAGCTCGGGAGGCGCGCCACGAAGACGGCGAGGGTGACGGCGACCGTGAGCACGACCAGTGCCGCGGTCGCCTTCTCGCGGGTGGTGTACGGCGGTACGGGCGGCAGCGACGGGAACGCCTCGTGCGCCGGCGTCGCCGCGGGCTCGGCGGGCGCGCGCCCGGCCGCCCTGCTGCGGGCGCCGCGCAGCAGACCGTACAGGAGCGGGAACAGCGCCGGGCCGAGCAGCGCGGCCAGGCCCGTCCAGGCCGGCAGGTGCAGCGCGGCCACCGTCAGGAGCACCGCGTCGAACCACGCCCAGCAGCCGAGGGCGGCCGTCAGCGGGGCCCGCACGAGCAGCCGCAGCGGGGCGCGGCCCCGGCGGGCCAGCGTGGTGAGGGTCTCGGCGAGTACGGCGGTCCGGTCGTCGGTGGGCCGCGCCCGTGCCCGGTCCCAGGCCTGCTGCGCGGCGCCGACCGGATGCCCGATCACGGTCAGGACGAGGCGTGCGTCATGGCGCTGCATCCGGCCGCCGGGCGGTGAAGCCGCCGCGGGGCCGGTCGGCTCGGGCACCGCGTCGGGGTCCAACTCCCGTATGCGCGCGACGAGTTCGGGGATTCGGCCACTGCGCTCGGGGTCGTCGCCGGTCCGGCACAGCTCGTAGTGGGCCAGGAGCAGGCCGAGATCGTCGGGGAAGGTCGCGAGACCTTCGGCGAAGACGGCCTCGGCCCGGTCGGCGTGGTCGCCGGTGCCCTCGGCCGCGTGCGCCCGGCCGAGCAGGGCGTACAGGGCGGGATCGGGCCCGTCCGTGTAGAGCGCGGCGCGTGCCGCCTTGCGGGCGGCGCTGGTGCGGCCCGCCCGCAGCAGCGCCTCCGCGTCGGCGCAGGCGGCCGTGACGTCTTCGTGCCCGGCTTGCAATGTGTCCCCAACCCTGGATGTGCGGCTCGCAACTATCACCCGTTGGAACGGGGTGGGTCAACAGCGGCCGGGCAGGTCAAGCGGGTGGGACGGGTTACCAGTCCCCGCCGCCGAAGCCGCCGCCGTCGCCGCCACCGCCCCCGTCGCCCCAACCGCCGCCGAAGTCGGACGGGTTGAAGTCGGAGCCCGACACGTCTCCGCCGTCGAAGCTGGAGCCGGCGTCGTAGGACCCGGCCCCGTAGTCGGCCGCGTACGCGGGGGTCGACAGCATCGAGCCGAGCATCGTGCCCATCAGGAGGCCGGGCAGCATGCCGCCGCCGAAGTAGCCGCCGGCCCAGGGGCCGTAGGCCGGGCCCGCGTCGTAGTAGGGGCGGCGGCCCTGGTCGGTGTCGACCTCGCGGACCATCGGGTCGTGTCCGTCGCGCAGCCGGGTCGCGTCCGCCTGGCACACCGGGACCTGGCGCGGGGCGCCGCCGGACGGGGTCCAGGTGGCGTCCTCGACGGAGGGGCCGTGGCGCGGGTCGAAGAAGCAGGGGGCGCGGCGCTCGGGCAGCGGCCGGTGTTCGCGGCGGGCGGCGAGGGTGGCGAGCGAGAACCGGCCGTCCTCCAGGGCCTGGGTCACGCCGGTCACATCGGCGGGGCGCTCGGCCCCGGCCATCAGCGTCTTGGCCGTCTCGTACGAGTCGAGGGCGCGTTCGTAGTCGGCGCGCATCGCGTCGTCGGCGCCGGCCTCGGCGGGGTGGAAGTCGAGCCGGTCGAGCTCCTCGCCGAAGGCGGTGATGTCCTCGTCCACGACGACCTGGAGGCGCTGGAGCGCCGCCCGCTCCTCCTCGGCCTTCTTCTTGCGGCTGCGGCGCACCAGGGCGTACGCACCGGCGCCGCCCGCCACCACCACGGCGCCCACCGCGATCAGCGCTCCGCTGCCGTCCCCGCCGCCGGAGCCCGAGCCGCCGCCCCACGAGGCGGGGGCGTGCCCCTTCATCTGCGGGAGCGCCTTGTCGACGAAGGCGTTGAGCTGGGTGGCGGCGCTCTCGCCCGTGCCGGGGGCGCGCACCGCGCTGTTCAGGTTCTGGACGGCCTGGCGCTGCATGACCTTGCTGTCGGCGCCGGAGGTGAAGGCGTCGCCGAGCCGGATCGCGTACAGGCCGGTCACGCCGGTGTCGGTGCGCAGGTTCGGCAGGATCGAGTCCCTGGGGTACGCGGTGCTGTTGGGCAGCACGGCCACGAACAGCGGCTTGTCCGCGTCCTTGATCTTCTTGGCCAGGGCGTCGGCCTGGGCCTGGCTGAGCTGGTTCGCGGCTCCGGGGTCCACGTAGACCGGGCTCTTCTTGAGGTGGTCGGCGACGTCGGACGCGCCGCTCGCGGCCACGGCGGGACCCGCCGTGGCCAGTGCGGCGAGCGCGACGGCGGAGAGTGCGGAGAAAACCCTGAGCCTCATGGTCCCGACGCTACCCGAGGCCGCGCGGAAACGGACATACGGGGTGGCGCGGCCGGGCTCGGCGGGCGCCCGGAGGACCGGGGTCCCGCCGGGACGCGGGCCTTCGGTCCACCCGTTCCCCCAGGTCGCGGACGACCGCGTCCGTCCGGGCAGGCCCTAACGGAGCGGCTGGGCCCCGGCTCGCAGCAGGCCGTAGGTGTACGCGTCCTGGAGGGCTTCCCAGGACGCCTCGATGACGTTGGGGCCCGCGCCGACGGTGGTCCACTCGCCGGTGCCGTCGGTGGTGGTGATCAGGACCCGGGTGGTGGAGGCCGTGCCGTGCTTGCCCTCCAGGGTGCGGACCTTGTAGTCGACCAGCTCGAACTTGGCGACCTGCGGGTAGAACCGCTCCAGGCCCTCCAGGAGCGCCGAGTCCAGCGCGTTGACCGGGCCGTTGCCCTCGGCGCCGACGATGATGCGCTCCTCGCCGACCCAGAACTTCACGGTGGCGCCGTTGGCATGGGTGCCGTCCTTGAGCGTCTCGATGATCGCCCGGTAGGACTCAATGCGGAAGTAGTCGCGCGGGCCGCCCTCGACCTCGTCGCGCAGCAGCAGCTCGAAGGAGGCGTCGGCGGCCTCGTAGGTGTAGCCCTGGAGTTCGCGGGCCTTGACCCGCTCCACGACCCGCTCCACGACCCGCGCCACGACCTCGCGGTCGTCGCCGAGGTCGACGCCGAGCTCCTTGCCCTTGAGCTCGATGGAGGCGCGGCCCGCCATGTCGGAGACCAGCATCCGGATGCGGTTGCCGACCAGGCCCGGGTCGATGTGCTGGTACAGATCGGGGTCGACCTTGATCGCGGAGGCGTGCAGGCCCGCCTTGTGCGCGAAGGCGGAGACGCCGACGTAGGGCTGGTGCGTGGAGGGGGCGAGGTTGACCACCTCGGCGATGGCGTGCGAGATGCGGGTCATCTCGGCGAGCGCGCCCTGGGGAAGCACCCGCTTGCCGTACTTGAGCTCCAGGGCGGCCACGACCGGGAACAGGTTGGCGTTGCCGACCCGCTCGCCGTAGCCGTTGGCGGTGCACTGCACGTGGGTGGCGCCCGCGTCGACGGCGGCCAGGGTGTTCGCGACCGCGCAGCCGGTGTCGTCCTGGGCGTGGATGCCGAGCCGGGCGCCGGTGTCGGCGAGCACGGTGGCGACCACGGCCTGGATCTGGGCGGGCAGCATCCCGCCGTTGGTGTCGCACAGGATGACGACGTCGGCGCCGGACTCGCTCGCGGCGCGCACGACGGCCTTGGCGTACTCGGGGTTGGCCCGGTAGCCGTCGAAGAAGTGCTCGCAGTCCACGAAGACCCGGCGGCCCTGCTCGCGCAGGTACGCGACGGTGTCCCGGACCATCTCCAGGTTCTCGTCCAGGGTGGTGCGCAGAGCCAGTTCGACGTGCCGGTCGTGCGACTTGGCGACCAGCGTGATCACGGGGGCGCCGGATGCGAGCAGCGCCCGCACCTGCGGGTCCTCGGCGGCTCTGCCGCCCGCGCGGCGGGTCGCGCCGAAGGCCACGAGCTGGGCGTTGCGGAAGCTGATCTCCTGCCGCGCGCGGGCGAAGAACTCCGTGTCGCGGGGGTTGGCGCCGGGCCAGCCGCCCTCGATGAAGCCCACACCGAACTCGTCCAGGTGCCGGGCGATCGTCAGCTTGTCCGCGACGGTGAGGTTGATGCCCTCGCGCTGTGCCCCGTCGCGCAGCGTCGTGTCGAAGACGTGGAAGCTGTCGTCGACCCGGAGGCCGTCGCGAAGACTCTCCTCGGCGGCTTCGTTCGCCTCGTTGGTCGTCATGCTGATCTGACTCCTGTCGGGTGAGTGGCTCCGAACTCATGGCTCCACCTGCCCCCGTCGTCGCGCTCCTCGCCCCGGCCGTGGTGGGGGCCGGTAAACGAAAAGACCCCTCGCGGGTGCGAGAGGTCTGCGCGCGGGTCTGGGGCACGATGTCCGCTGCCGCGGGAGGTGTCCACGGTTTCAGCGGTCACTGCGGACCGGCGCGCTGCTGTCCATAATCATGTCGGAAGCGAGCACGCTGGCAGTCTGCCACACGGGCCGGGGGTCCCGAGCCGGGGTCTCACCATCCGGGCGCCCCGCCGACCTGCGCTAATTCGACGGAACCGGTTCCGCCTGGGTGCGCCGGGGCTCGTCCTGGACCCGGTGGAGATCGATGTCGCGCGTCTCGCGCATGGTCAGGTAGACCACCAGCGAGACGGCCGCGCAGCCCGCCACGTACCAGTAGAACCCGGACTCGGCGCCGGCCTTCTTGAACCACAGCGCCACGTATTCGGCGGTCCCGCCGAACAGCGCGTTCGCGAGGGCGTAGGGCAGGGCGACGCCGAGGGCGCGGATGCCGGTCGGGAAGAGCTCGGCCTTCACACAGGCGTTGATCGAGGTGTAGCCGGTGACCACGAGCAGGGCGAGCAGCGCCAGGCCGAAGGCCGGCCAGAAGGTGCCCGCGTGCTTGAGCATGGTCATGATCGGCACGGTCAGGAAGGTGGAGCCGACGGCGAAGGTGATCAGGAGCGGGCGGCGCCCGATCCGGTCGGACAGCGCGCCCGCGAGCGGCTGGACGCACATGAACACGAACAGGGCGCAGAAGCTCACGAGCGAGGCGGTCGACTTGTCCATGCCCGCGCTCTTGGACAGGAACTTCGTGAGGTACGTCGTGTACGTGTAGTACGCCACCGTGCCGCCCATGGTGAGCGCCATGACCAGGAGCGCCTCGCGCTTGTGCGCCCACAGCGCCTTCAGGGTGCCCCGGTCCTCGTCGCGGGCCGCGCCCGACTCCTCGTACACCTCGGTCTCCAGCATGGAGCGGCGCAGGTAGAAGACGACGGCCGCGCCGAGGGCGCCGACGATGAAGGGGACGCGCCAGCCCCAGCTGTGCAGGGCCGCGTCCGAGAGGCTGCGCTGCATCACGATCTGGAGGCCGAGGCCGATGAGCTGGCCCGCGGTCATCGACACGTACTGGAAGCTGGAGGCGAAGCCGCGCTTCTTCGGGTCGGAGGCCTCGGTGAGGTAGGTGGCGCTGGCCGCGTACTCGCCGCCGACGGAGAGCCCTTGCAGGAGGCGGGCGACCAGCAGGACGGCCACTCCCCCGTATCCGGCGACCGCGTACGTCGGGGCGACGGCGATCAGGATCGCGGAGGCGGACATGAGGGTGACGGTCAGGGTGAGGGCCGCCTTGCGGCCCTTGCGGTCGCCGATCCGGCCGAGCAGCCAGCCGCCGACCGGCCGCATGAAGAAGCCCACCGCGAAGATCCCCATGGTGTTCATGAGGTTGGCGGTCTCATTGCCCTTCGGGAAGAACGCGTCCGCGAAGTAGACGGCGAACGTGGCGTACACGAACCAGTCGAACCACTCGACCATGTTGCCGGCCGAACCGACCCAGATCTTCTTCCACTGCTCTCGTCCCATGGACGCCCACGGTGGCGCAGGGCCGCCCGGCGGACAAGGCGTGCGGGCGCAACGATCGGGCCTACTTGCGTGCGTTGCGTTCCCCCCGCCGGGCACCGCTCAGCGACGCATCAGCGTCTCGTCCACGAACTCCCTCACGTGGTCGAGCACTTGGGCCCTTCCGGTGCCGGGCAGGCCGACGGCGACATGCACGCTGAACCCGTCGAGCAGGGCGCGCAGGCGGTGGGCGAAGCGGTCGGCGTCGACCGGGCGGAACTCGCGGCGCGAGACGCCCTCGGCGAGTATCGCGGCCAGGTCGCGGTGCCAGGCGCCCTCGATGGCGGCCTGGCGGGCGCGGGCCGCCACGTCGGCGTTCTGCGAGCGGTTCCAGACCTCAAGCCACAGGATCCAGTGCGGATCGCTCGGCCCGTCCGGAACGTACAGGTCGACATAGGCGTCCAGGCGCTCGCGGACGGAGCCGGGCCGGGCGAGCAGTGCGCGCCGCTCGGCGCCGAGGCGGCCCTCGCTCCACTCCAGGGTCTGGAGCAGCAGCTCGTCCTTGGTGCGGAAGTAGTAGAGGAGGTGCCCGCTGGACATGCCGACCTCGCGGCCGAGGCCGGCCATGGTGAGCCCGTCGAGTCCGCGGTCGGCGATCGTGGCCATGGCGGCGACGAGCACCTCCTCGCGGGGCGGAGCGGTGTTGCGGCGGCGGGCGGCGGGACTCATCACCCGTCAGTTCTACCCGATGCGCCCGCCGGCGCCGCCCGCGGTCACACCTTGGGCTGCTGCTGGGTGATGCAGTGGATGCCGCCGCCGCCCGCGAAGATCGTCCGGGCGTCGACGAGCGTCACCGTGCGCTCGGGGAACAGCCGGCGGAAGATCCCCGCCGCGTTCTCGTCACGCGGGTCGTCGAAGGCGCACAGGACCACACCGCCGTTGCAGAGGTAGTGGTTGATGTACGAGTAGTCGACCCAGCCGTGCTCGTCCTTGATGACGGTCGGCGCGGGGATCTCCACGACTTCGAGGGAGCGGCCGCGGGCGTCCTTCTGGGAGCGCAGCAGGGCCACGTTCTCCTTGCCGAGCTCGTGGTCGGGGTGGGCGGGATCCGGCTGGGTGTGGACGACCACGACGCCGGGCCGGGCGAACGCGGCCACGATGTCGACGTGGCCGAGGGTGCCGTAGCCGTGCGGCGGGTAGTCGGCGGTCAGGCCGCGCCGCAGCCAGATCGCCTTGCGGGTGCCGAGCATGGCGTGGATCTCCGTCTCGACCTCCTCGCGGGTCCAGTCCGGGTTGCGCTCGGGACCGAGCTGCACGGTCTCGGTGAGCAGCACCGTGCCCTCGCCGTCGACGTGGATGGCGCCGCCCTCGTTGACCAGGCGGGAGGTGTACGTGCGCGCGCCGGCCAGGTCCGAGACATGGGCGCCGATCTTGGCGTCGTGCTCCCAGGTCGCCCAGTCCTGGGCGCCCCAGCCGTTGAACGTCCAGTCCACGGCGGCCAGTTGGCCCTTGCCGTCGGTGAGGAAGGTGGGCCCGATGTCCCGCATCCAGGCGTCGTCCAGTTCACGCTCGACGAGATCGATGTCGGGGCCGAGCAGGGCGCGGGCCTCCTCCGCCTGGCCGGGTCCCACGACCATGGTGACCGGTTCGAAGCGGCGCACCGCGCGGGCGACCGAGGCCCAGGCGGCGCGGGATTCGGCGAGCTCGGCCTCGTTGGGGAAGGTGACGTTGGGCCCGGGCCACGCCATCCAGGTCCGCTCGTGCGGGGTCCACTCGGCGGGCATGCGGAAGCCGTCGGCGGCAGCAGACATCAGCGTGGTCCTTACAGGAAATAGAGGCGGTTGAGGGAGACGGAGTCGGCCGGTTCGGAGCGCAGCGGGTCGCCGTCGAGGGTGACGAGCCCGGTGCGGCCGTCCACGCCGACCGCGCCGGTACGGGAGTTGAGCAGCAGGTCGGCGGGGCCGATGCCGCGGGTGCCGCGTACCGCGACCCGGCGGCGGCGGGTGGGCAGCTGGTCGCCGCCCTGGTCGAGGGCGGCCTTCGCCACGAACGCGACGGACAGCTCGGCCGCGGTGCCGCCGTGCGCCCCGAACAGCGGGCCGAGCACGAGCGGTTCGCAGGTGTCGGTCGCGGCATTGGGGTCGCCGGTGACGCCCCAGGCGGGGAAGCCGGACTTGAGGACCATCTGCGGCTTGGCGCCGAAATACGCCGGCCGCCACAGCACGATGTCGGCCATCTTGCCGACCTCGATGGAGCCGATCTCGTGCGAAAGGCCGTGCGCGATCGCGGGGTTGATGGTCAGCTTCGCCATGTACCGCAGCACCCGCGCGTTGTCGTCGCCGTCCCCGTCACCCTCCAGCGGGCCCAGCTCCGCCTTCATCTTCCCGGCCATCGCGAACGTGCGCCGCACCGTCTCACCGGCCCG
>NZ_JBIAGW010000014.1:0-198659 GCF_042869955.1 Streptomyces sp. NPDC006691
GGGGCTGCGCCCCCTGCACCCCCGGTTCGGGGCTCCGCCCCGGACCCCGTATCGCGCCTTAAGGGCGCTCGTCCTCAATCGCCGGACGGGCTGAAAATGCCTCGATGCGGGCCCGTACCGATCAGCCGGCTGGGCTGAAGTGCCCGACGCGGGCCAGCACCGAGGCATGCAGGGCCACCTACGGGGGCGCGGGGAACTGCGCGAGCACGCGACCACGGTCCGCGGACGAAGGCGGATTTGAGGGGCGCGGGGAACTGCGCGGGCACGGTCCGCGGACGAAGGCGGGTTTGAGGGGCGCGGGGAACTGCGCGAGCACGCGGGCACGGTCCGCGGACGAAGGCGGGGGTTGGGGGGGCGCGAGCCAGCTAGAACGGCCCGCAGCCCAAGGCGGCTTTGAGGGGCGCGGGGAACTGCGCGAGCACGCGACCACGGTCTGCGGGGGAAGGCGGGTTTGAGGGGCGCGGGGAACTGCGCGAGCACGCGGGCACGGTCCGCGGACGAAGGCGGGGGTTGGGGGCGCGAGCCAGCGAGGGCGGCCCGCAGCCCAAGGCGGGGTTGGGGGCGCGGGGAACTGCGCAATGGGGCCCCGGGAGCCGCCCCCAGAGACGCACGACCCCCCGAGCCCTACCTCTCCCCACCCGGCACCCACAGCACATCCCCCACCGCCTTGTTCGCCGTGCGGGCCAGGATGAACAGGAGGTCGGAGAGGCGGTTGAGGTAGGTCGCCGTCAGGGGGTTCATGACGGCGGCGTGCACTTCCAGGGCCGACCACGTCGAGCGTTCCGCGCGCCGCACCACCGTGCACGCCTGGTGCAGCAGCGCCGCGCCGGGCGTGCCGCCAGGCAGGATGAAGCTGCGGAGCTTCTCCAGGTCCTCCAGGAAGCGGTCGCAGTCCGCCTCCAGCTTGTCGATGTAGGACTGCTCCACCCGAAGCGGCGGGTACTCCGGGTTCTCGACGACCGGCGTGGCGAGGTCCGCCCCCACGTCGAACAGGTCGTTCTGGACCCGGACCAGCACCTTCACGACCTCCTCGGACAGCTGCCCGAGTGCGATCGCCGTGCCGATGACGGCGTTCGCCTCGTTCGTGTCGGCGTACGCCGAGATCCGCAGATCGGTCTTGGCGGTCCGGCTCATGTCGCCGAGGGCGGTCGTGCCCTGGTCGCCGGTGCGGGTGTAGATGCGCGTCAGATTGACCATGCCGCCAGAGTAGTTACGCTCCGGCCGTCCGGAAGACGCGTGTGCCCACCGTCACGGCGAGCGCGGCGAAACCGGCCGCCACCAGGCCTCCGTACAGCATGGTCGTGGTCGCGTACGAGCCCAGGTAGGCGGAGCGCACCGCGTCCACCAGATAGCGGAACGGCATGAAGTGCGACAGCACGTTCAGCCAGCCGGGCGCGAGCGACATCGGCAGCATCAGGCCGGAGAGCAGCATCGACGGCATCGCGATGGCGTTGACCGCCGGGCCGAACCCCTGCGGGGTACGGACCTTCATGGCGAGCGCGTACGACAGCGAGGCCAAGGACAGGGTCAGGAGCGCCACGAAGGCGAAGCCGATGAGGATGCCCGCGAGAGGGGCGCGCAGGCCCATCAGCAGGGCGGCGAGCACCAGCAGCACCGCCTGGAAGACGAAGAGCGCGGAGTCGCGCAGGACCCGGCCGAGCAGCAGCGCGAGCCGTGAGACGGGGGTGACGCGCATGCGCTCCACGACGCCCCAGCTGTTCTCGATGATGACCGCGAACCCCGCGAACGAGGCTCCGAACAGCGCGAGTTGGAGCAGCAGGCCGGGAACCAGGACCTGCCAGGAGCTGCCGCTTGAGCCCAGCGGCATGCCGGTCAGGAGTGGGCCGAAGAAGAGGAGGTAGAGCAGCGGCATCAGTACGCCGAAGAGGATCTGGAACTTGGAGCGCAGCGTCTGGCGGGCGTACCTGCCGAAGATCAGGGCGGTGTCGGAGAGCAGCGGGGCGATGTTCATGGGGGAGTCCTAGACGGCTACGGGGGCGGCGTCCCGCGGCGCGGCACTGCGCCCGGTGATGGCGAGGAAGGCGTCCTGGAGCGAGGCGTCCGGGCCGTCCGCGTAACGGGCCTTGAGGGCGGCCGGGGTGCCGTCGGCCACGATCGTGCCCTTGTCGACGATCACCAGGCGGTCGGCGAGGGCGTCGGCCTCGTCCAGGTAGTGGGTGGTGAGGAAGACCGTGGTGCCGTGGTCGGCGCGGATCCGCCGGACCAGGTCCCACAGGTCGGCGCGGCTGCCCGGGTCCAGCCCGGTGGTCGGCTCGTCGAGGAAGAGCACCTCGGGCCGGTGCATCAGGCCCATCGCGATGTCCAGGCGCCGGCGCTGACCGCCCGAGAGCGTCGACGTCCTGCGCTCCAGGAGCCCGTCGAGGCCGAGCTCCGCCGCCAACTCCTTTGCGCGCAGCACGGCTTGGGGCTTGGTCAGGCGGTAGAGGCGGCCCTGGGTGACCAGCTCCTCGCGTACCGAGATGTTCGGGTCGACACCCCCGGACTGGGCCACGTAACCGCACGCCCGGCGCACCCCGGCCGCATCGCGCAGCAGGTCGTGGCCCGCCACGGTCGCGGCGCCGCCGGTCGGCGGGAGCAGGGTCGTGAGCATCCGCAGGGTGGTCGTCTTGCCCGCGCCGTTGGGGCCGAGGAAGCCGAGGATCTCGCCGGCCCGGACCGTCAGGTCGATGCCGCGCACCGCCTCGACCGGACCCGCCTTGCTCTGGAACGTCCGGGCGAGCCCGGCCGTGCTGATGATTGCCATGAGGACAGAAAAACAGAGTCACTTAAAGTTTGCAATGCCTCCAAAATTTAAGAGGGTGCAGGGGATCGCCTACGCTGGGGGCATGGCAGAAGGGCTGAGGGAGCGGAAGAAGCGCGAGACCAGGCAGCGGATCTCGGACCTGGCCACCGGGCTCTTCCTGGAGCGCGGCTTCGAGGCGGTCACGATCGCGGAGATCGCCGAGGTGGCCGACGTCTCGGTGAACACCGTCTACAACTACTTCCCTGCCAAGGAGGACCTGTTCCTCGACCGCAGCCGGGGGATCGTCGACCGGCTCTCGCGCTGGGTGCGCGGCCGCGACGACGGGGAGTCGGCCGCCGGGGCGGTCCTTCGCGAACTGCGCGCCGAGGTCGAGTCCGTCTCGCCGAGGGTCGGCCTGATGGAGGGCTACAGCCGGTTCATGGCCGTCATCGACGGCTCGCCCGCGCTCAAGGCCCGGCTGTGGGCGGTCGGCCAGGACGTGCTCGCGAACCTGGAGGCGACCCTGCGCGAGGAGGTCGGCGCCGGCCCGGACGAGCCGCTGCCCGCCCTGATCGCGGGTCAGATCAACTGGGTCCACCAGACGGCCATGTCCGCCATCGGCCGTGAGATGACGGCCGGCCGCGACCCCAGGGCGGTCTCCCGCGAGGTGCTCGTCCTGATCGACGAGATGGAGGGACTCCTGGGGGGCAGGGTGCTCAACTACGCCGTACGGGGCGCCCGCTGAGACCCACCTCACGCCGCCAGGTGTGATGTCCGTCATCTGAGACGTGACGCGCATCTCTAAGCACTCCCAGAAGCCCGCCCGGCCGATAGCCTCCGCCAAGAAGGCTCAAGAAGGCTTGGTTGGAAACCTGTTGGAGGGAAGCGTCGTGGCCAGGAAGCTCGCCGTCATCGGAGCCGGACTCATGGGGTCCGGTATCGCGCAGGTCTCGGCCCAGGCGGGCTGGGACGTCGTCCTGCGCGACGTCACCGACGAGGCCCTCACCCGCGGCACCGACGGCATCAAGGCCTCGTACGACAGGTTCGTGAGCAAGGGCAGGCTGGCCGCCGAGGACGCCGAGGCGGCCCTCGCGCGCATCACCACGACCACCGATCTGGACGCGGCCGCCGACGCCGACATCGTCGTCGAGGCCGTCTTCGAGAAGCTGGAGGTCAAGCACGAGATCTTCCGCACGCTCGACACGATCGTGCGCCCGGAGACCGTGCTCGCCTCCAACACCTCCGCCATCCCGATCACCAAGATCGCGGCGGCCACCCGGCACCCCCAACGGGTCGTCGGCGTCCACTTCTTCTCGCCGGTCCCGATGATGCAGCTGTGCGAGCTGGTGCGCGGCTACAAGACCAGCGACGAAACCCTCGCCGCGGCACGGGAGTTCGCCGAGTCGGTGGGCAAGACCTGCATCGTGGTCAACCGCGACGTGGCCGGCTTCGTCACCACCCGGCTCATCTCGGCGCTCGTCGTCGAGGCGGCCAAACTGTACGAGTCGGGCGTGGCCAGCGCCGAGGACATCGACCTCGCCTGCAAGCTGGGCTTCGGCCACGCGATGGGCCCGCTCGCCACCGCCGACCTCACCGGCGTGGACATCCTGCTGCACGCCACCAGCAACATCTACACGGAGTCCCAGGACGAGAAGTTCGCCCCGCCGGAGCTGATGCGCCGGATGGTGGACGCGGGTGACATCGGTCGCAAGAGCGGGCAGGGCTTCTACAAGCACTGAACCGCCGACCGCCCCCGGACCTCACTCCATGGGGTGAATTAGGTATCGGTTCGCTCACGGGCGGCAACTTCTGTGGCCGTGGGGCAGTCAGTTGTTGAGTCGGTTGTCGAAAAGCCAAGCACTCTCGGGAGCGCATATGCACATCAGGGGCGACCACGTCGAGCTGGTCGTCGGGGGCCGCCTCGACGTCCGCAGCGCGGCGGACGCCCGTACGGCCCTGCACTCGGCGGTCGACGACGGGGCCGGTGACCTCGTGCTCGACCTCACCGAACTGGACTCGTGGGACGCCACCGGACTCGGCGTGATCATGGGAGCCCACCGCCGGGCCGGGCGGTGCGGCAGGCGCCTCGTGCTGCGGGGCGTGCCGCCCCAGATGCAGCGCCTCCTGGTCGCCACCCGGCTGCACCGCATCCTCGCGATCGAGGGCGGCATCGTCGCCGAGGCCCTGCCCCGCGTCTAGCGGCCCTGCCCGGCGGACGGCCGCCAGGCGGGAGGTGTCGGGACACGAGTGCGGGAAACGGACTCCGCGCGCAATCCTCACGAGACTGTGACGTCTTGGGCGGGGCGGCACCCCGCCCGTTCGTAGATACTGTGCGGAGTCTAGGGTTCGGCTTCCCGCCGATCGACGAACCCACACGGCGGGCACCGGACCAGAAGCGACAGCGAAGAGCGAAGTGTGTAAGGGCCGGGAGGGGCAATCCTTACGCACCACGCATCTGGGGGGCTTTCACCATGGACCCGATGAACCGGGGACCGGAAGAGTTCAGCCATGCCGACGACCCGGTCGGCGTTGCGGGCGCACACGCGGAACCGGGCGCCGGACCGCAGCGCTCCGCACGCGACAGGGAGCCCGTCACACCCGACTTCGGACAGCGCGCGGCCGGACTCGCGCGCACGGTCCAGCTCGTCGCCGGCGACTTCCTCCTGACGGTCAATCCGATCGACGGCAGCGAGATCGAGAACTGCCCGCCGGGTGAGATACCCGGATCTCCGGTGCGGCGCAGCGCGGCCGAGCGGGCCGAGAGCGAGCGGGCCGCCCGGCCACCCCTGCCGCCCGGCCTGATGACACCCACCCCCGCCCTGCTCGAACGCGAGGAGGAACGAGCCCGGCTCGTACGCCTCCTCGGCCGCGGCCGTTCCGTGCGGCTCACCGGGCCCGCGGGCTCCGGGCGCAGCGCCCTGCTCGACGCGGTCGCCGGCGACTGCGCGGAGCTCGCACCCGACGGCGTCGTACGCCTCTCGGGACACCGCCGCACCTCCACCGACCTGCTCCACGAGCTGTACGCCACGGTGTTCCACACCTCGCTGCACCGGCCCGACCGGGCCACACTCCTCGGCCGCGTCCACGACATCGGCGCCGTCGTGGTCCTCGACGACCTCGAATTCGGCGGCGCCCCCCTCGAAGAACTCCTGCTGGCCACGCCCGAGTGCGCCTATGTGCTCGCCGCGACCCCCGAGGTCCCCGCCCCGCACCCCGACTCGGGCATCGAGGAGGTCTTCCTCGGCGGCCTCGGCCGCAGCGCCTCGCTCGAACTCCTGGAGCAGGCCGTCGACCGGGCGCTGACCGACGAGGAGGCCAACTGGGCGGGCGACCTCTGGTTCGAGTCCGAGGGCCTGCCGCTGCGCTTCGTCCAGGCCGGCGCCCTGCTGCGCCAGCGCGACCATCTGCGCGGCGAGCCCAACTCCCTTGACGCGTACGGCTTTCCGCTCGACGAGACCGCCGACGCGTCGGTGTTCTCGGGCGAGGGCCGCGAGATCCCGCTGCCCACGCTCGGCGAGGGTGCGGCCCCCGCGGCCCTGCTCGCCTCCCGGCTGAGCGAGGCCGCCCGGGACACCCTGCGCTTCGCGGTCGCACTCGGCGGCGAGGTGCCGCACCAGGCCCATCTGCCCGCGCTCATCGGCGACACCCACGCGGACGCCGCCCTCGGTGAACTCCTCGCCGGCGGGCTCCTGTCCCCGGTCGGCTCCCGCTACCGCCTCGCCGCCGGCGTCCTCACCCAACTGGAGAGCAACGGCTACGACACCGGAGCGGGGGAGCGCGCCCACGCAGCCGCCCAGCACTACACCTGGTGGACCGGGCACCCCTCGGTCACCCCCGAGCGGGCCGCCGGCGAGGCGGACGCGGTGCTCGCCGCCCTGAGCGCGCTGGTACCCGGCGACCAGGACGACCACCCGGCCACCGCCGTCAAGCTGGCCCGCACCGCGGCGCCCGCGCTCGCCGCGGGACTGCACTGGAGCGCCTGGGAGCGCAGCCTGCGGGTCGGCTCCGAGGCGGCCCGGCTCACCGGCGAGGTGGGCGAAGAGGCTTACTTCCACCACGAGTTGGGCGTCCTGGCGCTCTGCAACGGCGGCCTGGACCGGGCCCGTGCCGAGCTGGAGGCCTCGATCGCGCTGCGCGGCGCACTCTCCGACAAGCGCGGCACCGTCGCCGGACGCCGGGCGCTCGCCCTCGTCGAGGACCGCTCGGGGGGCCTGCCCGTGCTTCCCCGTACGCCCGTCGGGGAAGAGGTGCCCGCGGCCCGGCACGAGGAGTCCAAGGCGCCGCCCGGGGGCGTGCCCTCGGCCGCAGCGACGGCCCAACTCCCGCGCCCCGATGCCACGTTGGTGACCCGCCGGGCCGCCCCGGTCGGCGGCGCGATGCCCAGGGCGCGGCGCCGGGCACTGTTCGGGGGAGCCCGGCGCAACCTCGTCGCGGCCGGCGCCGGCGCGCTGCTGGCCGCCGTGCTCGGCACCGTGGTCACGCTCGGCGCGACCTCCAACGACAAGGGTGGCGGCCAGGACGGCGATGTGACGCAACAGCAGTCCGCCAACGAGGACGGCTCGACCGGCGGTCTGGACGCCGACCCCAACAACCCCAGCAGCGGCGCCAAGCCGGGTGACAACAAGGGCGGCGGCCCGGTGAGCCCGAGCAGGCCGGGCACCACCCCCACGCCCGGCGCCTCGGGCCACCCGGTCCCCGGGACCAGCGGCAGCCCGAGCACCTCGGGCCGCCCCTCCAGCGGCTCGTCGAGCCCCGGCACCACCAAGCCGTCCTCCTCGGGCAGGCCGTCGTCGCCGTCGGGCCAGCCGTCGCACTCGTCGAAGCCGCCCACGGGTTCGCCGAGCGGCTCCTCCTCGCCCACGGGGTCGCCCACGCCCACCCCGTCGAACAGCGGGGGCAGCAGTCCGCCGGCCTCCACCAAACCGCCGCCGCCTTCGAGCGGGGCCTCCCACTCCCCGACGTCCGGCGGCCCGGCCGGCTCCAAGCCTCCGACGGCGTCGAGCACCCCGTAGGACAGACCGCCGCGTAGGACAGACCGCCGCGCGGAACGCGTGACAGCACACACGAGAAGGGGCCCGCAGCACTCTGCGGGCCCCTTCGTCGTACGTACCGCTGCCGCGGTCCCGCGGTCAGAACAGGCGGAGCTTGTCGTCCTCGATGCCGCGCAGGGCGTTGTAGTCGAGGACCACACAGCCGATGCCGCGGTCGGTGGCGAGCACCCGGGCCTGGGGCTTGATCTCCTGGGCCGCGAAGACGCCCTGGACCGGGGCGAGGTGCGGGTCGCGGTTGAGCAGCTCCAGATAGCGGGTCAGCTGCTCGACGCCGTCGATCTCGCCGCGGCGCTTGATCTCGATCGCCACCGTCTTGCCGTCACCGTCACGACAGAGGATGTCCACCGGGCCGATGGCGGTGGGGTATTCGCGGCGGATCAGGGTGTAGCCCTCGCCGAGGGTGTCGATCCGATCGGCGAGCAGCTCCTGGAGGTGCGCTTCCACGCCGTCCTTGATCAGGCCGGGGTCTACGCCGAGTTCGTGCGAGGAGTCGTGCAGGACCTCCTCCATCGTGATGATGAGCTTCTCGCCCGCCTTGTTGATGACGGTCCAGACGCCCTCGTCGTCCCCGGACCCCACTTTCAGGGTGCACGGCGGAGACATCCAGTTGAGGGGCTTGTAGGCCCGGTCGTCAGCGTGGATGGAGACGCTGCCGTCCGCCTTCACCAGGATGAGGCGGGGGGCGGACGGAAGATGGGCGGTGAGGCGGCCCGCGTAGTCGACGGAGCAGCGGGCGATGACGAGACGCATGGTGGGCAACGCTACTCGACTCTCCCCGCGGAACGCGATTCGCCCTGGAGTGCACTGTTCGTTATTGGCCGGTTATGTGCCAAGTACCTGCCATGGGCCCGACATCGCGCCTACCGTGGAAGCGGGAGGTTGTCGGCCGCGCACGCTGCGTTGTCGGGAGAGACGGCCGTCATGCTCCCTTTCCCTGCCCGTAAGGCCCCGCTCCCCGGGGTCGCGAGAGGAGAAACCATGTCGCTCGACGTCTCACCGGCCCTACTCGAACAGGCCGAGCGAGGCGAGGTCGACGAAGCCGCCTTCGTCGACTGCGTCCGGACCTCCCTGCCCTACGCGTGGGAGATGATCAGCTCTCTGGTGGCCCAGCTGAAGGTCGACGGCGGAGCGTTCGCCGACAACCAGACGCCTCCGCCGGACGAGCAGGCGCGCGGCCAGCTGCTGCGTGCCCTTGCGAGTGACGCCATTCGCGGTGCGCTCCAGCGGCACTTCGGTGTCCGTCTGGCGTTCCAGAACTGCCACCGTGTCGCGGTGTTCCCTCTGGACCCCTCGTCCGATGAGCGGCTCGCCCGCTTCACCTCGATCAGGGGTCAGCTGCTCAACCAGTCTCCGGAGCTTCGGGACTGCTGAAGTCTTCGCTGCCGCTCCGCGTCGCGGGAGGTGCAACTGACGCGGAGCGGCGGCCACTTGGGCGGCCGCCGGTGCCGGTGTCCGTCCGCCCGGACTACGTCAGGAGCGGCAGCACCTCCGTGCCCAGCCTGCGTACGTTCTCCTCCGTCGCCGACAGGTCGCCCGACCCCTCCACCAGGAGGGCGAAGCGGGTGATGCCGGTGCGCTCCGAGGTGGCCGCGAGGCGGTCCGCCGCGAGCCGGGGCGTGCCCACCGGGTGCAGGCCGCAGAGCAGTTCGGTGTACGCCACCGGGTCGCGCATCGCACGGTGGCGGCCGTCGACCGTCACATGGGCGTCGAGCCCCTGCTTCAACCAGCCCGGCATCGACTTCACCAGCGTCTCCGCGGCCTCGGCCCGCCGGTCGGCGAGCTGCGCCACTCCGGCCGACACATGGCCGGCCGCCGCGACCTTCTCGGGCGCGTGCCCGGCCGCGAGCGCCTGCCTGCGCCACAGTGCGACCATCTCGGCCTTGTCCTCGTCGCCGCAGTGCATGCCGAGCAGCATGGGAAGCCCGCGCTCCGCGGCCAGCTTGACGCTCCTGGGCGAGGTGCACGCGACGATCACCTCGGGGCAGGCGTCCTCCGGGCCGCCGTCCAGGATCTCCTCGGGCCGCGGCACGACCGGGACCTCCCGGAAGCTGAACCGTTCCCCCTCGCCGGACACGCGGGGCTCGCGCAGCCAGCGCAGGAGCAGATCGAGCGACTCGGGGAAGCCCTGCTCGTACGCCGTGAGGCCCGAGCCGAACACCTCCAGGTCCACCCACGGGCCGCCGCGCCCCACGCCGAGCGAGAACCGCCCGCCGGAGGTGAGGTGCAGCAGCGCGGCCTGTTCACCGAGCGCCACCGGATGAGCCGTCGGCAGCACGGAGACCGCCGTACCGACCCTGATCCGCCGGGTGCGCCCGAGCAATAACGCCGCCAGCGTCACGGCGGACGGGCACACGCCGTACGGTACGAAGTGGTGTTCGGCCAGCCACACCGAGTCAAGCCCGGACTCCTCGGCCACCTCGGCGGACCTGACCGCACGATGGAGCGTTTCTCCCTGCCCCTGGCCCGGAAACTGGGCCGCCAGTACAAAAGTTCCGACACGCATCGCCTTCTGCCTCCTTGCGGCCGACGCGGCTCTCCCCCTCTTACTGGCAAGAACGTCTGACAAGTGCCAAAGGCACGGCCCGTCGCCAACTTCTTGCGATTGTCCGCTAAGAGTCCCTCGAACGAGTGACTCCGGCGACCTCCGCACTCCTCACCCGGGCGGGTACCCGGACCGGGTGGGCCTAGGCTGGGGAGAAACGTCCGGCCCGCCCCGTGAGGTGTCTACGTGTCCCCGCGCCGCAACCGCCCCAAGGGCGGCGAGAACCCGCCCGAGTCCGAGAGCCGGACGGGCGGCGACCGTTTCGGCGTCCAGGGCACCGAGTCCTGGCAGGGCGAGGAGTGGTCGGTGCGGCACGTGGCGGGGGCCAGCGCGGCGGGCAAGCGCTACCGCTGCCCCGGCTGCGACCAGGAGATCCCCTCCGGCGCCCCGCACCTGGTGGCCTGGCCCGAGTACGGGGGCGTCGACGAGCGCCGGCACTGGCACAAGGCCTGCTGGAACGCGAAGGACCGCCGCACCACGCGGGTGCAGCGGTCCAGGAACGCGCCCAGGTACTGAGCGAGGCCCGCCCGGCACGGGGCGAACGCGCCCGGGTGCCGAGATTTCGGGTCGAACTTCCCTATACGTCGCGGGAGTTGAGTGACAGGAACGCACCGCCGAGGGCGACCGCGGTGACGCCGGTGATGATCCACAGCGACTCCCAGCCGGAGGGGCCCGGCGTCGAGAGCGAGTCGCCGTAGAGAGCGATCAGCTGACTGGGGATCGAGTAGGACATGAGGAAGTCCCGCAGACCGCTCAGGGAGGCGGCGAACATGAACATGGCGAGGACCAGGGGCAGCAGCACCACCCCGATCATGATGGTGATCGCGCCGGCGGAGTGCCGGATCAGCGCACCCACCGCGAGCGACAGCAGGCCCAGCATCGCGATGTAGAGCCCGACGCCGACGGTGGCCCGCAGCCAGTCCCCGGCGGACGGCCTCGGACCGAACGTCACCATGGAGGTCTGGAGGATCGCGACGAGGGTGGCTCCGGCCGTCACGATGACGAACGAGAGCAGGAAGAAGACCACCGACTTCGCGGCCAGGATCCGCCCGCGGCTCGGGCAGGCCGTCAACGTCGTGCGGATCATCCCGGTGCCGTACTCGGAGGAGATGGTGAGCACGCCGAGGGTGATCACGCAGATCGAGCCGAGGAGCACGCCGAAGGCGCCGAACACCAGGACCGGGGTGTTGGTCTCCCCCGTGCCGTTGGCCCGGAGGAGGACGGCGAAGAGCAGGCCCAGGCCGAGCATGAGCACGACCAGCACCCCGAGCGTCCAGATCGTGGAACGCACCGACCGGATCTTGGTCCACTCGGAGGCGAGCGCGTCACCGAAGCCCGGCCGCCGCTGGGCGATCGGCGAGGTGTAGGTGCCGAGCTGCGGGCCCGGCGCCTGCGGTGTATGCGGCTGTTGCTGGTACGGGGTGGTCATCGGGCGTCCTCGGGCTTGGTCGGGGCGGCAGGCGTGGCCGGGGCCTGCGGAACCGGGGGAGCGGCAGGCGGCTGCGAGGCGGGCTGCTGGGCCGGGGCCTGCGGGTCCGGCCGCGGGACCGCCTCCGGGCCGAGCGGCGGGCTCACCGGGGCCTGCGGGGGCGCGGCCGCGTACGGGTTCCGGCCGGGCGGCGGCGGGGCGTACCAGCTCTGCTGCGGCACCTCGGGGATGACCGGCGGCGCGTACCCGGGCGGCACGGCGGGCTGGAGTCCGGCCTTCAGGTCGTCCGTCGAGCGGTAGTCGACCGTGCCCTGCGTCATGCGCATGTACGCCTCTTCCAGCGAGGCCTGGTGCGGCGAGAGCTCCCACAGGCGTACGTCCGCCTCGTGCGCCACCTCGCTGATGCGGGGCAGGGGCAGGCCCGTCACGCGCAGCGCGCCGTCCGGCTCGGGCAGCACCTGGCCGCCCGCCTCGGTCAACGCGGACGTCAGCTTCTCGCGCTGGGCGGGGTCGGTGCCGGGCGCACGGACCCGGGCGAAGTCGGCGGAGTTGTGCGAGATGAAGTCCTTGACGCTCATGTCCGCGAGCAGCCGGCCGCGGCCGATGACGATGAGGTGCTCCGCGGTCACCGCCATCTCGCTCATCAGGTGCGAGGAGACGAACACCGTGCGGCCCTCGGCGGCGAGCTGCTTCATCAGGTTGCGCACCCACAGGATGCCCTCGGGGTCGAGCCCGTTGACCGGCTCGTCGAAGAGCAGCACCTGGGGATCGCCGAGCAGTGCCGCGGCGATGCCGAGCCGCTGGCCCATGCCGAGCGAGAACCCCTTGGAGCGTTGCTTGGCGACCTCCTTGAGGCCGACCACGCCGAGCACCTCGTCCACCCGGCGGGCCGGGATGCCGGCGAGCTGGGCGAGCGAGAGCAGGTGGCTGCGGGCGCTGCGCCCGCCGTGCACGGCCTTGGCGTCGAGCAGTGCGCCGACCTGGCGTGGTGCGTTGGGCAGACCGCGGAAGGGGTGGCCGCCGATGGTGACGTGTCCCGAGGTCGGCCGGTCGAGGCCGAGGATCATGCGCATGGTCGTGGACTTGCCGGAGCCGTTCGGCCCCAGGAACCCGGTGACCGTGCCCGGGCGGACCTGAAAGGAAAGGTTGTGCACGGCCGTCTTGGCGCCGTAGCGCTTCGTCAGGCCGACTGCCTCGATCATTCTCCAGCCCCATCGACGGTTCGGGTCGTCGGGGCGGTGTCCGGCGTGCGGCCGGCATGCCCCCGTATGAGTGAGGAGCTTATCCAGGCCTTGACGGTTCCGGCCAAGCCGTGATCTATGGGGCGGCGGTCGTCCGGGCTCAGGCGTCCCGGTGCCGGAGGACGAGGTAGCCGCCCGCGAGCGCGGCGATCACCCACAGCGCCATGATGCTGAGCCCGCCCCACGGCCCGTACGGCGCCGGGTCGCTGTTCATGGCGTCCGGCACCACCTGCATGATCTGGGAGCCGGCCCGGTCGGGGAAGTAGCGGGCCACGGTCTTGGCGCCGGGCACCGCCGAGAGGATCTGCGAGATCAGGAAGAAGAACGGCATCAGGATGCCGAGCGAGAGCATCGAGCTGCGCAGCATCGCGGCGACGCCCATCGAGAACAGCGCGATCAGCGCCATGTAGAGCCCGGCCCCGACGACCGCCCGCAGCACGTCGGGCGCGCCGATGGTCGTCCGGTGCGGGCCGAGCAGCGCCTGACCGAGGAAGAAGGTCAGGAAGCTGGTCACGATGCCCACCACCAGCGCGAGCAGGGTGGCCACGGCGAGCTTAGAGAACAGGAAGGTGCCGCGCCGGGGCACCGCGGCCAGCGAGGAGCGGATCATGCCCGAGCTGTACTCGGTGCCGACCACCAGGACGCCGAAGACGACCATCGCCAGCTGCCCCAGGACCATGCCGGAGAAGCTGATGAGCGTCGGGTCGAAGGTCAGCCGCTCGGCCGGCCCCAGATCGTCGAACTGCGACCTCATCAGCGCGCAGAGCGCGGCGCCGATCGCGACCGTGACGATCAGGGCGCAGGCCAGGGTCCAGGTCGTCGAGGAGACCGTACGGATCTTGGTCCACTCGGACTTCAGGACCGCGGGTACGGATGCCATCGCTCAGACCCCCTTGCCCTGGCCGGGGGTGCCCCAGCGCGGCGCGTCCTTGGCGCCGGGCGGCGCGGCCGGCGGCCCGCCGGGGGTGGTCGCGCCGTGTGCGTGATACTCCACCGAACCCGCTGTCATCTGCATGAACGCTTCTTCGAGCGAGGCCTGCTGGCCGGACAGCTCGTGCAGCACGAGCTGGTGCTGGGCGGCCAGCTCACCGAGCGCCTCGATCCTGCCGTTGTCGACCTCAATGGCGCCGTCCCCGGTCTGGAGGAAGGGCACGCCGGCCTGGTGCAGTACGTCCAGGAGCCGCTCCCACTGCGGCGAGCGGAGCCGTACGAAACTCCGTGAGTTCTGCCGGATGAAATCCGCCATCGAGGTATCGGCGAGCAGTCGGCCCTGCCCAATAACGATCAAGTGATCCGCCGTGAGCGCCATTTCGCTCATCAGGTGAGACGAAACGAAGATCGTTCGTCCCTCACTCGCGAGCTGCTTCATCAGATTGCGGATCCAGTGAATTCCCTCGGGGTCCAGACCATTGACGGGTTCGTCGAACATCAGGATCTCGGGGTCGCCGAGCAGCGCGGAGGCGATTCCCAGGCGCTGCCCCATGCCGAGCGAGAAGCCCTTCGCCTTCTTCTTCGCCACCGCCGTCAGACCCACCGTGTCCAAGACCTCGGAGACCCGCGCGGCCGGAATCCGGTTGGACTGGGCCAGGCACAGCAGGTTGTTGTACGCGGTGCGGCCGCCGTGCATCGCCTTGGCGTCGAGCAGCGCCCCGATGTACTTCAGCGGCTCGGCGAGTTCGCGGTAGTGCTTCCCGTCGATGCGTACGGAACCGCTGGTCGGGTTGTCCAGATCGAGCAGCATGCGCATGGTCGTCGACTTGCCGGCCCCGTTCGGCCCCAGGAAGCCGGTCACCACACCGGGTCTGACCTGGAAGGACAGCTGGTCGACGGCGACCTTGCTGCCATAGCGCTTGGTGAGGCCCTCAAGCTCGATCATGCGGCAACGCTAAATGCGGACAAAGCCCCCCGCCACCGGAGTGGCAGGGGGCTTCGGGGCCTGCGGCCGCAGCCCACGGGGGAGGGGCTGCGGGGCGGCTAGCGGGACTGCTGCGCCGGAACGCCGCGCGAGACGGGCTCGTCGTCGACGGGGGAACCGGCGGCGGCCACGGCCGCACCGGTCAGCGTCGCCAGCATCTCGCGGACGTTGGTGAGCTGCGCGTTGATCGAGTCGCGGCGGTTGGTGAGGGCCGCCAGCTCGCGCTCGGATTCCGAACGGATGCGGTCGGCCTTGGCGTTGGCGTCGGCCACGATGTCCTCGGCCTGGCGCTGCGCCGTCTCCACCGTCTGGCGCGCCCGGCGCTCCGCGTCCGTACGCAGCTTCTCGGCCTCCAGGCGGAGCTGCTCCGCGCGGTGCTCGATCTCCGCGAGGCGCTTCTCGGCCTTGGCCTGACGCGACGCCAGGTCGCGCTCGGACTGCTCGCGGCGCTTGGCGAGGTTCGTCTCGAAGTCCGCGGCGGCCTGGGCGGCCTTCGCGCGGGTCTCCTCGAAGAGCGCGTCCGCCTCCTCGCGCTTGGACTGCGCGTCCTTCTGCGCCTCGGAACGGAGCTGAGAGGCGTCACCCTTCGCCTTCTCGACGATCCGAACGCCCTCGTCCTCCGCCTTCGCCTTGCGCTCGGAGGCGAACGACTCGGCGTCGTTGCGCACCTGCTGGGCGGCCGACTCGGCGAGTTCCCGGTGCTGCTCGGCGGCCCGACGGGCCTCCTCGCGCAGGTCCTTCGCCTCTTCCTCGGCCAGCCGCAGGATCTTTTCGACCCGCGCACCGAGACCGGCGTACGACGGCTCCGCGTCGCTCACCTGGGCCTGGGCGTTCTGCGTTTCGAGGTGGAGCTCCTCGATGCGCTTTTCCAGAGAAGTGATCCGTGCCAGAGCACTGTCACGGTCGGCGACGAGCTTGGTAATGCGGTCATCCACCTGACCGCGGTCGTAACCACGCCGCACGAGCTCGAAGCCGAAGGGGGAGGAAGTGTCGCTCATGGGGTTCCTGTCGAATGAGACCGGTGAGGTGATAGGGGGAATCCTAGGGGCCCAAGCGGCGTGTCATCGAGCGGATGCCCGTTTGATCTGGAGAATGTCCAGCCTTTTGAGTGGCTAGCCCTCCGAAGACTTGCCACCCGAACGAGTCGCCCCGGCTGCCGCACCTGCCTTGACACCTGCGGAAGTACCGCTGCCGGAGCCGGATTTGCCGCCCGAGGTCGGCGCCTCGAATGATTCCAACGCCTCAAGTACATCCTGGACACGGGAGATCTCGGCATTGATGTCGGCCCGCCGACGGACCAGGACGTCGAGTTCACGCTTGCCCTCCTCGACCGTGCGGCGCGCCTCGGCGGCCGCCTCGTCGCGCAGTGCGGTGGCCTCGCGGATCAGCTCGGCCTTCTTGGTCTCGGCCTCCTTGAGCAGCGCCTCCGCCTTCTTCACGGCGGCGATCCGCACCTTGCCCGCCTCGGAGTTGGCGTCCGACACCAACTCCTTGGCCTTGGCCTGCGCCTCCTGGGACTGCTCGGTCGCGGCCTTCACCAGCTTGTCGACGCGCTCGCCCGCCGTCTTCATCTGCTCGGCGCTCTCGCGGCGGGCCCGCTCGTGCAGCTCCTCGATCTCCGCCTCGGTACGCGAGCGCACCTCCTCGGTGCGCTCCCTTATGGCGGTGGCGTCCGCGCGGGCCCCGGCGAGCAGCTCGTCCGCGTCCGTACGGGCCTTCTCCACCAGGGAGTTGCCCTCGACCGTGGACTCCGCGACGATCCGCTCGGCCTCCTTGCGGGCCGCGCCGACCATCGTGTCGGCCTGCTCCTCGGCCTCGGTGGCGGCGCGCAGCGCCTCCTCCCGGGCCTTGTTGATGAGCTGGTCGGCCTGCTCGGCCGCGTCGCCGCGCCGCTTGGCGGCGGCCGTACGCGCCTCGTCGAGCAGCCGGTCCGCCTCCTCGCGGGCCTCGGTACGTGTCTTCTCGGCGGCCTCGTCGGCACGGGCCCGGTTCTTCTCGGCCTCCGCGCGGATCCGCTCGGCGGCCTGCTGAGCGGAGCCCACCGTCTCGGCGGCCTCGGCCCGCAGCCGCTCGGCCTCGCCGCTCGCCTCCGCGATCAACTGGTCGGCCTGCTCGGCCGCGTCGGAGCGTCGCTTGTCGGCGGCCCGGCGCGCCTCGTCGAGCAGCCGGTCGGCCTCGGCGCGCGCCTCGTTCACGGTCTGCTCGGCCTCGGCGTTGGCCGCGCCCAGCGTGGAGCCGGCGTCCGCCCGGGCCTCGGTGGTGACCAACTCGGCATACGCGTTCGCCTCGTTGGTGGTGCGCTCGGCCTCCGCCCGCGCCTGACTGGTGACCCGCTCGGCCTGCTCACGGGCGGCCGTCGTGACCTGCTCGGCCTCGGCGAGCGCCGCCGTGGTGACCTGCTCGGCCTCCGCGAGCGCCGCGGACGTGACCCGGTCCGCCTCCTCGCGCGCCTCGGCGCGCAGCGCGTCGGCCTCGGCCTGGCCCTCGACCCGCACCTGCTGGGCCTCGGTGGTGAGGCGCTCGGCCTCGGCGGTCGACTCGGCGGCGAGCCGCTCGGCCTCCGCCGTCGCCTCGGTGACCAGGCGGTCGGCCTGGCTCGCGGCGTCGGAGCGGATCCGGTTGGCGTCCTCGCGGGCCTCGGCCCGGGTGCGGGCCGCGTCCTGCTCGGAGGAGGCCAGCGCGTCCGAGGCCTCGGTGCGCATGCGCTGCGCGTACTCGGAGGCGTCCGAACGGGCCTTCTCCGCCTCGGCCATGGCATCCGCGACGGTCCGCTCGGCCAGCTCCTTCGCGGCCTCGGACTCCTCCTGCGCGCGCGTACGGACACGGCTCGCGTCCTCGCCGGCCCGCTCCCGCTCGGCGTGCGCGTCGGCGCGGACCCGGTCCGCCTCCGCCTGCGCCTCGCTCGTGGTGCGCTCCGCCGCGTGCTCGGCTGCGCTGCGCAGACCCGCGATCTCCTGCTCGGCCTCCTCGCGGAGCCCGGACACCGAATCCCGTACGTCCTTGGCGGTCTGCTCGGCCGTCGACACCAGCTCGGTGGCGCGCCGGTCGGCCTCCTCGCCGAGCCGCTGCGCCTCGGCCTGCGCCTCCTCGACCCGCTTGCGGGCGGAGGCGAGGAGCTCCTCGCTCTGCTCGCGGGCCTGGGAGCGCTCCGAATCGGCTTCCGCGCGCGCCGAGTTGAGCGTCTCCTCGGCCTCGCGGCGGCGCCGGGTGGCCTCCTCCTGGGCGGCGGCCAGCGCCTCGGCGGCCTCGGCGCCGACCCGCTCGGCGGCGGCCGCGGCCTCCGCGCGCATCCGGTCGGCGGTCTCCTGCGCCTCGGACTTGAGCCGCTCGGCCTCCGCGGCGGCCTCGGCGCGCAGCCGCACGGCCGCGCCCTCCGCCTCGGAACGGGCGGTCGAGGCATCGGCGGCGGCCTCGGTGCGAAGGCGCTCGGCCTCCTGCTCGGCCTGGGCCTGGAGCGCACGGACGCGCTCGGCGGCCTCGGTGCGGATCCGCTCGGTCTCCTCGGCGGCCTCGCGCCGGATTCGCTCGCCCTCGGCGCGGGCGTCGGTGAGGGCCTGCTCGGCGGCGGCGTGGCGCTGCTCGGCCTCGGTGTGCAGGCGGGTCAGTTCCTCGGCGGCCTCGGCCTGACGGGCCGCTATCGCCCGCTCGGTCTCCTCGCGCAGGCCAACGGCCGCCCGCTCGGCGTCCGTTGTGGTCTGCTCGGCCTGCTCCTCGGCCTCCGCGCGCATCCGCTCGGCCTCGGCGCGGGTGCGGTCCAGGGTCTCCTCGGCCTGCTTGCGCAGGGTGTTGGCCCGCTCGACCGCTTCGTTCCGTACCCGCTCGGACTCGTTGCCCGCGGTTGTGCGCAGTTCGTCGGCGTCCGCCTTCGCCTTGGCGAGCAGCTCTTCGGCGGTCCTGGCCGCCTCCTCGATCTGCTGGACGGCCTCGCGCCGCGCCTCGCCCCGGATCCGCTCGCCCTCGGCGACCGCCTCGGCGCGCAGCTGCTCGGCCTCGCCGCGCAGCCGGCGGGCCTCCTCCTGGAGCTCGACCGTCTTGGCCCGGTACTCCTTGGTGTCGTCCTTGGCCGCGCCCTTGAGCTCGTCGGCCTGCTCGGCCGCCTCGCCGCGCAGCCGCTCGGCCTCGGCGTTCGCCTCGTGCCGGATCCGCTCGGCCTCCTCGGACGCCTTGCGGGTGGTCTCGCGGGCGTCCTCGGACGCCTTGGTCAGGACCTCCTCGGCCGTGCGCGCGGCCTTGGCGAGCTGGGCCGCGGCGTCCTCGGCGGCGCTGGTGCGCGCCTTCTCGGCGGCCTCCGCGCGCAGCCGCTCGGCCTCCGCCTTCGCGTCCTCAAGGGCCTGCTCGGCCTCGGCCTTGAGGGTCTCGGCCTCCTTGGTGGCCTCCGCGACGAGACGGGCGATCTCGGTCTTCGCGGTGCGGGTGCGCTGCTCGTTCGCGGACTCGGCGCTCGCGACCTGCTTGGCCGCGGACTCCCTGGCCTCGGTGACGGCCCGTTCGGCCTCGGCGCGCGCCTCGCGCAGCGCGGCCTCCGCCTCCTGCATCCGCTGCTCGGCGGCGCGGCTCAACTCGGCGGCCTGCTGGCGCGCCTGGTCGGACTCGGCGGTGGTGGTCGTACGGAGCTGCTGGGCGTGGGAGGTGGCCTCCTGGGCCTGCTCCGAGGCCGCGTTCAGGAGCCGCTCGGCGTCCTTGCGGGCGCGCAGCAGCGTCGCCTCCGCCTCGGAGCGCGCCGACTCGGCCTCGGAGCCCAGGCGTTGGCGGGCCTCCTCGGCGATCCGGGTGGCCTCCGCGCGGGCCGCGGCGAGGGACTGCTCGGCCTCGGCGCGGGACTCCTCCATCAGCCGGCGGGCCTGCGCCTCGGTACGGGCCCGCAGTTGCTCGGCCCAGGCCACGTTCTCGTTCACGTGGGACTCGACGGTGGCCCGGCGCTCGGCCAGCTCCTGGTCCAGGCGCTGGCGGCGGTTGACGGCCTCGGCGTGCAGCTCGGCCTGGAGCCGGGCCTGGTGCTCGGCGTGCTCCTGGAGGATGCGCTGGGTCTGGGCACGGGCGTCGCGCAGCTCGCGCTCGGCGTCCGTGCGCAGCTGCTCGGCCTGCATCTGGGCGTTGCGGAGCAGCTGTTCGGCCTGGTAGCCGACGTTCGCCGTGTCGTAGGCGGGACGGGTCGCGAGATTGCGGCGCGCCTCGTGGAGCTTGGCGCGCAGCACTTCGACCTGGTAGCCGAGATCCTCGGCGTGCTGAACGGCCTTCTCCCGCTCGGTCTTCAGCCGCTCCATCTCGGCCTCGAACCGCGAGAGGTGGTCGTCAGGCCGGTGGCTCTGGCTCTCCTGGCGTTCGTAGCCCCGCACTGCGCGGTCCCATCCGTCCCCTGGTCGCGAACACTGCCCGTACGAGCGCCGTCCGACCGCGAGTGACAGCGGACGGGCCCCCGGTGAATGGTGTCAGATGAAAACAGGGGCGTGGGTCCCAGGCCCCGACCCGACCCCGGCCCGGAACCGCCCACTGTACCGGGCCGAGTATCCGGAGGTCCGGCCTCCATTGTGTGGGCTCAGTGGGCGGCGGTGTCCTGGGGGGCCGAAGTGACGAGTTCGGTGAGCACGCCGTGGCAGTCCTTGGGGTGCAGGAAGGTGATCTGCGAGCCCATCGAACCGGTGCGGGGCTGGTCGTAGAGGACGCGTACGCCCTTGTCGCGGATGGCCTCGGAGTCGGCGGTGACGTCCCCGGTGCCGAAGGCGATGTGGTGGACGCCCTCGCCGTTCTTGGCCAGCCACTTGCCGACCGCCGAGTCCTCGCGGGTGGGCTCAAGGAGCTGGAGGTAGGAGGCCCCGCCGTCGGAGGTCTCGTTGATCTTGAGCATGGCCTCGCGCACGCCCTGCTCCTCGTTGATCTCGGTGTGGAACACCTCGAATCCGTACGTGGCACGGTAGAACTCGACGGTCTTGTCGAGGTCGAAACAGGCGATCCCGATGTGGTCGATTCGCGTCAGCATGCTCTTAGTGCAGCGCTCGCAGGGGTGGTTACGCAACGTGCGCGCGATCACACCGGCTGCCCGGTGACGTGGGGCAGTACCGCTCAGTACATTCGAAGTAAACCCTCGTTCACATCCTCACCTCCCAAGGGGCCGTGCCTCATGTCTGGAACGACCGGTACCACCTCAGTGATCGTCGCGGGCGCCCGTACGCCCATGGGCCGGCTCCTCGGCTCCCTCAAGTCCTTCTCCGGCGCCGACCTCGGCGGCTTCGCCATCAAGGCGGCCCTGGACCGGGCCGGCATCGGGGGCGACCAGGTGCAGTACGTGATCATGGGCCAGGTGCTCCAGGCCGGGGCCGGGCAGATCCCCGCGCGCCAGGCCGCCGTCAAGGCCGGCATCCCGATGAACGTCCCCGCGCTCACCATCAACAAGGTGTGTCTGTCGGGCCTGGACGCGATCGCGCTCGCCGACCAGCTCATCCGCGCCGGAGAGTTCGACATCGTGGTCGCCGGCGGCCAGGAGTCCATGACCAACGCCCCGCACCTGCTGCCCAAGTCCCGCGAGGGATACAAGTACGGCGCGATCGAGATGCTCGACGCGATGGCGTACGACGGTCTGACCGACTCCTTCGAGAACATCCCCATGGGGGAGTCCACGGAGAAGCACAACACCCGCCTGGGCATCGCCCGCCCCGAGCAGGACGCGATCGCCGCGGCCTCGCACCAGCGCGCCGCGGCCGCCCAGAAGAACGGTGTCTTCGAGGCCGAGATCACCCCCGTCGAGATCCCGCAGCGCAAGGGCGACCCGGTCCTGTTCGCCAAGGACGAGGGCGTGCGCGCCGACACCACCGTCGAATCCCTCGGCAAGCTGCGCCCGGCCTTCGCCAAGGACGGCACGATCACGGCCGGCACCTCCTCGCAGATCTCGGACGGCGCGGCCGCGGTCGTCGTCATGTCCAAGGCCAAGGCCGAGGAGCTGGGCCTGGAGTGGATCGCCGAGATCGGCGCCCACGGCAATGTGGCGGGCCCCGACAACTCGCTCCAGTCGCAGCCCTCCAACGCGATCCGGCACGCGGTCGGCAAGGAGGGCATCGCGGTCGAGGACCTCGATCTGATCGAGATCAACGAGGCCTTCGCGGCGGTCGCCGTCCAGTCAATGAAGGACCTCGGGGTGTCCCCGGAAAAGGTGAATGTCAACGGCGGCGCCATCGCGCTCGGCCACCCCATCGGCATGTCCGGCGCCCGCGTGGTGCTGCACCTCGCCCTCGAACTGAAGCGCCGCGGCGGCGGGGTCGGCGCTGCGGCCCTGTGCGGCGGCGGCGGCCAGGGCGACGCGCTGATCGTGCGCGTCCCGGGCAAGTAGCACGTGGTCCGGGCGACGGCTGCGCGCAGCGGGTGGCCCGGACAGCAACTCCCTGAACCCTGCGGTGCGTACGCGACTGAACGGAGCGGCAATGGTGGACGTCCCCGAACTGGTGGCCCAGGCCCGGGAAGGCCGGCCCCGGGCCGTCGCCCGGCTGATCTCGCTGGTCGAGGGGGCGTCCCCGCAGCTGCGGGAGGTCATGGCGGCGCTGGCCCCGCTCGCGGGCAACGCGTACGTGGTCGGTCTGACGGGCTCGCCCGGTGTCGGCAAGTCGACGTCCACCTCGGCCCTCGTCACCGCCTACCGGCGGGCCGGGAAGCGGGTCGGCGTCCTCGCCGTCGACCCGTCCTCGCCGTTCTCGGGCGGGGCCCTGCTCGGCGACCGGGTGCGGATGTCCGAGCACGCCTCCGACCCCGGGGTCTACATCCGCTCGATGGCGACCCGGGGCCACCTGGGGGGCCTGGCCTGGGCCGCGCCGCAGGCGATCCGGGTGCTGGACGCGGCGGGCTGCGAGGTGATCCTGGTCGAGACGGTGGGCGTGGGTCAGTCCGAGGTCGAGATCGCCTCGCAGGCCGACACCTCGGTGGTGCTGCTCGCGCCCGGCATGGGCGACGGCATCCAGGCGGCCAAGGCGGGCATCCTCGAAATCGGCGACCTGTACGTCGTCAACAAGGCGGACCGGGACGGCGCGGACGCCACGGCCCGCGAGCTCAACCACATGCTGGGCCTGGGCGAATCACGCGGCCCGGGGGACTGGCGCCCGCCCATCGTCAAGACGGTGGCGGCCCGCGGTGAGGGCATCGACGAGGTCCTGGAAGCGCTGGAGAAGCACCACGCGTGGATGGCCGAGCACGGCGTCCTCGCGGAGCGCCGCCGGGCCCGTGCGGCCCGCGAGGTCGAGACCATCGCGGTCACCGCGCTGCGCGAGCGCATCGGCTCGCTGCACGGCGACCGCCGCCTGGACGCGCTCGCCCAGCGGATCGTCGACGGCGAGCTCGACCCCTACGCGGCGGCGGACGAGCTGGTGGCGGGGATCACCGGAGCCTGAGGCCGACCCGGGCGGTCCGAGCGGCCGGGACGGCTGGGCCGGTCCCGGCCGGATGGCGCGGGACGGCGGGCCCTGGCCTCAGATCTTGCCGCGGTGCCCGCGCAGATGGTCCGCGACCGGGATCAGGGACTCGCGCAGGTCGGCGAGCGCCCCGCTCGACAGCAGGTCGATGAAGTGGCGCCGTACGGAGGCCACGTGGTGCGGGGCGACCTTCTCCATGGTCTCCGTGCCCTGCTCGGTCAGGACGGCGAAGAGCCCGCGCCGGTCCGACTCGCAGTTCTCGCGCCGGACCAGGCCCGCGTTCTCCATCCGGGTGATCTGGTGCGAGAGGCGGCTCTTGGACTGGAGGGTGGCGGCCGCGAGGTCGCTCATCCGCATCCGCTTGTCCGCCGACTCCGAGAGGTTCACCAGGATCTCGTAGTCGTTGTTGGTCAGGCCGAACGGCTGTAGGTCCTTCTCCATCTGGTACGTCAGCATCCTGTTGACGTCCAGATAGGTGCGCCAGGCACACTGCTCGTCGTCGCTCAGCCAGTTCGTGGCCGTCTCGGTCTCCATATGTGGATTCTACCTAAGAAGTTGAATTCTGAACCAAGTGAGGGCGTGTGACGCCCGGCACGTGCGCCGTTCCCCCGGCCCGTATGTGCATACGTGCCCGCGCCGAGCCCCGAAGGGCTCAGGCGTTCGACGTCACACTCCGCAGACTACCGCTCACAGGCCGAAGCGACGCTGGAGGTCCCCCAGCTGGCCGGGAAGACGCGGTGCCGCACCGGCCTGACCGGGGCCGTCCTGGCCGCCGCCCGGCACCCCGGGCTCGTCGGCGACCTGTCCGGTCGCCTGCTCCGCCATCAGGACTTCGGTGGACTGGAGCAGGACCGTACCCGCGCCCACGAACTCGAACTGGTGCTCCTCGCCGGACGTTCCGCCGAGCCCGGTGAGTGACCGGATTCCGCCCAGGACACCCGTCATGTAACCGTGGTCGTAGTGGTGGCAGGGCGAGGGGCAGTCCGCCCAGCCGACCAGGGCCTGCGGGTCCACCCGGATCGGCGGCTCCATGAAGACCACCGGGCCGTTGGACGCCGCCACGAACTTGCCGGTGCCGATCAGCGTCAGGAAGCCCGGCACGATCGACTGCTTCAGGGCGAGCGAGGGCTGGTAGGCGAGCAGGTTGCCCGAGCGGACCGTCAGATTGCCGTCGTCCAGGTCGTAGCTGTTCACGTCGAAGGCGCGGTCCGCGAGCAGCATCTTGCCGCTGCCGTCGGCCACCACCCAGTCGCTGGCGTGCAGCGGGGAGTGGAAGCTCGTGCGCAGGAGCCGGTCGAGCCGGCCGTGCCCGATGCCGTTGAACTCGATCCGCCCGTAGTAGGCGATCATCTTGCCCTTCTGAAGGAACCACTGGCTCGACTTGAGCTCCACGCAGAAGGTGTACTTGTTGACGTTGTCGTCGGCCGGCAGCGAGTAGGGATCGAAGATCACCGGGGCGGTCACAGCTTCTCCTCCGAGGCCTGCACGTACACCGCGCCCTGGCCGGACAGTTCGAGCTGGAAGGCCTCGCCGGAGCCCCGGCCCACCATGTCGCGCCAGCCGAGCGCGGTCGAGAGCTTGTTGCGTACGTCGCCGTGGTGGGCGACATAGGCCTGGGGGTCGACGTGCACCGGGCGCTGCGGGGTGATCGGCAGCTCGATCACACCGCCGTGCGCCATCACGGCGACGGCCCCGTGGCCCTTGAGTGTTGTGGTGAACAGGCCCTGCCCGCTCACCTGGCCGCGCACCATGCCCATGACCCCGCCCTGCGAGCCCAGGAACATCGTGCCCTGCTGGAGGCTGCCGTCGAAGGCGAGCAGCCGGTCGGCCTCCACGTACAGGGTGTCGCCCTGGAGGTTGATGACCTGGATGTGGTGGCCGCCGTGACCGAACATCACCGTGCCGCTGCCCTCCACCGTCATCAGCGGGGTCGCCTCGTTGGCCACCCGGCGGCCGATCATCGACATCAGGCCGCCCTGCCCGCCCTGGATGTTGGGCGTGAAGGACACCTCGCCCTTGTACGCCAGCATCGCGCCGCGCTGGCTGAACATCTTCTGGCCGGGGTTGACCGTCGCCTCGACCATCTTCGAATTGATCTCGCGGAAGGGCATCAGACGTCCCCGCCGATCGTGTTGCGCTCGCTGGGCTGCACGTACACCAGACCCTCGCCCTCGAACCGGATCTGGAAGGCCTCGCCCGAGCCCTCGCCGAGGAAGGTCCGGAAGGTGACCCCGGACTGGAAGTGCTGCCGGAGGTCGCCCTGGTGCGCGATGTACGCCCCGGGGTCGACGGCCAGCGGGTACTGGCCGCTGACCCGCAACACCACGGCGGGTCCGTCCGACATGATCGCCGCCTGGCCCCGGCCCTCGACGGTCGTGGTGAACAGGCCGTTGCCCTGGCTCGCGCCGCGCAGGCCGGTGAAGGTGGTGCCGGTGCGCAGCCCGGCGTCGGTGGCGAGCAGATTGCTGGACTCGACGTAGAGCTTGTCCCCGTCGAGGTTCACCAGGTTGATCTCGCTCGCACGGTCGGCGAAGTAGCACGTGCCGTGCCCCTTCACCTCCATGACGGTCATCTGCTCGCCGGTGAGGCGGCGGGTGACCATGCCGCGCAGGCCCTCACCGCCGCCGGTCATCTTCTTGAACGCCATCTGGCCGTCGTAGGCGACCATCGAGCCGTTCTTCGCTTTCACGGCGTCGCCGGTCATGTCGACGGCGAGCACCTTGCTGCCCTGGAGTCGGAACATTGCCACGGCCCGACGTTAGCGGGCGGGGACCCGCCCCGACAGGGGCAAGGGCGCGATGTCAGAATGGGGAACGTTTGTGCATGCGTTCACAAGATCGCTGCCGACGGATCGCCGCCAGACGGTCCGCCGTCCGCCCCTCCCAGCGAAGGTGCCCCCGCCCGTGGACATCAAGACAGCCTCCGCCCTGCATCGACTCCGACTGGTCTCGCTCCCCGAGGCCATCTCGTTCCCGATCCTGCTGGTCTGCTCCGTGCTCAAGCGCACCACCTCCTTCGACGGGGTCATGGTGATGGGCATGGTCCACGGCATCCTGTTCACGCTGTACGTGCTCTTCTGGCTGGACGCCTGGAACCGCACCAAGTGGCCGGCGAAGACCGGCGTGCTCTACTTCGTGCTCGCCGTGCTGCCCTTCGGCGGCTTCTTCGCCGAGCGCAAGATCCGGCGCGAGCTGGACGACGCGGTCATCGCGACCCGGGCCCGCAAGGAAGGCGTGGTCAACGCATGATCGTCGCCTTCTCGGTCAGCCCGCTCGGTGTCGGCGAGGACGTGGGGGAGTACGTCGCGGAAGCGGTCCGCGTGGTGCGCGAGTCCGGCCTGCCCAACCGCACGGACGCCATGTTCACCTCCGTCGAAGGTGAGTGGGACGAGGTCATGGACGTCGTCAAGCGCGCCGTCGCCGCCGTCGAGGCCCGCTCCAACAGGGTCTCCCTCGTGCTCAAGGCGGACATCCGTCCCGGCGTCACGGACGGCCTGACGTCCAAGGTGGAGACGGTGGAGCGGCATCTGGCCGCCGAATAGCACCCACCCCGAGGAACCAGTCGCGAAGTGCCCCCGGCCGCCCAGGCCGGGGGCACTTCGCGCGTCCTGGAGGGCCCGCCCCCGGAAAAAGGCATTCAATCTAGAACCGCTCACTCGGAGTACTCCAGTCGACACGCCGGGCTTTCTCCACTTTTGTGGGGATATCAACCCCGTTCGAAACCCTGCTCGACGATTCCGCTGGAGGGCACCGTGCGCCCGGAGGGCTACGACTACGACACCCACAGCCGGCTAGCCGGACCGCTCACCGATCCGGGCCCCTCGCCCTACCGGGTGCAGTACCGGAGCCTCCTCTCCCAGGAGCCGCACCGCATACGCGCCGTCCTCCTGATGACCCTGGCTCCGATACTCACCGGCCTGCTGCTCGTCTACCTCGTCTGGCCCTCCCACTGGGTCGAGCGCGAGGGCGGCGAACGCTGGCTGGTGGGCCTCGACATCGCGATGCTGGTCTCGATCGGCCTCATCGAACTGTTCATGGTCGCCAACGTCGCTTCCGTCGCCCACGCCACGCTGGTCGCCCGCGACCCCGTCCCGGTCACCCCCGAAGAGGGCACCCGGGTCGCCTTCCTCACCACGTACGTGCCGGGCAAGGAACCCATATCCATGGTGCGGAACACCCTGGAGGCGGCCGTCCGGCTCACCCACCCCGGGAAGCTGGACATCTGGCTCCTGGACGAGGGCGACGACGAACAGGCCCGGGCGCTCTGCGCCGAGCTGGGCGTACGCCACTTCACCCGCAAGGGCGTCCCCGAGTGGAACCGCAAGAAGGGCGTCCACAAGGCGCGCACCAAGCACGGCAACTACAACGCCTGGATCGCGATGCACGGCGGCGGTTACGACTTCTTCGCCTCCGTCGACACCGACCACGCCCCGCTCCCCAACTTCCTTGAGCGGATGATGGGTTACTTCCGCGACCCGGACGTCGCCTTCGTCGTCGGACCGCAGGTGTACGGCAACTACGACTCGCCCGTCACCAAGGCCGCCGAGTCCCAGCAGTTCCTCTTCCACGCGCTGATCCAGCGGGCCGGCAACCGCTACCGGGCGCCCATGTTCGTCGGCACCAACAACGTGGTGCGGATCGCGGCGCTGCGGCAGATCGGCGGCCTGTACGACTCGATCACCGAGGACATGGCCACCGGCTTCGAACTGCACCGGCACAAGAACCCGAAGACCGGCCGCCACTGGCGCTCCGTGTACACCCCGGACGTGCTGGCCGTCGGCGAGGGCCCGGCCTCCTGGACCGACTTCTTCACCCAGCAGATGCGCTGGTCGCGCGGCACCTACGAGACGCTGTTCAAGCAGTACTGGAAGGCGCCGTTCACCATGCCGCCGGGCCGGCTGCTCTCGTACACCCTGATGCTCGTGTACTACCCCATGACGGCCGTCAACTGGCTTCTGGGCATTGTCAGTTGCGTCCTGTTCCTGTGGTTCGGGGCCTCCGGCACCGAGGTCACCGCGTCGGTCTGGCTGATGCTCTACAGCGATGCGGCGGCCCTCCAGATCGGGCTCTACCTCTGGAACCGGCGGCACAACGTCTCGCCGCACGAACCCGAGGGCTCGGGCGGGCTCGCCGGGATGGGCATGTCCGCCCTTTCGGCGCCCATCTACCTCAAGTCGCTCGGCTCGGCCGTGCTGCGCACCCGCGGCCGGTTCGTCGTCACCCCCAAGGGCGGCCAGACCAGCCCCGACCGGCTGTGGACGTTCCGGATCCACCTGTTCTGGGCGGCCGTGCTCACCAGCTCGCTGGTCGCCTCCGTGTACTACCGGCACACCCACGCCGCGATGCGCACCTGGGCCGTGCTCGCCCTGTGCATCGCGCTGGCCCCGGCCGCGATCTGGGCCTGGACCACGATGCGTGAACGCGCCGCGGCCCGCGGTGCGGCCAAGCCCGCCGACCACAAGCCCAAGACCACGGGCGAGGCGGAACCCGCCATCGCCACGACGACAGGAGGGAACTGAGCCATGGCCTACCGGCCCTCGAAACGGACGAAGAAGACCCTGTTCGGCGGTGGCGCCGTCGTGGTCCTCGCGGGGCTCAACGCACCCGCCGCGGTCTCCTTCGCGACCGAGCAGTACCACGCCTACGAGATCGCACAGCCCGAGTACATGGCGAAGTTCGGCGCCTGGCAGGACGTCGACATCCCCAAGGAGTACCGCACCAACGCCATCCACACGGCCCTGCTGCACACCGGCAAGGTCCTGATCATCGCGGGCTCCGGCAACAAGCAGGACCACTTCGACGCGGGCACCTTCGACACCGTCCTGTGGAACCCGAAGGACAACACCTTCAAGAAGATCCCCACCCCCGAGGACTTCTTCTGCGGCGGTCACGCCCAACTCCCCGACGGCAACCTCCTGGTGGCCGGCGGCACGGCCCGCTACGAGGTCCTGGACGGCGAGGTGAAGCGGGCCGGCGGCGGCATGCGGGTCAAGAACGAGGACCCGAACAAGCCCGTCACCCTCAAGAAGGGCACCAAGTTCCGCTCCCCGTCGGGCGTGGAGTACGTCTCCCGGTTCGACGTCACGGTGCCGCGCGCCAAGCGCGAGTTCGAGATCTCGTACTACGCCACCGGGCAGATGAAGCCCTGGAAGACCAAGACCACCGCCGCCGAGGCGCGCGTCTTCGTCGAGGCCGTCGCGCCGGGCGCCCAGTCGGTCGCCACCGACCAGGCCCAGTACGAGGTCGAGGGCCTGACCGGCAAGGACGCCGACAACGTGTACGGGCTCGCCGAGAAGATAACCCTGGACAAGCAGGACTACCAGGGGATCAGGGCGGCGTACGAGTTCGACCCCAAGGCCGAGAAGTACGTCCCGGTGGCCCCCATGAAGGAGGCCCGCTGGTACCCGACGCTCACCACGCTCCAGGACGGCAAGGTGCTCGCCGTCTCAGGGCTCGACGACGTCGGCGCCATCATCCAGGGTGACAACGAGATCTACGACCCCAAGACCAAGAAGTGGTCCAAGGGTCCCACCCGCTACTTCCCGACCTACCCCTCACTGTTCCTGACCAAGGGCGGCAAGCTCTTCTACTCCGGCGCCAACTCGGGTTACGGGCCCGCCAACAAGGGGCGCGAGCCGGGCGTGTGGGACGTCGAGAAGAACACCTTCACCAAGATCGGCGGTCTGAACGCCACCGACCAGCTGGAGACGGCCAGTTCACTCCTGCTGCCGCCCGCCCAGGACCAGCGCTTCATGCTGCTGGGCGGCGGCGGGGTCGGCGAGTCCGAGAAGGCCACCCCGCGCACCGCCGTGGTGGACCTGAAGCAGAACAGCCCCGTCTTCCAGTCCGGTCCCGAACTCCCGCAGGGCACGCGGTACTTGAACAGTGTGCTGATGCCGGACGACTCCGTCTTCACCAGCGGCGGCTCGTCCGACTACCGGGGCCGGGGCGGCTCCAACATCCTCAAGGCCCAGTTCTACGACCCCAAGACCAACGCCTTCCGCGAGGCGGCCGACCCCACGATCGGCCGCAACTACCACTCCGAGGCGCTGCTGCTGCCCGACGGCCGGGTCGCCACCTTCGGCTCCGACTCGCTCTTCGGCGACAAGAACAACACCAAGCTCGGCAAGTTCGAGCAGCGCATGGAGGTCTACACCCCGCCCTACCTCTACCGCGACAAGGGCAGGCGTCCCGCGCTCGGTGACGGCCCCGAGGCCGCGGCCGCCGACGGGAGGGCGACCTTCAGGACGGACCACCCCGAGCGCGTCGTCAAGGCCCGGCTGATGCGGCCGAGCGCGGTCACCCACACCACGGACGTGGAGCAGCGTTCGATCGAGCTGGGGCTGACCAAGGACAAGAACTCGGTCACGATCACCGTCCCGAAGGACCACGCGCTCGTACCGCCCGGCTGGTACATGGTCTTCGTCAGCGACCAGGAGGGCACCCCGTCCGAGGCGAAGTGGCTCCGGGTGGACTGATCCGGGTCGACGGTCCGGGCGGACCGGGGGACTTCAGTACCGTGCGCGCTTGGCGAGCCCGAGCGCGTACTCCGGCCACCAGGTGCCGGCGGACGGGCCCCCGCGGCAGGGCCCGTCCGAGTCCCCGGGCCGTTTGATCCACAAGAACGCGTCGACGAGCGGATCCCCCGTGCTGACCGAGGGCGGCGCCCCGAGCGAGCGGCCCGGGGGATTGCACCAGGCCTGGTCGCGGTCGTCGCGCAGCGGGCCGTCGCCGTTGCGGCTGGTGTCCATCACGAAGTGCTTGCCGTCCAGGCCCTGGGACACCTTCGCCCCGTACGCCCGGACCGCTTCGTCGGTCTGGAAGTTGGACACGTTCAGGGCGAACCCGTCCGCCCGGTCGACCCCGGCCCGCCGCAGCGGCTCCACGAGACTGCCGGGGTCGGGGATCCACGACGGGTTCCCCGCATCCAGATACACCTTGGTGCGGGGCAGTGTCTTGAGGTGCTCGACCGCCTCGTTCAGCAGCTGGTACCGCTCGGCGTGATGGTCGGGGGTCGTGCACCCGTCGACCATGTGGGCGACCGCGTCGGGTTCGAGGACCACGACCGCCGGGGCGTCCCCGATGGCGTCCGCGAACTTCCCGTACCAGGCGCGGTAGCCGTCGACGTCGTTCGCGCCGCCCGCCGAGTACTTGCCGCAGTCGCGGTGGGGGATGTTGTACGCCACGAACAGCGCGGTCCGATGCTCCTTGGCGGCGCCCTCGACGGCTTTGCGGATGCGGGGCCGCGGGTTGTCCCCGGACGGCCACACCGCCACCGGCCGGTCGGCGATCCGCCGCAGCACCTGGGCGTCGGCGGTACGCCCCTGCCCCTGCCAGAGCCTGATCTGCCGGGCGGCATCGCTCTCCGGGTCGACCCAGAAGGGGGAGCCGGGCGCGGGCGCGGGGGCGGCCTCGGCCCGGGCACGGCCCTGGACCACGGAGGCCTCGTCGGAGCCGGATGAGCAGCCGGTGGCGGCGGCGAGCAGCATGGCGGCGAGGACGATTCGGTACCGGGACATCCGGCCCCCTGGGGGTCGAGAGGGCATGCGCGGGACCGGGCAATCGTGACATGACGGTCACTCTGTGTGGGGGAGCGCCATGCCGGGCGGTACGGGCGGGGGTGCGGGAGGGCCCGGCGGAGGGGGTGCGGCCCGGCCCTTCCCGTGCCGGGAGGGACACCGACGGCACCTGGTGCGGAATCCCGCTGGGATATCGAACTCCGAGACGGGGCTGACCGGCATGTGACCAGTGGGTAAGGTCAACGGGTGCCCAAGCCGCTCAGCCTTCCCTTCGATCCGATCGCCCGAGCCGATGAACTCTGGCAGCAGCGCTGGGGCCCCGTGCCCGCGATGGGGGCGATCACCTCGATCATGCGGGCGCACCAGATCCTGCTGGCGGAGGTCGACGCGGTGGTCAAGCCGTACGGCCTGACGTTCGCGCGGTACGAGGCGCTGGTGCTGCTCACCTTCTCCAAGGCGGGTGAGCTGCCGATGTCCAAGATCGGCGAACGCCTGATGGTCCACCCGACCTCGGTCACCAACACGGTGGACCGCCTCGTGAAGTCGGGCCTCGTGGACAAGCGCCCCAACCCGAACGACGGCCGCGGGACGCTGGCGTCCATCACGGACAAGGGCCGCGAGGTGGTGGAGCAGGCCACGCGCGACCTGATGGCGATGGAGTTCGGTCTCGGTGCGTACGACGCGGAGGAGTGCGGGGAGATCTTCGCGATGCTCCGCCCGCTGCGGGTCGCGGCCGAGGACTTCGAGGAGTAGCCCCCTGGGGGTGGGGGGAGGTGCGGTTCGCGGCTGGCCACGGCCGCGCCCGGGGGAACTCAGGGAACACGTTCCCGCCCGCGAGCCGCGCCCGCCCGCCCGCCCGCGCAGCCAACCCGGTACGCGGCTGTCCGCCGTGCGTGGCTGATTGCGCAGTTCCCCGCGCCCCTGAAACCCCGTTCTCGGCCGTGCGCCGTGCGTGGCTGGTCGCGCAGTTCCCCGCGCCCCTGAAACCCCGTTTTCGTCCGCGGGCCGCGGGGGCCGTTCGCGCAGTTCCCCGCGCCCCTAACCCTCTGTCGGCCTCGCACCGTGCGTGGCTGCTCGCGCAGTTCCTCGCGCCCCTGAAACCCCGTTTTTGTCCGCGGGCCGCGGGGGCCGTTCGCGCAGTTCCTCGCGCCCCTGTAGGTGGCCCTGCATGCCTCGGTGCTGGCCGGCATCGGGCACCTTCAGCCCGTCTGGCTGATCGGTACGGGCCGGTGGAGGTATCTCCCGCCCGTCCGGCTGATCGATACGGGCCGGCATCGGGCACCTTTAGCCCGTCCGGCGTTTGAGGACGAGCGCCCTTAAGGCGCGATACGGGGCCCGGGGCGGAGCCCCGAACCGGGGGTGCAGGGGGCGCAGCCCCCTGCGGGGGTCCGAGGGGCGCAGCCCCTCGAAGGGGGCCGGGCGGGGTACCCGGGGGAAGATCGCCCCGCATGTCCCGTTACGCTCGACCGCATGAAAAAGAGCGTACTGACCCGCTACCGGGTGATGGCGTACGTCACCGGCGTACTGCTGGTCCTGCTGACCCTGGGCGTGATCGCCAAGTACATCCTGGACATGAACGGCGCCGCGGACTTCACGAAGATCGTCGGCATCGCCCACGGCTGGCTGTACGTGATCTACCTGGTCTTCGCCTTCGACCTCGGCTCGAAGGCGAAGTGGCCGGTCGGCAAGCAGCTGTGGGTGCTGATCGCCGGCACGATCCCCACCGCCGCCTTCTTCGTCGAGCGCAAGGTCTCCAAGGAGCTGGAGTCCAAGGTCGCCGACGGCGCCCCGGCACCCGCCCGCGCCTGACCCGCCCGCACCTGGGCGAGCCCGAACCGGCTCGCCCCGAGCGCACCCGGAGCCGCCACCCGGGCAAGCCCGAGCCGCACCCCCACCGCCGCGCGAGCAATCCGCGGCGGTCCCCCATCGACATTTACTAGGACGTCCAAGTAAATTTGAGCCATGGACGCTGACGCGATCGAAGAGGGCCGCCGCCGCTGGCAGGCCCGTTACGACAAGGCCCGCAAGCGCGACGCGGACTTCACCACGCTCTCCGGAGATCCCGTCGACCCGGCGTACGGGCCCCGGCCCGGCGACACCTACGACGGCTTCGAGCGCATCGGCTGGCCCGGCGAGTACCCCTTCACGCGCGGCCTGTACCCGACCGGATACCGCGGCCGCACCTGGACGATCCGGCAGTTCGCCGGGTTCGGGAACGCCGAGCAGACCAACGAGCGCTACAAGATGATCCTGGCCGCCGGCGGCGGCGGCCTGAGCGTCGCCTTCGACATGCCGACGCTCATGGGCCGGGACTCCGACGACCCCCGCTCCCTCGGCGAGGTCGGCCACTGCGGAGTCGCCATCGACTCGGCCGCCGACATGGAGGTCCTGTTCCAGGACATCCCGCTCGGTGACGTCACCACGTCCATGACCATCAGCGGGCCGGCCGTGCCGGTGTTCTGCATGTACCTCGTCGCCGCGGAGCGCCAGGGCGTCGACCCGGGGGTGCTCAACGGCACGCTCCAGACCGACATCTTCAAGGAGTACATCGCGCAGAAGGAGTGGCTCTTCCAGCCCGAGCCCCATCTGCGTCTCATCGGCGACCTCATGGAGCACTGCGCGCAGGGCATCCCCGCGTACAAGCCGCTCTCCGTCTCCGGGTACCACATCCGCGAGGCCGGGGCGACGGCCGCGCAGGAGCTGGCGTACACCCTCGCCGACGGATTCGGCTATGTGGAGCTGGGCCTCAGCCGGGGCCTTGACGTGGACGTCTTCGCACCGGGGCTCTCGTTCTTCTTCGACGCGCACGTCGACTTCTTCGAGGAGATCGCCAAGTTCCGTGCCGCGCGCCGGATTTGGGCCCGCTGGATGAAGGAGGAGTACGGGGCGCGCTCCGACAAGGCGCAGTGGCTGCGCTTCCACACCCAGACCGCCGGGGTGTCGCTGACCGCACAGCAGCCGTACAACAACGTCGTGCGCACCGCGGTCGAGGCGCTCGCCGCAGTCCTCGGCGGCACCAACTCGCTGCACACCAACGCGCTCGACGAGACCCTCGCGCTGCCGAGCGAGCAGGCGGCGGAGATCGCGCTGCGCACCCAGCAGGTGCTGATGGAGGAGACCGGCGTCGCCAACGTCGCCGACCCGCTCGGCGGTTCCTGGTACATCGAGCAGCTCACCGACCGCATCGAGGCGGACGCGGAGAAGATCTTCGACCAGATCCGGGAGCGGGGCACCCGGGCCCACCCCGACGGACAGCACCCGATCGGCCCGATCACCTCGGGCATCCTGCGCGGCATCGAGGACGGCTGGTTCACCGGGGAGATCGCCGAGTCGGCCTTCCGCTACCAGCAGTCCCTGGAGAAGGGCGACAAGCGAGTGGTGGGCGTCAACTGCCACCACGGCTCGGTGACGGGTGACCTGGAGATCCTGCGGGTCAGCCACGAAGTGGAGCGGGAGCAGGTACGCGCCCTGGCCGACCGCAAGTCCCACCGCGACGACGCGGCGGTCCAAGTGGCCCTGGACGCGATGCTGGCCGCGGCGCGCGACGGCTCGAACATGATCGCGCCCATGCTGGACGCGGTGCGGGCGGAGGCGACGCTGGGCGAGATCTGCGGGGTGCTCCGCGAGGAGTGGGGCACGTACACGGAACCGCCCGGCTTCTGACCTCCTCCTCCTGCCCCTCCTCCTGCCCCTCCGGCTTCCTCAGACGCCGGAGGGGCTCGGGGTGCGGAGACCGTGCGCGCGGCCCGCACACGGCCGTGCGCACGGTTCCCCCGCCCCTGAAGCCCGATCTGGCGCACGCTCCCCGCGCACGTCCGCGCACCGCCACCCAGCCTCACCCACCCGCACCCCCGGACGGCCCCCGCAGCAGGCCCACACCCAGCTCGTCCGTCAACTCCGCGCGCCCGTCCAGCCGATGGACCAGCACCCACCGTCCGTCCGGCAGCGCCCCCGCGAAGACCGACGCGTCCCGGGTCGCCCCGTTGTGCCAGTACAGGGACCCCGCCCGCTGCCACGACGGCGCGGGCTCGCCGAGCCGCCGCTCCACCAGCAGTGACGTCACGAGCCGCCCGGCCGCCCGCGGGGTGGCCCACAGTCCGCCGGCCGGCAGGATCGCCCCGTCCATGGTCCAGGGCCGGCGCGGACGGCCGAACAGGCCCCGCGCGACCAGTCGCCGCTCCGCGGGCGGGCACGCGGTGACCTCGTCGACGCCGAGCGGCGCGAGAACGTACCGGCGCAGGAGTTCCCCGTACGGCAGTCCCGCCGCCGACGAGAGCGCCGCCCCCAGTACGGCGTAGCCGAGGTTCGAGTACTCCTCCGCCGTCCCCGGCGCCCGGACGGTGAGCCCGTCGAGACCGCGCAGGACGGTGTCCAGGGCAGCCGCGTCGAAGCGGGCGTAGGGGTCGCGCCCGCCCAGACCCGGTGGCAGGCGCGGCAGCCCCGAGGTGTGCTCCGCCAGGTGACGCAGGGTGATGCCGGTGCCCGGTGGCACGGCGGGCAGCAACTCCGCTATGGGTGCGTCCAGTTGGAGTTCGCCCTCGGCGGCGAGGCGCATCATCGCGGTGCCGGTGAGCGGCTTGGTGAGCGAGCCGATCTGAACATACGCGTCGAGAGCGTGGCCGTCGTGTGCCACGGGCTCCTGGAAGCCGGCGAGTATGCAGGTGGGGGTGGAGGGCATCGCGTTCTTCCCGGTCGTCCGACGAGTCCTGTCAGGGCATTGTGCTGGACCTGACCCGGGGGCCGTCCGGCAGCACGAGCCGGAACAGCGCGCCCCTGCCCGAGGCTTGATGGACCGTCAGCTCGGCTCCATGGGCGCGGGCGATCTGGCGGGCCATCGCCAGGCCCAGCCCCGAGCCGGGCAGTGCCCGCGCCTGCTCCGCACGGTAGAAGCGGTCGAAAACATGCGGGAGGTCGGCCTCCGCGATGCCGGGTCCGTGGTCCCGTACCGTCAACTCGCTTGCCGACAGGGCGACTTCGACGGGCGCCCCGGGCGGGCTGAACTTCGCCGCGTTGTCCAGGAGGTTGGAGACCAGCCGCGCGAGCCGGGCCGGTACGCCGGGCAGCGTCACCGAGGCGTCGGCGAGATCCAGCTGGAACGGTGTGGCCGGCCAGTGCGCCCGCGCCGTGTCCACGGTGTGGGCGAGCAGGGGAGCGAGCCGGACCTCCTCCAGAAGGGGCGTCGGCTCCTCGTCCCTCGCCAGGTCGATGAGATCGTTGACCAGCACCGACACCTCCCGGATCTGGCGGCCGAGCGCCGCCGAGGCCCGATCGCGCTGTGCCTCGGTCAACCGGTCGGCCCGAGCCAGGAGTTCGGCGTTCGTGCGCAGCGCCGTCAGCGGTGTGCGCAACTCGTGGGACGCGTCCGCGACCAGCCGCCGCTGGGCCGTCACCGACTGCTCCAGCTCGCCCAGCATCGTGTTGAAGGAGGCCGCGAGCCGCGTCACCTCGTCCTCCTTGTCCGGCGGGCCCGGCGGCAGCTCGATGCGGTGGCTCGGGTCGCGGGTGGCCGCGATGCGCTCGGCCGTCGCGGTGAGCCGGGCCACGGGCGCGAGCCCGGTGCGCGAGACCCAGTACCCGAGCGCGGCGGCGAGCAGCACCCCCGCCGCCCCGACCCCGCCGAGCAGCCCGGCCGCCTGGCCCACCCCCTTGCGCACGCCGTCCGAACGCAGTGCCACCTGAAGGGACTTGTCCTCGCCGAAGCGCTGGGTGAGCATCCGGGCGGGCTGCCCGCCGGGCAGCGTGATGTTGGTGTAGTACGCGTTGCGCGCACCCGATGCGACGTGGCGCACGGGCGGGCTCACCGGCAGCAGATACGGCTTCGCGGGGTCCCTGGCCGGGTCGGCGGGGACCACCTGCGCACACGCCGGGGCGGAGAGGAAGCGGCACTCGCCCGCCAGCACCCCCGGCGCCGCGCCGCGGTTCTGCTGGGTGGCCAGCGTCGCGGACTGCGTCAGGTTCAGGTCCAGCTGGTGGTAGAGCTCGTAGCGGATCACGAAGAACGCGGCCGTGCACACGCCGACCGCGACCAGGGCCACCGCCGCGGACGCGGCCATCGCCAGCCGGGTGCGCAGCGGGCGGTGCCGGCGCCAGCGGGCGCCGAGACGACGCCGGGCACTCACGAGGCGTCCAGTCGGTAGCCCACGCCGTGCACGGTGTGGACCAGACGCGTCTCGCCGGCCGCCTCCAGTTTCCGGCGCAGGTAACCCACATACACCGCGAGGGAGTTGGAGTCGGGCCCGAAGTCGCGTCCCCACACCAGCTCGTGGATCAGCTCTCTCGGCAGCACCTGCCCCGGGTTGCGCATGAGCAGTTCCAGCAGCGCGAACTCGGTGCGGGTGAAGTCGATCGGCCGCTCGCCCCGCCGGGCCGTGTGCGCGACCGGGTCGAGCACGAGGTCCGCGTACCGCAGCTCCTGCGGCTCGGCCGGGTCGGGAGCCGCCCGGCGCAGCAACGCCCTTACCCGGGCGATGAGTTCGTCCAGGGCGAAGGGCTTGACCAGGTAGTCGTCCGCGCCCGCCTCCAGGCCGTCCACGCGCTCGCTCACCGAGTCCAGGGCGGTCAGGACCAGGACCGGCGTGCGGTCGCCCATGGCCCGCAGCTGACGGCACACCCCGAGGCCGTCGAGCACCGGCATCATCACGTCCAGGACGATCGCGTCGGGGCGCCAGGCGGCCACCTCGGAGAGGGCCGCGAGTCCGTCGGAGGCGCCGTGGACCTCGTACCCCTCCACCGCCAGGCCGTCCTCGACGGCCGCCCGTACCTCCGGTTCGTCGTCGACGACGAGAATTCTGACCGCGCGCGTGGTGCTCATGGGCAAAGCCTGCCAAACAGCGCTCTTAGAACCCTCTTAAGCCGCCCCGTGAACCTCGGTGCCATGCGCACACCATTGTCAGTAGTGATCGGGGCGGGCGGTACCGGCGGGCACATCTACCCCGGGCTCGCGCTCGCCGAGGCGCTGCGGCGGGCCGTACCCGACGCGGTGATCTCCTTCGTCGGTACGACCCGGGGCCTGGAGGGCGAGCTGATACCCCGCGCCGGGTACCGGCTGCACACCGTCGACATGATCCCCTTCGACCCCTCGCTCGGTGCCAAGCGGTATCTGCTGCCCGCCGCGCTGCTGAGGTCGGGCGCGCAGTGCCGGGCCATCCTCAAGGCGCAGGGCGCCCAGGTCGCCGTCGGCATGGGCGGCTATCCGAGCGCGCCCGTGATCGTCGGCGCCAGGATGGCCGGGCTGCCCAGCCTCATCCACGAGTCCAACGCGGTGCCGGGGCGCGCCAACCAGTTCGCGGCCCGGCTCACCCCCCATATCGCGGTCGCCTTCGACCGCAGCCGCGCCCACCTCGCGGGCGGCCAGGACGCCCTCACCACCGGCATGCCCATCGCCGCCGCACTCGCCGCGCTGGACCGCCCGGCGCTGCGCACCGAGGCCCGGCGGGCGCTCGGCGTGCCGCCGGGGGCGCGGCTCGTGCTGGTCAACGGCGGCAGCCTGGGCGCGGCCCGGCTCACCGCGGCGGCCATCGGCCTGGCCGAGCGGTGGCGCGACCGGCGCGACGTCCACCTCCTCATCAAGACAGGACCGGCCCAACTGGCCGACACCGAACGTCAGTTGGCGGGACTTCCGGGCGCGCGGGCCGTGCCCTACCTCGACCGGATGGACCTCGCCTACGCCGCCGCCGACCTCGTCGTGTGCCGGGCCGGCTCCGCGACCGTCGCCGAACTCGCCGCGACCGGAGTGCCCGCCGTCCTCGTGCCCTACCCGCACGCGCCCGGCGACCACCAGACCCACAACGCGCGGGTCCTGTCCGACGCGGGTGCGGGACTGCTCGTGCCGGACGCCGAGACCACCGCGTTCCGCCTGGCCGGACTCGTCGAGCCGCTCCTGGCCGACCCGGCCCGGCTCGCCGCGATGAGCGGCGCCGCCGACCCCGGCAACCACGCCCGCGCCGCCGATCTGCTGGCCGCCCGGGTCCTCGAACTCGCCTCCTACCCCACCTCGTACACCAGGGAGTACGCAGCATGAGCACCGTCGGCATGAACACCGCCACCGCATGGCACGACCGCACCGTCCTCGTCACCGGCGCCGAGGGCTTCATCGGCTCCACCCTCGTCGACCTGCTGGTCGAACTCGGCGCGAACGTCAGGGCGTTCGTGCACTACAAGCCGTACGCGGAGAAGGGCTTCCTGGCCCATCTGATGAACCACCCCGCGGTGGAGATGATCGCCGGGGACGTCCGCGACGCGGGCCGGGTCTCGGACGCGGTGGCCGGCTGCGACACCGTCTTCCACCTCGCCGCCCTCATCGGCATCCCGTACAGCTACGACTCCCCGGGCGCCTACGTCCAGACGAACGTGGTCGGCACCGAGAACATCGCCGAGGCCTGCCGGCGCCACTCCGTCCGCCGTCTCGTCCACACCTCCACCAGCGAGGTGTACGGGACCGCCCTGACCGCGCCGATCAGCGAGGAGCACCCGCTCCAGCCGCAGTCTCCGTACTCCGCCTCCAAGATCGGCGCCGACATGATGGCGCTCTCCCACTGGCACGCCTTCGAGCTCCCGGTCACCGTGGTGCGCCCCTTCAACACCTACGGCCCGCGCCAGTCGGCCCGCGCCGTGATTCCCACGATCCTGGCCCAACTGCACGCGGGCGTACGGGAGATCAAGCTGGGCTCGGTGACCCCGACGCGCGACTTCACCTACGTGACCGACACCGCGCGGGGCTTCCTCGCGGTCGCCGAGTGCGACCGGGCGCTCGGCCATACGGTGAACCTCGGCACGGGCCGCGAGATAGCGATCGGGGACCTCGCCGAGGCCCTGATCGCCGCGTCCGGCCGAGAGGCCTCCGTCGTGGTCGACCCGGCCCGCCTGCGGCCCTCGGGCAGCGAGGTGGAGCGACTGCTCTCGGACAACACCCGGGCCCGCGAGTGGGCGGGCTGGAGCCCGGAAGTCACCCTGGAGGAAGGCCTGAAGCGGACCTCGGCGTGGGTGGAGGAGAACCTCGCCCTGTTCGCGCCGGGCCGCTATCAGGTCTGAGCCGCCGGCAGGGCTGAGCCGTCGGCAGGTCCGAGCTGCTATCGGGGCTGGGCCCTCAGAACGTGAACAGATGGTCCGTGTGCGCGAGCGTCCACCACACGAGGGCTAGGGCGCCGATGACGAGGAGGCAGCAGGAGGCCAGGCAGCAGTCGACCTCGTTGCCCGGCTTGCCCTCCTGATGCACCCCGTCGGGTTCGTCGGGCCACCCCGGTGTCTGTCCCATCCCGCGAGCGTGGCAGGCCGGGGGCACATCGCGGAACCGGGAGGATCACGGTCCGGCCACACCGGGGCCACCCGCCGACCGGGCCACCGGCTGATGCCGGGGCCACCCGCTGATCCCGGCCACCGGCTGATCCGGGCCACTCTCCGATACGGCGTCAGGCCGTCGCGGCGAGCCCCGTGCAGATCAGCAGGGTGAAGTCGCGGGCCCACTCCTCGTCCACCGGTTCCGCGCTGACCAGCGCCCGGTGCACGACCGCGCCGGCCACCACGTCGAAGATGAGGTCGGTGTGGCGGGCGGAGGCCGTGGGGTCGGGCTCGTAGGGGAGTTCGCCCCGGGCCTGGGCGCGCTCGCGGCCGACCAGGACCAGCCGCTTCTGACGGTCGACGATGGCCGAGCGGATCCGCCCGCGCAGTGCGTCGTCCCGGGTGGATTCGGCCACCACCGCCATCAGGGCGGTCTTCGTCTCGGGCCGTTCGAGCAACGCCGCGAACTGGAGGACCACGCCCTCCACATCGGCCATCAGGCTGCCCAGGTCCGGGAGTTCGAGCTCGTCGAAGAGGACCGCGACCGCGTCCACGACGAGTTCGTTCTTGCCCGCCCACCGTCGGTAGAGCGTCGTCTTGGCGACACCGGCCCGGGTCGCCACGTCCCCCATCGTCAGCTTCGACCAGCCCAGGTCCACCAGCGCCTCCCGGGTCGCCAGCAGGATCGCGGCATCGGCCTCGGGGCTGCGGGGGCGGCCCGTACGACCCGTACAGGACGGGCTCGCGGCGCGGGATGAAGAAGGCATGACGGCGACCATACCGGCCGGTAGCAATCGCGCCAGGGGGCGTGCGGTGTGCGCGAGATCACCCTGCGCGCGAGGGCCCGCACCAGTTACGCTACGGCTCGTAGCGAAAGCCTTTGAGCGGCCTTCCGCGACAACCACATGTGAGGGCACCGGGTGGGGACCCGGGCGCCACAAGAAAAGTTACGCCTGGCTCGATCCGGGCGCTTCGATGTCTCGCAATCCGGCGGGAGGCGTCGGGCGGACCCGGATCCTGCCACCGGATCACCACGCACCGTCGCGGAAGGGGGAGGATGTACGCATGCAGCCTAGGAACATGTCCATGAGCGGCGTCGTCGACCTCGCCGCGGTGAAGGCGGCCGGTGAGGCCAAGAGCAAGGCGGAGCAGGCGCGAGCCGAGGCCGCCCGGCAGGGCGGGGTCCCGGCGGTCGCGCCGTCCGCCCTCGTCATCGATGTCGACGAGGCCTCTTTCGAGCGCGACGTACTGACCCGCTCCGCCGAGGTGCCCGTCGTCATCGACTTCTGGGCCGAGTGGTGCGAGCCCTGCAAGCAGTTGGGCCCGCTGCTCGAACGCCTCGCCGTCGAGTACAACGGCCGTTTCCTCCTTGCCAAGATCGACGTCGACGCGAACCAGATGCTGATGCAGCAGTTCGGAATCCAGGGGATCCCGGCTGTCTTCGCGGTCGTCGCCGGCCAGGCGCTGCCCCTGTTCCAGGGCGCGGCTCCGGAGGCGCAGATCCGCGAGACCCTGGACCAGCTGGTGCAGGTGGCCGAGGAGCGCTTCGGCCTGACCGGCATCGCGGTCGACCCGGACGCGGCAGCCGCCCCCGCGGCCGAGGCGCCGGCCCCGGTGGGCCCCTACGACGCCCTGCTCGAAGCGGCCGTCGTCGCCCTCGACTCGGGCGATCTGGCCGGTGCGGTCCAGGCGTACAGGAACGTGCTGAGCGACGACCCGGGCAACCCCGAGGCCAAGCTGGGCCTGGCGCAGGCCGAACTGCTCCAGCGCGTCCAGTCGCTCGACCCCGTCCAGGTCCGCAAGGACGCCGCCGACAAGCCGTCCGACGTGGCGGCCCAGATCGCCGCGGCCGACCTCGATCTGGTCGGCGGTCATGTCGAGGACGCCTTCGGGCGGCTCGTCGAGACCGTTCGGCGCACGTTCGGTGACGACCGGGATGCCGCCCGGGTCCGACTCCTGGAGCTCTTCGACGTGATCGGCGGGGACGACCCGCGCGTCTCGGCGGCCCGAACCGCGCTGGCGAGGGTGCTCTTCTGACCCACCTCTGAACGTCCTCGGACGTTCATGAACCTGTCACCGAGTGAGTCCTGAAACGCGATACGCGGCGGACGATTTGGCGACAGAGAGACAAGAGGCGGCCGCGTTTTACCAAAACTTGGTAAACGCGGCCGCTGTTACTTCCAGTAAGTTGAGCCGCATCTTACGTCCGCTTTTCTGCGGCGATTTCACCTTCTGTCCGGCACCTCGACGGCACCCTGCGTGCCCGGTCGATACCCGCCGGTCGCGCCTCGGTTATCAGGCCGTTACTGGCTAGTAACGAACCCCCTTGTGCCACGGCCCCGAATGGACCACGATCGGCCACGCTCGGTCCAATAACGCACCAGCCCGACAGCCACTCGGCGCTGCCGCCCACTTGGGTCCCCACCGGGCCGGCCGGTGACAGTGGCACCGGCCGTGGACAGGGGGGTCTCTGCTCTCCGGCAGGGCCTGTCCAGAGGTTGCGCGAACGCGTGGCCAGTGGTTGTCGCTCGGGGGTGATCGCCGGTGTCGGACGAAGTGCGCGAGTCGTACGCGGTCGACCTCCCGTGCGCTCCCCTTCCCGAGGACGTAGCACTTCTCCCATCCCGTGACAGCCCTTGAGGGTCCGTCCCGGAGATGTACGTCCGAGAAGGAGGAAAGTCATGGAGTCCCAAGTACGTGGCGGGACCAGATGGAAGCGGTTCGCTCTGGTCATGGTGCCGAGCGTGGCCGCGACGGCCGCGATCGGCGTCGGCCTGGCGCAGGGCGCGCTCGCGGCGTCGTTCAGTGTGTCGGGTGTCGACTTCAAGGTGACGGCGCAGAAGCTGGACGGCGACAATCTGTTGCAGTACGGAAGCGTCGCGTCGGGTAAGTCGCTCAAGGGCGAGGACCAGAACAACCCTGTCGTGGTTTCGGGCTTCAGTCACGCCGGGATCGACAAGATGTGTCAGTCGGTCGTGCAGCCGCTGCCGTTCAGCCTCGGCTACGTGACGATGAAGCTGAAGGCCGGCGGCCAGCAGCAGATCGAGGCGGACAACATCTACCTGGATGTTTCCGAGCTCTCGACCAACGCCCAGTTCACCCACATCGACATCGGTGTCGCGGCGGGCGAGGGCAAGAGGGACAAGGACGGCAACCTCGTCACGCAGATGCAGCGGGACAAGGACGGGAACATCCCGGCCGGTTCGCAGTACGGCTTCGCCCAGCGCGCCGACAAGGCGGTGCTGAGCGACGTGGAGCAGCGGGCGTGGGCCACCACGGCCGGGTCCTTCAAGCTTCCCGGTCTCAAGCTCAGTCTGGCCGTGGACAAGGATCCGAAGAAGAACGAGTGCCAGCCCTGGGCCACGGAGTGGCGCAACCAGTAAGCACTCCGTCCAGTGGCCGCTGACCGCTTCGGAGTTCGGCGGCCGCTGGAACCTCTCCATCTTTCTCACAGCAATTGCGGTACCAGGGAGCTGTTTCCATGAGCGCCGAGACCACGGGTTCCCGCGACTTCCGATACTGGCGGCTTCGGTTCCGGGCGTGGAGGGGGCAGCGGCCTTTCTGGGCCGGGCTCTTCACCATGGCCGGCGGCGTGCCCATCATGTACTTCCCGTACGCCAACATGCACCTCGGCAACGTCACGCTGGCGATGTCCACGACGGCTGGTGCGGGTTCGCTCATCATTGGCGTCCTGTTGGTCACGCTCGGCCTCACCATGTGGTTCCACAGCGTGGTGCGGACGTTCGCGGGCATCGCGGCGATTCTGCTGGCGCTGATCTCCATCCCCATCGCCAACATCGGCGGCTTCGTCATCGGCTTCCTGCTCGCCCTCTTCGGCGGCGCGCTCGCCTGTGCCTGGGTGCCGGCCAAGCCGCGACGAGGGGACAAGCAGACGGAGTCGACGGACGTCACGCCCGCCGGTCCCGCGCCGGAGGGCGAGTCGGAGCCGTCGGCAACCGCCGCCACCGAAACGACAGTTGACGCCAACGGCGGGAGGAACAGTGCGGGGTGACGAGACGCAGCTGGACTCGACCGGAGGCGGCGACCCGCGGGGAAGAAAGGGGCCGCGGCACGCGGCCCCGAGGAAGTCACTGCTGACCAAGTGGCACATGCCCGCGGGCAAGGCGATGGCACTCGCCGCCATGCCCACGGCCGTGCTGGTCGGAATGAGCCTCACGCCCAAGCTCGCGATGGCCGACGAGAAGACGGACATTCCGTTCGCTCCCGGCCCGTGTGTGACCCGCTCCGACAGTCCCTCGGGCTCGCCGAGCCCGTCGAGCAGCGCGTCCGGCAAGGCGTCGCCGAGCCCGTCGGCGTCGGCGTCGGCGGACAAGAAGCCGGACGACAAGGCCGCCGACTCCAAGACGCCCACGCCCACCGCCTCCGGTTCGGCCGGGGACGCCGTGGACAAGCTCCTGAAGCCCGCGACCCAGCCCTCGGGCAAGCCGTCCACGGCCCAGCCGCCGGCGGGCAAGTCCGCGCCCGCGACGCCGCCGGCTGCCAAGACGAAGAACCCGCTGGACCCGCTGGGTCTGGGCGACGCGCTCAAGGACCTGTTCGGCATTCACGACACGCCGACTCCGACGCCCAAGCCGAGCGACTCGACGCCGCCCGCGCCGAAGCCGTCGGCGAGCACGGCCACGCCCAAGTCCTCGGCGAAGCCGTCGACGAAGTCGGCCAAGCCGACCGCTCCCGCGGCGAAGCCGGGCGCCGGCGCGCTGGACAAGACGGCGGAGGAGATCAAGAAGGCGGCCGAGGAGGCGGGCCAGAAAGTCTCCGAACTCCCGGACTCGGCCAAGGGGTTGGACCCCAAGAAAGACGCGGCCATCCCCGATGGCGCCAAGCCCCCCTTCCCGTGCCCGACCGCCGACCCGAAGGCGCTCGCGGCGGCCAAGCTGGACGGCGGCGTCCCGGTACTGCCCACGCAGCCATGGATCCTCAAGAGCTCGAAGCTCACCCTGTTGGGCCTGAACTACGAGGGCATCGTCGAGGTCAAGGCGGGCGACACGACGAAGAAGGTCCTCAAGTTCACGGCCTCGTCCGTGAGCATCGACAACCTGGACCAGCAGGTGTACGGGCCCGAGGTGAACGGCAAGCCCACGACCGCCCACGTCGTGGCGCGCTCCGGCTCGACCTCGACCATCACCAACGGCACCGTGACGATGTACACGGAGGAGCTGAAAGGCAATCTCCTCGGCCTGATCCCGATCACCTTCAGCCCGGCCACCCCGCCTCCGCTGAACATCCCGGCCGTCTTCTTCACCAATGTGACGGTCCGTCAGGCCGGCCAGTTCGGCGGCACCCTGACCGTCCCCGGCCTGCACAACTACATCACGAACGGCAACCCGACGACGTAACCCAAAGTGCCCATCCGGGAGCCGCAGTTGAGTCGTGGCCCGCATCTCCCTCCGGGGGTGCGGGCCACGGCCACGCCCGGGTCCCGTTCGGCGCCGGGCCCAATTCCCCGTGCGCCCGGGGCTGACGGCACCCCAAGTGGGGACCTTCGGCGGGGTCACGCCGGGGCGCTCTGGCCGAGACTCGGAGCAGCAACCTACGGTTCCGTAGGTTGTGCGGCCCGGGCGTCCTCGCGCGCCCCGACGAATGGACCACGCCGATGGCGACACTCCGCCGAGCCCAGCCCCAGATCATCCAGGGCGGCATGGGCGTCGCCGTGTCCGGATGGCAGCTCGCCCGGGCCGTGGCGGAGCGGGGGCAGCTCGGGGTGGTGTCCGGGACCGCGCTCGACGCGGTGCTGGCGCGGCGGCTCCAGCTCGGTGACCCCGGTGGGCACATGCGGCGGGCCCTCGCCGCCTTCCCCGTGCAGGAGGCCGCCGCGTACGTGCTCGACCGGTACTTCGTCGAGGGCGGGGTCGCGCCGGGGGAGCGGATGCGGGCCATGGCGCGGCTGCGGGTGGACCGGGGCGAGAGTGCCGAACTGCTCACCGTGCTCGGCAATTTCGCCGAGGTGTGGCTCGCCAAGGAGGGCCACGACGGGCCCGTCGGGGTCAACTACCTCGCGAAGATCCAGCTGGCCACCGCGCCCGCCCTGTTCGGCGCGATCCTCGCGGGCGTCGATCATGTCCTGGTCGGCGCCGGGATTCCCGGGCAGATTCCCGCCCTGGCCTCCCGGCTCGCCCACGCCGAGCCCGTGACCACCCTGATCGACGTGGAGGGGGACGACGAGCCGCTTCCGTATACGTTCGATCCGGGACAGGCTCTCATGGGACAACTCCCGGCCGGCGCACCGTCCTTGAGGCGTCCCGACGTGCTCGCCATCGTCTCGCTGCCCGTGCTCGCCTCGTACCTCGTGCGCGATCCCGCCACCCGCCCCGACGGATTCGTCATCGAGACGCACCGGGCCGGCGGGCACAGCGCGCCGCCGCGCGGGAAGCTCGTGCTGGACGGGGCGGGGGAGCCCGTCTACGGGCCCCGGGACCACCCGGACCTCGCCAAGGTGGCTGCCCTCGGCATCCCGTTCTGGCTGGCGGGTGGCGCCGCCCATCCCGAACGGCTCGCCGCCGCACGGGCGTTGGGGGCCGTCGGGGTGCAGCTCGGGAGCGTGTTCGCGCTCTGCGAGGAGTCGGGGCTGCGGGACGATCTGCGTGCGGAGCTGAGGACGCGGGCCCGCGCCGGGACCCTGCGGGTGCGCAACGATCCCCGGGCCTCGCCGACCGCCTTCCCGTTCAAGGTCGCCGAACTCCCCGGCACCCTGTCCGAGGAGGCCGTACGCGCGGCCCGCCGGCCCGTGTGCGACCTCGGCTACCTGCGCACCCCCGCCCGCTCCGCGAGTGGCGCCCTCGTCTACCGCTGCGCCGCCGAGCCGATCGCCGCGTACGTGCGCAAGGGCGGCGAAGCCGTGGACACCGCCGGGCGGGTGTGTCTGTGCAACGGGCTGCTCGCGACGGTGGGGCTCGGCCAGCGCCGGCCCGGCGGCACGGTCGAGCCGCCCGTCGTGACCATCGGGCAGGACCTCGGCTTCCTCGACGCCATCAGCCCGGACGGCCGTCCCTACACGGCCGCCGAGGTCATCGACTGGATGACCGGGGTCCGGGCGGCCGAGGTCCCGACGGCCGGGGCAGTGGTCCCCGCTCAGCCCACCGTGTCGGTCTGAGGACTGCTCCGCTTGCGCCGGGTCACGACCAGTACGCCCGCGCCGGCCGCCACGACCACGGCGGCACCGATCCCGGTCCAGCCGAGCGCGCCGATCCCGGAGGAGTCCGCCGAGCCGGCCGCCGTCCCGGAGGTGGAGGCCTGGAGTCCGGTGGCCGGCGGCTTCGGGTCGAGGGTGCCGACCGGCTTGGCCCTGCCGGCCGCAGCGAAGCCCCAGTCCAGGAGCTGGCGCATCTCGGTGTACACCTTGTCGTGCTTGTTCTCCTGCGGGTTCATCACCGTCACCACGAGGGTGTGTCCATCGCGCTGGGCGGCCTCGGCCAGGGTGTTGCCGGCGTTCGTGGTGTAGCCGTTCTTGCCGCCGATCAGGCCGGGGTACTTGGCCACCCCGTCGATGCCGGACAGCATGCGGTTGGTGTTGGAGATCCCGAAGGGCTTCCCCTTGGTGTTGGGGCCGCCGGGGAAGTCGGCCGACGCCGTACCGCAGTACGTCTTGAAGTCCTGGTTCTTCAGACCGGAGCGCAGGAACAGCGCCAGGTCGTACGCGGACGACACCTGGCCGGGGGCGTCATAGCCGTCCGGGCTCAGGACGTGGGTGTCCTTGGCGCCGAGTGCCTCCGCCTTCCTCTGCATGTCGGCGACCGTCTTGGGGACGCCGCCGTTCATCGCCGCGAGGACGTGCACCGCGTCGTTGCCCGAGCGCAGGAAGACGCCGCGCCACAGATCGGGCGCCTGGTACGTCTGGCCGGGCACGATGCCCACCGCGCTGCTGCCGTCGCCCATGCCCTTGAGGTCCTCGTCGCTGACCTTGCGGCTCGCGTCGTGCGGCACCCCGGGCAGCACGGTGTCGGCGAAGAGCATCTTCAGGGTGCTGGCCGGGGGGAGCGGCCAGTGCGCGTTCCGCGCGCCGAGCACCTGGCCGGTGTCGGCGTCCGCCACCACCCAGGACAGCGCGGACAGTCCCGGCGGCAACGCCGGTGCGCCCGGGCCGACTTGATCGCCCGCCCGGCCCAACTGCGCGCCGCCCAGTTCCGACATGTTCGCCGGCGGCTCCTTCTTCGGCTCGCCGCCGGGCGCCCCCGGCGTCGCCGACTTCACCGCCTTGACCGGCTTCGCGGGATGACCGCTCGCGACGGCCGGGGCGACGGCGGTGGCGGCGGTGACCGCGGTGGCGGTGAGCGCCACGAGTGCGCGTCGGACCTGCGGCGATATGGGAGGACGCATGCACGCGAACGTACCTCAGGAGGTGTCACGGTTCTGAGCCGTCCGACCGTGGAATTTGCCACGTCTTGTTCATGGAACGGCCAAGCGCCGCAGCCCGTCCGCCATGGGACACCTCAGGACACCGGCCGCGTCGCACGCCTCCCGGCCGCCCCGGACACAGCTGTGGCCCGCCCCCCCCGGAGGGCGTACGAACCACGCGTCGGCGCACCGAAGCGCCGTGCGGCACCAGCGCGTACACGTCGGAAGCGCATGGATGCCGTAAGCATGTGCACGTCGGAAGCACAGGTATCGAAGCCCGCGCCTGCGCGCACCCGACGGCACGCCGGAGGGCGGCACCCGTCCACGACGGGATGCCGCCCTCCGAAGCGGTGGAGCCGAGGGCTACCGCTGCTCGGAGCCGCCGAGCTGGTGCACCCGGACCATGTTCGTGGTGCCGGGGATGCCGGGAGGCGAACCGGCCGTGATGACCATGGTGTCGCCCTCGTTGTAGCGGTTGAGCTTGAGCAGCTCGGCGTCGACCAGGTCGACCATCGCGTCCGTGGAGTCCACGTGCGGGACGACGTACGTCTCGACGCCCCAGCTCAGCGCGAGCTGGTTGCGGGTGCTCGGGTCCGTGGTGAACGCGAGGATCGGCTGGCACGTGCGGTAGCGCGAGAGGCGCCGGGCCGTGTCGCCGGACTGGGTGAAGGCGACGAGCGCCTTGCCGTCGAGGAAGTCCGCGATCTCGCAGGCGGCACGGGCCACCGAACCACCCTGCGTACGCGGCTTCTTGCCCGGCACCAGCGGCTGGAGGCCCTTGGACAGGAGCTCCTCCTCGGCCGCCTCGACGATCTTCGACATCGTCTTGACCGTCTCGATCGGGTACGCGCCCACCGAGGACTCGGCGGAGAGCATGACCGCGTCCGCGCCGTCCAGGATGGCGTTGGCGACGTCGGACGCCTCGGCGCGCGTCGGCCGCGAGTTGGTGATCATCGACTCCATCATCTGGGTCGCGACGATCACCGGCTTGGCGTTGCGGCGGCACAGCTCCACGAGGCGCTTCTGCACCATCGGGACCTTCTCCAGCGGGTACTCGACCGCGAGGTCGCCACGGGCCACCATGACACCGTCGAAGGCGGCAACGACGCCCTCCATGTTGGCGACCGCCTGCGGCTTCTCGACCTTGGCGATGACCGGCACGCGGCGGCCGACCTCGTCCATGACCTTGTGGACGTCCTTGACGTCGTCGGCGTCCCGGACGAAGGAGAGCGCGACCAGGTCGCAGCCCATGTTCAGGGCGAACCGCAGGTCCTCGATGTCCTTCTCGGACAGCGCCGGGACGTTCACCGCCGCGCCGGGCAGGTTGATGCCCTTGTGGTCGGAGATGACACCGCCCTCGATGACCATGGTCTTCACCCGGGGGCCGTCCACCGAGACGACCTTGAGCTCGACGTTGCCGTCGTTGATCAGGATCGGGTCGCCCTTGGCGACGTCGCCCGGCAGCCCCTTGTACGTGGTGCCGCAGATCGACTTGTCGCCGGGGACGTCCTCGGCGGTGATGGTGAACTCGTCACCCCGGACCAGCTCGACCGGGCCCTCGGCGAACTTGGCGAGGCGGATCTTGGGGCCCTGGAGGTCGGCGAGCACGCCCACCGCGCGGCCCGTCTCCTCGGCGGCCTTGCGGACCCGGTCGTACCGGGCCTGGTGCTCGGCCTGGGAGCCGTGGCTGAAGTTGAAGCGGGCCACGCTCATGCCGGCCTCGATCAGAGCGACAAGCTGCTCGTGAGAGTCGACGGCGGGGCCCAGGGTGCAGACGATTTTGGAACGGCGCATAAGGCGGATCCTATCGGTTTGTTTCGCTACGGAATATTCCGTCTGGTGGAATGTACAAATGGGCGGGATGACGCTCAGGTGTCGTCCAGGCAAACCGGAAATTCGGTCAGGAATTCGCCCCCGGTGTCACCAGCGCATACGTCTGCGAGGCGATTTCCAGCTCCTCGTCCGTCGGTACCACGGCCACCGCGACCCTGGCGTACTCCGGCGAGATCAGCCGCGCCGTGTCGGCCCGTACGGCGTTGAGCTCGCCGTCCACCGCGAGGCCCAGCTCCTCAAGACCCGCGATCGCGGCCTCGCGGACGGGGGCGGCGTTCTCGCCGACACCCGCCGTGAACGCGATCGCGTCAACCTTGCCGAGCACGGCGTAATAGGCGCCGATGTACTTCTTCAGACGGTGAATGTAGATGTCGAAGGCGAGTTGTGCCTTCTCGTCGCCCTCGTCGCAGCGGCGACGGATCTCCCGCATGTCATTGTCGCCGCACAGGCCCACCAGACCGCTCTTCTTGTTGAGCAGCGCGTCGATGTCGTCCGCCGACATTCCCGCGACCCGCTTGAGATGGAAGGTGACCGCCGGGTCGATGTCACCGGACCGGGTGCCCATGACCAGGCCCTCCAGGGGCGTGAGCCCCATCGAGGTGTCCACGCACCGGCCGCCGCGGACCGCCGAGGCGGAGGCGCCGTTGCCCAGGTGCAGCACGATCACGTTGACGTCCTCGGGCGCCTTGCCGAGCAGCCGTGCCGTCTCGCGCGACACGTACGCGTGCGAGGTGCCGTGGAAGCCGTAGCGCCGGATGCGGTGCGCGTCGGCCGTCGCCACGTCGATCGCGTACCGGGCCGCGGACTCCGGCATCGTCGTGTGGAACGCGGTGTCGAACACCGCGACCTGCGGCAGATCGGGGCGCAGCGCCCGGGCGGTGAGGATGCCGGTGATGTTCGCCGGGTTGTGCAGCGGGGCGACCGGCACCAGGCGCTCGATCTCCGCGAGCACCTCGTCGGTGATCACGGTCGGCGCGCTGAACTTGAGCCCGCCGTGCACCACCCGGTGGCCGATGGCCGCCAACTCGGGGGAATCCAGGCCGAGTCCGTCCACCGCGAGCTCCGCCGCGACCGCCTTGAGCGCGGCCGCGTGGTCGGCGATCGGGCCGTTCTGCTCACGGGCCTCGCCGCCGGTGACCAGCGGGGTGTGCTTGAGCCGGGAGGTCTCCTCGCCGATCCGCTCGACCAGGCCCACGGCCAGGCGTGAGGCGTCGCGCATGTCGAGGAGCTGGTACTTCACCGACGAGGACCCGGAGTTGAGCACGAGGACGCGGGTGCCCTGGTTGGCGGTGGTCATGCGGAGGCCTCCTGCCCCTGCGCCTGGGCCTGGATGGCCGTGATGGCGACGGTGTTGACGATGTCCTGGACGAGGGCGCCGCGCGAGAGGTCGTTGACCGGCTTGCGCAGACCCTGGAGCACCGGGCCCACGGCCACGGCGCCGGCCGAGCGCTGCACGGCCTTGTAGGTGTTGTTGCCGGTGTTGAGGTCCGGGAAGATCAGCACGGTCGCCTGTCCGGCGACCTCCGAGTCCGGCAGCTTGGTCGCCGCCACCGAGGGCTCCACGGCCGCGTCGTACTGGATCGGGCCCTCGATCCTCAGGTCGGGCCGCGCCGCCCGCACCAGCTTGGTGGCCTCGCGCACCTTGTCGACGTCCGCGCCCGAACCGGAGGTGCCCGTCGAGTACGAGAGCATCGCGATCCGCGGGTCCACGCCGAACTGCTGCGCGGTGGCGGCGGCCTGCACCGCGATGTCCGCGAGCTGCTCGGCGTCGGGGTCCGGGTTGACCGCGCAGTCGCCGTACACGAGCACCTTGTCGGCGAGGCACATGAAGAAGACCGAGGAGACGATCGAGGCCTCCGGCTTCGTCTTGATGATCTCGAAGGCGGGGCGGATGGTGGCCGCGGTGGAGTGCACCGAGCCCGACACCATGCCGTCGGCCAGGCCCTCCTGGACCATCAGCGTGCCGAAGTAGTTCACGTCCGCGACCACGTCGTACGCCAGCTCCACGGTCACGCCCTTGTGGGCGCGCAGCTGCGCGTAGCGCTCGGCGAACGGCTGGCGCAGCTCGGAGGTCGCCGGGTCGATGATCTGGCACTTGGTGACGTCGATGCCGAGGTCGGCGGCCTTCTTGCGGATGGCCTCCACGTCTCCGAGCAGTGTCAGCTCGCACACGTTCCGGCGCAGCAGCACGTCGGCCGCGCGCAGCACCCGGTCCTCGCTGCCCTCGGGCAGCACGACCCGGCGCCGGTGGGCGCGGGCCTGCTCCAGGAGCACGTGCTCGAACATCATCGGGGTGACCCGGCCGCTGCGGGCCACCGAGACCCGGCGCAGCAGGTCGGCGGTGTCCACGTGCCGCTCGAAGAGGCCGAGCGCGGTCTCCGCCTTGCGGGGGGTCGCCGCGTTCAACTTCCCTTCCAGGGCGAAGAGTTCCTGCGCGGTGGGGAAGGAGCCGTGGCTGACCGCGACCACGGGGGTGCCCGGCGCGAGCCGGTCGGCCAGGGTCAGGATCGCCTCGCCCGGCCGCTCGTCGAGGGTGAGCAGCACGCCCGCGATCGGCGGGGTGCCGGCGCTGTGCGCGGCGAGCGAGCCGACGACCAGGTCCGCGCGGTCGCCCGGGGTCACGACCAGACAGCCCGGGGTCAGCGCGTTCAGGAAGTTCGGCAGCATGGCGCCGCCGAAGACGAAGTCGAGGGCGTCGCGCGCGAGCCCCGCGTCGTCGCCGAGCAGCACCGTGCCGTCCAGGGCCGCGGTGATCTGCGCGACCGTGGGCGCCGAGAGCGCGGGCTCGTCCGGCAGGACGTAGCAGGGCACGGGCAGCCGGGCCGCCAGGCGCTCCTCGATCTCGTGCCGGTCGGCCGGGGCGACCCGGTTGACCACCATGGCCAGCACATCGCAGCCGAGCCCGTCGTAGGCCCGGTAGGCGTTGCGCGCCTCGGCCCGTACGGACTCGGCGATCTGGCCCTTGCCGCCGACCACGGGTATCACCGAGGCGCCGAACTCGTTGGCGAGCCGGGCGTTGAGCGCCAGCTCGTCGGGGAGCTGGGTGTCGGCGAAGTCGGTGCCGAGGACCAGGACGACCTCGTAGTCGCGGGCGACCCGGTGGAAGCGGTCGACGAGCCGTGAGACCAGTTCGTCGGTACCCTGCTCCGCCTGGAGCGCGGACGCCTCGTGGTAGTCCATCCCGTACACCGTGGCGGCGTCCTGCGCCAGCCGGTAGCGGGCGCGGAGCAGATCGAACAGGCGGTCCGGTCCGTCGTGCACCAGGGGGCGGAAGACGCCCACCCGGTCCACCTGGCGGGTCAGGAGCTCCATGACTCCCAGCTCGATGACCTGGCGGCCGTCTCCCCGGTCGATCCCGGTCACGTACACGCTGCGCGTCACGCGTGCTCTCCCGTTCTGCATCGCAGGAAATTGTCCATATAGGGCGGTCTTGCCCCCTTGACAATACCTCTGCCAATGGATAGGACGCCCGCCGGACGAAAGGCCCGGCGGAAGGGTCGGAAGACCCGCCCCCCATGATGGTCGGAGTAGCAGGACGGGCGGGTGGCCCAGGGTGCGTGGGACAATCTGAATTGCTCACGTTACGGGGGATTAGGGCGTGACCTCCCAGCACCAGCGAAGCAGGAGATTGACCACGATGCGCATCGGAGTTCTCACCGCAGGCGGCGACTGCCCCGGCCTGAACGCAGTGATCCGGTCGGTCGTGCACCGAGCCGTGGTCGGTCACGGCGATGAAGTCATCGGATTCGAGGACGGGTTCAAGGGCCTGCTCGACGGCCACTTCCGCCCGCTCGACCTCAACGCGGTGAGCGGCATCCTGGCCCGCGGCGGCACCATCCTCGGCTCGGCCCGCCTGGAGCGCGACCGGCTGCGCGAAGCGTCCGAGAACTGCGCCGAGTTGACCAGGCGCTACGGCATCGACGCGCTCATCCCGATCGGCGGCGAGGGCACGCTCACCGCGGCCCGCATGCTGTCCGACGCGGGCATGCCCGTGGTCGGCGTACCCAAGACCATCGACAACGACATCTCCGCCACCGACCGCACCTTCGGCTTCGACACCGCGGTCGGCGTCGCCACCGAGGCCATCGACCGGCTCAAGACGACCGCCGAGTCGCACCAGCGCGTGATGGTCGTCGAGGTCATGGGACGGCACGCGGGCTGGATCGCCCTGGAGTCCGGCATGGCCGGCGGCGCCCACGGCATCTGCCTGCCCGAGCGGCCCTTCCAGGTCGACGACCTGGTCAAGATGGTCGAGGAGCGCTTCGCGCGCGGCAAGAAGTTCGCGGTCGTCTGCGTCGCCGAGGGCGCGCACCCCGCCGACGGCTCGATGCCGTACGAGAAGGGCGCGATCGACCAGTACGGCCACGAGCGCTTCGCCGGCATCGGCAACCGGCTCGCCGTCGAACTGGAGCGCCGCCTGGGCAAGGAGGCCCGCCCGGTCATCCTCGGCCACGTCCAGCGCGGCGGCGTCCCGACCGCCTACGACCGCGTCCTGGCGACCCGCTTCGGCTGGCACGCGGTGGAGGCCGTGCACCGCGGCGAGTTCGGCAACATGACGGCACTGCGCGGCACCGACATCGTGATGGCCCCGCTGGCCCACGCGGTGACGACCCTGAAGACGGTCCCGGACAGCCGCATGTACGAGGCCGAGTCGGTTTTCTAGCGGACGAAGCGGGACCGTGGCCCCCTTTTCCGGGGGCCGAAGGTCCCGGAAGAGGCGCGGGGCCGGCACTTCTGTGCGGCTCCGCCGCGTGGGCGGCGACCAGCCGCGGCGAACCCGCGGACAAATCCGGCCCCGCCGGTGGAGCTACCCGTGAGCCAGCTCCCAGAACCGGTCGACGATGCGGTCGAGGAAGTCCCGCCCCGCGTCCCCGGTGTCGTTGTCCGCGCCCCAGTTCAACGTGGCGACCATGTGCGACTGGTACTCGCTGTGGAGCTGGTCGAGCACCCCCTCCACATGCTGCTTGGAGAGCGGGAGCAGCTTCGCCGTCGGCTTGACGTACGCCTGCCAGCGCGTCGTCACCGCGCCGCGCAGCAGCTCGGCCAGGTCCTCGTTCTGGCCGGTGGCCGTCACGTAGTCGCGCAGCGACAGCTGGAGCAGATCGGCCAGCGCCGCCGACTGGCGTTCGTTGCCGCGCCAGCGCCCCGCGTCCTCCATCCGCCGGTACGCCCCGACGTCGAGCCCGACCCGGCGGGCCATGTCCTCCAGGGTCAGGCCGCGGGCGAGGCGGTGCTCGCGCAGGGTGGAGGCGGCCGCCATGAGATCGCCGGGGGAGCACCACAGGACACCGGCGAGTGCGGTCAGCTCCCGTGCCTCGGGCGCCGCGAGCCCCCGCTCCCACGCCATCACGGTGTCCGGTGACACCAGCAGGCCGTACTGGGCGCGCATGCCGTAGGCGACGTGGCCGGGGGCCATGCCCAGGGCCTCTCGCAGTCGGCGGGCCGCGAGGGCATTGAAGGGTGGGGTGGGGTGCACGCGCACACCGTAGGACGGTAAGTGACATCTGCCTACGGTGTGTTCCACCAAAGAAGGTGAATTGGAGGAAAGTACGGTTTTGGTGGCGTCCGTGTTACCTAAGGGTTCGGTAAGCGTGTGCTCGCCCACGCTAACCCTTCACGCCGCCGGCCAGGGCGAAACCTCCGCCGAGCCGCCGTGCGATCAGGACGTACAGCAGCAGCACCGGCGTGGAGTACAGGATCGAGAAGGCGGCGAGCTGGCCGTAGACCACCGAGCCGTAGTTCCCGAAGAACGTGAAGATCGAGACCGAGGCGGGCAACCGGTCGGGGGAGAGCAGCAGCATGAAGGGGACGAAGAAGTTCCCCCACAGCATGATGAAGGTGTAGACCGTCACCACCGTCACTCCCGGCCCCATCAGCGGCAGCACCACCCGCACCAGGGTCTGCGGCATGGACGCCCCGTCCGTCCAGGCCGCCTCCTCCAGGGCGAGCGGCACACCGTCCATGAAGTTCTTCATCAGCCAGATGGCGAACGGGAGTTGGGAGGTGGCGAGGAACAGGGCGGTGCCGTACGTCGTGTCGACGAGGTTCACCTGCACGAAGAGCCCGTACACCGGAACCATCACCGCCGTGATCGGCAGGCACGTCGTGAACAGGACCGTGAGCAGGTACGGGCGGGTCAGCCGGGAGCGGTAGCGCGAGAGCGGGTAGGCCGCGAGCGCCGCGCACACCACCGTGAGAAGCGTCGAACTCCCGCACAGGACAAGGCTGTTGAGCATGGGTGTGAACGTGATGTCGGGGGTCAGGACGGCCGAGAAGTTGTCCGGTGTCACCGAGCCGGGGACGCGTACCCGCAGATCGGCCTGGGTGTCGACGGAGGCGAGCAGCAGCCACAGCAGCGGCACCGCGAAGGCGGCCGCCACCGCCAGCAGGGCCAGGTCGGCGGCGAGCCGCTGCCGGGCACGGCGGCGCACCCGCCCCGTGCGGCCCGGCCCGCGGCCACGGGTCGCCGGTCCGCGGCCACCAGCGGCCGGCCCGCTGGCACGGGTGGCCGGCCCGCGTCCCTCGCGGGCCGTCACGCGTCCACCTTCATCAGCCGCAGATAGACCACCGAGAACAGCGAGCCGACCAGGAGCAGCAGCAGGGCCACCGCCGTGCCGTAGCCGATCAGGCTCTTCAGGAACGCCTGGTCGTACATGAACACCGGCAGCGTCCGGCTGCGGTCGCCCGGCCCGCCCCGGGTCATCGCCCAGATGAGGCCGAAGACCGACAGCGTCTGGAGGGTGTTGAGCATCAGGTTGGTGCCGATGGAGCGGCGGATCATCGGCAGGGTGATGTGCCAGAACCGGCGCACCCCGCCCGCCCCGTCGACCTCCGCCGCCTCCTCGATGTCGCGCGGGATCTCGGCGAGCGCGGCCGAGTAGATCAGCATCGAGAACGCGGTCCCGCGCCACACGTTGGCGAAGGACACCGCGAGGATCGGCAGCGTGAACAGCCAGTTCTGGGTGGGCAGATGGAGCCATGCGAGGACCGCGTTCAGCGTTCCCTCGCGCCGGAAGAAGGCGTAGAGCAGGAAGGCCGCCACGATCTCCGGCAGCACCCAGGCCGTGATCACCAGCGCCCCCGTCGCCGTCCGCACCGGGCGCGAGGCCCGCCGCATCAGGGCCGCGAGCGCCAGGCCGAGCGTGTTCTGGCCGACCAGCGAGGACAGGACGGTGAAGACGAGGGTGAGCCAGACGGCGTTGCGGAACGCCGGGTCGGCGAACGCCCGCCGGAAGTTGGCGAGGCCGACGAAATCGACCGTCGACGATCCGGTCAACTGCATGTCGGTGAAGGCGATGTAGATGCAGTAGCCGATCGGCCCGGCGAGGAAGAGCAGCAGGAGCAGGGTCGCGGGAGCGATCGGCAGCCAGCGCACCACACGGGCCCGCGGTCCGCCCCGCGCCGGTGCGAAGGCGCTCAACTCGCCCCCTGGACGATGGACTTGAGCTGGTCGTCGTAGGTCTTCGCGGCAGCGGCCGCCGAGCCGCCGGTCGTGACCGACTCCATCGCCTCGCCGATCGCCGTCGACACCTGCGGATACACCGGGAGCGCGGGCCGGTAGTGGGTGTGGGGGACGAGGCCGGTGAAGAAGGTGATGCCGGGCATGGAGTGCAGATACGTGGGATCGGCGGCGACGTCCGTGCGGACCGCGATCTGGGCGTCCGCCACGTCCCACTTCACCGCGTTCCGCGTCGTCTGCAGGGTCTTGACGAAGTCGAAGGCGAGGGCGGGATTGGCCGCCTTCGCGGGGATCGCCCAGGTCCAGCCGCCCGACATCGACACCTTGCCCGGCGCCTGGCCGTACTGGGTCGGCATCGCCGCCTGGCCCAGCGTGGTCGACCAGGCGGGCCACTCCTTGGGTCCCTTGTCGATCCAGTTCTGGCCGAGCCAGGAGCCGTCGAGGGCGATGGCCAGCTTGCCGTTCGGCATCCAGTCGGTGGCCAGGTGCGTGCCCACATTGGGGTCGAGGGCGTCGGAGGGATCGGGCCCGAGCTTCTCCGCGTACACCGTCCGTACGAAGTCGAGGGCGTCCTTGAAGCCCTGGGTGCCCGAGACCCACTTCTTGGCCGCCGGGTCGTACAGCGGGTTCGCGCCGGTCCCGTACAGGAGCATCTCCAGGCCCTGCATGGCGGATGCCTCGCCGCCCGCCTTGCCCGTGTACACGTTGAGCGGGATGACGCCGGGCACCTTCTCCTTGACCGTGCGGGCGGCGTCCAGGAGCTCCGCCCAGTTCCTCGGCTGCCAGTTCGCGGGCAGGCCCGCCTTCGCGAAGATCTGCTTGTTGAACCACAGGCCCCGGGTGTCGGTGCCGTCCGGCACCCCGTAGGTCCTGCCGTCCTCGGCCTTCGCCGCCGCCTTCGCGGTGTCGACGAAGTGGCTCCACTGGTCCCAGCCGGCGAGATAGTCGTCCAGCGGGCGCAGATAGCCCGCCCCGATGTCGGCGTTGATGCGGAACGTGTCCTCGTACACCAGGTCCGGGGCGGTCTTCGGGGAGCGCATCATCTGCTGCACCTTGGCCGCGTAGTCGTTGTCGGCGGCCTGGATCGGCACGAGCTCGGCCTTCTTGCCGGGATGGGCCTGCTCGAACTGCTTCTTGACGTCCTCCAGGAATGCGTCCTTGAAGCGGATCTTGTTGTCGGTGGAGCGGTTGTACGCGATCTTCACGGTGTCGGCGTCGCTGCCGGAGCCGCCGCAGCCGGCGAGCGCTCCGGCGGCGAGGGCGGCGGCGAGGATCAGGGAGAGCCGGTGTCCCCGGGCCGCTCGGCGCGGGCGGGACACGGGGGCTGCGGCGGGGGCGGTGGGGCGCACGGGCACGACCTCCTCGGGCCGGGCGTGCGGCCATGGCCACGGCCGCACTTGGCTGCCCGGTGAACGTAAGGGCGCCCGCGGACAAGGTCAACCCCGCGCCCACCCTGGCTGACAACCTTGTCAACCACCGTGCGGGCGCGTGGAGTTGAGCCAGCGGTACTGCAACTCGGGCCGGCCGATCTGGCCGTACTGGGGCGTGCGCTCGGCGCGGCCGGTGGTGACCAGATGTTCCAGATAGCGGCGTGCGGTGATCCGCGAGATGCCGACCGCGAGGCCCGCCTCCGTCGCGGTCACGCCTTGCGGCGCCTCGCGCAACGTGCGGGTGACCGCCTGGAGCGTGGGCGCGCTCAGCCCCTTGGGGAGCGCGGAGGGCTGCGGGGCGCGCAGCGCGGCCAGCGCCCGGTCGACCTCCTCCTGCCCGCTCGCCTCCCCGGCCGCCGCCCGGAACTCGGCGTACCGCACGAGCCGGTCGCGCAGGGTCGGGAACGTGAACGGCTTCAGGACGTACTGCACGACCCCGAGCGAGACGCCCTCGCGCACCATCGTCAGGTCCCGCGCCGAGGTCACCGCCACCACATCGGCGCCGTGCCCGGCCGCCCGCAGCGACCGTACGAGCTGGAGGCCGTGCCCGTCCGGCAGATACAGGTCGAGCAGCAGCAGGTCCACCTCGGTCCGCTCCAGCGCGCGCAGCGCCTCGGCCCGGGAGTGCGCGACCGCGACCGGGGTGAAGCCGGGGACCCGGCCCACATAGAGCCGGTGTGCCTCGGCGGCGACGGGATCGTCCTCGACGACCAGGACCCGGATCATGCGCGTACTCCCTGCTGTATGGGCAGCCGCACGGTGAACTCGGCTCCGCCGTAAGGACTTTGGTCGAGTGCGATGGTGCCGCCGTGCCGGGCCGCGGTGAGCCGCACCAGGGCGAGGCCGAGGCCGCGCCCCGGGCTCTTCGTCGACCACCCCCGCTCGAACACGGCCTCGGCGGCGGCCGGGTCGACGCCGGGCCCGCTGTCCGCGACCCGCACCACGAGGGAGCCGTCCTCGGTGGTGAGCGTGACGGCGACCTCGGCGGCGGCGCTGCCCTGTGCCGCGTCCACCGCGTTGTCCAGGAGGTTGCCGAGGACGGTCACCAGGTCGCGGGCGGGCAGCGAGTCCGGCAGGAGGCCGTCCCCGATCGCGCTGCCCTCGGTGAGGACCAGCTCCACGCCGTGCTCGTTGGCCTGCGCCGCCTTGCCGAGGAGCAGTGCGGCCAGCACCGGTTCGCCGACCGCGGTGACCACCTGATCGGTGAGTGCCTGGGCCAGCTCCAGCTCGGCGGTCGCGAACTCGACGGCGTCCTCGACGCGGTCCAGCTCGATCAGCGAGACCACGGTGTGCAGCCGGTTCGCGGCCTCGTGCGCCTGCGCCCGCAGCGCCTGGGTGAAACCGCGCTCGGAGTCCAACTCGCCCGACAGCGCCTGGAGTTCGGTGTGGTCGCGCAGGGTCACCACGGTGCCGCGCTGCCCGCCGGAGGAGACCGGCCGGGTGTTCAGGACCACGATCCGGTCGGCCGTCATGTGCACCTCGTCCACGCGCGGTTCGGAGGCCAGCAGCGCCCCGGCGAGGGCGGCGGGCAGGCCCAGTTCGGCGACCGGGCGGCCCACCGCGTCCTCGCCGAGCCCGAGCAGCTCGCGCCCGCCGTCGTTGATCAGCGCGATCCGCCGCCGCCCGTCCAGCATCAGGAGCCCCTCGCGCACGGCGTGCAGGGTGGCCTGGTGGTAGTCGTGCATGCGGCTGAGCTCGGCCGCGTTCATGCCGTGCGTGTGCCGCCGCAGCCGCGCGTTGATCACGTACGTGCCGAGGCCGCCGAGCGCGAGCGCGCCGCCCGCCATGCCGGCCAGCGCCACCAGTTGCTTGCGCACCTGCTCGCTGATGCGGTCGATGGTGATGCCCGCGCTGACGAGCGCGGTGATCCGGCCATGATCATCGGGGTCGCGCACCGGCGTCACGACCCGTACGGACGGGCCGAGCACGCCCATGTGCGTCTCGGTGAACGTCTCGCCGCGCAGCGCGGGGGCGGTGTCGCCGAGGTAGGTCCGGCCGATCTCGCCCGGCACGGGATGCGTCCAGCGGGTGCCGTCCGGCGCCATCACGACGACGAAGTCGACGCCGGTCGTGGTGACCAGGGTCTGTGCGTACGGCTGGAGGGCGGCCGTGGGGTCCTTGGTGCGGGCCGCCTCGATCACCGAGGGCGAGGCGGCGACCGAGGTCGCGGTCGCGACCGCCTGCCGGCGCGCGGTCTCCTCGGCCTGGCGGCGGTCGGCCAGGTACGAGAAGAGCGCGCACCCCGCCACGATCGCGGCGACCAGGACCACCTGCATGGCGAAGAGCTGGCCGGCGAGCGAACGGGGTCGGGGGAGACGCATCCGGTCAGTGTGCTGGCTGGATCCGCATGAACGAAATGCACGTAAGGGTGACCGGCGTCACAGTCTGCTGGATAGTCGCGGGGATCGCTGAAGGGCCATCGGGACATGGCCGCAGCCGCAACGGAGCCGCAACGAAGGAGAATCCCGTGGCAGAGCCAGCCGCCCCCGCCCGCCGGGAACGGACCCACTACCTCTACCTGGCCGTGATCGGCGCGGTGATCCTCGGCATCGTCGTGGGCTTCGCGGCGCCCGGGGTCGCCGTCGAGCTGAAGCCGATCGGCACCGGGTTCGTGAACCTGATCAAGATGATGATCTCGCCCATCATCTTCTGCACGATCGTGCTCGGCGTCGGCTCGGTGCGCAAGGCCGCCAAGGTCGGTGCCGTGGGCGGCCTCGCGCTCGGCTACTTCCTCGTCATGTCGACCGTGGCCCTCGCCATCGGCCTGGTCGTCGGCAACATCCTGGAGCCCGGCTCCGGCCTCCATCTGACGGAGGCCGCCCGGCACGCCGGGGCCAAGCAGGCCGCCGGGGCCAGCGAGTCGACCGCCGACTTCCTGCTCTCGATCATCCCCAGGACGATGGTGTCCGCCTTCACCGAGGGCCAGGTCCTCCAGACCCTCCTGATCGCCCTGCTCGCCGGCTTCGCGCTCCAGGCGCTCGGCTCGGCCGGACAGCCGGTGCTGCGCGGCATCGAGCACATCCAGCGGCTCGTCTTCCGCATCCTGGCGATGGTGATGTGGGTGGCGCCCATCGGTGCGTTCGGCGCGATCGCCGGGGTGGTCGGGGAGACCGGTGTGGACGCGCTGAAGGCCCTCGCCGTCATCATGATCGGCTTCTACGTCACCTGCGCCCTCTTCGTGTTCGTGGTGCTCGGCGCGATCCTGAAGCTGATGACCGGCGTGAACATCTTCGGCCTCCTGAAGTACCTGGCCAGGGAGTTCCTGCTGATCCTGTCCACGTCCTCGTCCGAGTCCGCGCTGCCGCGGCTCATCGCGAAGATGGAGCACTTGGGCGTGAGCCGCTCGGTGGCCGGCATCACGGTGCCGACCGGGTACTCGTTCAACCTCGACGGCACCGCGATCTATCTGACGATGTCCTCGCTGTTCATCGCGAACGCGATGGGCAAGCCGCTGGGCGCGAGCGAGCAGATCTCGCTGCTGCTCTTCATGATCATCGCCTCGAAGGGCGCGGCCGGCGTGACGGGCGCGGGCCTGGCCACCCTGGCCGGCGGCCTCCAGTCCCACCGCCCCGAACTGGTCGACGGCGTCGGCCTGATCGTCGGCATCGACCGCTTCATGAGCGAGGCGCGGGCGCTGACCAACTTCGCGGGCAACGCGGTGGCCTGTGTCCTGGTCGGCACCTGGACCAAGGAGATCGACAAGGCCAGGGTCGCGGAGGTCCTCGCGGGCCGCCTGCCCTTCGACGAGCGGATGCTGACGGCGGGCGAACCCGAGGTTCCGGAACAGCGCGAGGACCCGAAGCCGGCTTCCCCCACGGCCAGTTCACCGGTGCCCAACTGAGGAAGACTGATCGCGGATGCCCAATAACCGCTCAAGGATGCCTAGTTGAGGATGTTGACCGCGCGGGCCACCACGAGCACGACGGTCAGCAGGGAAACGGCCGACTGCACCATCATCAGCATCTTCGCCCACCGGTTCAGCGGCATCACATCGGTCGGGCTGAACGCGGTGGCGTTGGTGAACGAGAGATACAGGTAGTCCGGGAAGGCCGGTTCCCAGTGGGGCGGGGCCAGTTCGGGGCTCTGCATCTGCGGGAACAGGAAGTCGGGGTAGATCCGGGTCGCCCGCATCCGGGCGACCGGACCGCCCCGGTCCCACTCCCAGTACCAGAGCGCGAACACGATCACATTGGTCAGCCAGATGCCGCCGCCCGTCACCAGCAGGGCGGCGGCGTCGTGGCCCTCCTGCCCCCGCACGAGCCCGACCACGAGCCGCACCGCCGACCAGCCGTTGGCCGCGCTGATGCAGGCGATGAGTACGAGCCCCGCGACCCGGTACAGCCGCGAGGCCCGCTCGATGCGCAAGGGGTTGGCCGCGATGAGCGCGGCGATGAGCGCGACCTCCAGCGCGGGCAGCAGCCACCCCGGGTGAATGGTCAGCCGCTCGGGCAGTGTCCATTGCAGGGCGACGGCGACGAGCACGGCCACCGCGGAGGCCCACCGCGACTCCCCCCGGGTGGCCCGCTGCCAGGCGGGCACCGGCGGGTGCGCGGGATGGTGCGGTGTGCCCTGCCCGGGTCCGTGCGCCGGGTCGTGCCCGGACTCGTCGTGCGGTACGTGCGTCACGGGTGCCATGCTGCCGCCCCGGCTGGGGCGGGGGCGAACCGGGGGTCATCCGTTCGGCTCGGGCGCGTACTCGTACTGCACCTCGTACAGATGCCCCGCCTTGACCAGCACGCCGACCTCGACAGCACGCTCGTTGTCGCCGTACACGATGCGCAGGGTGCGGAGCACGGGGAGATTGCCGGGCAGCCGGAGGGTGCGGCACTGCTGTTGCGTGGGCATCCGGGCCGAGACCCGGTCGACGCTGAGGCGGGCTGGGTGGCCCAGTTCGATGAGCAACGTCGGGCTGCCGCCCTTGATGCGGCGTCGCTCGGCCAGCGGGGTACCTGCCGCGATCTCCAAGGGGTAATAGGAGGAGACGAGTTCGGCGGGCTCGTCGTCGACGGTGAGCAGTTGGCGGCGCAGTATCGCCGTGCCGTCGGCGGGCAGGCCCAGGGCTGCGCGCACATCCGGCGGCGGAACCACTTCCGCGACCTCCAACAGGCGCGAAGCGGCCTGAGTGCCGTGCTGGGCAATCTCGGTCAGCCAGGGGTACGCCCCGCCGGAGCGGGCGGGGATGAGGGAGGGCGCGGGGCGAATCGTCCGTTGGCGATGTTCTCGTACGGTGACCGCCGCCCCGGCGCGCCCGATCACCAGGCCTTCGCTCTTGAGGAGTTGGAGAGCCTTCTGCACGGTCGCGCTCGACGCGCCGAAGCGCTCCTTGAGTCGCACGGTCGACGGGAGGGCGCCGCCCGGCGTCAGTTCGCCGCTCATGATGTCGTCGCGGAGATCGGCCGCGATCCTCTCGTGGAGGGAGCGGGAGTCGTGCGCGTCCGGCTCGGAGGCGGCCCTGTTCATCCGATCCTGATCTCGTAGCGCAGGCGCTGAAGGTGGGCGGGCATGGTCATCATGTCGACCTGGAAGGGCCGGTCGTCCGCGTCGAGGGTGGTGCGTACGATCCGCAGGACGGGCTGGCCGGCAGTGAGCCGGAGCACCTCATGAGCCTCGTCGTCGGGTAGCGCCGCGATGACGTCCTCGCGGACCCGGACGCCGGTGTGCCCGAGCTCGGCAAGCAGTCGCACTGCGCCACCGCGGATCTTGGCGGTGCCGGCGAGAGCGGTGCCGCGGGCGATCTCCAACGGGTAGTAGCTGTCGGTCAGTTCGCACGGCAGCTCATCGAGGTACATCACCCTGCGCCGTACCGCGACCATCATCCCTTCGGGCCCAGCGAAGGCCGCCGCGACCTCGGCCGGGGCGGCCACCTCCCCGGCGCGCACGATGCGCTGACGCCCGGTGCCGCCCCGGGCCGCCGCCTCGGCACCCCAGGCATCGGCCGCGGACTGGCGGTGCGGCGCCAGATACGGCATCGAGCTGCTGACCCACTCACCGACACCCATGGAGTCCTCCCGCACATGCTGACTGCTGACCGTTCCGCTGCCTACGTTAGCGACACACAGGGCGTGACGCCCTGACTCAACCTTGCTGCTTTTTGCGAATAGCGCTACGTTCTCGTCATCATACGGCGCCGGACCAAGGTGGTGGTGCATCGTGCCCCAACCCGAGCAGGAGCGATCGACGGACGAGTCCGAGGAGAGCCCCGGCGCTTTGGCGGCGAGACTGCTCCCCTGGGCAAGCGCGGATGGCAAGCCGTGCTACCTCAGCACCGATGGGCACGGATACGTGGCTCGGGTGGCCGATCGGATGGAGGCCGTGCAGCTGGGCACGGCGCGCGAAGTACTCAACTGCGCTGCCCCGTTGATTACGGCCCCCTTGGTGACCGTCGTCGAACTGCGATTCGCCGCCGCCCGTCTCTCGGAGTGCCTCCGTGACGCTCTGCGCATCGCGGAGAGTCGCGGTGGGCGGCTGGCTGTGCGGCCCCGCGAGTAGGGGTGACCGGCTTGCCCGGGCCGGAAGGGCGGGCCGGCCCCGGCTCGCCGCGGGGTGAACCGGAGCCGGAGAGCAGGGCCGGGGCTCAGTTGCCCAGGGCCTTCACCGCCTGGTAGTACGTCCAGGCCGTCGCGTCGCACGAGGCCTTCTTCGCGGTGCCGTACGCGGTGCAGACGCGCTTGAGGTCCTCGTACAGGGCGCTGTCCACGCGGGCCTTGTTCGCGGGGAACTGGCCCGCCGCCTTGTAGTTGCGGTAGCCGAAGTCGTGGCGGGCGCAGGACAGTTTGAAGGGGAAGCCGAAGGGGTTGTCGGGGGACTTGGAGCAGTAGTCCGTCGACCAGTCGAAGCCGTACGCGGCCCAGCGGGACTGGTCGTTGTGGGCGGCCTGCCAGGCGGCGGAGCTGGCCGCGCTGGTCTGCGTGAAGGAGGCGAGCACCTGCGCCCTGTCGGCCGGGGCGGCCTGGACCGGGGCGGTGGCGAGCGCGGCGAGGGCGAGTGCCGCGGTCGCGGTCATGCTCAGGGTGGTAAGACGGCGCATCCTGAACCTCCGTGGGGGGAGCGGTAGGTGACGTACCGTCACTCTCGCCCCACGGGCCCGGCAAGGGCTACGGGCTTGCTGAAGAAGCCCCGAAAGATTTCCGGGGCCGTCGTCTGCCGGCCATCGGCCGGGTGTCGGCCGTCCGGCTGTCGGTTCGAGCGCCGAGCGCCGATGGCCGGCTACCGGTGCGAGCGCCGAGGGCCGGCTACCGGCTCAGCGCGGCCGCCACGATCTCGGCCGTGCGGTCCGCCGGGACGCCCGCCGAGAGGAGGAGGGTCGTCGCGGCCGAGCGGCCCGCCTCCGCCGCGGGCAGGGCGCCCTCGTTGACCGCCTCCATCAGGCCGAACAGGGACTGCTCGTGCACGTAGGCGAGCGCCGCGGGTGGCAGGGGAGAGGTGAACACCCCTGCGCGCAGGCCGAGTCGGAGCAGATCCACGCACTCCTTGCGGACCGGGGCGAGGCGCAGCTTGATGCCGGCCATGGTGACGCTGCGCTGGGCCAGGGCGACCAGGAGCCGATACCGGTCGGCGATTTCCCAGACCGCGAGGGTGGCCCGGGCGAGCGCCTCGGCCGGGTCGGTGATGCCCTCCCGCCCCTCGCGGTGCGCGTCCGCGACGGTCTCCGCCGCCTCGTCCACCAGCGCCGCGATCAGTGCGTCCCGGCTCGGGAAGTGCCCGTACACCGTACGCCGCACGACCCCCGCCGCGCGGGCGATCTGGTCCATCGACGCGTCCGGGTCGCGGAGCAGCTCGGCGAACGCCACCTCCATGATGCGGCGGCGGTTCGCGTCGGCGCGGCCCCCCGAGGGGGCGGCAGGGGTTGCTGTCACGCCCCCATTTTGCACAGCGCCGTGCAGGGGCGTAAATTGCACATCGCTGTGTAATTGCACAGTGATGTGCAAGTAGTCGATGTGGATCTTCCCCAAGGGGGCCCCGGGGACGACAGGTCCCGGGGAAGCAAGACCGAGGAAGGGTGAGACACCGTGGGTCTCGTCATCAACCAGCCCGTCGAGAAGATGGGAGCGCCCTACCGGCGACGCTGGTGGGCGCTGCTCGTGCTCTGCCTCAGCCTGCTGATCATCGTGATGGCCAACACCGCCCTCACGGTCGCCGCCCCCGACATGACCAAGGACCTGGGGCTCAGCAGCTCCGACCTGCAATGGGTCATCGACGGCTACACCGTCCCGTACGCCGCCCTGATGCTGCTGCTCGGCGCGATCGGAGACAAGTACAGCCGGCGCGGTGCGCTCGTGCTCGGCCTGCTCGTCTTCGCGGGCGCGTCCGTGGCGGGCTCGCTCGTCGACAGCTCGACCGGTGTCATCGCGTCCCGCGCCGTCATGGGCGTCGGTGCCGCGCTGATCATGCCCGCGACCCTGTCGCTGCTCGCCTCCACCTTCCCGCGCGCCGAGCGCGCCAAGGCCATCCTGCTGTGGACCGCGACCGCCGGAATCGCCATCGCCGCCGGGCCGTTGGTGGCGGGCGCGCTCCTGGAGAACCACGGCTGGGCCTCGACGTTCCTGATCAACGTGCCGATCGCACTGCTCGCGGTCGTCGGCGCGTTCGTCCTCGTACCGCCGTCGAAGGCCGCCCACCACGACCGCATCGACTACGTCGGCGGCCTGCTCTCGGTCGTCTCCGTCGGCGCGCTCGTCTACATGATCATCCAGGGACCGCACTTCGGCTGGGACATCAAGGCGATCGGCGCCGCCGTCGTCGCCGGGCTGGGCTTCCTCGTCTTCGTCCTGTGGGAGCTGCGCCACCCGCGCCCCGTCCTGGACGTACGCCGCTTCGCGCACCGCATGTTCTCCGGCTCGCTGCTCGCCGTCGCGCTGTTCTTCCTCGCGGTGTTCGGCGCGTTCTACTACCTCACCCAGCACCTCCAGTTCGTGCTCGGCTACACCCCGCTGGAGACCGGCATCCGCATGCTGCCGCTGGCCGGCGCGGTCTTCGTGGGCTCCGCGCTCACCGGGTTCCTGACCCCGCGGCTCGGCATGAAGGTCACCGTCACGGCCGGGATGGTCGCCGGGACCGTCGCGCTCGCCCTGCTCACCCGCGTCGACTCCGGCTCCGGGTACGGCGACTTCCTCGCGCCGCTGATCATCCTGGGCGTCGCGATCGGGCTCGCCCTCTCGCCCTGCACCGACGCGATCATGGGCGCGTTCCCGGAGGCCGAACTCGGCGTCGGCGGCGCGGTCAACGACACCTCGCTCGAACTCGGCGGCTCGCTCGGCATCGCCATCCTCGGCTCGGTGCTCGCCAAGTCGTACTCCTCGCACCTCGCGGACGCGACCGCCGGCACGAAGCTGCCCGCGTCCGCCCTCGCCACCGCCCAGGACTCCGTCGGCGCCGGTTACGCCGTCGCCCAGGGCATCGGCGACCAGGCCAAGCAGCTCGGCGCCCAGGCGCTGCACGCGGGCTCCCCGCAGCAGGCGGCCCAGCTCAAGGCGCAGGCCGAGCAACTCGCGGCGGGCGCCCAGCAGATGAGCCACGCGGTCGGCTCCGCGTTCTCCGACGCGGTCGCCCGCACCAGCCTCATCGGGGCGGTCATCCTGGGTGTGGGAACCGTCCTGGTCGCCGTCCTCCTGCCGCGCCGCGACAAGAGCGCCGAAGCCCCGGAAGGCCAGGCCGCGGACGGCTCCGAGCGCGAGCCCCTGTCGGTCTGAGCGCGAGCCCTGGCGGTCTGAGCGGCCCCGCGGTCGGCGTGCGCTCCGACCGCGCCGCTCCGACGACGGAGGGCTTGCCTTGACGTCGACGTGAAGGCCTACCGTCCTTGTCATGCGCATCGGCGAACTCGCGGCGCGGGCGGGCACCACCACTCGCGCGCTCAGGTACTACGAGTCGCGCGGCCTGCTCGCCGCGCGGCGCACCGGCAACGGCTACCGCACGTACGACGAGGACGACCTGCGGCTGCTCCAGCAGATCAGGACCCTTCAGGACTTCGGGTTCGATCTGGAGGAGACCCGGCCGTTCGTGGAGTGCCTGCGGGCCGGCCACCCGGCCGGTGACAGCTGCCCGGCCTCGCTCGCGGTGTACCGCCGCAAGCTGGCCGAGCTCGACGCGTTGATCGACGAGCTCGGTGCCGTACGCACCCGGGTGCGGGCCGAGCTGGCGCGGGCCGAGGTGCTGGCCACGGCGGAGGCGCCGGGCGGGCCGGAGCCGCGCTGCGAGTTGAGCCCTGGTGGCATGACCGGTGCGGCGGATGCGCGCGGGGACCGGACGACAGCGGATCTGAGGGGATGACGTGTTGATCAAGGCAGCAGACGTGGACGAGGTCACGGACGAGACGTTCGCCGAGGAGGTGACGGGGTCGGGCCTTCCGGTCCTGGTGGAGTTCACCGCCGATTGGTGCGGGCCGTGCCGGCAGCTCGCCCCCGTACTCAGTGCGATGGCGGCCGAGGAGGCGGGCCGGCTGAAGATCGTCCAGTTGGACGTGGACCGGAACCCGGAGACGACCGCGAAGTACGGCGTCCTGTCCATGCCCACCCTCATGGTCTTCGTCGACGGCGAGCCGGTGAAGTCGATGGTGGGCTCGCGCCCCAAGCGGCGGCTGCGACAGGAACTGGCCGATGTGATCTGACAGGCGACCCGAGCGGTCCCGCAAAAATGCCCCGGATGAATTGACATCCGGGGCGTTCTCCTGCGTATATTAAGTGTTTCGCGCCTTCCGATAAGAAGTCACGAAGAAGCCTTGTGGAAGCACTGTATCGCGTCAGGAGTGGAATTGTCAACCGAGGAATTTCGGAAGGAACAGCAATTCATTACCGACCTCTACCTCCGGCTCGACCAGCTGCGGGAGCAGGCCGAGGTCGCGGTGCGGTCGGCGTTGTCCCAGGTCGGCACGGGTCTACAGGCCCGGCTCGAACGGGATGTGATGGTCGCCGAACAGTCCGGGCTGCTCGGCGCGCTCGACGCGGGTGAGAACGGGCTGTGCTTCGGGCGGCTCGATTTCCAGGACGGCGCCACTCACCATGTGGGGCGCATCGGAATCCGCAGGAATGACCGGGAACGCACTCCCCTCGTGATCGACTGGCGGGCCGAAAAGGCACGCCCGTTCTATCTCGCCACCGGATATTCGCCGATGGGATTGCGGCGCAGGCGCCACATCACCACCCAGGGCCGCACCGTCACCGCGCTGCACGACGAGCTGCTCGACCTGACGGACCCGGAGCGCACCGGGCACGAGGGCGCCAACGCCGACGAGGTGCTGCTCGCCGCGCTGGATGCCGCCCGCACCGGCCGGATGCACGACATCGTGCAGACCATCCAGGCCGAGCAGGACCGCATCATCCGCGCCCCGCACCGCGGTGTGCTCGTCGTGGAGGGCGGGCCCGGGACCGGAAAGACGGTCGTCGCGCTGCACCGCGCGGCGTATCTCCTCTACGAATACCGGGAGTTGCTGGCCCGCAGGGCCGTGCTCGTGGTCGGCCCCAACCCGGCGTTCCTCGGCTACATCGGTGATGTGCTGCCCTCGCTCGGCGAGACGGGCGTGCTCCTGTCGACGATGTCCGAGCTGTTCCCCGGTGTGCACGCCACGGGTTCCGACACCCCGGAGGCCGCCGAGGTCAAGGGCCGGGCCGCCATGGCCGAGGTGCTCGCGGCGGCCGTGCGCGACCGCCAGACCGTGCCCGAGTGGGCCATCGAGATCCCGCACGACGGATACGGGACGCTCCAGTTGGACCGGGCGATGGCCGAGGACGCGCGGTGGCGGGCACGCGAGAGCAGCCTCCCGCACAACCTGGCCCGTCCGCACTTCGCCTTCCACATCATCGACGCGCTCACCGCACAGCTGGTGGAGCGCATCGGCGCCGACCCCTTCGGCGGCCCGAACCTGCTCGGCCCGGACGACGCCGCCCAGATGGGCAAGGAGATCGCGACGAGCCGTGAGGTGCACGCGGCGATCGAAGAGCTGTGGCCGATGCTGACGCCGCGGGAGTTCGTCGCGGACTTCCTGGCCGAGCCCTCCCATCTCCCGGACGCCGAAGCCAAGTTGATCCGGCGGACCGGCGGTGACTGGACGCCCGGTGATGTGCCCCTGCTCGACGAGGCGGCCGAGCTCCTCGGCGAGGACGACAGCGCGGCGCGGGCCGCCGCGGAGGCCGAGCGCCAGGACCGCATCGCCTACGCGCAGGGTGTGCTCGACCTCTCCGCGGGCTCGGAGTCCTACGAGTTCGAGGACGAGGAGTCGGAGGTGCTCGCGGCGCACAACATCATCGACGCCGAGCGGATGGCGGAGCGGCACGAGGAGGCCGACCACCGCAGCGCGGCCGAGCGCGCCGCCGCCGACCGGACCTGGGCGTTCGGGCACATCATCGTCGACGAGGCGCAGGAGCTCTCGGCGATGGCGTGGCGGCTGCTGATGCGGCGCTGCCCGACCCGCTCGATGACGCTCGTCGGCGACCCCGCGCAGACCGCGGACGCGGCGGGGGTGGGCTCCTGGGAGGGGATCCTCTCTCCGTACATCGCGCCCGGGCACTGGGAGCACGTCCGGCTCGGCGTCAACTACCGCACGCCGGCCGAGATCATGGAGGTGGCGGCCGGGGTCCTACGGGACGCGGATCCCACCTTCGTGCCGCCGAGTTCGGTCCGCTCCACCGGGGTACGCCCGTGGGCCCGGCGGGTCGCCCCCGAGGCGCTCGCGTCGGCGGTGGCGGACGCGGTCACGGCCGACCGCGGCGCGGGCCGCCTCGCGGTCATCGCTCCGGCCCCCCTGCACGCCGCGCTCCTGGCGGCCCTGCCCGACGCGTCGTGCGGTCCCGTCCCCGATCTGACGAGCGAGGTCGTGCTCCTCGACCCGCGTCAGGCGAAGGGGCTGGAGTTCGATGCGGTGCTGGTGGTGGAGCCGGGGGAGTACGGGGTCAGCGACCTGTACGTCGCGCTGACGCGGGCCACGCAGAGGCTGGGGGTGCTGGCCTCGGGGGCGCTGCCCCCGGCCCTGGACAGCTTGCCGGCCCCCTAGGGCCGGCGCGGCACCGGGGCTCCGCCCCCGGCCCCGGTGGCTCTCCCCATCCCGCCCCTTCCCTCAACCCTCCGGGGGCGGGAAGGGAGGAGAGCTCTCCGGGGCTGCGCCCCGCCCCGCCCCGCGGTCCGTCTGCGGACCGTGCGTGGCTGGTCGCGCAGTTCCCCGCGCCCCTAAAGCCTCGGTGCTGGCCCGCATCAGGCCTTTCAGCCCGTCCGGCGATTGAGGACGAGCGCCCTTAAGGCGCGAACGGGGTCTGGGGCGGAGCCCCAGGGGCCGGAACCAACCAACCCCGGGTCACGGGCGGGCGGGTGGGCAAACCCCCCGGCCCCGAACCCTAAGCCGGAGGCGCCCCCGTACTTTCGCGCGACTCCAACCGCGGCAGCGGATCCTGGAGTTGGCGCGGCGCGCCGCCGTCCAGGAGGGCGAGAAGCTGGGCCGCCGCCCGGCCCCCGAACTCGTCGGCCTTGCGCACCAGCGCCGTGAGCTGGGGATGCAGCGTATGGCAGATGACGGAGTCCTCCCAGGACACCACCGACACGTCCCGCGGGATCAGAAGCCCCCGCTCCGCCGCGACACTGACCGCCGCCACCGCCATCACCTCGTTGTCGCAGATGAGGGCCGTGGGCGGCGCCGGCGCCGAGAACAACCGCCGTGCCGCCTTCGCTCCCTGACGGTCCGTGAAGTCCGTGGTCACGGACACCGCGTGCTCCAGGCCGAGCCGCCGCGCGGCCGCCCGCAGCGACGCGATCCGGCGAGCCGTGTGCGCGAAGCCCGGCGTCCCCGCGATGTGGCCGATGCGCCGGTGGCCGAGCCCGTACAGATGGCGGACGATCAGATCCATCGCTCCGGAGTCGTCGGCCCAGATGTTGGAAAGCCGTGCCTGGCGCGGGAGTTGGGGAGCGTCGGGACTGCCCGGCGCCTCCATCCCGCCGATGATCACGGCCGGCAGGCCGAGTACCGCGAGGGTCTCGGGGCGCGGGTCCGAGACCCGGGGGTCGACCACGATGACCCCGTCCACCCGTCCCTCCGCCCACCACCGCCGGTACAGCTCGCACTCCGCCTGGACGTCGTCGACCATCTGGAACACCAGCGCCTGGTCCCGCGGCGCGAGGCTCGCCTGGATGCCCGAGACGAGCTGGAGGAAGAACGACTCTCCGCCCAGGCTGTCCGCCGGGCGGGCCAGGACCATGCCGACGGCCCCCGCGCTCTCGCCGGAGAGCGCACGCGCCGCCGAGCTGGGGCGCCAGCCGAGCCGGTCCGCGACCCGGATGACCCGGCGCCGGGTCGAATCCGACACCCCGGGGCGGTTGTTGAGCGCGAAGGACACCGCGCTGGTGGACACCCCGGCCTCTCTGGCCACGTCCTTCATCGTCGGACGGCGGGGCGGCGGCGCATCGCTTTCGATCTCGCTCATCCGCTGATGGTAACGCGGTTTAGTTGAATCGCACTAAACCGCCTTAGTAGCGTTTCGAGATTCAGGACTTTAGTCCTTTTTAGTTGCACTGACCTGCACGTTTAGTCAATCGGTCCACTTATTCGCTATTGACGGCCAATTAATGCGCGCTGCATGGTGTGCGGCAACGTCATCGGGACGAGGCGAAGGAGTCAGCCACTCATGTCCATTCATCGCAGTGTCGCGATCCGGACGGCCGTAGGTCTCGGCACCGCCCTCTCGCTCACCCTGCTCACCGCGTGCGGTGGCGGCGGGAGCGGCAAGGGGTCGGCCACCGACGGGAAGATCGAGGGCGAGATCAAGTTCCAGACCTGGAACCTCCGCGCCAACTTCAAGGATTACTTCGAAGGCGTCATCAAGGACTTCGAGAAGGCCAACCCCGGCACCACGGTGAAGTGGGTCGACCAGCCCGCCGACAACTACGCCGACAAGCTGAGCGCGGATGCCACCGCCGGCACCCTCCCCGATGTCGTGAACCTCTCCCCGGACCTCGCCTATCCGCTCGCCAAGGCCGGGACACTGCTCAACCTGGACAAGGACAAGGTCGCCGCCAAGTTCAAGCCCGAGTACCTGGACGGCGCCTGGCAGGGCTTCGACATGCCGGGACTCGACGGCTCGTACGCCTTCCCCTGGTACCTGAACACCGGACCGCTCTTCTACAACAAGTCCATGTTCAAGGACGCCGGCCTCGACCCCGACAAGGCGCCCAGGACCTTCGACGAACTCTTCGCGGACGCGGCCCAGTTGGCGGGGAAGGGCAAGGCCACCCTCGCGCAGCCGCCGACCGTCGAGGACTTCGGGCGCTACGGGGTCCAGATCATGAGCGAGGACGGGACGAAGTTCACCTTCAACGACGCCAAGGGCGTCGACTTCCTGACGAAGTATCAGGCGATGTTCAAGGAGGGCGGGCTGCACAAGCAGGCGCTGACGCTCACCGCCGAGACGGCCGGGCAGAAGTTCCTCCAGCAGGAGGTGGCCATGAACCCGGGCAGCGCCCACGACCTGGACACCTTCAAGAAGAACGCCCCGTCGCTCTACAACAGCCTCGGCATCACCGACGTACCGACCAACACCGGCAAGCAGAACATGTACTTGCAGGGTCTCTCGGTCAACTCGCAGAGCAAGAACGCCGCGACCGCCCTCGCCTTCGCGCACTTCGTCACCGACCAGAAGAACCAGGAGGACTTCGGCCACAAGGTCGCCGTCTTCCCCAGCACCAAGGGCTCGCTCGACAAGGAGTACTGGACCAAGGCCGACGGCACCGAGGAGGGCAAGATCCGGGTCGCCTCGGCCAAGATGCTGCCGACCGCGGTCAACTACACGCCGGTGCTGTTCAGCGACGAGATGAAGACGATCCTGCGCAACGAGATAGCCAAGTGCCTCCAGGGCAAGGAGTCCCCGAAGCAGGCCCTGGACAGCGCGGCGAACCAGATGACCAAGCTGATCCAGCAGAAGTGACCCGGTGACCGAGCGATGAGCACCTCCACCCCCGGCTGCCCGGCGGTCCCGGTCATGAGCACCTCCACCCCCGGCTGCCCGGCGGCCCCGGTCATGAGCACCTCCACTCCCGGCCCCCCGGCGGTCCCGGTCACGGGTACCCCCACGCCGACCGCCCGGCGGTCGCGCCCATGAGTACCCCGACCACGACCGTCGCCGCGAAGGGGGCCGCGGGCCACCCGCGCGCCGCCGCCCCCGGCCGGCGCGCGGGCCGCACCGCCGGCCGTACGCACAAGGCCTTCAGCCCCTGGCTGTTCCTGGCCCCCGGACTCCTGATCACCCTCGCCTTCAACCTGTACCCGTTCCTCGCCACGGTGTGGAAGTCGTTCACCGACGCCCGCACCCTGACCACCGGCGACTTCGTCGGCTTCGACAACTTCACGGCCCTCGTGCACGACGACCAGTTCTGGGTCGCCCTGCGCAACAGCGCCCTGTACGTGGTCCTGGTCGTGCCGTGTCTGGTCTTCCTGCCGCTGCTGCTCGCCCTCCTGGTGCAGCGCCACATCCCCGGCATCGCCTTCTTCCGGTCCGCCTACTACACGCCCGTCGTGGCGTCCGTGGTCGTCGTGGCCCTGATGTGGGTGTGGATGCTGGACGACCGCGGCTTCCTCAACGGCGTCCTGCACATGGTGGGCGTCGACCCGGTGCCGTTCCTGTCCAACCAGTGGCTGCTGCTGCTCAGTTCGATGGCCCTGACGGTGTGGAAGGGCCTCGGCTACTACATGATCATTTACCTGGCCGCGCTCGCGAACGTACCCAGGGAACTGCACGAGGCCGCCGAGGTGGACGGCGCCGGCCCGATCCGGCGCTTCGTCTCCATCACCATGCCGTCCGTGCGCTCCACGATGGTCCTGGTCGGCGCGCTCTCCTCGGTCTCCGCCTTCAAGGTCTTCACCGAGGTCTTCATGATCGCCGGCCCGACCGGGGGACCCGGCGGCGACGACACCACCCTCGTCATGCTCATCCAGCGGACCGGCACCGGTCTCCAGGGCCGCACCGGCTACGCCTCGGCCATGTCGATCGTGCTGTTCCTGCTGACCCTCGTCCTGATGCTCCTCGTGCTGCGCGCCGACCGGAAGGACAAGGACTGATGGCCGACCGGAAGGACACCCACTGATGGCCGCCGTCACCCACCACCCGGCCGCGCCCCGGCGCACCCGCGCCCCCCGCTGGCGCAAGGCCCTGCGCTACGCGGCCCTCGTCGCCGTGCTGCTCATCATGATCGGGCCGTTCCTGTGGCAGCTGTCCACCTCGCTCAAGGGCACCACCGAGGACATCTACACCTCGCCGCCCCGGCTGCTGCCCGAGCACCCCACCTTCGCCAACTACCGGGGCGTCGCGGACATCATCCCCGTCTGGGACTTCATCCTGAACTCCGTGAAGGTGGCCGTCAGCAACGTCCTGACCAACGTGATCGGCGCGGCGATGGCCGGCTACGCACTCTCCCGGCTCCGCTTCAAGGGCCGGGGCATCGCCGGCATCGTCTTCGTGCTCGCGCTCCTGGTGCCGATGGAGGCGACCATGCTGGCCCAGTTCGCCACCATGCGTTCCCTGGAACTCAACAACACCCTGGTCGCCGTGGTGCTGCCGGGCTGCATCGGCGCGATGAACGTGCTCCTGATGCGCAACGCCTTCGACAACATCCCGTACGAGATCGAAGAGGCCGCCATCGTCGACGGCGCCAACGTCTGGCAGCGCTTCACCCGGATCGCGCTGCCCGCCGTGAAGGGCACCCTCGCGGTCGTCGCGATCTTCTCCTTCATGGGCGCCTGGGACGACTTCCTGTGGCCCCTGATCGTCCTCTCGGACTCGGACCACTTCACGCTGACCGTCGGCCTGAACTTCCTGCACGGGACGTTCTCCAACAACCAGCGCGTCGTCGCGGCGGGCACCATCATCGCCGTCGCCCCGCTGATCGTGATGTTCGCCTGCCTCCAGCGGTTCTTCTTCCGCGGGGTCGGCGAGGGCGCCGTCAAGGGCTGACGCGACGCACGAGCGGGACCCTCAACTTCCTTTCCGCAGAACTACCTTGGAGTCCATCCCATGGCAGCCCCGCGCTTCGGCGTCAACTACACGCCCAGCCAAGGCTGGTTCCACCACTGGCTCGACTACGACCCGGATGCCGTCCGGACCGACCTCGACGCGATCGCGGACCTCGGCCTCGACCACGTACGCGTCTTCCCGCTCTGGCCGTACTTCCAGCCCAACCGCGCCCTGATCCGCCCCCGAGCCGTCGAGCAGCTCGTCGACCTCGCGGACGCCGCCGCCGAGCGCGGCCTGGACGTCAACGTCGACGGCCTCCAGGGGCATCTGTCGAGCTTCGACTTCCTGCCCGCCTGGACCCGGACCTGGCACCGCCGCAACCTGTTCACCGACCCCGAGGTCGTCGACGGCCAGGCCGCCTATCTGCGCACCCTGGCGGCGGCCCTCGCCGACCGGCCCAACTTCATCGGCATGACCCTCGGCAACGAGGTCAACCAGTTCTCCGCCGGGCCCCACCCCGACCCCGACCGGGCCACCGAGGCCGAGGTCGACCGCTGGCTGGAGCGGATGCTGGCGGCCTGCGCGGAGGGGGCGCCGGGCAAGCTGCACCTGCACGCCGAGTACGACGCGTGCTGGTACCAGGACGACATGCCGTTCACCCCGGCCCAGGCGGCCCGGCGCGGCGCCGTGACCGCCGTGCACTCCTGGGTCTTCAACGGCACCGCGCAACGCCACGGCCGTGCGTCGGTGCCGAGCGAGCACCACGCCGCCTACCTCGTCGAGCTGTCCAAGGCATGGGCCGACGACCCGCGCCGGCCGGTCTGGCTCCAGGAGGTCGGCGCCCCGGCCCCGCTGGTGCCGCCCGCGCACGCGGCCGCGTTCACCGAGGCGACCGTCGAGAACGCCCTGGACTGCCCCGAGCTGTGGGGCATCACCTGGTGGTGCTCCCACGACGTCTCGCGCGAGCTCGCCGACTTCCCCGAACTCGAATACGGACTGGGCCTGTTGACCAACGACGGCCGGCCCAAGGACACCGCCCGGGTGCTCGCCCGGACCGCCGCCGCGTTCCGCGAGGGGGCCCGCACCTACAGCCCGGCGCCCCGCACGACCGCGCTCGTCGTGCCCGCGGACCCGGCCGCGAGGTCCGCGTGCGCACCCGGGGGTGCCGTCTTCGAGGCGTTCTTCCGGCTCACCGCCGACGGCGCCCGGCCCACCACCGTCCTCGCCACCCGCGCCGACGACCGGGCCCACCTCGCCGCACGCGGCATCACCGACGTCGTCACGCCCGACCAGGTCCGGTGACACCTCCCCTGCGCCGAACCGGTACCGGCCGCGGCCGGCCGCCGGGCCGGTTCGGCGTGCGGACGGCGGGGGATCCTCACACCGCGCCCCATCCGGCCCCCGCCGTGCCCAACCGGCAGATCCACCCCATCCGAACGGAGCACCCTCATGCATGACGACCGCGGCCTGGTCGAAGCCCGCCTCAAGCGCGTTCTGGACGAGCGCGTCCGCCCCGCCGTGTACCCGGAGTCGGTGCCGCTGGAGGTCGCCGTCTGGAACGCACCGGGTGAGCCGGTACCGGTGGAGGAAGGCCTGGCCGCGCCGGTGACGCCGGTCGCGGTCGGTGACCTGTGGGGCCCGCCCTGGGGCACCAGCTGGTTCCGGGTGAGCGGGACCGTGCCCGAGGAGTGGGCCGGGAAGTCGGTGGAGGCCCTGCTCGACCTCGGCTTCGACGAGAACATGCCGGGCTTCCAGTGCGAGGGCCTGGTCTACCGGCCCGACGGCACCCCGGTGAAGGGGCTCAACCCCCGCAACCAGTGGGTGCGCATCGGGGCCCCGGTCGACGGCGGCGAGAAGGTCCTCCTGCACATCGAGGCCGCGTCCAACCCGGTGCTGCTCGACTACCACCCCTTCGTGCCGACGCGGCTCGGCGACATCGAGACCTCGCACCGCGACCCGCTGTACCGGCTGACCCGCATGGACCTCGCGGTGTTCGACGAGACGGTGTGGCGCCTGGTCATCGATCTGGAGGTGCTCGGCGAGCTGATGGCGGAGCTGCCCGTCGACTCGGGCCGGCGCTGGGACGTCCTGCGGGCCGTGGACCGGGCCCTGGACGCCCTCGACCTCCAGGACGTCAACGGCACCGCGCAGGCGGCCTGTTCGGAGCTGACCGGGGTCCTCTCCTCACCCGCCGAACCCTCCGCGCACCGGATCAGCGCGGTCGGCCACGCCCACATCGACTCGGCGTGGCTGTGGCCGCTGCGCGAGACGGTGCGCAAGGTGGCGCGTACGACGTCCAACATGACGGCCCTCCTGGAGGACGAACCCGAGTTCGTCTTCTCCATGTCGCAGGCCCAGCAGTGGGCCTGGATCAAGGAGCACCGGCCCGAGGTGTGGGCGAAGGTGGTCAAGGCGGTGTCCGACGGCCGATTCGTGCCGGCCGGCGGGATGTGGGTCGAGGCCGACACCAACATGCCGGGCTCGGAGGCGATGGCCCGTCAGTTCGTGCACGGCAAGCGGTTCTTCATCGACGAGTTCGGCGTCGAGAACGACGAGGCGTGGCTGCCCGACACGTTCGGCTTCGCCGCGGGTCTGCCGCAGATCATCAAGGCGGCGGGCTCCAAGTGGCTGCTCACGCAGAAGATCTCCTGGTCGCAGACCAACAAGTTCCCGCACCACACCTTCCAGTGGGAGGGCATCGACGGCACCCGGATCTTCACCCACTTCCCGCCGGTCGACACCTACAACTGCGCCATGAAGGGCAGCGAGATCGCCCACGCCGCCAAGAACTTCAAGGACAAGGGCGTCGCCCGGCACTCGCTCGCGCCGACCGGCTGGGGCGACGGAGGCGGCGGCACCACCCGGGAGATGATCGCGAAGGCGGCCCGGCTGCGCGACCTGGAGGGCAGCGCGCAGGTCGTGTGGGAGACCCCGGCCGAGTTCTTCGCGAAGGCGGAGGCGGAGTACAGGAATCCGCCGGTGTGGGTGGGCGAGCTGTACCTGGAGCTGCACCGGGCCACCCTGACCAGCCAGGCGAAGACGAAGCAGGGCAACCGCAGGAGTGAGCACCTCCTGCGCGAGGCGGAGCTGTGGTCCGCGACGGCGGCGGTGCGGGTGCCCGAATTCGCCTATCCCTACGAGGAGTTGGACCGCATCTGGAAGACGGTCCTGCTGCACCAGTTCCACGACATCCTGCCGGGGTCCTCGATCGCCTGGGTGCACCGCGAGGCGGAGAAGACGTACGCGGCGGTCGCGGCCGAGCTGACCGGCCTCATCGACAGGGCCCAGCGCGCGCTCGCGGGCGACGGCACCCGGACCCTGGTCTTCAACGCGGCCCCGCACGCCCGGCACGGCGTCGCGGCCGGCGGGGCCGAGGTGGCGACGGGTGAGGGGCCGGCCGAGCCGGCGGAGCGCCCGGGCGGGGGCTTCGTCCTCAGCAACGGCCTCCTGCGGGTGGAGATCGACGGGCGCGGCCTGGTCGTCTCGGCGTACGACCTGACGGCCGGCCGGGAGACGATCGCGCCGGGACACCCCGCGAACCTGCTCCAGATGCACCCCGACTTCCCGAACATGTGGGACGCGTGGGACGTGGACGCGTTCTACCGCAACACGGTGACCGACCTGGTCGAGGCGGACGAGGTGACGGCGGGCGACGGCCCTTCGGTGCGGGTGGTGCGCTCCTTCGGCTCCTCGAAGGCGACCCAGACCCTGACCCTGGCCCCCGGGGCATCCCGTCTCGACATCCTCACGGAGGTCGACTGGCACGAGACGGAGAAGTTCCTGAAGCTCGCCTTCCCGCTGGACGTGCACGCCGAGCGGTACGCGTCGGAGACCCAGTTCGGGCACTTCTACCGCGCCACGCACACCAACACGAGCTGGGAGGCCGCCAAGTTCGAGGCCTGCAACCACCGCTTCGTGCACCTGGAGGAGCCGGGCTGGGGCGTGGCCCTGGTCACCGACTCGACGTACGGCCACGACGTGACGCGTACGGTACGGCCGGACGACTCGGGTACGACGACGACCCTGCGGGTCTCGCTGCTCCGCGCTCCCCGCTTCCCGGACCCGGAGACCGACCAGGGCGCGCACCGCTTCCGCCATGCGCTGGTACCGGGCGCGACGATCGGCGACGCGGTGCGCGAGGGGTACGTCGTGAACCTGCCCGAACGGACGGCGCCGGGGGCCGGCCCGGTCGAGCCGCTGGTGGTGGTCGACAACGACGCGGTGGTCGTGACGGCCGTGAAGCTGGCGGACGACGGCAGCGGGGATGTGGTGGTCCGCTTCCACGAGGCGTGCGGAGGGCGGGCGCGGGCCACCTTGGCCCCGGGCTTCCCGACGGCGTCGGTCACGACGACCGACCTCCTGGAACGCCCGCTCGGGGAGCCGGAGTCGACGTCCGGCCCGGTGGAGCTGACCCTGCGCCCCTTCGAACTGCGCACACTGCGGTTCACCCGGGCGTAGCCGCACCGGGCACGCCGCCGCGCCCCGGCCGATCCTCACCGGCCGGGGCGCGGCGGCCCCCGGTCACACCGGCCGGAACCAGACCGTCCCCAGCGGCGGCAGCGTCAGGCTGAGGGAGACCGGCCGCCCGTGGGACTCGATCGCCTCCGGCTTCAGGGGGTCCGGGTTGCCGACGCCGCCCCCGCCGTAGCGGGACTCGTCCGTGTTGAGGACCTCCTGCCAGGCACCCGCCCCTTCCGGCACGCCCAGGCGGTACTCGGCGCGCACCACCGGCGAGAAGTTGGACACCGACAGGAGCGGGGCGCCCGCCGCGTCGTGGCGCAGGAACGCGAAGACGTTGTCCTCGGCCGCGTCGCCCGCGATCCACGAGAAGCCCGACGGGTCGGTGTCGCGCTCCCACAGGGCGGGCTGTGCCGCGTACACCGTGTTCAGATCGCGGACCAGGTCGCGCACGCCCCGGTGGTCCGGCTCGGCGCTGTAGGAGGGGTCCAGCAGCCACCAGTCCGGGCCGTGGCCCTCGGACCACTCGGCGCCCTGCGCGAACTCCTGCCCCATGAAGAGGAGTTGCTTGCCGGGGTGGGCCCACATGAAGCCCAGGTAGGCGCGGTGGGTGGCGCGCTGCTGCCACCAGTCGCCGGGCATCTTCGACACCAGGGCGCGCTTGCCGTGGACCACCTCGTCGTGCGAGATCGGCAGCACGTAGTTCTCGCTGTACGCGTACACCATGGAGAACGTCATCTCGCTGTGGTGGTACTTGCGGTGCACCGGCTCGTGCTGGACGTAGCCGAGTGAGTCGTGCATCCAGCCCATGTTCCACTTCAGGCCGAAGCCCAGGCCGCCGTGGTCGGTCCGCCGGGTCACCCCGTCCCAGGCCGTCGACTCCTCGGCGACGGTCACGACTCCGGGGCAGCGCCGGTAGACGGTCGCGTTCATCTCCTGGAGGAAGGCCACCGCGTCCAGGTTCTCGCGGCCGCCGTGCTCGTTGGGGGTCCACTCGCCGTGCTCGCGCGAGTAGTCCAGGTAGAGCATGGAGGCCACCGCGTCCACCCGCAGCCCGTCGACGTGGAACTCCTCACACCAGTAAGTGGCGTTCGCGACAAGAAAGTTGCGCACCTCCTTGCGGCCGTAGTCGAACTCCAGGGTGCCCCAGTCGGGGTGCTCGGCGCGCAGCGGGTCCTCGTGCTCGTACAGCGTGCGCCCGTCGAACTCGGCCAGCGCCCAGTCGTCCTTGGGGAAGTGTGCCGGCACCCAGTCCACGAGCACCCCGATGCCCGCCTCGTGCAGCGCGTCCACCAGGAAACGGAAGTCGTCGGGCGTGCCCATCCGGGACGTCGGGGCATAGAAGCCGGTGACCTGGTAGCCCCACGATCCGCCGTAGGGATGCTCCGCCACCGGCAGGAACTCCACGTGCGTGAATCCCAGGTCCTTGACGTAGGCGGGCAGCTGGTCGGCCAGCTGGCGGTACGTCAGACGGGGCCGCCAGGAGGCCAGATGGACCTCGTACACGGAGAACGGCGCCTCGTGCACCGGCCGTGCGGCCCGTCGTGCCATCCACTCCTGGTCGCGCCAGACGTGGTGCGACTCGGTGACGATCGAGGCGTTGGCGGGCGGCACCTCCGTGCGCTGGGCCATCGGGTCGGCGCGCAGGGTGTGGCTGCCGTCCGGGCGCATGATCTCGAACTTGTACAGGGCCCCGTCGCCCACCCCCGGCAGGAACAGCTCCCACACCCCGGTCGAGCCGAGCGAGCGCATGGGGTGCGCGGTCCCGTTCCAGTAGCTGAAGTCCCCGGTGACGCGCACCCCTTGGGCATTGGGCGCCCAGACCGTGAAGCGGGTGCCGGTCACGCCCTGGTGGGTCATCGGACGGGCGCCGAGCGCCGTCCACAGCTCCTCGTGGCGGCCCTCGCCGATCAGATACAGGTCCAGGTCACCGAGCGAGGGCAGGAAGCGGTACGGGTCCTGGACCTCGACCTCGGCGTCCGCGTAGCTGACGAGCAGCGTGTAGTCGGGGATCTCGCTCAGCGGCAGCACCCCGGAGAACAGCCCGTCGCCGTCGTCGTGGAGCTCGGCGCGCAGCCCCTTGCCGAGCACGGTCACGGCCTCGGCGAACGGGCGCAGCGCCCGGAACACCACCCCGCCGCGCGTCGGATGCGCGCCGAGCAGGGAGTGCGGGTCGTGGTGCCCGCCCGCGAGCAGGCGGCCCCGCTCCGCCGCGTCGAGGGCCGGTGCGGGCCGTACGCCGCGGCTCGCGGCCCGGCGCGGCGCGGGCGGCTTCTTGGCGGCCTTGGCCGGCGCCTTGGCCGGCTTCGCCGGGGCCTTGGCGGGCTTCGCCGCCACGGGTTCGGCGGTGCCGGGAGCGGGCTCGGAGGAGTTGCGGGCGGAGCGGGGGGTCACGGGGTCGGCCTCCTCAAGTGGGGTCATTCCAGGACGAGTTCAGGCACCGGCCAGACGGCGGACCGCCGCCATCGGCACGGCCAGCCAGTCGGGTCGGTGCCGGGCCTCGTAGAGCACCTCGTACACCGCCTTGTCGGTCTCGTACGCGCGCAGCAGCTCGGGGGTGTCGCGCGGGTCGGAGCCCGACCGGGCCGCGTATCCGTCGCAGTACGCGGCCCGGCACTCCTTGGCCCACTGCGGGTCGGGGGGCCGCGCGGTGCAGGACGCGTAGTCGAAGGAGCGGAGCATGCCCGCGACGTCGCGGACGGGGGGCTGGGGGCGGCGGCGCTCGGCGAGCGGGCGGGCCGGCTCGCCCTCGAAGTCGATCACCGACCAGGATCCGTCGGCGGGCCGCAGTGCCTGCCCCAGGTGCAGATCGCCGTGCACGCGCTGGGCGGTGCCCGCCGAATCGAGGGCCGCGACCGCCTCGAAGGCGGCCCGCAGGCCCGGTACGTGGGGTGCGAGCGCGGGCACCGCCTGGGCGGTGGCGTCTAGGCGCTCGGTCATCGCGGCGGCGATGGCGGCCGTCTGCGGCCGGCCGAGGGTGACCGGGGGGAAGGCGTCGGCCAGGGCCAGGTGCACCTCGGCGGTGGCCTGCCCGAGCTCGAACGCCTGCCGGGCGAAGGGCCGGTTCTGGGCGAGCGAGGCGAGCGCCAGGGTCCAGCCGTCGTCGGCGCCGCGCAGGAACGGCTGGAGCACGCCGAGGGTGGCCTCCTCCGGCTCGCAGGTGCGGAACCAGGCGGCGGGCGCCGGCACCCGGGCGCAGCCCTCGCGGGCCAGGGCCCACGGCAGCTCCAGATCGGGATTGACGCCCGGCTGCACCCGCCGGAAGACCTTGAGAATGAACGTATCTCCGTACACCAGTGAGGAGTTGGACTGCTCGACGCCGAGCAGGCGCGGCGCGAGGCCCGGCGGGATCGTCACCTCGGGGTCGTGCTCGAAGCTGAGCGGTCCGACCGTGCCCGGGGTGCGCAGCCGCTCCAGGAGCAGCGCCGCGGACTGCGGGTCCTGGAGGGCGTCGTAGACGGTCCGGCCGGCCAGCGGGCCCTGGCTCGCGCGGCCGATGAGGGCGGGAGCGAGCCGTGGCGGGAGCTGGTCGCGTACGCCGATCAGGAGCTGGTAGCAGTCGGCCGGCACCGGCGCCGCGTCGGCGGGCAGCGCCAGTGGTGCGTGCTCGGTGCGGACGAGCAGATGCAGGAAGCCGGGCAGCAGCTCGGTCGCGGTGAGCAGCACGAAGTCGGTCACGGGCCGCCCCTTGCCCGCGAACCAGCGCTGCCGGGGCAGCCATTCGTGCAGGAGCGGGGCGAGCGAGGTCAGTAGCCGGGTGGGTGGGAGGCCGGTGGTACGGGGCGGTGCGGCCTTCGGCATGGCGGCGCGTCCTTTCCCCGGGCACACAATCGATTTGCGCAGAGTGTCCCGGATTGCAACAGAAGCTGTCCGGCGGCGCGCGGGGTTCGGCTATCAGAGTGCCCCGGGCGGAGCGGTGGAAACCGCCCCGCCCGCGGCTGTGGTCAGCCGATGGCGGGCGACACGGGGTCCTTCCGCAGCCGGAACCAGTAGAAGCCGTGGCCGGCCAGGGTGAGCAGATACGGCCATTCGCCGATGGCGGGGAAGCGCACTCCGCCGATCAGCTCCACCGGGTGCATCCCGTTGAACGCCCTCAGGTCCAGCTCGGTGGGCTGCGGGAAGCGCGAGAAGTTGTGCACGCACAGCACCAGGTCGTCGCCCCGCTCGCGCAGGAAGGCGAGCACGGCCGGGTTCGACGACATCAGCTCGGTGTACGAGCCGAGGCCGAAGGCCGGGTTCTGCTTGCGGATCTCGATCATGCGCCGGGTCCAGTGCAGGAGCGAGGACGGCGAGGCCATGGCCGCCTCGACGTTGGTCACCTGGTAGCCGTAGACCGGGTCCATGATCGTGGGCAGATAGAGCCGGCCCGGGTCGCACGAGGAGAAGCCCGCATTGCGGTCCGGCGTCCACTGCATCGGGGTGCGCACCGCGTCGCGGTCGCCGAGCCAGATGTTGTCGCCCATGCCGATCTCGTCGCCGTAGTACAGGATCGGCGATCCGGGCAGGGAGAGCAGCAGCGCGGTGAACAGCTCGATCTGGTTGCGGTCGTTGTCGAGCAGCGGGGCGAGCCGGCGCCGGATGCCGATGTTGGCCCGCATCCGCGGGTCCTTGGCGTACTCGGCGTACATGTAGTCGCGCTCTTCGTCCGTGACCATTTCGAGGGTGAGCTCGTCGTGGTTGCGCAGGAAGATGCCCCACTGGGCGTTCCGCGGGATGGCCGGGGTCTTGGCGAGGATTTCCGAGACCGGGTAGCGCGACTCGCGCCGTACCGCCATGAAGATGCGCGGCATCACCGGGAAGTGGAACGCCATGTGGCACTCGTCGCCGCCCTTGGCGTAGTCGCCGAAGTAGTCGACGACGTCCTCGGGCCACTGGTTGGCCTCGGCGAGCAATACCGTGTCCGGGTAGCTCGCGTCGATCTCGGCCCGTACCCGCTTGAGGAACTCGTGCGTTGCCGGAAGGTTTTCGCAGTTGGTTCCCTCCTCCTGGTACAGGTACGGCACGGCGTCCAGGCGGAAGCCGTCGATGCCGAGGTCGAGCCAGAAGCGCAGCGCGGAGACGATCTCCTCCTGCACGGCCGGGTTCTCGTAGTTGAGATCGGGCTGGTGCGAGAAGAAGCGGTGCCAGTAGTACTGCTTGCGGACCGGGTCGAAGGTCCAGTTGGACGTCTCGGTGTCGACGAAGATGATCCGCGCGTCCTGGAACTGCTTGTCGTCGTCGGCCCAGACGTAGTAGTCGCCGTAGGGGCCCTCCGGATCCCGGCGGGACTCCTGGAACCACTCGTGCTGGTCGCTGGTGTGGTTCATCACGAAGTCGATGATCACGCGCATGCCGCGCTGGTGGGCGGCGTCGACGAACTCCACGAAGTCGGCGAGGTCGCCGAACTCGGGGAGCACCGCGGTGTAGTCGGAGACGTCGTAACCGCCGTCGCGCAGCGGGGATTTGAAGAACGGCGGCAGCCAGAGACAGTCGACACCCAGCCATTGCAGATAGTCCAGCTTGGCGGTGATGCCCTTGAGATCCCCGACGCCGTCGCCGTTGCTGTCCTGGAAGGACCGCACGAGCACCTCGTAGAACACCGCTCGTTTGAACCACTCGGGGTCGCGGTCCTTGGCGGGGGTGTCCTCGAAGGTGTCGTGGACGGGCTCGTTGACGATCATGGTGTGGGTGACCCTCCGATCGGCGGGGACGGTCGCAGGACCAGGATGTGCGCGGGCGCTCGGCCCGGCTCTAGGCGCACGTAATTGGCCCTGCCCCAGTGGTAGGTCTCTCCGGTGAGCTCGTCGCGCACCGGGACGGTCTCGTCCCACGCGAGGCCGAGCGCCGGCATGTCCAACGAGACCGTGGCCTCCTGGGTGTGGTGGGGGTCGAGGTTGGCGACCACCACAACGGTGTTCGATCCCGAGCGCTTGCTGTAGGCGATCAGCGCCTCGTTGTCCGTCTCGTGGAAGTGGACCGAGCGCAGCTGCCGCAGCGCCGGATGGCGCCGCCTGACGCGGTTGAGGGTGGTGATCAAGGGGGCGATGGAGCGGCCCGAGCGCTCGGCCGACTCCCAGTCGCGGGGCCGGAGTTGGTACTTCTCCGAGTCCAGGTACTCCTCGCTGCCCGGCTTGGCCGGAGCGTTCTCGCACAGCTCGTAGCCGGCGTAGACGCCCCAGGTGGGGGAGAGGGTCGCGGCAAGCACGGCCCGCACCTCGAAGGCCGGGCGGCCGCCGTCCTGGAGGTAGCCGTGCAGGATGTCCGGCGTGTTCACGAAGAAGTTGGGCCGCATGTAGGGCGCACTCTCGCCCGCCAGTTCGGTGACGTATTCGGTGAGCTCGTGCTTGCTGTTGCGCCAGGTGAAGTACGTGTACGACTGCTGGAACCCGATCTTGCCGAGCGTGTGCATCATCGCGGGCCGGGTGAACGCCTCGGCCAGGAAGATCACGTCCGGGTCGGAGCCGTTGACCTCCGCGATGACCTTGTCCCAGAAGACCACCGGCTTGGTGTGCGGATTGTCGACGCGGAAGATCCGTACGCCGTGCCCCATCCAGAACCGCAGCAGCCGGACGGTCTCCTCGATCAGGCCCGGCATGTCCTCGTCGAAGGCGATCGGATAGATGTCCTGGTACTTCTTCGGCGGGTTCTCCGCGTAGGCGATCGTCCCGTCCGCCCGGTGATGGAACCACTCGGGGTGCTTCTGCACCCAGGGGTGGTCGGGGGAGCACTGGAGCGCGAAGTCGAGGGCCACCTCCAGACGCAGATCGCGGGCGGCGCCCACGAAGGCGTCGAAGTCGTCCAGGGTGCCGAGATCGGGGTGGACCGCGTCGTGGCCGCCGTCCGCCGAGCCGATCGCCCACGGCACGCCGACGTCCCACTTCCTGGCCGTCAGGGAATTGTTGGCGCCCTTGCGGTGCGTGGTGCCGATGGGGTGGATCGGCGGCAGGTAGACCACGTCGAAGCCCATCGCGGCGACCGCCGGGAGCCGTTCGGCCGCGGTGCGGAAGGTTCCGGAGACCGGCTTGCCGCGCGCCTTGACCACGGCTCCCTCCGAGCGCGGGAACAGCTCGTACCAGGAGCCGAACAGGGCGCGCTCGCGCTCGACGAGCAGCGGCATCGGAGCCGAGGCGGTGACCAGGTCGCGCAGTGGGTGCGTGGCCAGGGCCGCGTCCACCTCCGGTGCGAGGGCGGCCGCGAGCCGGGCCGCGGGGGTGCGGCGGGTGTCGCGCAGGGCGTCCACCGCGGCCAGGACCGCCTCACGCCGGCCCTTGGTCTTGGGCACTCCGGCGGCGGCCCGCTCGTAGAGGGCGGCGCCCTCGGCCAGGACGAGCTCGGTGTCCTGGCGGGCCGGGATCTTGATGCCGGCGTGGTGGCGCCAGGTCGCGACCGGATCGCTCCAGGCCTCGACGGTGTACGTCCAGCGCCCCTCGGCCCCGGCGGCGATCTCGGCGCCCCAGCGGTCGGTGCCGGGGGCGAGTTCGCGCATGGGAGTGAAGGGGCCCGGGCGCCCACCGGGATCTCTGAGCACGACATTGGCGGCGACGGCGTCGTGGCCCTCGCGGAAGACGGTGGCGGTGACCTGGAAGCTCTCCCCGGTCACCGCCTTGGCGGGCCTGGTGCCGCACTCGACGGCGGGGCGTACGTCGAGGACGGGAATGCGGCCGATTGACGGGTTCGGGTTCACGGGCTCACCTGCGGGTGATTGGTAGGGTTTGCCGCGTTTGCGGGAATCTGTCCTTTTTAGCTGCTCCGTTGACGGCTGACCGGCTGCGGGCATGGCCGCTCCTGTCCGCGTTCACTCGAATGGCGTGCGGGAGAGACTGCGGGAATGCGTTACCGGATGAGCCTTCCACGGTGTACGGGTGGGCATTCCGGCAGCTTGTTAACTACCTGCGCGTAACGGTTTCGGACAGATGAGCGCACCGGACATCGGTGACTCGTGGCTGAACTCCGCCTGTACGGCCCATACGTGACGGTCCATCAGAGTGGCGGGGGCGGAAAACGGAATCCGGGGGACCGGCCGCGAGGCGCTGTGGTTGGCGGGGCGCGTCGGCACTACCTTCGGGGGTGAAGGAGGGGCGCACATCACGGTGTGCCACCCCGGTACGTACGTCCCCTGCAAAGGTGGAAGCGTGAAGGCAATCCGTCGATTCACCGTGCGCCCTGTCCTGCCCGACGCCCTGAGGCCGCTCAGCGATCTCGCGCGCAATCTGCGCTGGTCCTGGCACACCGAGACCAGAGAACTCTTCCAGTCCGTGGACCCCGACGGCTGGCGGGCGGCCGGTGGGGACCCGGTGCGGCTGCTCGGCTCCGTCGGCGCCGCCCGGCTCGACTCGCTCGCCCAGGACCGCCGTTTCCTGCGCCGGCTCACCGCCGCCGCCGACGACCTCGACGACTATCTGCACGGCCGCCGCTGGTACCAGGAGCAGAGTGGCGAACTCCCTTGCGCGATCGGCTACTTCTCGCCCGAGTTCGGCATCACCGCGGCCCTGCCCCAGTACTCCGGCGGCCTCGGCATCCTCGCCGGGGACCACCTCAAATCCGCCAGCGACCTCGGCGTACCGCTCATCGGGGTCGGTCTCCTCTACCGGCACGGCTACTTCCGCCAGTCGCTCTCGCGCGACGGCTGGCAGCAGGAGCACTACCCCCTGCTCGACCCCAATGAGCTGCCCGTCTCGCTCCTGCGGGAGGAGGACGGCAGCCCGGCCAGGGTCTCGCTCGCGCTGCCCGGCGGGCGCGCGCTGCACGCCAACATCTGGCTGGCCCGGGTCGGCCGGGTGCCGCTTCTGATGCTCGACTCGGACGTCGAGGACAACGCGCCCGGCGAGCGCGATGTCACCGACCGGCTGTACGGCGGCGGCAGCGAGCACCGGCTGCTCCAGGAGATGCTGCTCGGCATCGGCGGGGTGCGCGCGGTGCGCACCTACTGCCGCCTCACCGGCCACCCGGCGCCCGAGGTGTTCCACACCAACGAGGGGCACGCCGGGTTCCTCGGGCTCGAGCGCATCCGTGAACTCGCGGGTGAGGGGCTTGAGTTCGAGGCCGCGCTCGAATCGGTGCGGTCCGGGACCGTGTTCACCACCCACACCCCGGTGCCGGCCGGGATCGACCGCTTCGACCGCGAGCTGGTCGCCCGCCACCTCGGTGACGACGGCGAACTGCCCGGTGTCGACGTGGAGAGGATCCTCCGGCTCGGCATGGAGACCTACCCCGGCGGCGAGCCGAACCTCTTCAACATGGCGGTCATGGGGCTGCGGCTGGCCCAGCGCGCCAACGGGGTCTCGGCCCTGCACGGCGCCGTCAGCCGGGAGATGTTCGCGGGGCTCTGGCCGGGCTTCGACGCGCAGGAGGTGCCGATCACCTCCGTCACCAACGGCGTGCACGCCCCGACCTGGGTGGCGCCCGAGGTCATGCGGCTCGGCGCCCGCCAGATCGGCGCGGGCCGCACCGAGGACGCGCTGAGCGTGGGCGGCTCGGAGCGCTGGGACGCGGTCGCCGACATCCCGGACGCCGAGATCTGGGAGCTGCGCAGGGAGCTGCGCGAGCAGCTCGTCGTCGAGGCCCGCGAGCGGCTGCGCGCCTCCTGGCGCCAGCGCGGCGCCGGGACCGCCGAACTGGGCTGGATCGACGGGGTGTTGAGCCCCGACGTACTCACCATCGGCTTCGCCCGGCGGGTCCCCTCGTACAAGCGGCTCACGCTGATGCTGCGCGACCGGGACCGGCTGATGGAGCTGCTCCTTCATCCGACCCGGCCGGTGCAGATCGTCGTCGCGGGCAAGGCGCACCCGGCCGACGACGGCGGCAAGCGCCTGGTGCAGGAACTGGTGCGGTTCGCCGACGACCCGAGGGTGCGCCACCGGATCGTGTTCCTGCCCGACTACGGCATGGCGATGGCGCAGAAGCTCTACCCGGGCTGCGACGTCTGGCTCAACAATCCGCTGCGCCCCCTGGAGGCGTGTGGGACCAGCGGCATGAAGGCGGCCCTGAACGGCTGCCTCAACCTGTCCGTCCTGGACGGCTGGTGGGACGAGTGGTTCGAGCCCGACTTCGGCTGGGCCATTCCGACCGCCGACGGCGCGGCCACCGACGAGGACCGGCGGGACGAGCTGGAGGCCAACGCGCTGTACGACCTCATCGAGGACCGGGTCGCCCCGCGCTTCTACGACCGGGGCGCGGCGGGACTGCCGGACCGCTGGATCGAGATGGTCCGCCAGACCCTCACCACGCTCGGCCCGAAGGTGCTCGCGGGGCGGATGGTGCGGGAGTACGTGACCCGGCTGTACGCTCCCGCCGCCGCGGCCCATCGAGCCCTGGACCCGGCCACGGCAGGGGAGCTGGCGCAGTGGAAGGCGCGGGTGCGGGGCGCCTGGCCGCGGGTCGCGGTCGACCACGTCGAGGCGCTGGCCCCGGTGGCGGCGCCCAACGGCACCGCGGAACTCGGCTCCACCCTCGCGCTCAAGGTCCGGGTCGCGCTCGGCGAGCTCGGGCCCGACGACGTGGAGGTGCAGGCCGTGGCGGGCCGGGTGGACGCGGCCGACGCCATCGCGGACGCCGAGACCTTCCCGCTGAAGCCGACGGGCGGCCCCGATCTGGAGGGCCGCTGGATGTACGAGGGGCCGCTGGCGCTCGACCGGACCGGCCCGTTCGGCTACACGGTCCGGGTGCTTCCGGCCCACCGCCACCTCGCGACCCACGCGGAGCTGGGTCTGGTGGCCGGCCCGACCGGGACGACCGGGGAGGGCGCGGGCGTGCTCATGCGCTGAGCCCGGCCCTTCCTCGCCCGGACATGGGCGGTGCCCGGAGCCTCGTGGGCTCCGGGCACCTTCACTTTCCGGCCAGCCGCCTGGTCAGAAGGTGAGCTTGAAGTCGGTGATGGTGCCGACGTCCTGCCGCGCCTTGTCCTGGACCTTCAGCTTCCACACGCCATTGGCAGCGACGGCGGAGGCGTTGACGGTGTACGTCTTGTTGAGGTTCTTCGTCGAGTCCGAGGAAGAGCTTTGGAGACGGTACGAGGTGCCGTTCGGGGCCACCAGGTCGATCTGGAGGTCACCGATGTAGGTGTGCGTGATCTTCACGCCGACCTGGAGGGCGGCCGGCGCGTTGCCGGTGATCCCCGAGACGGTGACCGGTGAGGTCACCGCGGCACCCGGGTAGTCCGGGATGGCCACGCTGGCCGTGTTCTCGAAGACCTTGCCACCGGGGTTGCCGCCGCCGGCGCGGGCGCCGACGTTGATGGCCGCCCAGGCGTTGGTGACGTTGGTGACCTCGGCGCTGTTCGCGCCGTACAGCTCGGTCGCCGCGGCGATGGTGCCCGCGCGGGCCCCCGCGTAGTCCGTGCTGGAGTTGAACTTGGTGGTGAGCGCCTTGTACCAGATCAGCTGGGCCTTGTCCCGGCCGATGCCGGTGACCGGAAGGCCGTCGGAGGTCGGCGAGTTGTAGCTCACGCCGTTGATGACCTTGGCGCCACTGCCCTCGGAGGCCAGGTAGAACCAGTGGTTCGCCGGGCCCGAGGAGTAGTGGACGTCCAGGTTGCCGACGCCGGAGTACCAGCTGTCCGCGGAGCCGCCGTCCTTGCTCGGCTTGTCCATGTAGCGCAGCGGGGTGCCGTCACCGTTGATGTTGATCTTCTCGCCGATGAGGTAGTCGCCCGGGTCCGACGCGTTGTTCGCGTAGAACTCCACCGACGTGCCGAAGATGTCGGAGGTGGCCTCGTTCAGACCGCCCGACTCGTCCGCGTACTCCAGGCCCGCGGTCGCGGCGGTGACGCCGTGCGACATCTCGTGGCCCGCCACGTCGAGCGCGGTCAGCGGGTCGTTGTTGCCCGTGCCGTCGCCGTACGTCATGCAGAAGCAGCTGTCGTCCCAGAACGCGTTGACGTACGCGTTGCCGTAGTGGACGCGGGAGTAGGCGCCGACGCCGTCGCCCCTGATGCCGCTGCGGCCGAAGACGTTCTTGTAGAAGTCCCAGGTCACGCCGGCGCCGTAGGCGGCGTCCGCACCCGCGGTCGCGGCGTTGGAGTTGGTGCCGTCGCCCCAGGTGTCGTTGGTCTGGGTGAACAGCGAACCGGTGCCGGACGTACCGTGGTTCAGGTTGTACGTCTTGTGGTTGCCGCGCGTGGTGTCGGTCAGGGTGTAGTTCGACCCGGACTGCGAGGTGTTGAGGGTGACCTGGCCGCTGTAGCGGGTGTTGCCGACACCGGTCTCGATGCCCTGCCACTGGTGCAGCTTGGCGCCCGTCCTGGCGTCCGTGATGACGTGCAGCTGGTTCGGGGTGCCGTCGTCCTGGAGCCCGCCCACGACCGTCTCGTACGCGAGGGTCGGCGCGCCCTTGACCATCCAGATGACCTTGCGGGCGCTGTCGGCCTTGTCGGCCTTCGAGCCCGCGGCCTTGGCGGCCTTGAGGGCCTGGCCCTCGGCGGTGGCGGGGGCGCTCGCGGGGGCGGCGGTGGAGACGCCCTGGAGCTGCGCGCTGTTCGCCTTGAGCACGTCCTTGGTCTTGCCGGCCGCGGTGTCGACCATCAGGTCGCCGCCGAGCACGGGCAGACCCTGGTAGGTGCGCTCGTAGCGGGTGTGGACCGTGCCGTCCTGGTCCTTGGACACGTCGTGGACGACGAGCTTCTCCTGCGCGCTGAGACCGAGGTCCTTGGCCGTGGCCGCCGTGGTGGCCGTGGCCTGGCGTATGAGCTCGGCACGCTGGGAGGGGGTGAGGCTCACGGGCAGGGCGCCCGTGTTGCGTACTGCCTGGGCCTTCACGGCCGCGGCGGCCGCGGAGTCGTCGGGGCGTGCGCTGGCGCTACCTGCCTGGACGCCGACACTGAGCATGGCGGCTGCGGCGATCAGGGCGCCGGTGGCGGTGGCACGACGACGATGCGTGGATCTCACGCGAACTCCTTCTGCGAGGGGGTTCCGGTCGACTGGGTGGGGCCGGCCGGGCAGAGCAAAGCGGAGCGAGTACGGCAACGAGATGTGGTGCGTGAAAACTTCGTGCGTGGAACGGGGGAAGAGTGCCAGCAGTGGAGAACCGGTGTCAGGAGCGCGTCAAGAAGTTGGCCGAAAACCGTCCGTTGTCCGAAGGTCGTCGTTCGTTAAGCGGACGTTTCGCGGATGTGTGCTTCGACGCCGTCGAGGAGTCGGGCCAGCCCGAACCCGAAGAGCGAGTCCAAGTCCAGCTCGAACGGCTCGTGTTCGAAGATGGTGGTCAGGACGGGGAAGCCGCCTCCTGACACGATGGCCGCAAACCGCCCCTCATGGCGTTCCATCCACTGATCGCCGGAGACTCCGGTGTCCTGGAGGGCCTCGCCCTCCAGCTCCAGGGCCACGCCCAGTCCCTGGACAAAGGCGATGAGCGACAGGTGCACGTGCATCACCTCGTCCACACGCAGTCCGCTGTTGCGCAGCGCCCGCAGCACCCACTCGGTGTACCTCATCGCCCGGGGCATCGGATGCGGCCGGTTGAAGGAGCCCATCGCCCGGGCCATCCAGGGGTGCCTGCGGTAGGCGGCCCACAACTGCCGTGCCGCGCGATCCAGTTGGGGCCGCCAACCGGCGTCCGGGCGTCCGAGCGACATCTCCGCGAACCCCGCGTCCGTCATCAGGCGGACGAGCTCGCCCTTGCTCGCGACGTGCCGGTACAGGGCCATCGTCGACGTGCCGAGATCACTCGCGATCCGGCGCATCGACACTCCGCCCAGCCCCTCGGCATCCGCGATGCGGACGGCGGCGTGCACCAGTGCCTCGCGGCTCAAAGGCGCCGCGCCCTCGTGCGCGGCACGCGCCGGGGCCACCTCGGCGACGACCGTGCCCACTCCCGGCACCGCCCGCACCAGGCCCTCCCGGGCGAGAGCGGCGAGTGCCTTGGTCGCGGTCGCCATCGCCACCCCCGACTCGCGCACGATGGCCCGCGTGGACGGCACCCGGTCGCCGGGCTCCAGCTCGCCGGCTGCGATGCGGCGCCGGATGCCGTCGGCGACGACGAGGTAGGGCGGCTGCTCGGTCACGGTCGGAGTGTACTAGTGCGCCGGACGGCGTCCTGCCCCCTGATACACGGGTGCTCTAGGGGTGCACCAGCCTTGTCATTGCGGTGTACGCGGCCGCGCTGTTCGCTCCCCGCATGGACACCACGACCGGCCCCCTCGCGGGCCGCACCGACCCGGCGCCGCCGCGTGCCGGACGCAGGGAATGGATCGCGCTCGCCGTCCTCATGCTGCCCCTGCTGCTCGTCTCCATGGACGTCTCCGTCCTCTACTTCGCCATCCCCTTCATCAGCGAGGACCTGGCGCCCAGCTCCACCCAGCAGCTGTGGGTCCTCGACATGTACGGCTTCGTGCTCGCCGGCCTCCTCATCACCATGGGCGCCCTCGGCGACCGGGTCGGCCGCCGGCGGCTCGTGCTCGCGGGGGCGGCCGTGTTCGGGCTGGCCTCGGTGGCCGCGGCCTATGCCGACTCGCCTCAACTCCTCATCGGGGCACGGGCGTTGCTCGGAGTGGGCGGGGCCGCGCTGATGCCCTCCACGCTGGCCCTGATCCGCAACCTCTTCCACGACGCCGGGCAGCGCGCGCGGGCGGTCACCGCCTGGACCGGCGTCATGACGCTCGGCATCTCCTTCGGGCCGGTCGTCAGTGGCGCGCTGCTCGAACACTTCTGGTGGGGGTCGGTGTTCCTGATCAACCTGCCGGCCATGGTCCTCCTGCTGGTCCTGGCGCCGCTGCTGCTGCCCGAGGTCAAACAGCCCCCGGCCGGCCGCTTCGACTGGATGAGCGCGGTCCTCTCGCTCGCGGGGCTGCTTCCGCTGATCCAGGGCGTGAAGCAACTGGCCCGGGAAGGCGTCGAGTTGGTGCCCGTGTTGTCCGTCGTCGCCGGCCTCGCGCTGCTGTACGTGTTCGTCCGCCGCCAGTCGAGGCTCGCCCACCCCCTGGTGGACCTGGAGCTGCTGCGCCGGCGCACGTACGGCGGGGCGGTGCTCGCCAACCTCTTCGCCATCGCGGCGACCGTGGGGATGGCGGTGTTCCTCACCCAGTACCTCCAGTCCGTGCTGGGCAAGAGCCCGTTCCAGGCGGCGCTGTGGAGCCTGGTGCCCGCGCTGGGGGCGTGCGTGGGGGCGCCGGCCGGGGCGGTGCTCGCGCGGCGCTTCGACCGGGGGTGGGTCATGGCGACCGGCTTCGCCGTCTCGGCGTGCGGATTCCTCGCGCTCACGCGGGTACGTACGGACTCGGCGCTGTGGTTCACGCTCACGGCGTGTGCGGTCTACACGTCGGGGCTCGTGGCCGCGATGGCCCTCGCCAACGAACTCGCGCTCGGGGCGGCGCCGCCCGAACGGGCCGGGTCCGCGGCGGCGGTCATGGAGTCGGGGCAGGAGCTGGGCGGCGCGCTCGGGATGGCGGTGCTCGGCTCGATCGGTGCGGCGGTCTACCGCCACGGCATGGCCGGCGCGCCGAGCGCGGCACGCGAAACGCTGGGCGGGGCGCTGTCGTCCCTACGGGGCCCCGACCTGGCCCCCGCCTTCGCGGCCTTCACCCGCGGCCTCGATTACGCGGCACTGGGTGCGGCGGTGCTGATGGCAGGGGCGGCGGGGGTCGCGCTTGCGCGGCTGCGGGTTCGGCGGGGGCGGGGGAGGTAGGGCGCTCGTCCCGGTGCGGGGCGGTGCGCTGTGGGGGCGGCGGCTGGGGGCGGGGTTTGGGTGCGGGGGATTGGGTGCGGGGGATTGGGGGTGTTTGCGCAGTTCCCCGCGCCCCTGGGGTGCCGGGGGTGGTCGGTTCGGTGCGGGGGTGTGCCGGGCCGGTCGCGCAGTTCCCCGCGCCCCTGGGGGGCGTTCTGGCGTCGTTGCGCTGGGCGGTCCTGGGCGGTCCTGGGCGGTCCTGGGCGCCTGGGGGGCGCGGGGAACTGCGCGACCAGCCCGCTGCGGTCCGCAGTCGGAAGCCGGGGGTGGGGGTTGCGCCTTCGTGCCGGCGGTGTTGGATGCCCTGGGGGCGCGGGGAACTGCGCGAAGGGCCCGTTGCCGGCCCGCCGTGGGGCGTTCGCGGAGGCTGGGCGCGGGGAACTCGGTCGCCCCGGGGCCGGCGCGCGGATACTGTCGGCGGCCGGAACGGAAGCGTACGAGGAGCACTTCATGAACGACCCCCGCATAGGCCCGCCGCACTGCGGTGACGAACGAGAAACCCTGCGGGCGTTCCTCGACTACCACCGGGCCACCCTGGCCATGAAGTGCGAGGGGCTGGACGACGACGCCCTGCGGCGGCAGTCGATGCCTCCGTCCACCCTCTCCCTGCTCGGCCTCGTCCGGCACATGGCGGAGGTCGAACGGGCCTGGTTCCGCCGGGTGTTCGAGGACCACGACGCACCCATGGTGTGGTCCGAGAAGGTGGACTTCCAGGCCGCCTACGACGCGAGCCGCTCCACCCGCGCCGAGGCGTTCGCCGCCTGGGAGGCCGAGGTCGAGCACTCCCGCAAGGTCGAGCGGGAGGCCGAGTCCCTCGACCTCGTGGCCGTCCAGCCGCGCTGGGGCGAGGACGTGTCGCTGCGCATGGTGATGCTGCACATGATCCTGGAGTACGGCCGCCACAACGGCCACGCCGACCTCCTGCGCGAGGGCATCGACGGCACCGTGGGCGCCTGAGCCCGCCCACGGCCCGCCGCCCGCGCCTCAGCGCCAGGCGATGTTGCGCCAGGGGCTGGCCTCGTGCTCGGTGAGGATCCGGTGCGCGGTCAGGTTCCCCTGGTAGTAACTCCCGTACGATTCCCCGTCGAAGCGCAGCACCCGCCCGAGCGTGTACGCCGCCGAGAAGTCCTCCCAGGACCGGTACGCCGACCTGCTCAGGGCCCCCGCGTGCACGATCGCCTGCTCCGCCTCGTGCGGGGTGCAGAACCGGGCCGCGAGCCCCCAGCGTGCCAGGTTCACTGCCCGCCCGTAGTCGTAGGCGACGGCGGTGGTGACCCGGCCGTCCGGCGGCAGCAGCCCGTCCGCCCGGAACCGGGCCTCGTAGCGGATGATGCGCCGCACCAGCTCCTCGATCTCCCGGACGGCGTCATGGCCCACCCCGATGTCCTGGGCGTGCCCGGCCGCCGTCTCGCGCCACAGCTCGGCGGGCGGCGCCTCGTCGAGGCCCGCCCGCAGTTCCTCGCGCACGCGCAGGACGAAGTCGGGCTCGGCCGGGCTGTTGCGCGCGTCGAGCAGCGCGTCCAACTGCCGCTGCCAGTGCGCCCGTTCGGTGATGCCCCACGATTCGCGCAGCATGCGGAGTTGCTCGGTGTATTCCCGGTAGACGGAGCCCACCTCGTTCCACGGGACGTCGTTGCTGAGCGACAGATGCGCTCCGCAGGCCAGCCCGTAGGCCAGCGGCCCGCGCAACGCGCCGTGCCGCAGGCCGATCAGGCGGGCCGGGCGGTCGACCTCCACGTGGAGCCGGCGCCAGTGGGTGAGCTGGTCGGGCCCGGTGGGCAGGACGGCCTGGGCCGGAGTGCCGGCGTTGACCGCGAGCAGGGTCCGCCCGTCCAGGAGGCCGGAGTCGGCGATCCAGCGCAGGGACACCCCGTGGAACACCCAGTCCGGATGCCAGGGCGGCAGCATCCCCCGGGTGAGCACCGGCTTGATCCGCCGGCCGGACGCGTCCCGGTAGGCGGGCCAGTGGATCCGGTCGGGCCGGGCGTCGACCTCGGCCTTCGGCGCCGCGATGTAGAGCTCCTCGCGGGCGATCACCCGCAGCTGCGCCGCCGCATCGCCGCGCAGCCCCGCCGTGTGCAGCAGCCATTCCGTCTCCGTCGGCGCCGCCCAGTTGGTACTCGTCCCCGTTGCCACGCCCCCGATCCTACGAAACCCGGTACCGGCCGTCGCCCGGCAGGTACCGGAAACCCGCAGGTGGGGACGGGCTCCGATCCCCCCCGGCACGCTCAGGCCAGGCTGTCGCGCCAGGCCCGGTGCAGGGATGCGAAGCGGCCGGTGCCGGCGATCAGGTCGGCGGGGGAGCCGTCCTCGACGATCCGGCCCTGTTCCATCACCAGGACCCGGTCCGCGATCTCGACCGTGGAGAGCCGGTGCGCGATCACCACCGCCGTGCGGCCCTTGAGGACGGTGTGCATGGCGCGCTGCACCGCCCGCTCGCCCGGGATGTCCAGCGAGCTGGTCGCCTCGTCGAGGATCAGGACGGCCGGATCGGCGAGCAACGCCCTTGCGAACGCGACCAGTTGGCGCTGGCCCGCCGAGATGCGGCCGCCCCGCTTGCGGACGTCGGTGTCGTAGCCGTCCGGCAGGCTCGCGATGAAGTCGTGTGCGCCGATCGCCTTCGCGGCCTGCTCGATCTCGGCCCGGGTGGCGTCCGGGCGGCCGATCGCGATGTTCTCGGCGACCGTGCCGGAGAACAGGAACGCCTCCTGGGTGACCATGACGACCCCGCGCCGCAGGTCCCGTACGGACAGCTCGCGCAGGTCCGTCCCGTCGAGCAGGACGCGGCCGGCCGTCGGATCGTAGAAGCGGGCCAGGAGCTTGGCGAGGGTGGACTTGCCCGCGCCCGTCGAGCCGACCACGGCGACGGTCTGGCCGCCCGGGACGGTCAGGTCGAAGCGGGGCAGCACCTCGCCGCCGGTGCGGTAGCCGAAGCCGACGCCCTCGAAGTCGACCCGGCGGCCCGGGAACTCACCCGTGGAAGGAGGCAGCGGGGTCGGCCGGGACGCCTCGGGGACCGACGGCGTCTGGGCGAGCAGCCCGGCGACCTTCTCCAGGGACGCGGCCGCCGACTGGTAGGAGTTGAGGAACATGCCGAGCCGGTCGATGGGGTCGTACAGGCGGCGCAGATACAGGACCGCGGCCGCGAGCACGCCCAGTTCGAGATCGCCGTCCGCGACCCGCGTCGCGCCCCACAGGACCATCGCGGCGACCGCGATGTTGGCGGTGAGCCGGGAGCCCACCACATAGCGGGCCATCTCCAGGAGGGCGTCGCCGTTGGTCCGCTCGTGGCGCTGGTTCAGCACCTTGAACTCGGCGTCGTTGGCCCGCTCCCGCCGGAACGCCTGCACCGGCCGGATGCCGTTGAGCGTCTCGGCGAACTTGACGATCACCGCCGCGGTCGCCGTGGACCGGGCCGCGTACACGACCCCGGCGCGGCGCTGGTAGCGGCGGATCAGGAAGTGCAGCGGCAGGTAGGAGGCGACGGCGAGCGCGCCGATGCCCCAGTCCAGCCAGAGCAGCATCGCGCAGATGTAGACCGAGGAGAGGATCACCCCGATCAGCTCCTGAAGGCCCTCGCTGAGCAGTTCGCGCAACGACTCGACGTCGGTGGTGGAGCGCGAGATCAGCCGGCCCGAGGTGTAGCGCTCGTGGAAGTCCACGCTCAGCGCCTGCGCCTGCCGGAAGATCCGCCCGCGCAGATCGAGCAGCACGTCCTGGTTGACGACCGCCGAGGCCCGTACGAACGCGTACTGGAAGAACCCGGAGGCCAGCGCGCACAGTAGGTATCCGGCGCCGACGGCGATCAGCGGGCCGTGGTCGTGGGCCCGGAAGGCGGGGACGCCCCGGTCGATGGCGTACGCCACGAGCAGCGGGCCCGCCTGGGCCGCGGCCTGCTGCACCACCAGCATCAGCGTCGCGATCACCACGCCCCGGCGCAGCGGGCGCAGCAGTGAGCCGAGCAGCGCCCCGGTCGCCCCGGGCGGCGCGGGCAGTTCGTCCCGGTCGAAGGGATCGCCGTCCCCGGCCGGCCTCAACTCCTCGTCGCCCGTTGCCTTCTGCTCCCCGACGGTCGTGGTCATCGCCGGTCCTCCCCCTCGTCGTGCCGGACATCGGCGCCGGACATCAGCCAGGCGTATTCGGCGTTGGTGCGCAGCAGTTCCTGGTGGGTGCCGACGGCGCCGACGCGGCCCTGCGAAAGCAGTGCCACCCGGTCGGCGAGCAGCACGGTGGAAGGGCGGTGCGCGACGACGAGCGCGGTGGTGTCCTGGAGCACCCGGCGCAGCGCCGCCTCGACCAGGGCCTCGGTGTGGACGTCCAGGGCCGACAGGGGGTCGTCGAGGATCAGGAACCTCGGCCGCCCCACGACCGCCCGGGCCAGTGCGAGCCGCTGGCGCTGGCCGCCGGACAGGCTCAGGCCCTGCTCGCCGACCTGGGTGTCCACGCCTTGCGGCAGCCGCCGCACGAACTGGGCCTGTGCGATGTCGAGCGCCCGCTCCAGGTCGTCCGGGCTCCCGCCGCCCATCGCGACGTTCTCTCCGACGGTGGCGGAGAACAGGGTGGGTTCCTCGAACGCCACGGAGACGAGACCGCGCAGCCGGTCCCGCGTCATGTGCGCGATGTCCTCGCCGTCGAGCGTGATCCGCCCGCCGCTGACCTCGTGCAGCCGCGGCACGAGCGCGGTGAGCGTGGTCTTGCCCGACCCGGTCCCGCCGACAAGGGCCATGGTCTCGCCCGGCCGTATGTGCAGATCGATGCGGGACAGGACGGGGGCACTGCCGTCGGCGGCGTCGGGGTAGCGGAACGTGACCCCTTCGAACCGGATGCCGGCCGCCCGGTCGGCGGCGGACGCTTCCAACTCGGCGCTGGGAGGCTGCGGTTCAGCCCCTCCGGCGTCTGTCCCTCCGGCGTCTGAGGAGCGGGCGTCCAGGGGCCGCGCCCCCGGTGCACGGTCCACGGACGAAGCGACGGCGGAGACGGCTCCCGGGGCGGAGCCCCGACCGGGATCGAGGGGCTTGGCCTCACGATCGGGTTCGAGGGGCGTGGCCTCACGTGGGGGTTCTTGGGGGGTGCCCGGGGGCAACGTCCCCCGGGGGTGGCTCGTGGAGGAGCCCGGCGCCTCCGCCTCCTCCTGCGCGTCCATCGCCTCGAAGAAGCGGGCCGTCGCCGTCGCCGACTCCTGGCTCATCGCGAGCAGGAACCCGATCGACTCGACCGGCCAGCGCAGCGCGAGGGCCGTCGACAGGAACGCCACGAGCGTCCCGGCCGAGAGCTCGCCGTCGGCCACCTGCACCGTGCCGAGCACCAGAGCCGCGCCGATGGCGAGTTCGGGGATCGTGGTGATCAGGCCCCACAGCCCCGCGAGCAGCCGGGCCTTGGCGAGCTCGGTGCCGCGCAGCCGCTGGGAGAGTTCGCGGAAGGCCAGCGCCTGGCTGCGGTGCTGCCCGAACCCCTTGATGATGCGGATGCCGAGCACGCTCTCCTCGACGACCGTCGTCAGATCGCCCACCTGGTCCTGTGCCTGCCGGGCGACCAGCGAGTAGCGGGTCTCGAAGAGCGAGCAGAGGACCACCAGCGGAATGACCGGCACGAGCAGCACCAGGCCGAGGCTCCACTGCTGCGAGAGCAGGATCGCGAACCCGGCCAGGATGGTGACCGCGTTGACGACCAGGAAGGTCAGCGGGAACGCCAGGAACATCCGGAGCAGCATCAGGTCCGTGGTGCCGCGCGACAGGAGCTGGCCCGAGGCCCAGCGGTCGTGGAACGAGACCGGAAGGCGCTGCACGTGCCGGTACAGATCGGCCCGCATCTCCGCCTCGACGCTCGCGAGCGGCCGCGCCACCAGCCATCGCCGGTACCCGAAGAGCGCCGCCTCCGCGAGGCCGAGCAGCAGCAGGTACAGCGCGCCGAGCCACACGCCGCCGGGGTCGCGGTCGGCCACCGGGCCGTCCACGATCCACTTCAGGACGAGCGGGATCACCAGACCGAGGCAGGAGGCGACAATGGCCACAAATGCCGCGCTGAACAGGCGCGTTCGAATGGGGCGTACATACGGCCAGAGCCTCAGGAGTGAGCGCGTGGCCGACTGGTCCTTGATAGCTGCACGTGTTTCGGACATCAGGGCCGAGCCTACGGACGGGCACCGACAGTGCCCACCGAGTTTCGGCCGGGCCGGGCTGGTCCGCTGGTCCTAGGACCGCTCGGACGCGTGGGGGTCGTACCGCCCGTCAACCGATCGGTTGATGCGGGGTCGAGCGCGATGGGCGATGTGGCGGACCCCCGCCGGCCGGGATTCTCATGGCATGGCAATCATCGAAGTCAACGCAGTGCGCAAGGCATACGGCCGCAGGCCCGCTGTCGACGACGTCAGCTTTGCCGTCGAGGAGGGGGAGATCTTCGGGATCCTCGGCCCCAACGGCGCGGGCAAGACCACCACCGTCGAGTGCATCGAGGGGCTGCGCGTCCCGGACGCCGGGACGATCCGGGTGGCCGGGTACGACCCGGTCGCCGACCACGACCGGGTGACCCGCATCCTCGGCGCCCAGCTCCAGGAGAGCGAGCTCCAGCCCAAGCTCACCGTGCGCGAGTCCCTGGAGCTGTACGCCTCCTTCTACTCCGACCCGGCCGACTGGCGACCCCTCGCCGAACGCCTCGGGCTCGCCGAGAAGCTCGGCACCCGCTTCGCCAAGCTGTCCGGCGGCCAGAAGCAGCGCCTGTTCATCGCGCTCGCCCTCATCGGCAACCCGCGCGTGGTGGTGCTCGACGAACTGACCACGGGGCTCGACCCGCGGGCCCGCCGCGACACCTGGGAACTGATCGAGGACGTGCGCCGCGGCGGGGTCACGGTCCTCCTGGTCACCCACTTCATGGAGGAGGCGCAGCGGCTCTGCGACCGGATCGCCGTGATCGACAAGGGGCGGATCGCCGCCCTGGACACCCCCTCGGGTCTCATCCGGCGCGCGGCCGGCTCCACCGTCATCTCCTTCACGCCCTCGGCCCCGCTCGACGACTTCGCGCTCGCCGGGCTGCCGCAGGCCGCCGCCGTCGAGGAGAAGCAGGGCCGGGTGACCATCCACGGCACCGACGAGACCGTCAACGCGGTGATCACCCTGCTCGCCCGGCACCACATCACCGCCCACCAACTCCGCGTCTCCGAGGCCACCCTCGACGACGCGTTCCTGGACCTGACGGAGGCCTCGGCATGACCACCACCCTCACCCCGCCGCGCCCCGCCCGTGCCGCCCGCCCCTCGCGCCGGGCCGCCGCCGCGGTACTGAAGACCGAGGCCACGCTCTTCCGGCGCGAGCCCGCCGGACTGTTCTGGATCATGGTCGTCCCGACCGTCCTGCTGGTCGTGCTCGGCTCGATCCCGGGCTTCCGCGACCCGGACAAGGCCCTCGGCGGCATCCGCTTCGTGGACGCGTACGTCCCCGTCGCCGTGCTCTTCTCCATGATCATGGCCGGGCTCCAGGCGATGCCGCCGGTCATCACCGGGTACCGCGAGCGGGGCATCCTGCGCCGGATGTCGGTCACCCCCGTGCGCCCCTCCGCCCTGCTCGGCGCCCAGATGGGGCTGCACGGGGTGGCCGCGGTGATCTCCGCGCTCCTGTCGATCACGGTGGGCCGGCTCGCCTTCCAGGTGGCGCTGCCGCACCAGCTGTTCGGCTACGCCTTCGCGCTGCTGCTCGCCGTTCTGAGCGCGCTCGCCCTCGGCGCCCTGGTCTCCGCGCTCTCGCGCACCTCCAAGATCGCCAACGCCATCGGCTCCGCGGTGTTCTTCCCGATGATGTTCAGCGCCGGTGTGTGGCTGCCCGTCCAGGCCATGCCCGACACGCTCGGCCGCATCGTGGAGCTGCTGCCCTTCGGCGCCGCGGCCCAGGCACTCACCGAGGCAGCGGCCGGCAGCTGGCCGGGCTGGGACCACATCGGCGTCCTCGCCCTGTGGACCGTGCTGCTCTCGGCCGCAGCGACCCGCTGGTTCCGGTGGGAATGACGGCGATCGCCCGCTGGGGCGGTACCGGCGGGCCCTGCGACGTGGATGACACTGGTGCCATGAGCGACGGGGCGAACGAGGTGAAGCGGGACCTGGTGGAGGAACGCTGGGAGGTGTTCCACCGCTGGGGCCCCTTCGGCCTGCTGTTCATCGGCTGCCTCGCCGCGGCCGCCACCGCCGACCTGCTGATGAGCCCGGACGCCCGCCGGGCCGCGCTCTGCCTGGTCGGCGGCGCCCTCATGCTCCAGGTCTGCTGGGACCGGTGGCGCCGCGCCCGGCCGGGACCGAGCGCCGCGGGGGCCGTCTACTACTTCGTGCGCTGGGGTCTCGCCTTCGCGCTCACCTGGCTCAACCCGTTCTTCGCCTTCTTCGCCGTCTGCGGCTACTTCGGTGCCCAGGCGGTGCTGCCCCGGCGCCTGGTACGGATCGGTCTGGTCGCCACCGCCGTCACCATGGCCGGTTCGCAGTCCGGCGGGCTGCCGCCGAAGGGGACCATGGGCTGGGTGGTGTTCGGCGCGGTGCTCGTCATCAACTGCGTCCTGCTCACGGTGTTCAGCCATCTCGCCGCCCAGGAGGACGAGCGCTCCCGGGTGCAGGTGGAGACGATCGCCGCCCTGGAGACCACCAACGCCCGGCTCCAGCAGGCCCTCGACGAGAACGCCGCCCTGCACGCCCAACTCCTGCTCCAGGCACGGGAAGCCGGTGTCGCCGACGAGCGGCGCCGGCTCGCCGCCGAGATCCACGACACCATCGCCCAGGGCCTGGCCGGGATCATCGCCCAGCTCCAGGTGGTCACGAGCAGCGACGACCCCGCCCTCGTACGCGAACACCTCGCCAGCGCCCAGGCGCTGGCCCGGCACAGCCTCGGCGAGGCCCGCCGCTCGGTGCAGAACCTCAGCCCGCTCGACCTCGAACACGACCTGCTGCACGAGGCGTTGAAGAAGACCGTCGCCGAATGGGGCACCCGGCACGGGGTGCGCGCCGACTTCACCGTGACCGGCACCGCCGTCCAGCTCCACGACGAGATCGAGGCCACCCTGCTGCGCATCGCCCAGGAGGCCCTCGCCAACGCGAGCCGCCACGCCGGGGCCTCGCGCATCGGCGTGACCCTCTCCTTCATGGGCGACGAGGTCTCCCTGGACGTCCGCGACGACGGCCGCGGCTTCGACCCGCTGGACCTGCCGGCCCGCTCGGGCACCGGCGGCTTCGGCCTGGACGGGATGCGGGCCCGCGCCGAACGCATCGCGGGCAGCCTCACCGTCGAGTCGGAGCCCGGCCATGGCACCGCGGTCTCGGCCCGCGTACCGTTGGTGCCTCATGACCACTGACGCCACCATCACCCTCCTGATCTGCGACGACCACCCCGTAGTGCGGGACGGTCTGCGCGGCATGTTCGCCTCCGCCGACGGCTTCGAGGTCCTCGGCGAGGCCTCCAACGGCGTCGAGGGCGTCGATCTCGCCGAGCGGCTCGACCCGGACGTCGTCCTGATGGACCTGCGCATGCCCGGGGGTGGGGGAGTGGCCGCGATCGCCGAGCTCACCCGGCGCGGACTGCGCTCCAAGGTCCTCGTCCTCACCACCTACGACACCGACTCCGACACCCTGCCCGCGATCGAGGCGGGCGCCACCGGCTACCTCCTCAAGGACGCCCCGCGGGAGGAGCTGTTCACCGCGGTCCGCGCCGCCGCGGCGGGCCGCACGGTCCTCTCCCCGGCCGTCGCCTCACGTCTGGTCACGGCGGTCCGCACGCCCGCGGCACCCGCGGGCGAACCGCTCTCCGGCCGCGAGCGCGAAGTCCTCGAACTGGTCGCCAAGGGCACCTCGAACCGGGAGATCGCCCGCGCCCTGTTCATCAGCGAGGCCACGGTGAAGACCCATCTCACCCACATCTACGGCAAGTTGGGCGTCAAGGACCGGGCGGCCGCGGTGGCGGTGGCGTACGACCGCAAGATCCTCGGCTAGCCGCCGGCGTCTCCCTACCCCGCCACCTTCAGGACCAGCACCGAGCGGGCCGGGAGCGTCACCATCTCGCCGCCCCGGTAGGCCACTCCCGGCGGCTCGGCCTGGTCCTCGCGCGAGGTGTCCACGACCAGTTCGTAGGAGGCGGCCCACGGCGGGCCCGGCAGGACGCAGTCCGCCGGACGGTCCGCCGAGTGCAGCAGGATCAGGAAGCTGTCGTCGGTCACGGGTGCGCCCCGGGCGTCGCGCCCCGGGATGTCGCGCCCCGACAGATACAGGCCGAGCGTGGCGGCGGGCGCGTACCAGTCCCGCTCGGTCATCTCCTCGCCGCGCGCGGTGAACCAGGCCAGGTCCCGCAGCCCGTCCGCCCCCTGGGCCCGTCCCGAGAAGAAGGCGCGTCGCCGCAGCACGGGGTGACGGTGCCTCAACTCCAGGAGCCGCGTGGCCAGTTCGAGCAGGCCACGCGCGCCCGGCTGTTCCAGGAGCGACCAGTCGAGCCAGCTGACCTCGCCGTCCTGGCAGTAGGCGTTGTTGTTGCCGCCCTGGGTGCGCCCCATCTCGTCGCCCGCGACCAGCATCGGCACGCCCGTCGAAACCAGGAGGGTGGTGAGCAGGTTCCGCAGCTGGCGCCGCCGCAACGCGTTGACCCGCGGATCGTCGGTCTCGCCCTCCACCCCGCAATTCCAGGCCCGGTTGTCGTTGGTGCCGTCCCGGTTGCCCTCGCCGTTGGCCTCGTTGTGCTTGCGCTCGTACGACACCAGGTCCCGCAGCGTGAAGCCGTCGTGCGCGGTGATGAAGTTGATGGACGCGTACGGCCGCCGGCCGCCCCAGGCGTACAGGTCGCTGGAGCCCGACAGCCGGTAGCCGAGGTCGCGCATGTCGGGCAGCGCGCCGCGCCAGAAGTCCCGTACCGCGTCCCGGTAGCGGTCGTTCCACTCGGTCCACAGCGGTGGGAAGGCCCCCACCTGGTAGCCGCCGTTGCCCACGTCCCAGGGCTCGGCGATCAGCTTCACCCGGCGCAGCACCGGGTCCTGCGCGATCACCGCGAGGAAGGGCGACAGCATGTCGACGTCGTGCATCGAGCGGGCCAGCGCCGCCGCCAGGTCGAACCGGAAGCCGTCCACCCCCATCTCGGTGACCCAGTAGCGCAGCGAATCGGTGATCAGACGCAGTACATGGGGCTGGACCACGTGCAGGGTGTTGCCGCAGCCGGTGTAGTCGGCATAGCGCCGGGCGTCCGCCTGGAGGCGGTAGTAGCCGCGGTTGTCGATGCCGCGCAGGGACAGCGTGGGGCCCATCTCGCTCGCCTCGGCGGTGTGGTTGTAGACCACGTCGAGGATCACCTCGATGCCCGCCTCGTGCAGCGCCCGCACCATCCGCTTGAACTCGCCGACCTGCTGGCCCGCGGTGCCGCTCGCCGAGTATCCGGCGTGCGGCGCGAAGTAGCCGATCGAGTTGTAGCCCCAGTAGTTCTTCAGGCCCCGCCGCAGCAGATGGTCCTCGTGCGCGAACTGGTGCACCGGAAGCAGCTCGACCGCGGTGACGCCGAGCCGCACCAGATGGTCGATCGCGGCCGGGTGCGCGAGCCCGGCGTAGGTGCCGCGCAGCGGTTCGGGGACGTCCGGGTGCAGCCGGGTGAAGCCGCGTACGTGCAGCTCGTAGATGACGGAGTCGGACCAGGGCGTCTTGGGACGGCGGTCGTCGGCCCAGTCGTCGTCGTCCTGCACCACCACGCCCTTGGGTACGTGCGGCGCCGAGTCGCGGTCGTCGCGCACGGTGTCGGCGACCTGCTGCTGCGGCCAGTCCCGCACGTGCCCGTACACCTCGGGCGGCAGCACGAAGTCACCGTCCACGGCCCGCGCGTACGGGTCCAGGAGCAGCTTCGCCGGGTTCCAACGGGCCCCCGTCCACGGGTCCCAGCGCCCGTGCACCCGGAAGCCGTACCGCTGCCCGGGGCGCACCCCGGGGACGAAGCCGTGCCAGATCTCATGGGTCAGTTCGGTGAGGACCAGCCGCGTCTCGGTGCCCGCCGGGTCGAACAGGCACAGCTCGACCGATTCGGCGCCTCCCGCCCACAGCGCGAAGTTGGTGCCCGCGACCCCGTCCGGGCCGACCCGGAAGCGGGCGCCGAGCGGGGTGGGGGCGCCCGGCCAGACAGGGGGGCGCAGGGCCCCCGGTTCACCCCGATGGCCGTTCACCGCGGGGTGCCCCTCCGTACCGGGCGTGCCGCTCGCGGCACTCCGCACTGCCTTCTGTTCGGCTGCGCTCGACACCTGACGGCCTCCCGCGGCTCGGCGCGGGGGCGGCAGCGGCGTCCCGGCCGCGGCTTCCCTGCGCGTCTCTGCACCTGTTCTTCCCGCAACAGCCCTCGTACTCACGTTTCCCCCGGCGGGGGGCGGTCGTTGGGCCGGTCGTGAGAGACGTACTGAAGCGGGCAGGGGCGGGCACGGCCGCCGCCCTGGCATGGGCAGGACTGACGGCGGTCCTGGTGACCGCGCTGACCGGGTGCTCGGGCGGCGCCCTGGACATCGGCGACATCGGCGGCAAGCCGTTGACGCCGCAGGAGGCCATCCTGGTGACCCCGGACGACGGGGCCAAGGGAGTCAAGGCGGACCAGAAGGTGGAGGTGCGGGTGCCGGGCGGGCGCCTGGAGCGGGTCAAGGTCATGAAGACGGAGGACGCGCAGCCCGAGGAGGTGCCGGGCAAGATCTCCGCGGACGGGCTGACCTGGACGCCGACCGGGGGCGCGCTGCAACTGGCCGCCCTCTACACGGTGGACACCGTGGCGCTCGACGGCCACGGCCGCCGCCAGGCCCGGCACACCAGCTTCGCCACCCTCGTGCCCGAGCACCGCTTCATCGGGTACTTCAAGCCGGAGAACCGCTCCACGGTGGGCGTCGGCATGATCGTGTCGTTCAACTTCAACCAGGCGATCAAGGACAAGGCGGCCGTAGAGCGCGCCATCAGGATCACCTCGCAGCCTCCGGTGGACGTGCGGGGCCACTGGTTCGGCAAGGACCGGCTCGACTTCCGGCCGGAGAAGTACTGGGCGCCCGGCACCAAGGTCACCGTCGACATGCGGCTGCGCGACGTGCTCGCGGCGCCCGACGTCTACGGCATCCAGGACAAGACGATCGGCTTCACCGTGGGGCGCGACCAGGAGTCCCTGGTGGACGCCGAGGCGCACACCATGGAGGTGCGGCGCGGCGGCGAGCTGGTGTCGACGCTGCCGATCTCCGCGGGGTCGCCGAAGAACACCACGTACAACGGCAAGATGGTCGTGACCGAGATGTACGACGTGACGCGGATGAACAGCCAGACCGTCGGGTTCGGCGGGGAGTACGACATCCCGGACGTGCCGCACGCCATCCGGCTCACCAACACCGGCACCTTCCTGCACGGCAACTACTGGGCCCCCTCCAGCACCTTCGGCAACTCCAACACCAGCCACGGCTGTGTCGGTCTGCGGGACGTGAAGGGCGGCAGTTCGGACACCCCGGCGGGCTGGTTCTTCGACCGCACCCTCATCGGCGACGTGGTCGAGGTCGTCAACTCCCATGACCGCGAGGTCGCTCCGGACAACGGGCTCAGTGGCTGGAACCTGGACTGGGCGAAGTGGAAGGCGGGCTCCGCCATTTCCTGAGGACCGGCTGAGGTCTCCCGAGCCCCATGAGGACCTCATGGGGCCCGCCCCCTCGAACGCACGGCCCCATGACCGTTCCCGGTTAACCAACCGGGAACGGTTCCTGTGTTTCACCTGAGAGTTCCAGGAAAACTTGGGACTGAACGGTGACATTGGAGGGGAGATCACGGCGTGTTCGGTGTGATTATCTAACGCCGTGCGCGCGCGAGGACGCGCGCGGGGGTGAGTGAGTGCGGGCGGTGGCGGGGCCACGCCGTGCGAGGGGAGAACAGTCTTGAACGGGCAGCCTATTTCGGGGGCTCCGGCCGCGGCCGGACGGCGCGGTCGTCGGGGCAGCGCACTGCTGGCCCTCATATGCGGGGCGCTGCTGCTGCTCGTCACCGCGTGCGGCGGGGGCGACGGCGGATCGAAGTCGAAGGCCGGCAGCGCGGGCGCCACCGAGGACACCAAGGCGTCCGAGGCCGTGGTCACCATCGTCCCGGCGGACAACGCCAAGGACGTGGCCACCAACGGCGCGCTGAAGATATCCGCCGACAAGGGCAGGCTGACCGCCGTCACGGTCGCCGACAGCAAGGGCAACGCGGTCGCCGGGAAGATATCCGCCGACGGCCTCGGCTGGGCCCCGGACCAGCACCTCGCCTCCGCCACGCAGTACAAGGTCCACGCGGTCGCCAAGGACGCCAAGGGCCGCGAGTCCGCCAAGGACACCACCTTCACCACGCTCGTCCCGACCAACACCTTCATCGGCCAGTACGTGCCCGAGGACGGGTCCACCGTCGGTGTCGGAATGCCGGTCTCCATCAACTTCAGCCGGGGCATCACCAACCCGGACGCGGTCAAGAAGGCGATCACCGTGACGGCCGAGCCGTCCGTCCCGGTCGAGGGCCACTGGTTCGGCAACGACCGCCTCGACTTCCGCCCCGAGAACTACTGGGCGCCCGGCACCAAGGTCACCGTCAAGCTGAACCTGGACGGCGTCGAGGGCCGGCCCGGCGTCTACGGCAAGCAGACCCGCACCGTCCACTTCACCATCGGCCGCTCCCAGGTCTCCACCGTCGACGCGAGCGCCCACACCATGAAGGTGGAGCGCGACGGCAAGCTCCTGAAGACCATCCCGATCAGCGCGGGCTCCCCGCAGAACACCACGTACAACGGGCAGATGGTCATCAGCGAGAAGTACGAGGTGACGCGCATGAACGGCGCCACCGTCGGCTTCGGCGGCGAGTACGACATCAAGGACGTGCCGCACGCGATGCGCCTGTCGAGCTCGGGCACCTTCATCCACGGCAACTACTGGGGCGACCCCTCGGTGTTCGGCTCGGCAAACACCAGCCACGGCTGCGTCGGTCTGCGCGACGCCCGCGGGGCCGGCGACCCGTCCACGCCGGCCGCCTGGTTCTACAACAGCTCCCTGATCGGCGACGTGGTCGTCGTGAAGAACTCCAAGGACAAGGTCATCCAGCCCGACAACGGTCTCAACGGCTGGAACCTCTCCTGGTCGGAGTGGACCAAGTAACCCCGGCCGGCCCTTGAGGGACCCGGTGCTGTGAGCGACAGCACCGGGTCCCTTGTCGTTAGTGGCCGTTAACCTGCCTTCATGACTGTGAACCTGGAAGTCTCCGAGGGCGTCGGCACCCTCCGTCTGAACCGCCCCCCGATGAACGCGCTGGACGTCGCGACACAGGACCGGCTGCGCGAGCTGGCCGAGGAGGCGGCCCGGCGCGACGACGTGCGGGCGGTGGTCCTGTACGGCGGCGAGAAGCTGTTCGCGGCGGGCGCGGACATCAAGGAAATGCAGGCGATGGACCACGCGGCGATGGTCGTGCGCGGCCGGGCGTTGCAGGAGTCCTTCACCGCCGTCGCCAGGATCCCCAAGCCCGTCGTGGCGGCCGTCACCGGCTACGCACTCGGCGGCGGCTGCGAGTTGGCGCTCTGCGCCGACTTCCGGATCGCCGGCGACAACGCGAAGCTCGGCCAGCCCGAGATCCTGCTGGGCCTGATCCCCGGCGCGGGCGGCACCCAGCGCCTGGCCCGCCTGGTGGGCCCGTCCAAGGCGAAGGACCTCATCTTCACCGGCCGCCAGGTGAAGGCGGACGAGGCGCTCGCCATGGGCCTGGTCGACCAGGTCGTCCCGGCCGCCGAGGTGTACGAGCGGGCCCACGCCTGGGCCGCTCGGCTCGCGCAGGGCCCCGCGATCGCGCTGCGCGCCGCCAAGGAGTCCATCGACACCGGTCTGGAGGCGGACATCGACACCGGCCTCGCCGTCGAACGGAACTGGTTCGCCGGCCTGTTCGCCACCGAGGACCGCGAGCGCGGCATGCGCAGCTTCGTGGAGGAGGGGCCGGGCAAGGCCAAGTTCCTCTGATCGCAAGGGAGTTGAGGGCGCCCCGTCAACGAGGGCTGTACATGTGATGACGATGTGTACACCCTGTGGGGGGATTAGCGCAGCCTTAAGGGCACCTTAAGGAAAACCTCTGCGGAACGCTTGGTGATCAAGCGAACGCGGCAGGTCATCGCAGGTCGGAGGGGGCGTGAAAGGTCCTCGACTGCCTCCGTCATATGCCAAAAGGCGCCTCCGGAACGTCAGCTTCCGGAGGCGCTATTCCTTCGGAACCGCCCCGGAGGCCGCTCCGGGCGGCCATGATGGAGGCATGGCGGGGCTGGAGGGTGTGGAACAACCGGCGCAGCGCGTGAGTGCGACCGCGGCGCGCTGGATGCCGTCCGCCGACGACGAACTGGCGCTGAAGGCGCTGGAGTTGTTCGGTAATCCGACGGAGGAGGAAGTGCGGCTGCCGTCACGTCCGGAGTCCGCGGCGACGGCTCGGCGGATCACCCAGTCCGTGGTGCTGCGCCAGTGGGCGCTCTCGCCGGCCCTCGCCGAACACGCGGTGCTGCTCGTCTCCGAGCTGGTCGGCAACGCGGTCCGGCACACCGGGGCCCGGGTCTTCGGGCTGCGGATGCTGCGGCGCCGGGGCTGGATCCGGATCGAGGTCCGGGACCCCTCGCGCGGACTGCCGTGTCTGATGCCGGTGCACGAGATGGACGTGAGCGGGCGCGGCCTCTTCCTCGTCGACAAGCTCTCCGACCGCTGGGGCGTGGATCTGCTGCCGCGCGGCAAGACCACCTGGTTCGAGATGCGGGTCGCCGACCGCTGAGGCGCCGACGCGCCGGAGGTCCGGGAAGCACGCAATCCCTCCGGTCCCCGGAATCACAGAAGCCCCCTGGGCTGCCGGGTGCGGCGCCTGCGGGGGCTTCTGTGGAGCGCCGTGGATCTATGGGGGGTGTGATCCACGGCGACTGAAGACGACCTGGCCCGGGTCAATGGGGGTCGTGGCTCCGACTATGACAGATGGGCGGCCCATCCTCAAAAGTCCCCACTCGGACATAGCGGGATGAAACGTGACAGTTTAGCTGTGAATCGTAGGTGAGCTAGAGCACTCACCTTTCAAACTGTGAATAAGTATCGAGGGTGCTGAGTGAATCAGCGAGCCTGGCGACCGTAGGGCACCCCCGCCGGGCGCGACCCGCAAAGGTCCTGAAGTGGGTCAATCGTTACCAAGCACGCCTCGGCGCACTTAAATGTCCATGTGCTGAATCCATCACCCCGTGCGGTAGACCGCCGCAGCGCCCTGCGGGCCGGGGCGGGCGCGGCCATCGTGGGGGCATTCACGACGGGCTGCTCGGACGACGAGGGCGGCGCGCGGCCGGCCGCGTCTTCGACACCGCCGCCCTCCGCCTCCGCCGCGGCCGCCGCCCGCCCCGGCAAGCCCCGCCCCGCACCGGCCCCCCGCGCCTTTCCCGGGCAGCCGGTCCAGATCGAGAGCGGACCCCGGGCCCGCCCGCAGGTCGCCCTCACCTTCCACGGCCAGGGCGATCCGAAGATCGCCACCACCCTGCTCAGCGAGGCCGAGAAGGCCGGTGCCCGCGTCACCGTCCTCGCCGTCGGCAGCTGGCTCGACGAGCAGCCCGCGATGGCCCGCCGCATCCTGGACGGCGGCCACGAACTGGGCAACCACACCCAGCACCACATCGACATCTCCACCATGGACGAGTCGGAGGCGTACGCCGAGATCACCGGCTGTGCGGACCGCCTGCGCCGGCTCACCGGCTCCATCGGGACGTGGTTCCGGCCCTCCCGTGCCCAGTACGCGACGCCGCTCGTTCAGAAACTGGCCCGGCAGGCGGGTTACCCGCACGTCCTGTCGTACGACGTCGACTCGCTCGACTTCACCTCGCCCGGCGCCTCGGCCGTCACCCGCAACGTCACCGGGCAGATCCGCAACGGATCGGTGGTGAGCCTGCACTTCGGCTATGCGGACACGGTCGCCGCGCTGCCCGTTCTACTCGCCGAACTGGAACGCCGCCGACTGCGCGCGGTCACGACCACGGAGCTGCTGATCTGATGCCGACCGTAACGAAGACGACCACCGCGCTGCTCGCGGCCGCCCTGCTCGCGGCGCTCGCCGGCTGCGGTTCGGGCGCCGACCACAAGGACGAGGCGCTCAGTACCAAGGCGGCGCCCCCGCCGGCCGTCGTCAAGAAGCCCGTGCCCCAGGGCCTGCCCGGGATGCCGCCCGTCCTCGACCCCAAGGACGCCTACGCGGCGGACCGGCCGAACGCGCTCCAGCCCGCCGTGAAGAACTTCCTGCCGCGCGTGTACGTGCCCAACACCAACTCGAACACGGTGTCCGTGATCGACCCGGCCACGTACAAGGTCATCGAGACCATCCCGGTCGGCCACCAGCCGCAGCACGTCGTCCCGTCGTGGGACATGAAGACGCTCTGGGTCAACAACGACCTGGGCGACTCGCTCACCGCCATCGACCCGGCGACCGGCAAGACCGGCCGTACCGTGCAGGTCTCCGACCCGTACAACCTCTACTTCACGCCCAACGGCAAGTACGCCGTCGTCATGGCCTCGATGGACCGCGAGCTGGTCTTCCGCGACCCCGTCACCATGAACCGGGTCAAGACCGTCCCGGTGACCTGCGCGGGCGTCAACCACGCGGACTTCTCCATGGACGGCCGGTACTTCATCGTCTCCTGCGAGTTCTCCGGCGAGCTGCTCAAGGTCGACACCGAGAAGATGCAGATCGTCGGACAGCAGAAGCTGCCGTTCGACGGGGCGATGCCGCAGGACGTGAAGATGTCCCCGGACGGCAAGACGTTCTACGTGGCCGACATGATGGCGCACGGCATGTGGGTCCTGAACGGGGACAAGTTCGACAAGCCGGTCCTGCTGCCCACCGGCAAGGGCTGCCACGGGCTCTACATCAGCCGCGACTCCAAGGAGATGTACATCTCCAACCGCGGCGAGGGCACCATCTCCATCTTCGACTTCACCAAGGACAAGCTCACCAAGAAGTGGGAGCTGCCGGACGGCGGCAGCCCCGACATGGGCGGTGTCTCCGCCGACGGCAAGGTGCTCTGGCTGTCCGGGCGCTACAACGCCGAGGTGTACGCCATCGACACCACCACCGGCAAGGAGCTGGCCCGCATCCCCGTCGGCTCGGGCCCGCACGGCCTCGCCGTCTACCCCCAGCCCGGCCGGTACTCGCTCGGCCACACCGGCATCTTCCGCTGAACCGGCCCGCGTGCGTACGGCCCGCGTGCGTACGGCCCGCGTGCGTACGGCCCGCGTGCGTACGGCCACCAAGTGCCCCGGGGCCCGCCGGCTCCGGGGCACCCGCGGGTCACCACAGCACCGGCAGCCGCTCCGGCAGGCGCTTGATGAAGCCGGTGCGCCACACCAGCTGCTCGGCCGGGACCGCGAGGCGCAGGCCCGGCATCCGGTCCACCAGGACCGCGAGCGCGGTCTCCGCGTGCAGCCGGCCCAGGCCCGTGGCCGGGCAGAAGTGCCGGCCGGCCCCGAACGAGAGATGCGGGTTGTGCTCCCGGTCGAGATCCAGGCGCTCGGGGTCGCTGAAGACCGCCGGGTCGAAGTTGGCGCCCTCCACCAGGACGAGCACCAACTCGCCCTTCTTGACGAGGACTTCACCCAGTCGCACGTCCTCCAGGGCGAGCCGGGGCAGCCCGTCGCCGATGGACAGGTTCCAGCGCAGCAGCTCCTCCACGGCCCGGCCCATGCGCTCGGGGTGCTCGCGCAGATGGCCGATCAGCTCCGGGTGCTGGAGCAGGGCGAGGATCGCCAGGGTCAGGAACGCGGAGGTGGAGACCGCGCCCGCGCCGAACATGGAGACCGCGACCGTGGCCAGCATCTCGTCCGTCAGATGCGCGGACTCGCGGTCCTCGCGCAGCGCCCCGAGCCGGCCGAGCAGGCTGTCCGGCGGCACGTCGGGCGCGTTCAGGCGCTCCACCATGTACCCGAGGTCCTTGTACCAGTTGAGCCCGGCGCCCTCGAAGGTGTGGGTGCTCGTCATGAAGGCGGTGTCCAGGCCCGACATGAGCCGGCGCCAGTCCGTGAAGGGGACCCCGATCACCTGGCAGTGCAGGGCCGCCGAGAAGGGGTCGGTGAACCCCGCCCGGAGGTCGGCGGGCGGGCCCTCGGCGAGCAGCGCGTCGACGAACTCGCCCGCCCGCTCGCGCAGCCGCCCGGCCAGGCCGTCGGCGCGCGGGCTCAGCGACTTCATCACGGCGGAGCGCAGCCCGGCGCTGTTGATGTTGCCCATGTTGTTGACGACCTCGGGCGGGATCGTCAGCGCGTACTGGCGCGGGACGCCCGGCGCGGCGGTGTCCTTGAGGCTGAACCGCTCGTCCTCCAGGACCTGTTTGGCCAGGGCGTGACTGCTCACCAGCCAGGCCCGGTCGCCGGTGAGCGTACGCACCCGGGCCACGGGCTGCTTCTCGCGCAGCCAGGTGCACTCCTCGGGCACTACGTCCCCGCGGCGCGAGAGCGGGAAGTCGAGTACGGGCTCGGCGGTCATGCGGCGATTCCTTCCGGGCGCACCACGGCATGGGCCTGGTTGCGGGAGGCGCGGAGCCCGCCGCCCTTGGCGTAGAGGAGTTCGGTCAGCGGGATCGGCGCGTGGTAGCACGACACCGAGGAGGGGACGCCGAGGATGCCCGGGGTGTCCAGGAAGAAGGGGAGTTCGGCGGCGATGTAGTCGAGACACGCCGAGAGCTGCCGCGCGCTCACGGCGGGCTCGCCGACCTTCCTGGAGAGGAAGTGCGCCGCCATGCGTTCGCAGCCGGCGCGGAAGTGCGGGTCGGTGGCGAGGAAGTGCCGCACCCGGCGGTGCAGCAGCTCGTACACGGGGTTCCCGGCGAACTCCGAGAGGCCGTGCACATCGACCGGTGTGCCCTGCGGGTCCGCCTCCTCGACGCCGCGCAGGACCCTGCGGCGCACCGCCTTCAGCTCCTTGGTGGCCCGGCGGGCCGCGTGTTCCCGCTCGTAGCCGAGCGCGCCGAACAGCTCGGCCACATGGAGGTCGGCGTACACGATGTCGATGCGGGAGAACCGTGCCGAAGCCCAACGGACGAGTTCGGTGATGCGCCCGGCGCTGAAGTAGCTGTTACCCGGACTCACACCGATGAGGACGTGGTCGCCCTCGTCCCATATGTGGTGGCAACTTCGTGTGAAGGGCTGCACGGTGAATGCTTCAGTTGTGATGGCCACAGCTGTAACGCCCCAGCGCCGCTAGTCCCTGGGTGCCCTGTGCTCCCGGTGTGGCGGCGACAGCATGAAGTTATCCATCAGTGGCGGAGCGTGAGGAAGTGGCGCCGTGAAGTTGGCGTGAACTCCTCTTTGTCGGGCGGAAAAGCGTCCTCCGTGTATGGCGAACAGTCAGGGTCAGGGGCCGGACGGGCGGTACTGCGGTCAGTGCGCGAGGAGCAGCGCCTCGGCGCCGACCGGCCGGAAACCGGCGGCCTGGAAGGTGCGCACGCTGCGCGCGTTCCCCCGGGACTGCTGGGCCCAGAGCACCGCGTCCGGCGCCAAGTACCGTGCGGTGAGGTCGAGTTGGATACCCAGGCCCCGGCCGCGCGCGGACTCGTCGAGCTCGATGGCGGCCTCCCAGCGGCCCGCGTCGACGCGGCGAGTCTCCACCCGTGGCGCCCCGCGAAGCCCTGGCCGCCGCACGGCGCGCGTGCATCGGCGGCTAATCTGACCGGCGTCAGAAAAGCACCAAGCAGTAGCACCAACAAAGGGGTGGACCCAGTGGCGGACATCGAAGAGGCGCGCAAGGCGTTCGCGAAGCTCGACGTCGACGGCGACGGACGCGTCACCGCGAGCGAGTACAAGGCGGTCATGGCGCAGCTGGGCGACTTCCACGTCACCGAGACCGTGGCCCAGGCCATCATCAGGGCCAAGGACGCCAACGGCGACGGCAAGCTCTCCTTCGAGGAGTTCTGGGCGTCCCTGAACAAGTGACCCCGAACGGTGCCGGTGGCGTGAAATCGCCGCGGCGGAACGCCACCGGTGCCGGGCCGGAATAACGCGCAGTGGCCGCAGGTTTGCGGAGCGTGCCAACGCACCAACTCCGGAAGGCCAGCTCATGAAGATCGGCATCATCGGCGCGGGCAACATCGGCGGCAACCTGACCCGCCGCCTCACCGCGCTCGGCCACCAGGTGTCCGTCGCCAACTCCCGTGGCCCAGAGACCCTTTCCGCGCTCGCGGAGGAGACCGGCGCGACGCCGGTCACCGTCGCCGAGGCGGCCGACGGCGCCCAGGTCGTCGTGGTCACCATCCCGCTGAAGAACGTCCCCGCCCTGCCCAAGGGCCTGTTCGACAAGGCCGCCGAAGGCCTCGCCGTCATCGACACCGGGAACTACTACCCGAAGGAACGCGACGGCCGGATCGACGCGATCGAGGACGGGCTCCCCGAAAGCCGCTGGACCGAGCAGCACATCGGCCACCCGGTGATCAAGGTCTTCAACGGCACGTACGCGCAGGACCTCCTGGACCGGCCGCGCCCCCAGGGCGCCCCGGACCGGGTCGCCGTGCCCATCGCGGGCGACGACGCGGCCGCCAAGCGGCTGGTCCGCGAACTCGTCGACGAGCTGGGCTTCGACACCGTGGACACGGGCGGCATCGACGACTCCTGGCGCCAGCAGCCCGCGACCCCCGTCTACGGCCTGCGCGGCAACAAGGAGGAGGTCGCCGCGGCCCTGGCGGCGGCCCCCAGGGAGCGCCCGGCGGCGCACTCCGCCTGAGCGGAGCCGCGGGAGCGGCTCAGCACTCGATGATGTTGACGGCGAGGCCGCCGCGGGCCGTCTCCTTGTACTTGACGCTCATGTCGGCCCCCGTCTCCTTCATCGTCTTGATGACCTTGTCCAGGGACACCTTGTGGCTGCCGTCACCGCGCATCGCCATCTTGGCGGCGGTGACGGCCTTCACCGCGGCCATGCCGTTGCGCTCGATGCACGGGATCTGGACCAGGCCGCCGACCGGGTCGCAGGTCAGGCCCAGGTTGTGCTCCATGCCGATCTCGGCCGCGTTCTCGACCTGCTCGGGGGTGCCGCCGAGCACCTCGGCGAGGGCGCCCGCCGCCATCGAGCAGGCGGAGCCGACCTCGCCCTGGCAGCCGACCTCGGCGCCGGAGATCGAGGCGTTCTCCTTGAACAGCATGCCGATCGCGCCGGCCGCGAGCAGGAAGCGGACGATGCCGTCCTCCTTCTCCTGCGGGGAGCCGCCGGGCACGAAGTTCATGTAGTAGTGCAGGACCGCCGGAATGATGCCCGCGGCGCCGTTGGTGGGCGCGGTCACGACCCGGCCGCCTGCCGCGTTCTCCTCGTTGACCGCCATCGCGTACAGCGTCGCCCACTCCATGGCGTGCGCCTCGGGGTTGCCCTCGGCACGCAGCAGGCGGGCGGTGTTGGCGGCACGGCGGCGGACCTTGAGGCCGCCGGGCAGGATGCCCTCGCGGGACATGCCGCGCGAGACGCAGGCCTGCATGACGCGCCAGATGTCGAGGAGTCCGGAGCGGATCTCGTCCTCGGTGCGCCACGCCTTCTCGTTCTCCAGCATCAGCGCGGAGATGGAGAGGCCGGTGTCCTTGGCGAGCCGGAGCAGCTCGTCGCCGGTGCGGAAGGGGTGCTTGAGAACGGTGTCGTCCGGCACGATCGGGTTCTCGCCCGCCACGGCGTCCTCGTCCACCACGAAGCCGCCGCCCACCGAGTAGTAGGTCTTCTCCAGGAGGAGCGTGCCGTCGACGTCGTAGGCGAAGACCGTCATGCCGTTGGCGTGGTACGGCAGCGCCTTGCGGCGGTGCAGGATCAGGTCGTCGTCGTAGGCGAAGTCGATCTCGTGCATGCCGAGGACGTTGAGCCGCCCGGAGTCCTTGATCTTCTCCACCCGCTCATCGGCGTTCTCCACGTCGACCGTGCGCGGGGACGCCCCCTCCAGGCCGAGCAGCACCGCCTTCGGGGTGCCGTGGCCGTGGCCGGTCGCGCCGAGCGAGCCGTACAGCTCGGACCGTATCCGCGCGGTGTGGGCGATCAGGCCCTCGTTCTTGAGCCGCGCGGCGAACATCCGGGCCGCGCGCATCGGGCCGACGGTGTGGGAGCTGGACGGGCCGATGCCGATCGAGAACAGGTCGAAGACCGAGATGGCCACGGGAGACTCCTTGTGGGGGTGGGAAGACGCCGTTGTCTGCCGGGGTATCGCAGAGCAAAGCTGGCACAGCATGGGATGGGGCACCGCGCTCACTACCCAGTGTGCGCGGTGCCCCGGGGCTTCGTACGGAATGAACCGAGAACGAAAGCGTACGAAACTACTTCAGGCCGGGGTACAGCGGGTGCTTGGCGGCCAGAGCGGACACCCGGGCGGCCAGGGCGGCCCGGTCGAAGTCCGGCTTCAGGGCCTCGGCGATGATGTCGGCGACCTCGCGGAAGTCGTCGTCGCCGAAGCCGCGGGTGGCGAGGGCCGGGGTGCCGATCCGCAGGCCCGAGGTCACCATCGGCGGCCGCGGGTCGTTCGGGATGGCGTTCCGGTTGACCGTGATGCCGACCTCGTGGAGGCGGTCCTCGGCCTGCTGGCCGTCCAGCTCCGAGTTGCGCAGGTCCACCAGGACCAGGTGCACGTCGGTGCCGCCGGTCAGGACGTCGACGCCGACGGCCCGCACGTCGTCCTGGACCAGGCGCTCGGCCAGGATCCGGGCGCCGTCCAGGGTGCGCTGCTGGCGCTCCTTGAACTCGGGCGAGGCCGCGACCTTGAAGGACACCGCCTTCGCCGCGATGACGTGCTCCAGGGGACCGCCCTGCTGACCCGGGAAGACCGCCGAGTTGATCTTCTTGGCGAGCTCCTGCGTCGACAGGATGACACCGCCGCGCGGACCGCCGAGGGTCTTGTGCGTGGTGGTGGTCACCACGTGGGCGTGCGGCACCGGGTTGGGGTGCAGACCCGCGGCGACCAGGCCCGCGAAGTGGGCCATGTCGACCATCAGGAAGGCGCCGACCTCGTCCGCGATCCGGCGGAAGGCGGCGAAGTCCAGCTGACGCGGGTACGCGGACCAGCCGGCCACGATCAGCTTCGGCTTCGACTCCTTGGCCAGGCGCTCGACCTCGGCCATGTCGACCTCGCCGGTCTCGTCGACGTGGTACGGGACCACGTTGTAGAGCTTGCCGGAGAAGTTGATCTTCATGCCATGGGTCAGGTGACCGCCGTGGGCCAGGTTCAGACCCATGATCGTGTCGCCCGGCTTGAGCAGCGCGAACATCGCGGCCGCGTTGGCCTGGGCGCCCGAGTGCGGCTGGACGTTGGCGGCCTCGGCGCCGAACAGCGCCTTGATGCGGTCGATCGCGATCTGCTCGACCACGTCGACGTGCTCGCAGCCGCCGTAGTAGCGGCGGCCCGGGTAGCCCTCGGCGTACTTGTTGGTGAGGACCGAGCCCTGGGCCTCCATGACCGCGACCGGAGCGAAGTTCTCCGAGGCGATCATTTCGAGGGTGGACTGCTGACGGAGGAGCTCGGCGTCGACGGCGGCGGCGACGTCCGGGTCCAGCTCGTGGAGGGGCTGGTTCAGAAGCGACATCAGACGAATCCCTGTATCCCTGTGGTTGAGGTCAGCTGGCGAAGTCGGTGTACTCGTCGGCGGAGAGCAGGTCGCCCGGCTCGTCCGTGACCTTCACCTTGAACAGCCAACCGCCCTCGAACGGGGCCGAGTTGACGAGCGAAGGGTCGTCCACCACGTCCTGGTTGGCCGCGACGACCTCGCCGGTGACCGGGGAGTACAGGTCGCTGACCGACTTGGTGGACTCCAGCTCGCCGCAGGTCTCGCCCGCGGTCACCGTGTCACCCACCTCCGGAAGCTGTACGTACACCACGTCACCGAGCGCGTTGGCCGCGTGCTCCGTGATGCCGACCGTCGAGACGCCGTCCTCGGCGCCCGACAGCCACTCGTGCTCCTTGCTGTAGCGAAGCTGCTGCGGGTTGCTCATGACCTGAATTCTCCTGTACGCGGGGGAGTGCTGGTGACGGGGTCTTGACGAGTGTCTCGGACGGCGGGACGGGAAGGGGGCGGCCGGAGGGAGGCGCGCGTCACTTCTGGCGCTTGTAGAAGGGCAGCGCGACGACCTCGTACGCCTCGTGCGTGCCGCGGATGTCGATGCCGACCCCCGCGGTGCCGGGCGCGGCGTGCGCGGCGTCCACGTACGCGATCGCGATCGGCTTGCCGAGCGTCGGGGACGGGGCGCCCGAGGTGACCTCGCCGACGACCTCGCCGCCGGCCACCACCGAGAACCCGGCGCGCGGCACCCGGCGGCCCTCGGCGATCAGGCCGACCAGCTTGCGCGGCGGGGTGGCCTCGGCCTTCTCGGCGGCGGCCTCCAGCGCCGTGCGGCCCACGAAGTCGCCGTCCTTCTCGAACTTCACGACCCGGCCCAGCCCCGCGTCGAACGGGGTCAGCGCGGTGGTCAGCTCATGCCCGTACAGCGGCATGCCCGCCTCAAGGCGCAGTGTGTCGCGGCAGGACAGACCGCACGGCACGAGGCCCGCGTCCTGGCCGGCCTCGGTCAGCGCCCGCCACAGCCGCTCGGCGTGCTCGGGCGCCACGAACAGCTCGAAGCCGTCCTCACCGGTGTAGCCGGTGCGGGCGATCAGCGCGGGGACACCGGCGACGGTGCCGGGCAGGCCCGCGTAGTACTTCAGGCCGTCGAGGTCGGCGTCGGTCACGGACTTCAGGATGCCGGGGGACTCGGGGCCCTGCACCGCGATCAGCGCGTAGGCGTCGCGGTCGTCGCGGACCTCGGCGTCGAAGCCGGCCGCGCGCTCGGTGATCGCGTCGAGCACGATCTGCGCGTTGCCCGCGTTGGCGACGACCATGTACTCGCTCTCGCCCAGGCGGTAGACGATCAGGTCGTCGACGATCCCGCCGTCCTCCTGGCAGATCATCGTGTACCGGGCGCGGCCGAGCCCGATGGTGGCGATGTTGCCCACCAGCGCGTAGTTGAGGGCCTTCATCGCCTCGGGGCCGGTGACGGTGATCTCGCCCATGTGGGACAGGTCGAAGAGCCCGGCGCGGGTGCGCACGGCGTTGTGCTCGTCGCGCTCGCTCCCGTACCGCAGCGGCATGTCCCAGCCCGCGAAGTCGGTCATCGTGGCGCCCAGCGCACGATGCAGGGCATCGAGGGAGGTCAGACGGGGGGCGTTGCTCATGGATGTTGCTCCAAGGTCCCGGGGCATGACGGTCGAGGACATCCTCCCCATCTGTCATCGGAACCTGAGAGGTTCACCGTCGCGCACGCGCGGCACGGCTTGCACCTTGGGTGGGACCGCCCGGCAGGGGACGGCCCGCTTTTCAGATCTGCCTCACCCGCGCGGTACGGGGCCTGAGAGATTCAAGGGAGGAACTTGCTCCTTCGGCGCCCCAGCTCACAGCTGCTGAGGACTCTCCCGCGCGGATTCGAACGGCCGGTATGCAGTTGGCGCGCACATCATTGCACGCATCCCGGAAGCGGCAAATCGCTTGAGCTCTATTACCGTCTCTTTACACTTCCAGGGCAGGGGTCCCGGGATCCGAACAGGGGGGAGTGCCATGACGGTTGGACACGAGACGGGCCAGGTGCGGGAGGCGCCCGCGGCGGACGGGCCCGGCCCGGCGGCACCGTCGCGACCGGTGATGAGCGAGGCGGTACGGGATCTGCGCGGGCGGCCCGCGCGCACGCCGCCGGAGCTGCTCTTCGACGCGGGGGACGTCGTGGTGGTGTCGGGTCTTCCGGGCAGCGGCAAGACGACCCTGATGCGCCGGACCGTCACCGACCGCCGCATCGACTCGCAGGACACCCGCCTCGCCTGGCAGCGCCGGCTCCCCGGCATCCCGTACGCCCTCTACCGCCCGCTCACCCGCACCGCGCACTTCGCCAGGACCTGGTGGGCGCTGCGCTCCGGCGACAGCCTCGTCGTCCACGACTGCGGGACGCAGGCCTGGGTGCGGCACTGGCTGGGCCGGGGCGCCCGGCGCCGGGGGCGCGCGCTGCGCCTGGTCGTGCTCGACGTACCGCCCGGCACCGCCCTGGCGGGCCAGGCCGACCGGGGCCGCTGGGTGTCCAGGTACGCCTTCGCCCGGCACCGCGGCGCGGCCCGCCGCCTCATAGCGCGGGTGGAGGCCGGACACCTGCCGACCGGCTGCGCGAGCGCGGTGCTGCTCGACCGCGAGTCGGCCTCGGTACTGCACCGCATCGGCTTCACGAAGTAGCGCCCGGTGGCGCGCGCCGGGCCATTTCCCGGCACCCTTTCCCCGCGTCGTGCCCACGACGTTAGGGTCGAGGGGCACGACAGCAGTCGGGGGAGAAGGACGGCACATGAACTTTCCGGAGCAGACGTTCGCGCATCCGCACGGCGGCGGAGGCTGGCCGGGCAACGAGCTCGAAGAGGTCCTCGCCGCGGCCGTCGGGCAGCCCGACGCGGGCCCCCGCCTCATAGAGGTGCTCGGCCGCAATCCCGTATGGGTGCCGCTGCCCAACGGCGGCGGCCAGGACAGCAGGGACCTCGACCTCCCCACCATGGAGCTCGACGGCGCCCCCTATGTCCCGGTCTACAGCTCCGAGCAGCAGTTCCTGCACTGCGTCGGCTCCCACATGTCGTTCGCCGTCGCGCCTGCCGTCGAGTTCGCGCGCGGGCTGCCGCCGCGGCTCGGCATCGTGGTCAACCCCGAGGGCGCGGTGGGCATGCCGCTGCCCCCGCCCGCCGTCGCCGAGCTGTGCCGCACCGGGCTCACCGCGCTCGACGGGCCCGCGTCGGGCGCGCGGGTACGGCTCTTCGAGCCGGACTGGCAGGAGGAGCCGGTCGACTTCCTGACCGCGGCGGCCGAGGAGTTCGAGGCGATCGGCGTGGTGCTCAGCGCCCGTCGCGCGCTCGCCTCCATCGAGGGGGAGCCGCCCACGCTCTTCATCGGCGTGGAGTTCGCCACCTGGGACGGGGCGGGCCGGGGCGCCCCCATGGAGGCGCTCGGCCGGGCGCTCGGCCGGGTCCCGGTCGGCTGGCCGGTCAATCTCGTCCTGCTGGACGTGACCCAGGACCCGGTCGCCACGTGGATGCGCGAACGCGTGCGGCCCTTCTACGCACGGGCCCAGTAGCAACCACCGGGTGCGTCGCGGCAGGTCCCGCCGGGTCATGGCGGTGTCTGTACGGCGGCTTAACCTGGTTTCATGACCCTTGCACCCCCGCGGCCGCACGCGTGTGCCCGGGGCTGCGGGGCGGCGCAGACGTCGGCACGGTGGATCGAAGAGGGGCGGGACCCAGGGTGAGCGCGTCAGGCACCGCGGCGGCCGGGCAGGTCGAGCACATGCTGCGCCAGGTGACCCCCGGGCGCTACGACGTCTACGAGGCGCTGCTCCACGCCCTCGCGGAGCCCGCCTCCGGCCGGATCCTGATGCTGCTGTGGCACGGCAGGCCGGGCTCCCCGGACGCGCAGTACGGAAACATGGAGGTCGACGGCGTCTCCTACGCGCCCTGTGTGACCTCCGCGCAGGAGCTCTCCGCCAGCGGCTGGAACCGGGCGCACGAAGTGACCGGCGCCCTGGACGTCGCCCGCACGCTCTACCCCGATCACTACGGGATCTGGCTCAATCCACACGCCCCGGGCGGCGGCGTCGGCATCCCCTGGACGGATCTGCGCCGGATCGCCACCGGCCTCGACCGGATGCCGGCCGGCCCCCTGCGGCTGTCCGAACCGGCCGTGGAGATCCCGCAGTTCTACGCCCTGCTCGCGCAGCACGCGCACCGCACCCCGGCCGTGCGCTCGCTGCGCCGCGCCTGGGTTCAGCCCGCGCTCGGCACGCCGTACCTGGCGATCGGGCTCGACCTCTACGACACCAGCCCGCAGTCGGTGGACGCGGTACGGGCGATGATGCAGCAGTCCATCCCCGCGGTACCGGAGGGCCTCGCGGTCTCCACCGTCGCGATGTCGGACGAGTACGACCCGGTCGGTATGTGGCTGAAAGCCGCTACCCGGCCCTTCTACGACCGCGAGGCGCACGCCGCCCCGGCGCCCGGCGGGCCCGGCTACGGCTATCCGCCCGCCGCCCCGCGCATGTACTGATCCGCGTACCGGGCTCCGCTCCGTCCGGCGCCGCAACCGGGACAGACCCGGTCAACTCCCCTCACGCGTAAGGGGAATGTCCGTTCTGATGGGGCGAACGCCGCAATGGTCCAGGGCGTCGCTTGCGCCCCAACTTCCGCGTGTCCGCCCCTGGTTCACCTGCGTCCGCATAACGGAAACCCTCTTTCCGCATCACGTTTACGCATACATTCGCCGTCAGGTCTGGCGGGTGATCGCGACGCCATTGAAGACTCCCGGCATGCAGGGCCGTTCGGGCCCTTGTGCGAGCAGCTCGACCCGCTGCCCGGTGTCGCCCCCCGCTCGCACTGCTGATGGGAACGCGCCGCTACAGCGGCAAGCGCGGGCCGGTCACCGCCGGTTGAGAGGGGTCCTTGCCACGATGACGGCACCATTGCACGACACACCCGCCGACGCGGACCCGACCGCGGACATCAGTGTCACGCCGAGCGGCGAGACCAGAGCGGTCGAAGGGCGTTCGCTGGGCCGTATCGCCTGGAACCGGCTGAAGAAGGACAAGCTCGCCCTCACCGGTGGCATCGTTGTCGTGTTCCTGGTCCTGGTCGCGATCTTCGCGCCGCTGATCGTCGACGCGTTCGGCCATCCGCCGGAGGAGTTCCACGAGGACCAGATCGACCCGCTGCTCTCGACCCCGATCGGCAGCTGGGGCGGCATCAACTCGCACTTCCTGCTGGGAGTTGAGCCGGTCAACGGCCGCGACGTGTTCAGCCGCATCGTCTACGGCGCACGGATCTCGCTGCTCGTGGGCTTCCTCGCGGCCGTCTTCGCGGTCGCGGTCGGCACCGTCCTCGGCGTGATCGCCGGCTACTTCGGCGGCTGGATCGACGCCGTCATCAGCCGCGTGATGGACATGCTGCTCTCCTTCCCGCAGCTGCTCTTCATCATCGCGCTGATCTCCGTGGTCCCCTCCCAGCTCTTCGGGCTCAGCGGCACCGGGGTCCGGCTGCTCGTGATGATCATGGTGATCGGCTTCTTCGGCTGGCCCTACGTCGGACGCATCGTGCGCGGTCAGACGCTGTCGCTGCGCGAGCGCGAGTACGTCGAGGCGGCGCGCAGCCTCGGCGCGGGCCGCGGCTACATCCTGTTCCGGGAGCTGCTGCCCAACCTGATCGCGCCGATCACCGTCTACATGACGCTGATGATCCCGACGAACATCCTCACCGAGGCGGCGCTCAGCTTCCTGGGGGCGGGCGTCAAGCCGCCCACGGCCTCCTGGGGACAGATGCTCTCGTCCGCGACCTCGATCTACCAGTCAGATCCGATGTTCATGATCATCCCGGGTGTGGCGATCTTCATCACCGTGATGGCGTTCAACCTCTTCGGCGACGGCGTCCGCGACGCCTTCGACCCGAAGGGCACCCGCTGATGCGGGACTTCACATACTCCGGCCCGGCGCACCGCACGGGCCGCGACACTCAAAACGCCCACAACGGAGGAAGCGAGATCGTGACAACCCTAGGTTCATCAAGGCGAAAGACGGTCGCCGGCGCCGCCATCGTCGTTGCGGCTCTGCTGTCCACCGCGGCCTGCGGCGGGGGCGGCAGCAACGACTCCAAGGGCGACAAGGCCCCGGGGTTCAACGCCGCCAACAGCAAGCTGGCGAACGCGTCGACGAAGAAGGGCGGGGAGCTCAAGTTCGTCGGCACCCAGGACGCCGACTCCTGGGACCCGCAGCGTGGTTACTACGGCTTCATGTGGGACTACGCGCGCTACTACACGCGCACGCTGATCACCTACAAGCCCGCCCCGGGCAAGGACAGCGAGACGCTGGTCCCGGACATCGCGACCGGTCTCGCGGACGTCTCGGCGGACAAGAAGACGTACACGTACCACCTGAAGGACGGCGTCAAGTGGGAGGACGGCAAGCCCGTCACCTCCAAGGACGTCAAGTACGGCATCGAGCGCATCTGGGCGCAGGACGTCATCTCCGGCGGCCCCGTCTACCTGAAGCAAGCCCTCGACCCCACCGGTGAGTACAAGGGTCCCTACAAGGACACCTCCGCCGACAAGCTGGGTCTGAAGGCGATCGAGACGCCGGACGACAAGACCATCGTCTTCAAGCTCCCGGCGCCCAACGTCGACTTCCAGCAGATGCTGGCCATGCCCTCGGGCTCCCCGGTCCGCCAGGACAAGGACACCCAGTCGAAGTACGGCCTGAAGCCGTTCTCGCTCGGCCCGTACAAGTGGGAGTCCTACTCGCCCAACAAGTCCATGATCCTGGTCCGCAACGACCAGTGGGACCCGAAGACGGACGACGTCCGCAAGGCCCTGCCGGACAAGATCAGCCTCACCCTGCTGAGCAGCGCCGACGACATGGACAACCGTCTGATCAACGGTGACTACGACGTCGACCTGAACGGCACCGGCCTCGGCGCCGCCGGCCGCACCAAGGCCCTCCAGCAGCACAAGGGCAACGTCGACAACCCGGACACCGGCTACATCCGTTACGCGGCCTTCCCGCAGACGGTGGCCCCGTTCGACAACGAGCACTGCCGCAAGGCCGTCATCTACGCGGCCGACCACAAGTCGCTCCAGACCGCCCGCGGCGGCCCGCAGGCCGGCGGTGACATCGCCACCAACATGCTGCCGCCGATCATCAGCGGTTCGGACCCGGCGTACGACCCGTACGGCGTGACCCAGAACAACGGTGCGCCGAACATCGCCAAGGCGAAGGAAGAGCTGGCTGCCTGCGGCAAGCCCGGCGGCTTCTCGACCACCATCGCGGTGCGCAACAACAAGCCGGTCGAGGTCGCCACGGCGCAGTCGATGCAGGCCGCGCTCGCCAAGGTCAACATCAAGGTCGACATCGACCAGTACGACGGTTCGCAGACGACCGGCATCATCGGCAACCCCGAGGTCGTCAAGAAGAAGAACTACGGAATCATCATCATGGGCTGGGGCCCGGACTTCGCGTCCGGCCAGGGCTTCCTGCTCCCGCTGGTCGACTCCAAGTTCATCCTGCCCAACGGCAACAACAACTACTCGATGCTGAAGGACCCGTCGATCGACACGCTCTTCGACCAGGCCATCGCGGCCAATACCCCCGAAGAGGCAGCCGGGCTCTACAAGCAGATCAACCAGAAGGTCTCCGAGCACGCCGTGTACCTGCCGTTCGTCTTCGAGAAGAACGTCAAGTGGCGCAGCTCCCGGCTCACGAACGTCTACACGACGACCAACAACAACGGTTTCTACGACTACGCCTCGCTCGGCGTCGAGAAGTGACCGTCGTCCAATCGCTCCGCCGGCGCACCCGCCGCTAGGCACGAAGGGCAGGTGAAGGCCGTCGCGTGACGGGTCGGGGGTACCGCAATCCGGTGCCCCCGGCCCGCCGCCGGGCCGAGAGCAGTGCTCGCATATCTCATCAGGCGGTTTTTCGCCGCCATCGTGATGCTGCTGATCGTCATGCTCGTGACGTTCGGCATCTTCTTCCTGGTTCCCAAGTGGACGGGTGTCGACCCGGCCACGATGTACGTCGGCAAGCAGTCCGACGCGGCGGCGCTCGAAGCGATCCGCTCCAAGCTGGGTCTCGGCGACCCGATCTTCGTGCAGCTCTTCGACTTCGTGAAGGGCATCCTGGTCGGTCGCGACTACACCGGCGGCGGCTCCACGATCCACTGCGGCGCCCCGTGCTTCGGCTACTCGTTCAAGAACGAGCAGGCCATCTGGCCGGTCCTCAAGGACCGCTTCCCGGTCACGCTGTCGCTGGTCATCGGCGCGGCCATCCTGTGGGTCATCTTCGGTGTGCTCACCGGCGTGGTCTCCGCCCTCAAGCGCGGCTCGCTGTGGGACCGGGCCTCCATGACCGTGGCCCTGGCGGGCGTCTCGCTGCCCATCTACTTCACCGGTCTGCTGTCGCTGGCGATCTTCACCTACGGACTGCACTGGACCGACGGCCAGTACGTCCCCTTCAGTGATTCACCGGGCGGGTGGTTCAGCGGACTGGTCCTGCCCTGGATCACGCTCGCCCTCCTCCAGGCGGCGATGTACGCCCGGCTCACCCGGGCGACGATGCTCGAAGTGATGGGCGAGGACTACGTCAGAACCGCCCGCGCCAAGGGCCTCAAGGAATCCGTCGTCATCGGCAAGCACGCCATGCGGTCCACCATGGCGCCGATCCTGACGGTGCTCGGCATGGACATCGGCGCCCTGATCGGCGGCGCGATCCTCACCGAGACCGCGTTCAGCATCCCCGGTCTCGGCCAGGCCGTGCTCAGGGCCATCGACGAGCGCGACCTTCCGGTGATCCTCGGTGTCACGCTGATCACCTCGGCGGCGGTGATCTTCGCGAACCTCGTCGTGGACCTCCTGTACGCCGTGATCGACCCCCGAGTGAGGCTCGTATGACCGACCTGAACAAGACCGGCGCCGCGGTCGGCGAGCCGGTCGCGGGTGAGCGGCCCTCGGACGCGTTCCTCGACGTACGCGACCTGAAGGTGCACTTCCCGACCGACGACGGCCTGGTCAAGTCCGTCGACGGGCTGAGCTTCTCCCTGGAGAAGGGCAAGACCCTCGGCATCGTGGGCGAGTCCGGCTCCGGGAAGTCCGTCACCTCGCTGGGCATCATGGGCCTGCACACGGCCGGCCAGTACGGCAAGCGCAAGGCACAGATATCCGGCGAAATCTGGCTCAACGGCACGGAGTTGCTCTCCGCCGACCCGGACGACGTGCGCAAGCTGCGCGGCCGCGACATGGCCATGATCTTCCAGGACCCGCTGTCCGCGCTGCACCCGTACTTCACCATCGGCAAGCAGATCGTCGAGGCGTACCGGGTCCACCACGACGTCGACAAGAAGGCCGCCCGCGTCCGGGCGATCGAGATGCTCGACCGGGTCGGCATCCCGCAGCCCGACAAGCGCGTGGACTCCTACCCGCACGAGTTCTCCGGTGGCATGCGCCAGCGCGCGATGATCGCGATGTCGCTGGTGAACAACCCCGACCTGCTGATCGCGGACGAGCCGACGACCGCCCTGGACGTCACCGTCCAGGCGCAGATCCTCGACCTGATCCGGGACCTGCAGAAGGAGTTCGGCTCCGCGGTCATCATCATCACCCACGACCTGGGCGTCGTCGCCGAGCTCGCCGACGACATCCTGGTGATGTACGGCGGCCGCTGTGTGGAGCGCGGCCCCGCCGAGAAGGTCTTCTACGAGCCCCGCCACCCCTACACCTGGGGCCTGCTCGGCTCGATGCCGCGCATCGACCGGGAGGAGACCGAGCGTCTCATCCCGGTGAAGGGCTCCCCGCCGTCCCTGATCAACATCCCGTCCGGCTGCGCCTTCAACCCGCGCTGCCCGTACGCCGATGTGCCCAAGGACAACATCACCAGGACCGTACGCCCCGAGCTGAGCGACGGCGGGAGCGGCCACTGGGCCGCCTGCCACATGACGCCGGACGAGCGGGAGCGCATCTGGACCGAAGAGATTGCGCCCAAGCTGTGAGCGAGGACAAAGGCGTGACGGACAACGACGTGACGATTCCCGCCCAGGGCAAGGGCGCGGCCGGCCAGGGTGCGGCCGGCGGGAGCGTGCTCAACAAGGAAGCCGCTCCCGGCGAGGTGCTGCTCAAGGTCAGCGGTCTGCAGAAGCACTTCCCGATCCGCAGCGGACTGCTCAAGCGGCAGACCGGCTCGGTCAAGGCCGTCGACGGCATCGACTTCGACGTGCGCTCCGGCGAGACGCTCGGCGTGGTCGGCGAGTCCGGCTGCGGCAAGTCGACGATGGGCCGGCTCATCACCCGGCTGCTCGAACCGACCGGCGGCAGCGTCGAGTTCGAGGGCCGGGACATCACCCACCTCGGGGTGCGCGGCATGCGGCCGATGCGCCGCGATGTGCAGATGATCTTCCAGGACCCGTACTCCTCGCTGAACCCGCGGCACACGGTGGGCGGCATCATCTCCGCCCCCTTCAAGCTGCAAGGCGTCAAACCCGAGGGCGGGATCAGGAAGGAGGTCCAGCGCCTCCTGGAGGTGGTGGGTCTCAACCCCGAGCACTACAACCGCTATCCGCACGAGTTCTCCGGCGGCCAGCGCCAGCGCATCGGCATCGCCCGCGCGCTCGCCCTGAACCCGAAGCTGGTCGTCGCGGACGAGCCGGTGTCGGCGCTCGACGTGTCGATCCAGGCGCAGGTGGTCAACCTGCTCGACGACCTCCAGCAGGAGCTCGGCCTGACGTACGTGATCATCGCGCACGACCTGTCGGTCATCCGGCACGTGTCGGACCGGATCGCGGTCATGTACCTCGGCAAGATCGTGGAGTTGGCCGACCGCAAGTCGCTGTACTCGGCGCCGATGCACCCGTACACCAAGGCCCTGATGTCCGCGGTGCCGGTGCCGGACCCGAAGCGGCGCGGGGTGAAGAGCGAGCGGATCCTGCTCAAGGGCGATGTTCCCTCGCCGATCTCGCCGCCGAGCGGCTGCCGGTTCCACACCCGGTGCTGGAAGGCGACCGAGGTCTGCACGACGCGGGAGCCGGTGCTCGTGGAGCTCAAGCCGGGCCAGCGCGTCGCCTGCCACCACCCGGAGAACGCGCCGGACCAGGCGCCGGGCGAGGCGATCCTGCCGGAGGCCCGTGAGTCGATCGAGGTCGTGACGATCGGCGAGGGCGTGGAGCCGGTGGAGCCGGTTGCTCCGGTCGAGCCCGCGACGGTCGAGCCCGCGACGGTCGAGCCCGCGACGGCCGGGGCTGCGGCCGCCCAGGAGACGGTGACCCCCGATGCGGCGACGGCCGAGCCGGCCGCCACGCCTGCCGAGGCCAAGACCGTACCGACCGCGGCGGCGGCCGAGCCTGCCGTGACGGCCGAGCCTGCCGCGGCTGCGGACGGCAAGGGCGGAACCGGCCGGGACGGCGCCTCCGAGGAGTCACAGGAGTCAACCGACAAGTAGGCCATGACAGTTCGGCAAAGTCATGTCCATGCCGAAGCGGGAGAGTGCAGAGTCTGCGTGTCCGTAACAACGGCATGCGTTCGAAGGGCAGACTCACATGGCACTCTCCCGTTCGGCACGTCGCACCTCCCGCTGGCTCTCCCTCGCCACCGCGGTGGCCGCCGGGTTCACCATCGCCGCCGCGCCCGCCGCCTCACCCGGCGCCCCCGGCATCGGAGACCCCTACTTCCCCGAGATGGGCAACGGCGGTTTCGACGCCCTCCATTACGACCTCGGTGTCAGCTACAACCCCGATTCGGGGCGCCTGGACGGGCGCACCACCGTGACCGCGCGCGCCACCCAGAACCTCTCCCGCTTCGACCTCGACCTCCAGAAGCTCACGGTCGACTCGATCCGGGTGAACGGCAAGCCGGCCGACTTCAACAGGAGCGGCGACGAGATCGTCATCACCCCGCGCCACCGCCTGAGCAAGGGCGAGGAGTTCGAGGTCACCGTCGTCTACGGCGGGGTGCCGAAACCGCTGAACGGCCCCATCGTCTTCGGCTCCGACTACGGCTGGATGAAGACCAAGGACGGCGTCTTCGTGGCCTGCGAGCCCAACGCCGCCTCCACCTGGTTCCCCTCCAGCGACCACCCCTCCGACAAGGCCACGTACGACATCCGCATCGACGCCCCCAAGGGCCTCACCGGCGTCTCCAACGGCCGTCTGGTGGAGTCCCACGACCGGGGCAACCGCTCGTACTACCACTGGCGCGAGTCCAAGCCGATGGCGACCTACCTGGCCACCGCATCCATAGGCAAGTTCGACGTGAAGACCGGCCGCACGCCCGGCGGCACCCCCATCTACGTCGCCATCGACCCGGTCCTCGCCAACCAGAACAAGGTCGATGTGTACGCGGTGACGGCCGAGGCCACCGACTACTGGTCCAAGCTCTTCGGCCCCTACCCCTTCGAGGTGACCGGCGCGGTCGTCGACGACATGCCGCAGGCCGGCTTCTCCCTGGAGACCCAGTCCAAGCCGAGCTACTCGGCGGTGCGCAGCGAGTCGACCATCGTGCACGAGCTGGCCCACCAGTGGTTCGGCGACTCCGTGTCGGTCGCCCACTGGGACGACATCTGGCTCAACGAGGGCTTCGCGACGTACGCGCAGTGGCTGTGGGCGGAGCACCGCGGCACGAGGAGCGCGCACGACTCCTTCCTCGCCGCCTACAACTCGATCCCGGCGGCCGACGACTTCTGGAAGATCGAGGTCGCCGACCCCCAGCGCGACACGATGTTCTCGGACGCGGTCTACGAGCGCGGCGCGATGATGCTCCAGGAACTCCGCGAGAACATCGGTGACCAGGCCTTCTTCAAACTGCTCCCGGCCTGGACCAAGGCCCACCGCTACCACAACGCCGATACCGAGGACTTCATCAAGCTGGCCGAGAAGGTCTCGGGCAAGCCCCTCGACAGCCTCTTCCAGAAGTGGGTCCACGACACGGGCAAGCCCGCGCTCTGAGCCCGGGGTGTGCCGGGCGGCGCCCCGCCATGAGTAAAAATGCGGGGTGCTTCACTCACTGTTCAGTCCCTCCGTCCAGCACGCGCTGGACCTCGTCGGGATCTTCGTCTTCGCGATCTCCGGCGCGCTGCTCGCCGTGCGCAAGAACTTCGACGTGTTCGGCATCGCGGTGCTCGCCGAGGTCACCGCGCTGGGCGGGGGGCTGTTCCGCGATCTCATCATCGGGGCCGTACCGCCGGCCGCGTTCACGGACCTGGGGTACTTCGTGACCCCGCTGCTCGCCGCGGTCCTCGTCTTCTTCCTGCACCCCGAGGTCGAGCGCACCCAGACCGCGGTCAACGTCTTCGACGCGGCGGGGCTCGGCCTGTTCTGCGTCAGCGGCACCACCAAGGCGTACGACTACGGGCTCGGGCTCACCTCGTCGGCGGCGCTCGGCCTCGCGACTGCGGTGGGCGGCGGTGTGCTGCGCGACGTCCTCGCCAACGAGGTTCCCTCGCTGCTGCGCTGGGACCGCGACCTGTACGCGGTGCCCGCGATCGTCGGCTCCACGATGATCGTGCTCTTCATCCGCTTCGACATGCTGACCGCGGGGACCAGCGGGCTCGCGGTGGTCACCGCGTTCCTGCTGCGCATCGCCGCGCTGAAGTACCACTGGCGGGCGCCGCGGGCCTGGAACCGGCGCAGCTCGACGCTGGAGGAGGCGTGAGGGTTCCGGGGGAGCGTGGGGTCACGAAAAAAGCTACCGCTCAGTAATGTATCGGTGTACGGTGCTGCCCATGGCACAGGCATCGTCACCGGTACTCCCCGCCGCGATCGGGGACAGCGAGTTCGACCGCGACACCGCGGTCTCCCTGCGGGAAGCGGGGGTCTACGACGCGGAGCTCTCGGCGGGCTGGACCATCATCCACGCCGTCAACGGCGGCTATCTGCTCGCCTTGCTGGGCCGTGCGCTCGGCGACGCGCTGCCGCACCCGGACCCCTTCACCGTCTCCGCGCACTACCTCACGCCGTCCGTCCCGGGGCCGGCGGTCATTCGCACCCAGGTGGTCCGCACCGGCCGCACCCTCTCCACGGGGCAGGCCTCGCTCTTCCAGTACGACGAGAGCGGCGCGGAGGTCGAGCGCATCCGGGTGCTCGCCTCGTACGGGGACCTCGACGCGCTCAGCGACGACGTGCGCACCACGGCCAAGCCGCCCGCGATGCCGCCGCTCTCGCACTGCATCGGCGCTGCGGACGCTCCCGACGGCAGCCGTCCGCCGATCCCCGGCAGCTCCGCCATCACCGACCGTCTGATGCTCAAGCTCGACCCGACGACGCTGGGCTGGGCCGTGGGGGCGCCGTCCGGAAAGGGCGAGATGCGGGCCTGGTTCGGGCTCGCGGACGGGCGTGACGCGGATCCGCTCTCGCTGCTGCTCACGGTGGACGCGCTGCCGCCGACCTCCTTCGAGCTGGGCCTCAAGGGCTGGACGCCCACGGTCGAGCTGACCACGCACGTTCGGTGCCGGCCGGCGCCCGGGCCCCTGCGGGTGTCCATCACCACGCGGAACCTGGCGGGGGGTTTTCTGGAGGAGGACGCGGAGGTCTGGGACTCGGCGGACCGGCTGGTCGCCCAGTCCCGCCAACTGGCGCGCGCGCCGCGGGGCTGAGGCGGGCGGGGGCTTTCGCCCTCCATCCCGCCCGTTTGCCCGGGGTTGGTTGGTTCCAGGCCCCTGGGGCTCCGCCCCGAACCCCGTTCGCACCTTGAGGACGCCTTGAGGGCGCTCGTCCCCAAACTTCCCCAAGGTCGCAAGGGCCAGGGGGACCCCCATGACGGGCTGAGGATGCCCGTGCTGGTCCGCACCGGTCCTGTCAGGGGCGCGGGGAACTGCGCGACCAGCCACGCACGGGCTGCGGGTGAGAGCGGGGTTGGGGGCGGAGCCCCCAGCGGAGCTCCGGGGGAGCCCCGGTGGAGCTCCGGGGGCTAGTCCAGCCAGTGGTGGCGGCCCAGGGTCACCAGGCGCAGCTGGGCCCGGGCCGTGGCCAGGACCGATTCCTCGGAGCCCTCGTCGCCCTCCAGGAGCGCCGACGCCGTCATCACCATGTGGTCGACGTACACCCCGGCCAGCATCCGCAGATCCGCCGGGGTCCAGCCGGCCGACTCGGGGTCGGCCCCGAGCGCCTCGGCCACCTCGTCCGCGAAGCGGCGCAGCTGCACCCCGATCGCCTCCCGCACCGGCGCGACTCCGCCGTGCCGCTCGCGGGCGATGAAGCGGACATGTGCCGGGTGCGCCCGCACGTGCGCACCGATCAGCGCCACCGCCCGTTCGATCCGCTGCTCGCTCGACCCCGTCGTGACGATCGCCGCCCTGATCGTGTCGTGGAGCGAACCCAGCGCCTGCTCGACCAGCGCCACTCCCAGGTCGGCCGTCCCCGTGAAGTGCCGGTAGAACGCGGCCGGAGCCATCCCGACCGCCCGGGTGACCTCGCGAAGCCCCAGGCTGCTGAGGCTCTGGTGCTCCAGGAGCTGGAGCGCCGAGTCCATGAGGGCCTGCCGGGTCTTCTGCTTCTGGGCCTGCCGGATCCCGAGAGTGTGGCTCATACCACTCAGTAAACATGTGTTCGCGGAAGTTGGGAACACTAGACTCAGTAGTCAGTGAACAGTCGTACTCTCAAGGCATGTCGAGGAAGCCGTCCGACCGTGGGCGCCCTCCTCCCGGACCGCCCGGAAGCCGTGCACAGAAAGGGTTCTCATGCTTTTCCTCGTCGCAGCCCTCCTTCTGCTGGGGGTCGTGCTGGGCTCAGCGGCGCACCTCCCGCTCCCGGTCACCCTGGCCGTCGCCGGTGTCATCGGCGTCTGGCTGCTCGTCTTCGCCGCCCGTGAACGCCTCTCGCACCGGAAGGGCTGACGATGGAACTCGCAGCGATCCGCCGCCGCACCCGCAACCGTGACAGGGACGGGATGGCCGTCGCGGCCTTCGTCCTCGGACTGGTCGGGCTGCTCGTCATGAACATCGTCCTCGGCCCCGTCGCCATCGTCCTGTCGTCGCTCTCCCTGCTGTACGGCACCGAGCGCCGGGGCCGCGCGCTGCTCGGTCTCGCCCTGGGCGTGGCCGACCTCGCGGTCCTGGCCGGCCTGATGATGGCCGACCACACCGTGTCCTGGGGGCTCAACGGCTGAGCCCCGCCACGGTCCTGGCCGGAACTGCGGCACGGCCCGCCCCGTGCGGCTCGTAGAATCGGGCCCACCATGGCTTACCTCGACCACGCCGCGACCACTCCGATGCTCCCGGAGGCGGTCCAGGCGATGACCGCCCAGCTGACCGCCACCGGCAACGCGTCCTCGTTGCACGCCGCCGGGCGGCGGGCCCGCCGCACCGCCGAGGAGGCACGCGAGGACCTCGCCGCATCGCTCGGCGCGCGCCCCAGCGAGGTCGTCTTCACGGCCGGCGGCACCGAGGCCGACAACCTCGCCGTCAAGGGCCTGTACTGGGCCCGCCGGGACGCCGACCCGCGCCGCGTGCGCGTCCTCGCGAGCCCCGTCGAGCACCACGCCGTGCTCGACGCGGTGCACTGGCTCGCCGAGCACGAGGGCGCCACCGTCGAGTACCTGCCCGTCGACGCGCACGGCCGGGTGCACCCCGAGGTGCTGCGCGCCGCGATCGAGCGCGACCCCGACGACGTCGCCCTGGCCACCGTCATGTGGGCCAACAACGAGATCGGCACCATCATGCCGGTGTCCGAACTCGCCGCCGTGGCAAGGGAGTTCGAGATCCCCCTGCACGCCGACGCGGTGCAGGCCTTCGGCCAGCTCGACGTGGACTTCGCCGCGTCGGGACTCGCCGCCATGACCGTCTCGGGCCACAAGATCGGCGGACCGTACGGCATCGGGGCCCTGCTGCTCGGCCGCGAGTACACCCCCGTTCCCGTGCTGCACGGCGGCGGCCAGGAGCGGCACGTACGCTCCGGCACCCTCGATGTCCCCGCCATCGCCGCGTTCGCGGTGGCCGGGCGGCTCGCAGCGGAACGGCGCGGCGCCTTCGCCCGGGAGACCGGCGGACTGCGCGACCGTCTTGTGGAGGCCGTCCACAAGGCCGTGCCCGACGCGATCCTCGGCGGCGACCCCGACCCGGCCGGCCGGCTGCCTGCCAACGCCCACTTCACCTTCCCCGGCTGCGAGGGCGACTCCCTGCTGCTGCTGCTCGACGCGCAGGGCATCGAGTGCTCCACCGGCTCCGCCTGCACCGCGGGCGTCGCCCAGCCCAGCCACGTCCTGCTCGCCACCGGCACCGATCCCGACCTGGCCCGCGGCACCCTGCGCTTCTCGCTCGGCCACACCTCCACCGCGGCCGACGTCGAAGCGGTCGCCGAGGCCATCGGGCCGGCCGTGGAGCGGGCCCGTACGGCAGGCCTCGTCTGAGCCGGGCCCGCGCCGAGGTCCCCGCCCGCGCCGAGGTCCCCGCCCGTGGCACGGGTCAGGCCCCTGGCACGGGTCAGGCCCCTGGTACCGCTCAGGTCCGGGGCTCGGCTCCGGCCCGGCCGGCCGCCCCGACCAGCTCGATGTAGCGCGGCCAGTCCCAGTGCGGGCCGGGGTCGGTGTGATCGGTGCCGGGCACCTCCACGTGCCCGATGATGTGCGTCCGGTCCACGGTTATTCGATAGCGGGCACAGATCGCCGCCGTGAGGCGGGCCGACGATGCGTACATGGCGTCGGTGAACGACGAGGCCTCGTCCACGAAGCCCTCGTGCTCTATGCCGACACTGCGCTCGTTGTACTCCCGGTTGCCCGCGTGGAAGGCCACGTCCAGCTCCCGTACCGTCTGCGCTATGTGGCCGTCCTTGCGCACCACATAGTGCGCCGCGGCCTTGTTCCCCGGGTCCTGGAACGTTCTGAGGGCGCTGTCGAAACTGCCCTGGACGACATGGATCACCACCCGGTCCACCGCGTAGTCGTCCGGCCGGTCCGCCATCCGCCAGTTCGGCGGGGCCGCCGCCACCCACTGCGCCCCCGCGAAGTCCAGCTCGCCGGCCTTGCGTGGCCGGTGCGGCCTCGCCTGCGGCTTGTTCAGGTATCCGATCGTGCCGAGCGCCACCACCGCGCCCCCGATCAGCAGCCCCCTGCGGCTGGTCGCCATGCTCCCCGCCCCCGTCCCTCCCCGTACCGCTCCCCGTGGGGTCATCGCCACCGCGCCACCACCGCACCTCGGCCGGCGACTCCCGGATCCGACCCCTCTGAGATCCACAACGGATACTCCCGCGCCCCGGGTTCCCGATCCCACGTACCCTTACGAGTGCTATGACTCAGACTTCGCCGCAGCCCTCGCCGATGACCTCCCCGCGTCCCCTGCGCGTCCTCGCCGCCATGTCCGGCGGGGTGGACTCCGCGGTGGCCGCCGCCCGCGCCGCCGAGGCGGGCCACGACGTCACCGGGGTGCACCTGGCGCTCTCCGCGAACCCGCAGTCCTTCCGCACCGGGGCCCGCGGCTGCTGCACCATCGAGGACTCCCGGGACGCCCGCCGCGCCGCGGACGTCATCGGCATCCCCTTCTACGTCTGGGACCTGGCGGAGCGCTTCCGCGAGGACGTGGTCGAGGACTTCGTCGCCGAGTACGAGGCGGGCCGCACCCCCAACCCGTGCCTGCGCTGCAACGAGAAGATCAAGTTCGCGGCGCTGCTCGACAAGGCGCTCGCGCTCGGCTTCGACGCCGTGTGCACCGGCCACTACGCGACCGTCGTCCTGACCGAGGACGGCAGCCGTGAGCTGCACCGCGCCTCCGACATGGCCAAGGACCAGTCGTACGTCCTCGGCGTGCTCGACGAGCGTCAGCTCGCCCACGCGATGTTCCCGCTCGGCGACACCCTCACCACCAAGGACGAGATTCGCGCCGAGGCCGAGCGCCGGGGCCTGGCGGTCGCCAAGAAGCCCGACAGCCACGACATCTGCTTCATCGCCGACGGCGACACCCAGGGCTTCCTCGCGGACCGCCTCGGCAGGGCCGAGGGCGACATCGTCGACGAGTCCGGCACGAAGATCGGCAGCCACGAGGGCGCGTTCGGCTTCACCATCGGCCAGCGCAAGGGCCTGCGCATCGGCCACCCCGCCGCCGACGGCAAGCCCCGCTACGTCCTGGACATCTCGCCGGTGAACAACACGGTCACCGTCGGGCCCGTCGAGGCTCTCGACGTCACCGCCCTCGGTGCGATCAAGCCCCGCTGGTGCGGCAACGCCCCGGCCGGACCGGGCACGTACACCGCCCAGCTGCGCGCGCACGGCGGCGAGACCGAGGTGACCGCGGAACTGGTCGACGGCGTCCTGAACGTGACGTTCGCCGAGCCGGTCCGCGGTGTGGCCCCCGGGCAGGCGATCGTCCTGTACGACGGCACGCGCGTGGTGGGCTCCGCCACGATCGCGACGACCGAGCGGGCGACCGCCCGCGTCTGACCCCGCCGACCGGGCGGTTACTCGGCGACCCGGAGCACGATCTTGCCCCGGGTGCGCCCGCGCTCGCCGTACGCGTGCGCCTTCGCGGCGTCGGACAGGTCGAAGACCGAGTCGATCTCGGCGCGCAGCCGGCCGTCCTCGACCAGCGCCGCGACCGCCCGCATACCGGCCTGGTCCGGCTCGACCAGAGTGAAGCCCGCCTTGACGCCCAGGGCGGCCGCCTCCGGGCGCAGCGCGTCCTCGTCCGGGGACGAGATCGAGACCAGGATGCCGCCCTGGCGCAGCACCTTCAGGGAGCGGCTGCCGTACTCGCCGCCGATGGGGTCGAGGACCACGTCCACGTCCCGCACCGCCTCGGTGAAGTCCACCGCCGTGTAGTCGACCAGCTCGTCCACGCCGAGCCCGCGCAGGAAGTCGTGCTTGCCGGCGCTGGCCGTGCCGATGACGTACGCACCGTGCGCCTTCGCGATCTGCACCGCGAGGTGGCCGACGCCGCCCGCCGCGGCGTGGATCAGCACCCGCTGCCCGGCGGTCAGCCGGGCCGTCTCGATGAGCGCCTGGTGCGCGGTGAGCGAGGCCAGGGGCAGCGCCGCGGCCTGGATGTGGTCGATCCCGGCGGGCTTGCGGACGAAGTGCCGGGCGGGGGCGGCGACGTACTCGGCGTACGCGCCCGCCTGGTGCGGGAAGAGCGGCATGCCGAAGACCTCGTCGCCGGCCTCGTACAGGGTGACGCCGAGGCCCACCGCCTCCACGGTGCCGGACACGTCGAAGCCGAGGATCGGCGGCGTGGTCTCCCAGCCGAAGGGGCCGTGCTCGCGGATCTTCCAGTCGGCCGGGTTGACGCCGGCGGCGTGCACACGCACCAGGACCTCGGTCGGGCCCGGCTCGGGGCGCTCGGTCTGGATCTCGGCGAGTACCTCGGGGCCGCCGAGCCGGGGGGAGCTGATGGCACGCATGGTCTGCGACATGGCTAATCCTTTGTGGGGTTTCCTGGCCGGTGGGAGCCACCGACGGAGACCAGCCTGCACCGCGGTCCACCCGCGTGGTGCTGACCGTTTGGCCATGATGTGACAGAATCTGGCCATGGCCGTACGACCGAAAGTCCACCGCGTCGCGGTGCTCGCCCTCGACGGAGTGGTCTCCTTCGAGCTGGGCATCCCGTCCCGGATCTTCGACAGCGCCAAGGGGCCCGACGGCGAGTGCCTCTACGAGGTGCTCGTCTGCACGGTCGACGGAAAGCCCGTGCGCACCGAGGCCGGGTTCTCGGTGGCCGTCGAACACGGACCCGAGGCACTCGCCGCCGCCGACACCGTCGTGGTCCCGCCGACCCACGACCTCGGCGTCATCGCCTCCGGCGGCCCGCTGCCCGAGCCGCTGGCCCGCGCCTTCGAACGGATCCGGCCGGGCACGCGCATGGTCTCCATCTGCACGGCCTCCTACGTCCTGGCCGCCGCCGGGCTGCTCGACGGACGCCCCGCCACCACTCACTGGTGCGACGCCGACGCCTTCCAGCGCACCTTCCCGCGCGTGCGGCTGGACCCGGGCGTCCTGTTCGTCGACGACGGCGACGTGCTGACCTCGGCGGGCGCCGCCGCCGGGATCGACCTGTGCCTGCACATCGTGCGCCGCGACCACGGCAGCGCCGTCGCCAACCGGGCCGCCCGCCACTGCGTGGTGCCGCCGCACCGCGACGGCGGGCAGGCCCAGTACATCGAGCGCCCGGTCCCCGAGCCGACGCTCGCCAGTACCGCCGCCACCCGCGCCTGGGCCCTGGACCGGCTCCAGGAGCCGCTCTCGCTCGGCGAGCTGGCCGCCCACGCGAAGATGAGCCTGCGCACGTTCACCCGCCGCTTCCGGGAGGAGGCGGGCATGACGCCGGGCCAGTGGCTCACCGCCCAGCGTCTCGAAGTCGCCCGCCAGCTCCTGGAGTCCAGCGACCTTCCGGTGGACCTGGTCGCCCACCGGGCCGGCTTCGGCACGGCCAACTCACTGCGCCAGCAGATGCGTTCGGTGCTCGGCGTCTCGCCCGTGACCTACCGGCGCACCTTCAAGGTCGCCGACCGGGTGGGGGCGTCCGGCATCGGTCAGCCGGTGACGGTCTCCACCTCGTAGAAGCAGAGGTGGTCCTTGATCTCGGCCACGTCCTCCTTCGGGTCCGGGTAGTACCAGACCAGGTCCGGCGCGTCCGGCAGCGACCAATAGGAGGCCGTTCCCTTGAACGGGCAATAGGTGTGCGTGTCCGACGGTGTCAAGAGGTCGGTGCGGACGTCCTCGGGCGGAAGGTAGTAGCGGACCGGAAGGCCGGTCTCGCGCAGCAGCAGCGGGCGCCGGCTCTCGGCCAGCACCTGCCCGTCGCGCACGACCCGCACATGCTCGGTGCCCCGCTCCACGGTGATGCGATGTCCTGTCGTCATAAAAGGTGCAGCGCTCTGGGAGGCCCGCTTCTTCCCCTCGTATCGTTGCCCCATGAACATATGCGTCTTCCTCTCCGCGGCCGACCTCGACGAGCGCTACACGCGCCCCGCCCGTGAATTCGCCGAACTGCTCGGCAAGGGCGGCCACACCCTGGTGTGGGGCGGGTCCGAGAGCGGCCTCATGAAGGTCGTCGCCGACGGCGTGCAGCAGGCCGGCGGCCGGCTGGTCGGCGTCTCGGTCGACTTCCTGGCGGCCAAGGCGCGCGAGAACGCCGACGAGATGGTCATCGCCAAGGACCTCGCCGAGCGCAAGGCGCTGCTGCTCGCCAGGGCGGACGCCGTCGTGATCATGGTGGGCGGGACCGGCACCCTGGACGAGGCCACCGAGATCCTGGAGCTGAAGAAGCACGGGAAGACCACCAAACCGGTCGTCCTGCTCAACACCGCGGGCTTCTACGACGGCCTCAAGGAGCAGTTCCGGCGCATGGAGGAGGAGGGCTTCCTGCCCGTCCCGCTGACCGAGCTGGTCTTCTTCGCCGAGGACGGCGTCGCGGCCCTCGCCTACCTGGAAGAGTCCCTCGGTATCCAGTGAGCCCCCGACCAGTGCGAGCATGGCGGGTATGGCTACTCATCTGATCACCGGCGCCGGTTCCGGCATCGGCGCGGCCGTCGCCCGCCGACTGCACGAGCGCGGCGACGAGCTCATCCTGCTCGCCCGCGACGCCGGACGCGCCAAGGAGTTCGCCGCCCGCTACCCGGGCGCGCGGACCCTCGTCGGCGACCTCGCGGACCCCGACCGCCTCTCCTGGGCCTTCGACAAGCAGCCGATGCCCGAGCAACTCGACTCGCTGCTGCACATCGCGGGCATCGTCGACCTCGGGCCGGTCGGCGAACTGCGCCCCAAGACCTGGCACCAGCAGCTCAACGTCAACCTGATCGCCCCGGCCGAGATCACCCGCCACCTGCTGCCCCAACTGCGCGCCTCGCGCGGCCACGTGGTCTTCGTGAACTCCGGTGCCGGGCTTGCCGCGCACGCCGAATGGGGCGCGTACGCCGCCTCCAAGCACGGACTCAAGGCGCTCGCCGACTCGCTGCGCCACGAGGAGCACGCGAACGGCGTCCGGGTCACCTCGGTCTACCCCGGCCGCACCGCGAGCCCCATGCAGGCCAAGGTGCACTCGCAGGAGGGCAAGGAGTACGACCCCGCGAAGTTCATCGACCCCGAGTCGGTGGCCACCACCATCGTCATGGCCATCGACCTGCCGGCCGACGCCGAGGTCAACGACCTCACCGTGCGCCCCGGCAAGTAGCCGGGACCGGGCCGTGCGCCCGGTTGCGTAGGCTTCCGGGGTGAGCGAACAGAGCAAATTTCCCTGGGGGCCCGCCACCGGCGTCGGCTCGATGCCGGGCGGCGACGCGCGGGAGACCGCCAAGACCGTCACCGGCTCGCTGATCGGGGCCGAAGGGGCGAGCGGCGACTTCCCGTACCTCGCGGAACTGCCCGCGCGCGGGCCCGGCGCCGACATGATCGGGCGGACCATCGGGCTCCTCGTCGAGATGTACGGGCACGTGGAGCCCAGCGGCTGGCGCGTCGGGGACCGGCCCGGCCGGGACACCCGGCGGGCCAGGTCCTGGCTCGGCGAGGACCTCGACGCCCTGGAGGAGTTCACCCAGGAGTACACCGGTCCGCTCAAGGTGCAGGCCGTCGGCCCGTGGACGCTGGCCGCCGCCCTGGAGCTCAGGAACGGCGAGCTCTCGCTCGGCGACCCCGGGGCCTGCCGCGACCTCGCGGGATCACTCGCCGAGGGCCTGCGCGACCACCTCGCCGACGTGCGCCGCCGCGTCCCCGGAGCCCGGCTCGTGCTCCAGCTCGACGAGCCCTCGCTCACCTCGGTGCTGCGCGGACAGATCCGTACCGCCAGCGGGTACCGCACCCACCGGGCCGTCGACCGGCAGGTCGTGGAGGGCGCGCTGCGCGAGGTCATGGCCGTGCACGACGGCCCCGTCGTCGTCCACTCCTGCGCCCCCGACGTCCCGTTCGCGCTGCTGCGGCGGGCCGGAGCCGCCGGAGTGTCGTTCGATTTCTCACTCCTCACCGAGCGTGACGACGAGCAGATCGGTGAGGCCGCCGAGAGCGGGGTGAAGCTCTTCGCCGGAGTGGTGCCCGCCACCGACGGCCCATTGTCAGACCCTGCCGGTAGCGTCATGGGTGTCAGGACGCTGTGGCGCAGGCTGGGGCTGAATCCGGGGACTCTGGGCGAGTCCGTGGTGATCACTCCCAGCTGCGGCATGGCGGGCGCGTCCCCGGCCCACGCGCGGGCCGCGCTCGCGCACTGTGTCCGGGCGGCGAGATCGCTCGCGGACAACCCTGAGTGACGGGGACAACGGGAAACGGGAGGACATGACGGTGGCTGGCGAACAGAACGCGGCGGTGCCCGCGGAGGCCCGGGAGCAGCACGCGCTCCTCGCCGAGCAGATCGAGGAGCACCGCTTCCGGTACTACGTACGGGACCAACCGGTCATCAGCGACGGCGACTTCGACAAGCTGCTCCGCTCCCTGGAAGCCCTGGAGGACGAGCACCCCGAGCTGCGCACGCCCGACTCGCCGACCCAGAAGGTCGCGGGCGCCTACGAGACGGACTTCGCCTCGGTCGAGCACCGCGAGCGGATGCTGTCCCTGGACAACGCCTTCGACGACGAGGAACTGGCCGCCTGGGCCGAGCGCATCGCCAAGGACGTCGGTACCGGCGCCTACCACTACCTGTGCGAGCTGAAGGTCGACGGCCTCGCCGTGAACCTGACGTACGAGCACGGCAGGCTGACCCGCGCCGCCACCCGGGGCGACGGCCGCACCGGCGAGGACATCACGCCCAACGTGCGCACGATCGCCGACATCCCGTCCCGTCTCAAGGGCGACCGCATCCCCGCCCTCGTGGAGATCCGGGGCGAGGTCTACTTCCCGATGGAGGCCTTCGAGGGCCTCAACGCGCGTCTGGTCGAAGCGGGCGAGAAGCCGTTCGCCAACCCCCGCAACGCGGCCGCCGGTTCACTGCGCCAGAAGGACCCCAAGGTCACCGCGACCCGGCCGCTGCACATGGTGGTGCACGGCATCGGCGCCCGCGAGGGCTTCGACATCGACCGCCTCTCCCAGGCGTACGAGCTGCTGCGCGCATGGGGTCTGCCCACCGCTCAGCACAACAAGGTCGTCAAGTCCCTCGAAGAAGTGCGGCAGTTCATCACCTACATGGGCGAGAACCGGCACTCGGTGGTGGAGCACGAGATCGACGGCGTCGTCGTCAAGCTCGACGAGATCCCCCTCCAGGGCCGCCTCGGCTCCACCGCGCGCGCCCCGCGCTGGGCCATCGCCTGGAAGTACGCGCCCGAAGAGGTCAACACCAAGCTCGTCAACATCCGCGTGGGCGTGGGCCGTACGGGCCGCGTCACTCCCTACGCACAGGTCGAGCCCGTCACCGTGGCCGGCTCCGAGGTCGAGTTCGCCACCCTCCACAACCAGGACGTGGTCAAGGCCAAGGGCGTCCTCATCGGCGACACCGTGGTGCTGCGCAAGGCCGGGGACGTCATCCCGGAGATCCTCGGCCCCGTCGCCGACCTGCGGGACGGCAGCGAGTACCCCTTCGAGATGCCCGCCGAGTGCCCGGAGTGCGGCACCGCGCTGCGTCCGATGAAGGAGGGCGACATCGACCTCCGCTGCCCCAACGCGCAATCCTGCCCCGCCCAATTGAGGGAGCGGCTGTTCTACCTGGCGGGCCGCAAGAGCCTCGACATCGAGAACTTCGGATACGTTGCGGCCGCCGCCCTCACCAAGCCGCTGGAGCCCGCCGAGCCGCCCCTGCTCGACGAGGGCGGGCTCTTCGACCTCACCATGGATCAGCTCCTGCCGATCAGGGCGTACGTACTCGATCAGGACAGCGGACTGCCCAAGCGCGACCCGAAGACCGGCGAGGAGAAGACGGCGCTCGTCTTCGCCAACATGAACGGCGAGCCGCGCAAGAACGCCGTCTCGATGCTGGAGAACATCGCGGCCGCCAAGGAGCGTCCGCTGGCGCGCATCCTCACCGGTCTCTCCATCCGCCACGTCGGCCCGGTCGCCGCCGAGGCGCTGGCCCGCGAATTCCGGTCCATCGAGCGCATCGAGCAGGCCGGAGAGGAGGAACTCGCGGCCGTCGAGGGCGTGGGCGGCATCATCGCGGCCTCCCTCAAGCAGTGGTTCGCCGAGGAGTGGCACCAGGAGATCCTGCGCAAGTGGAAGGCCGCCGGCGTCCGCATGGAGGACGAGAGCACCGGCGAGGACGAGGGCCCGCGCCCGCTGGAGGGCCTCACCGTCGTCGTGACCGGAACGCTTGAGCGGCACACCAGAGATGGCGCGAAAGAGGCGTTGCAGAGCCGCGGAGCGAAGGTCACCGGTTCCGTTTCGAAGAAGACGTCGTTCGTCGTGGTCGGCGACAGCCCCGGTTCCAAATACGACAAGGCGATGCAGCTGAAGGTTCCGGTTCTGGACGAGGACGGCTTCGCGATTCTGCTGGAACAAGGGCCCGACGCGGCGAGGGAAGCCGCGATGCCCACCGCCCCGGAGGGGGAATGAGAGTCAAAGAAGGGTAGTAACAGGGGGCCTGGAGGCTGCGCGGAGTCACCCGTTCGGCGCATAGCAGACCGATGCGGGTGGCTGGGTCGCATTCGGGCAAGAGCTGTAGACCGCTGCCCGACAGAGCCTTCCGCGGCCTACTGTTGAGATGTGCGCCGGTCGTGCACGGCTGATGGCCCCTGCTCGTGGAGCGGTTGGGGAGCAACACCAGTCGTGGTGGCATGACATCGGGGCCATCGCGTGCACGGGCACCGCCGGCTGTGAGAGGGACGGGAATGAAACCGACCGAGAGCACCGCCCCGGCCGTGAGGCTGCGCGGGTTCACGGGCCTTTCGTCCGGGTTGACGGCCGTCGTCACCGGCCTGGCGGGCGTGGTCCTCGCCACCGGCTGCTACCGGGCCGTCCAAGCCGGCGACGCCCTGTTTCCGGGCGGGACCACGGGCTGGTCGCTGGCCGTCCTCAGCGGCATCATCGTGGGCCACCTCGTCGCGCTCGGCCGGGAGCGCTGGTGGGGCGGCACCGGCTCCGGCGCCGCCCTCACGATCGCGGTCCTGCTCCTGTACGGCTGGCTGCCGGCCGCGCTCGTCAGCCTGGCCGTGGTGGTCCTGGTCGGCGCCGCGCGGCGGAACCGCTGGCGCCAGGGCGTGCTGCACGGCGCCGTGGACGTCCTCGGGATAGGAGCCGCGGGCCTGGTGCTGGCCGCGCTCGACATCGTCCCGAGCGTCGCCCAGCCGTGGTGGCCCACCCAGTGGAGCCTCGCCACCGCCCCTGAGATCGTGCTCGCCGCGGGCACGTATCTGCTGATCACCCGGACGCTGCTCTGGTACGCCCTCGCCCCGCGCAACGGCCTGCCCACCGTCGCCCGTACGGCTCTGCTGCGGCAGGGCCTGGTGGCCGTCGCACTGCTCGGCATCGCACCGCTGATCTGCGTCGTCGCCATGTCGGTGCCCGTATTGCTCCCGCTGTTCGCGGTGCCGCTCGTCGCCCTCGACTCGACGCTCTGGATCGCCCGGGCCCGTGCCGAGGAGCAGCTGCGCGACCCGCTGACCGGGCTCCCCAACCGTCAGTGGCTCCTGGAACGCACCTGGTCGGCCCTGGAGGAGGCGGAGAACAGCGGCTCCCGCACCGCCCTCGTCCTGATCGACCTCGATCGCTTCCGGTCGGTGAACGACACCCTCGGGCACCTCGCCGGAGACCGCCTGCTCCTCCAGATAGCCGAACGCCTGAGGACCGCTCTGCCGCGTGGCGCCGAGGTCGCCCGGCTCGGCGGGGACGAGTTCGCCGTGCTGCTGCCGGTCTGCGAATCCGCGACCAGCGCCATGCGCACCGCCCGCGGTCTGGTCGCGGAGCTGTCCTCACCGCTCGACCTGGACGGGCTGACCCTGGTCCTGGAGGCCAGTGCGGGTGTGGCGCTCTTCCCCGACCACGCGCTGGACGCCGAAGGGCTGCTGCGACGGGCCGACGTCGCGATGTACCAGGCCAAGCGGGACCGTACGGGCGTGGAGGTGTACGAGTCCAAGCGGGACTCCAACACCCCTGACCGGCTCGGCCTGTTGGGCGATCTGCGGCGGGCGCTCGACGCCGGGGACGTGGAGCTGCACTACCAGCCGAAGGTTCAGTTCGACGGTCAGGTGGCGGGACTTGAGGCGCTGGTGCGCTGGGTGCATCCCGAGCGCGGGCGGGTGGCGCCGGACGAGTTCATCGCCATCGCCGAGTCCAGCGGGCTCATGCCGCACCTCACCGAGTACGTCCTGGACACCGCGCTCGCGCAGGTGGCCCGGTGGCGTGCGCAGGGCCTCAACGTCCCGGTCGCCGTCAACGTGTCGCCGCGCGACGTGCACACGCCTGGCTTCGCGGGGTCCGTCGCGGCCCGGCTCGCCCGGCACGGGGTGCCGGCCGGCGCGCTGCAACTGGAGATAACGGAACACGTCCTCCTGGAGGACCCGCAACGGGCCGCCGACACGCTGGCCGGGCTCACCGGGCACGGCGTCAAGATGTCCCTCGACGACTTCGGTACGGGGTACTCCTCGCTGGTGCACCTGCGGCGGCTGCCGGTCAGTGAGCTGAAGATCGACCGGTCGTTCGTGGCCCGGCTCGCCATCGACAACGAGGACGCGGAGATCGTTCGCTGCACCGTCGATCTCGCCCATTCGCTGGGCCTGTTGGTGGTCGCGGAGGGCGTCGAGGACGACGAGACGTGGGAGCGGTTGCGGGACCTGGGGTGCGACGCGGTGCAGGGGTGGCTGGTGGCTGCGGCGATGCCGCCGGCCGAGGCCACGGCTTGGCTGCTCGCGCGGGGGGACTCGGGGTGGCATCGGCCCGCCGAGATCGCGGCGGAGGCCGCGCGGGCCGAGGCGGAGGCGTCCCGGTCCTCGGGCCAGCCCGTCCAGTGACCCCACCGGGGCTCCGCCCCGGACCCCGATCGCGCCTTACACCTACAGGGGCGCGGGGAACCGCGCGACCGGCCACGCACGGTTCGCAGCCGTGCACCGACCCCGTGCACCGACCCCGCGCCCGGGTTCGTCCTGACCCGCTAACCCGCGTGGACCGTCCCCGCGTACCTCCACACGAAACGGCCCCCGCTCGCCGCCGTCACCGTGAGGTCGTAACTCCCGTCCTTCAGCGGCCAGTTCACCGATGTGCGGCCGCTCGGCGGGACCCACACCACCCGTGAGCCCCGGTCGTCGGACACGGTGAAGGACAGCTCGGCCGCGCCCTCGTTGCGGAGGTGGAGTTCCAGGATGCGGCGCCCGCGCGGGGTGGCGGTCACCGAGGGGACGGGGGCCGGGCCCGGGGGCGTCGCTCGCGTCACCGTGCCGGAGAAGCGGCGCAGGAAGCCGTCCGCTCCGTGGACCGTGAAGTCGTAGCGGCCGTCCGTTTCCGCCGTCTCCCAGACGTAGCTCTTCGCCGTGCCGGGCGCCACCGTGAACGGCGTACCGGCGAACGGCTTCAGGGTGTTGGGGAGCACCGTGAAGTGGAAGGTGGCGGATCCGTGGTTGGCCAGGGTGCAGGTGACCCGGCCGGTCGTGCGGTCCACCGTCACATCCGCCCACGGGCGGTACGGCAGCTGCCGGTGCGGCCGGGTGCCCGGCTCCTGGGTGGGCATCGACTGGGCGCCGTTGGCGGGCAGCTTGACCGCGGGCAGCGCGTTGCCGGCGTCCGCCTTGGCCATCAGGGCCACGGTGTCGGGGAGCTTCGGGATCGAGTAGTCCGGCTTCGTGAAGTCGAAGCAGCTCGTCAGGTCGCCGCACACCGAGCGGCGCCAGTCCGAGATGTTCGGCTCCTGGACTCCTGTCACCAGCTCCAGGAAGCGGAGGACCGAAGTGTGGTCGAAAACCTGGGAGTTGACGTAGCCGCCGCGCGACCACGGGGAGATCGCCCAGAGCGGGACCCGGTTGCCCAGGCCGATCGGCCGGCCCGCCGCGAACTCGTCCGCAGTGCCCGGCTCGGGGAACGGCGGCAGCACGTGGTCGAAGTAGCCGTCGTTCTCGTCGTACATGACGAGGAAGACGGTGTGCTTCCACACCTCCGGGTTGGAGAAGAGCGACTGGAGGGCCTGGTCGACCCAGTGCGCGCCGTAGTCGGGGCCCGCCGAGGGGTGCTCGCTGAAGAGGTAGGGCGCCACCAGCCAGGACACCGTCGGGAGTGTGCCGTCCTTGCAGTCCTTGTCGAAGGCGGCCGGGTCGAACTTGGTCATCGCGTTGACGTGACGCGGGTCGTCCTTCGCGAAGGCGTGGAACTGCTTGAAGTACGAGAGCGCGTTGTCGTCGTAGTCGCCGTACCGGTCGTCCTTCGACGGGTTGTGGTAGACCCGCCAGCTGACCTTCGCCGCCTCCAGGCGCTCGGCGTACGTCGTCCAGTCCGCGACCGGGTTGTCGGTCACCGGGGTGTTGTCCGTCCAGGGCCCGGTCGTGCCGTCCTTGCCGGGGCCGCAGGTGCCCGTCCACAGGTAGAGGCGGTTGGGGTCGGTGGGGCCCGCCTGGGAGCAGAAGTAGCCGTCGCACAGCGTGAACGCGTCGGCCAGGGCGTACTGGTAGGGGATGTCCTCGCGGGTGAAGTAGCCCATGGTGCGCTCGCCCTTGGCGGCCACCCACTTGTTCATCGCGCCGCCGTTGATCGCGGTGTGCCCGGTGCCCCAGTCGTGCGGGAGGCCGCCCGCGTTCTGGGCGTTGTACTTCGTGGTGTCCATCCGGAACGGCAGCATGAAGCCGTCGGCGCGGCCCGCGTCCGGCTGGCGGAAGACGGAGTCGCCGTCGGGGAACGTCAGCGCCTGGCGGTCGTCGAAGCCGCGGACGCCGGACAGGGTGCCGAAGTAGTGGTCGAAGCTGCGGTTCTCCTGCATCAGGACGACGACGTGCCTGACGTCCTCGATGCTGCCCTTCGGGCGCGGGGCGGCGGTGGCGGGGTCGGGCAGGCCGACGGCGGCGGCGGCCGCGGTCGCTGCGGACGCGCCCACGAAGGCGCGGCGGCTCAGGGGAGTCATGACGGAGAGTCCTTCGGGTCTTCGGGTCGGGGGAGGGGCCGGGGCGGGCTCGGCGGCGGATCGCCGCAGCGGCGGGTCGGGCCGAGCGCTCAGCGGACCGTGAAGGAGACCGCGGGCGCCGCGTGATCGGACGGCCAGCCGTTGGCGGCGGTGTCCGGCACCGGCTTCGGCCAGCCCGTGCACAGTGCGTACGCCGCCTCGACGCGCAGCGGGCCCGTGTACTGGACCTGGTCGATGCGGTCCCGCGGCTCGTCCGGGCGCACCGGCGACCAGGTGGTGCCGGGCTCGCGCGAGGCGCTCGGGTGCGCCTCGCGGAACGCGTCGTGCAGGCCGGCCGAGGCGAGCGCCACCGTCACCGGCCAGCGCACCCTGGTGGCGCGGTCGAGGTGCGAGGGGGAGGCGAGCCCGGCCGCGAGCACCACCGGCGTGCTCCGCGCCGCGAGATCGCCCTTCATCGCGGCGAGCAGCGCCGTCGCCTGCCGGTGGCGCAGGCTCGCGCGTTCGGCGGCCTCGACCTCGGCGGGGGTGCGCCCGTCCCGTACCGCGTAGGGCCCGTACGCGGCCTCGTCCAGCTGGGCGGCCCACAGCCGGAGCCGTCGCCCGCCCGGCAGTTGGAGCGTGGCCGCGACCGCGGGCACGTCCGCGACCGGGGCCGCCGCGTCCGTGAGCGGGAAGCGGCTGACGATGCCGACCCCGGCCGGGGTGTCGTAGGCGTGCCAGCCCAGGGCGTCGGCGAGCGGCTTCGCGGAGGTGCCGCCGGTCTCCTGGAGGGCCAGGACGTCGAGACCCTGCCCGAGCACGAGGCGCGCCAGCTTCTCCGCCGGGCCGTCGACGTGCGTTCCGGCGTCCCACAGGTTCAGGGAGGCGATCGTCAGGCGCGGCCGGGACCCGGCGGCGCGCACCGGCACCTGGACGGTGACGACATCGCTCGCGCCCGCGCTCTCCTTGACCGCGACGACGATCCGACCGGGGTGCGGGCCCGGCCGCCCGGGCGCGGTCCCGGTGACCGTGCCGTCGGCGCCGACGGACAGCCACGAGTCGCCGGACAGCCGCCGGAAGGACGGGGTGCCGGCCGGATTGCCCGGCGGGCGCACCCACAGCGGGGCCAGCGGAACCGACACCGGCGACCCGGCCGCGTACTCGCCGGTCGTGAAGGAGTCCACGGCGGCGTGCGGCGCGAGCACCGGCGGGCGCGCGGCGATCGTGATCGGAGCGGTCCGCGCCAGGATTCCGTAGCCGTCCTTGGCCAGCAGGTAGGCGGTGTAGGTGCCTTCGCCGAGGCCGGAGGTGTCGAGCGTGATGTCACCGGCCGCGGTCGTCACGTACGACCAGGCGAGCGAGGAGCCGGTGCCGGGGGCGCGGTCGCCGTCGTAGACGCCGATCCAGTTCTTCGGGTCGGGCGCGTCGGTGGTCCAGTGGAAGGCGAGCCTGTCGCCCTCGCGGGGGCTGCCCGGCGTGACGAGCCGGACCGTACTGAGGGGGGACACGGGGAGCCTGGTCCTCTCGATGGACGCCGTGGTGGGGCGAGTTGGCTGAACAACTTCGCCCAGTGAGCCAGGCGTCCGCACACGCGATGTGAACGGAGGATGACCAGATGTGGGAGATCCACGGACGCGCGGGGAGGCGCCGGGAAGGCGGCCGGCCGCGGGCGCCGGGGCCGGTGACCGAGGGTGAGCGGGTAATCCGTTTCGTGGTGAGGGCGGTGCGCCCCATAGGATTGGGCCCAAACCACACTCACTCACCCCTGAGGATCGCTGCATGCCTGGCATTACGCGCGAGGAGGTCGCCCACCTCGCCCGGCTGGCGCGTCTGGAGCTGAAGGGCGAAGAGCTCGACCACTTCGCCGGACAGCTCGACGACATCATCGGCGCGGTCGCCCGCGTCTCCGAGGTCGCCGACCAAGACGTACCCCCGACCTCCCACCCGCTGCCGCTGACCAACGTCATGCGCGCGGACGAGGTCCGTCCGTCGCTCACCCCCGCGCAGGCGCTCTCCGGCGCCCCGGCCCAGGAGCAGCAGCGTTTCAAGGTGCCGCAGATCCTGGGGGAGGACTAATCACCATGACGGACATCATCAAGCTCACCGCGGCCGAGATCGCCGCGAAGATCGCGGCCGGCGAACTCACCGCCGTCGAGGTCACCGAGGCCCACCTCGCGCGCATCGAGGCCGTCGACGAGAAGGTCCACGCCTTCCTGCACGTCGACCGCGAGGGTGCGCTCGCGCAGGCCCGTGCCGTCGACGCCAAGCGCGCGGCCGGCGAGAAGCTCGGCCCGCTGGCCGGCGTGCCCCTGGCGCTGAAGGACATCTTCACCACCGAGGGCATCCCGACCACCGTCGGCTCGAAGATCCTCGAAGGCTGGATCCCGCCGTACGACGCGACGCTCACCAAGCGGCTCAAGGCCGCCGACGTCGTCATCCTCGGCAAGACCAACATGGACGAGTTCGCCATGGGGTCCTCGACGGAGAACAGCGCGTACGGGCCGACCGGCAACCCGTGGGACCTGACCCGGATCCCGGGCGGCTCCGGCGGCGGTTCCTCCGCGGCCCTCGCCTCCTACGAGGCGCCGCTCGCCATCGGCACGGACACCGGCGGCTCCATCCGCCAGCCCGCCGCCGTCACCGGCACCGTCGGCGTCAAGCCGACCTACGGCGCGGTCTCCCGCTACGGCATGGTCGCCTTCTCGTCCTCCCTCGACCAGGGCGGGCCCTGCGCCCGTACGGTCCTGGACGCGGCGCTGCTCCACGAGGTCATCGCCGGGCACGACCCGCTCGACTCGACGTCCATCGACGCGCCGGTCCCGCCGGTCGTCGAGGCCGCCCGCAACGGCTCGGTGGCCGGGATGCGCGTCGGCGTCGTCAAGCAGTTCTCGGGCGAGGGCTACCAGGCCGGTGTCGTCCAGCGCTTCAACGAGTCGGTGGAACTGCTCACGTCGCTCGGCGCCGAGATCGTCGAGCTGGACTGCCCGTCCTTCGACCTGGCGCTCTCCGCGTACTACCTGATCGCGCCGTCGGAGTGCTCCTCCAACCTGGCCCGCTTCGACGCCATGCGCTACGGCCTGCGGGTCGGCGACGACGGCACGAGGTCCGCCGAGGACGTCACCGCGCTGACCCGCGAGGCCGGCTTCGGCGACGAGGTCAAGCGCCGCATCATCCTCGGTACGTACGCGCTGAGCTCCGGCTACTACGACGCGTACTACGGCTCCGCCCAGAAGGTCCGCACGCTCATCACGCGCGACTTCGAGAAGGCCTTCGAGCAGGTCGACGTGATCGTCTCGCCGACCACGCCCACCACCGCCTTCCCGATCGGCGAGCGCGCCGACGACCCGATGGCGATGTACCTCGCGGACCTGTGCACCATCCCGACCAACATGGCGGGCAACGCCGCCATGTCGCTGCCCTGCGGCCTCGCGCCGGAGGACGGCCTGCCGGTCGGGCTCCAGATCATCGCCCCCGCCCTGAAGGACGACCGCCTGTACAAGGTGGGTGCCGCCGTCGAGGCCGCCTTCGTGGAAAAGTGGGGACACCCGCTGCTTGAGGAGGCTCCGTCGCTGTGAGTGCACTGACCAAGGCCAAAGGCTTCAAGAAGTCCAAGGCCGGTACGTACCTGTCCATCGGCACCACCGCCTTCGGTGCCATCAGCGTCGCGAAGCAGGCCAAGAAGGCCCGCACCGACAACGACACGCTGAAGCTCCTGGACGCCATCGTCTCCGCCGCCGCCATCGCCACCGGTGTCGCCCTCCTGCTGCGCGAGCTCAAGCGCATCGGTGACGACGACGTCCTGTTGGGCTGAGAGGGAAGTTTTTCACCGTGACCGTCATTGATCTGGTCTCGTACGAGGACGCCCTCGCGTCGTACGACCCCGTCATGGGCCTTGAGGTCCATGTCGAACTCGGCACCAAAACCAAGATGTTCTGCGGCTGTTCCACCGAGCTGGGCGCCGAGCCCAACTCGCAGACCTGCCCCACCTGCCTCGGTCTGCCCGGCTCGCTCCCGGTCGTCAACGCGATCGGCGTCGAGTCGGCCGTCAAGATCGGTCTCGCGCTCAACTGCGAGATCGCCGAGTGGTGCCGCTTCGCCCGGAAGAACTACTTCTACCCGGACATGCCGAAGAACTTCCAGACCTCCCAGTACGACGAGCCGATCGCCTTCAACGGCTATCTGGACGTCCAGCTGGAGGACGGCGAGATCTTCCGCGTGGAGATCGAGCGCGCCCACATGGAGGAGGACACCGGCAAGTCCACGCACGTCGGTGGCGCGACGGGCCGCATCCACGGCGCCTCGCACTCGCTCCTGGACTACAACCGCGCGGGCATCCCGCTCATCGAGATCGTCACCAAGCCGATCGAGGGGGCGGGCGAGCGCGCCCCCGAGGTCGCCAAGGCGTACGTGGCCGAGCTGCGCGAGGTCATCAAGGCGCTGGACGTCTCCGAGGCCCGGATGGACAAGGGCCAGATGCGCTGCGACGTGAACCTTTCGCTGCGCCCGCACGGCACCGAGAAGTTCGGCACGCGTTCGGAGACCAAGAACGTCAACTCGCTGCGTTCGGTGGAGCGGGCCGCCCGCTTCGAGATCCAGCGGCACGCGGCCGTGCTGTCCTCGGGCGGCACGATCGTGCAGGAGACCCGGCACTTCCACGAGGAGGACGGGTCCACCACCTCGGGCCGCATCAAGGACAACGCCGAGGACTACCGCTACTTCCCCGAGCCGGACCTGGTGCCGGTGGCCCCCGCGCGCGCGTGGGTCGAGGAGCTGCGGGCCGCCCTCCCGGAGATGCCGCGGGTGCGGCGCAACCGGCTCCGCGAGGAGTGGGGCGTCAGCGAGCACGACATGCAGTCGATGCTCAACGCCGGTGCGGTCGACCCGATCGTCGCGACGATCGCGGCCGGGGCGGATGCGGCCGGTGCCCGCAAGTGGTGGATGGGCGAGCTCGCCCGCAACGCCAACGAGCGGGGCGTCGCGCTCGACGAGCTGCCCGTGACCCCGGCGCAGGTCGCCCGGGTCGTGGCGCTCGTCGCGGCCGGTGACCTCAACGACAAGCTGGCCCGCCAGGTCATCGAGGGCGTCCTCGCGGGCGAGGGCGACCCGGACACGGTCGTCGAGAAGCGCGGCCTGAAGGTCGTCTCGGACGAGGGTGCGCTGGGGGCGGCCGTGGACGAGGCGATCGCCTCCAACGCGGCGATCGCCGACAAGATCCGGGGCGGGAAGGTCGCGGCGGTGGGGGCGCTGGTGGGTGCGGTCATGAAGACCACGCGTGGTCAGGCCGACGCGGGCCGCGTCAAGCAGCTCATCCTGGAGAGGCTGGGTGTGGAGGGCTAGCCCTCCGACCCTGCGAAGGGGCGCCCCCCACCGGCAAGTTGGCCCGGCGGGGGCGCCCCTTTCCCCCTCCCGGGGGGTTCGCCCACCCTCCCGCCCGTGACTCGGGGTTGGTCGGTTCCGGCCCCTGGGGCTCCGCCCCAGACCCCGTTCGCGCCTTGAGGGCGCTCGTCCTCAAACTCCCCCAAGGCCTTAAGGGCCAGGGGGGACCCCCACGACGGGCTGAAGATGCCTGCGCCGGCCCGCACCGATACGGATAGGGCGGGCGCGGGGCTGTGACGTTGCGCGGCTGCGCCGTGGTGGGCGCGACCGAGGGGCTCCGGTCCACCTACAGGGGCGCCGGGAACTGCGCGAGCAACCACGCACGGTCCGAGGTCGAAAGCGGGTTAGGGGCGCGGGGAACTGCGCGACCAGCCACGCACGATCCGCGGGGATCGAACCCACCCCCACCGCCCCCGGCCCGCAGGGCCAACCCGCACTCCTCCGCCCCGCCGGCCCGCAGGGCCAACCCACCCCCCGCCCCCGGCCCCCCCCGCAGGGGAAACCCCGGGTTGGACTTCCGGGAGGAGGGCTTGGACGTTCATCCGGGGGCCGGGGTGGGGCCTTCTGGGGGACACCCCGGGTCACTACCGTTCCCCCCGTACACACCACACCGCTCGGGAGGACCACTTGACCACGGACAACGCCGCCGCACCCGGCATCTCACGGCGCCGACTGCTCGCCCTGAGCGGCGGCGCCCTCGGCGCGGCCGCCGCCGGCTCGCTGCTGCCGCCCTCGTTGCAGGCGGCGATGGCCGCCGGGCCACCCCCCGGCGGGCTGAGCGCGGTCAAGCACGTCGTGATCCTCATGCAGGAGAACCGGTCCTTCGACCACTACTTCGGCACCCTGCGCGGCGTACGCGGCTTCGGTGACCGCAACGCCCTTCAACTCCCGGGCGGCAAGCCCGTGTTCGAGCAGCCGGGCCCGCTCGGCAGCACCGTCCTGCCCTTCCCCGTGCGCGGCGCCGCGGCCACCCAGCACAAGGACCTCCAGTACATAGGCGCCCTCGACCACTCCTGGAGCGGCGGCGCCAAGGCCTGGAACGGCGGCTGGATGGACAACTGGGTCTCCGCCAAGACCTCGGCGACCATGGCCTACTACGACCGCCAGGACATCCCGCTGCACTACGAGCTCGCCGACACCTTCACCGTCTGCGACGCCTACCACTCCTCCATCCACAGCTCCACCAGCCCCAACCGCAACCACCTGTGGAGCGGGAAGACCGGGTTCGAGGCCAACGGTCAGCGGGCGGTCGGCAACGACGCCTACGACGAGGGCACCCACGCCGGGTACGACTGGGGCACCTACGCCGAGCGGCTCGAAAGGGCCGGGCGCAGCTGGAAGACGTACACCGAGTGGGAGAACTTCACCGACAACCAGATCGAGTTCTTCACCACCTTCAAGGCGATCGCCCGCAAGGCGCTGGCCAAGACCGGCGGGCACACGTTCATGGAGTCCTTCTACGGTGTCGTGCGCGACGCCCCGGACGACACCGAGCGGCAGCGGCTCCTCGGGCTGCTCGACCAGGGTGTCGCCACCCTCACCAAGGCCGAACGCAGCCTGTTCGAGCGAGGGTTGAGGCGGGTGCCGACCGGAACGCTCGCCGACGCCTTCGGCAAGGACGTCGCCGCCGGCACCCTGCCCGAGGTCTCCTACCTGGTGCCCTCCGCGCTGGACTCCGAGCACCCGAGCGTCTCCTCGCCCGTGCACAGCGCCACCATCGTCTACAAGGTGCTCGACGCGCTCGGCAAGCACCCCGACGTCTGGCGGCACACCGTCGTCCTCATCAACTACGACGAGAACGACGGCTTCTTCGACCACGTCCCGCCGCCCGTCGCCCCGCCCGAGGTGTCCGACGAGCAGTGGCAGGGGCATCCGACCGGGCTCGGCGCGCGGGTGCCGATGCTGGTCGTCTCGCCCTGGAGCGTCGGCGGCTACGTCTGCTCGGAGGTCTTCGACCACACCTCCGTGATCCGCTTCCTGGAGCACTGGACGGGTGTGCGCGAGCCCAACATCAGCAAGTGGCGCCGCACCGTCACCGGTGATCTGACCTCCGCGTTCGACTTCAAGCGCGGCAGGCCGCAGCCCGCGGTGACCCACCCGGGCCCGATCCCGCCACTGAGCGGACGCTGGAGCCCCAGGCCGCCCGCCCAGCAGCACATGCCCGTGCAGGAGGAGGGCACCCGGCCCGCCCGGCCGCTGCCGTACCAGCCGGACGCGTACGCCAAGGTCGCGGGCGGCGCGCTCCAGGTGCAGCTCAGCAACAACGGCCGGTCCAGTGTCCACTTCGCGCTCTACCCGTACGCCAAGGAATTCCCCGCGCCGCAGCACAAGGACGTCCGGGGCAAGGCGCAGTGGAGCGTGCCGCCGGCCCAGGGGGCGGACGGCGCCTACCGGTTCACGGTGACCGGGCCGAACGGCTTCCGGCGCGAGTTCGAGGGGGCGGCGGCCACCGATGCCGCCGAGCTGACCACGTACCTGGACCACGACGACCGCGATGTCCACCTGACCCTCCGCAACCGCGGCCACCGGGCCGTCACCTTCGTCGTGCGGCCGTTGGGCTACGCCGACGAGGCCGATCTGCGGGACTGGAAGCGGACCGTGACGGTCAAGCCGGGGCGCAGCCGCACCGTGGTGCACTCCGCCGCCGACGCGCACGGCTGGTACGACCTCGAAGTGACCACGGACGACGGGACCGCGTTCCGCCGCCGGCTGATGGGCCACATCGAGAACGGACGGCCCAGCGTCTCCGGCTGACCCCGGCACGAGGCCGGGCCGGGCCCTCGGGCGCCGGGCCCGGCCCGTACCCCGCCGTGCGAAGATTCCCGGGCGGCCGAGCGGGCCGCGCCGCCCGTGCCGCGACCGGCCGGGTGTACGCGGGTGGAGGAGCGCGGGGATGTTCGCAGTACCGCTGGGTGCCGACGGGGCCGAACTGTGCCCCTTGGAGCCGTGGCAGGCCGAGGAGTTCCTCACCCACATGGACCGGGGCCGCGCGTTCATCGGCACCCACGTCGCGCTGCCCGACTTCGTGACCGACCGGGCCTCCGCCCGCGCCTACCTCCAGAGCTACGCGGACAAGGCGGCCGCGGACGCCGGGCGGCTGTACGGCATCCGGCTCGACGGCACTCTGGTGGGCGGCGTCCTGTTCCGGATCTTCGACGCGGCACAGGGCACCTGCGAGGTCGGCTGCTGGCTGGAGCCCGCCGCCGTCGGGCGGGGCCTGATCATCCGGGCGATCACCCTCCTGATCGACTGGGCCGTGGACGTCCGCGGCATGCACCGCGTCGAATGGGTGGCGGCCACCGAGAACACCCCGAGCATCAACGTGGCCAAGCGGCTCGGCATGACCAGGGACGGGGTGCTCCGCGAGAACTACCTCTACCGCGGGGTGCGCCACGACAGTGAGGTGTGGGCGGTGCTCGCCGACGACTGGCGCGCGGCCCGCGCCGGGCGCTGACGGAGGCGCCGCGTCCCGCGCCGGGCGTTAAGGAAGCTCTCAGCGGGCTCTCAGAAACGGCCCCTAGCGTGCCGGGCATGAACGCCACCCCCGCCACGACGAAGACCGACGCCGAGACCGAGCCCAGGACGGACGCCGAAACGGAGACCGCCGCCACCGCCGAGGCCACGTCCACCCCTGGGGGAGCGCCCGCGGAGAAGGCCCCCGTTGCCACCGGCACTGCGGACGCCTCGGACACCGAAGACCGCCCCGAACCCGACGACGGACCACGCGAAGGCGAACTCGACGCCGAGGCCGCCCCGCCCCGCGCGGGGTTCGGCGCGGGCGCCGCGGCCGTGGTCGCGGGCGCGCTCGGCGCGGTGTCGCTCAGCGGCACCTGGATGGGCAGGACGCTCTCCGAGCGGGCCACCCTGATCGGCCAGATCAAGACCTCCCAGGGCGGTACCGCGGCCCAGCAGATCCAGCAGATCTACGGAAACTCCTGGCACACCACCGCCCTGGTCAACGGCGTCTTCGCGGTGCTCGCCCTGATCGTCGGCGCGATCGTGCTGGCCCGGCCCGCCTTCGGCACGCCCGGCCGCGCCGAGCAGCCGGTGTGGGTCAAGGCCGTCGCCCTCGCCGGCGTCGTCCTCGGCGTGGTCGGCCTGCTGATCTCGGCGGGCATGTACCTCGACCTGTTCGCGGCCCTGCCCAGCGCCAAGGGCTGAGCCTCCGGGCGGGGTGTCTAAGGCATCCGCCCCCCGCCTTAGGCGGATCCGGTCCGCCATACGGACCGTCTAAGGCGGCACCCCCGTACAGATGCGGCACTCGTCCCATGCGCGAGGGGCCCCTGGGAGACGAGAGTTGAGGCATCGCAAGGAACCCGGAATACCGGGTCCGAGCGGAAAGCCTTAGCCACTCACACCCAGGAGCACCGAGATGTACGACTACGAGATCTACCAGAACCGCCATGCCGAGCTGCTGCGCCAGGCCGAGCAGGAGCGCCTCGCGGTCCAGGTCCGCCGGGCCGGCCGCCGCTTCGGGCTCCGCTTCGGCCGCCGCAGTGGCGGCAACGGGCCGGAGGGGCGGGTGAGTTCACCGCGGAACCGGTTCGCACGGGCCGCCTGACGCCCGGCCGACCGCGATGGCGACCACCCCGATCCGCCCCGCCAACCCCGCCCGGACGCCGTCCCCGGCCGCGGCCCCCACCTCCTCGGGGGCCGCCTCCCCAGCCGGGGACGGACCGTCCGCCTCCCCGTCGTCACCGGCCTGTGCGATGCTCGGCGGCGTGGAGACCAGGTCAGTCAGCCCCGTGTTCGTCGGCCGCGCCGGCGAGCTGCGGACATTGAACGAAGCGCTCGCGCGCGCCGCGGGCCCCCAGAGCGAGCCGCAGGCGCTCCTCGTCGGCGGCGAGGCCGGCGTCGGCAAGAGCCGGCTCATCGAGGAGTTCACCGACGCGGCCCGCGCGAACGGCGCCGTGATCGCCATCGGCGGCTGTGTCGAAGTCGGCGCCGACGGGCTGCCCTTCGCCCCGTTCTCGGCCGCGTTCCGCGCGCTGCGCCGCCACCTGCCCGACGAGCTGGCCGCGGCGGCCGACGGCCAGGAGGAGGAGCTGGCCCTGCTCCTGCCCGAGCTGGCCAGGACCGGCCCGCCCACCGCCCGCGAGGACGGCACGGCGCGCCTCTTCGAGCTCACCGTGAGGATGCTGGAGCGGATCGCCGCCGAGCGGACCGTCGTCCTCGTCCTCGAAGACCTGCACTGGGCGGACGCCTCCACCCGCCACCTGCTCGCCTACGTCTTCCGCACCCTGCGGCGCGGCCGTCTCGTCGTCGTGGCCACCTACCGCGCCGACGACATCCACCGCCGTCACCCGCTGCGCCCCCTGCTCGCCGAGCTGGACCGGCTGCGCAGCGTGCGGCGCATCGAACTGCCCCGCTTCAACCGGGCCGAGGTCCACCACCAGCTGACCGGCATCCTCGCCGCCGAACCGGAACAGCGCCTGGCCGACGAGATATTCGAGCGCTCGGACGGCAACGCCTTCTTCGTCGAGGAACTCGTGGTGGGCCGCGACCCCGACGGCACCTGCCCGGACCTGAGCGACTCGCTGCGCGACCTCCTGCTCGTCCGCGTCGAGAGCCTGCCCGAGGACGCCCAGCGGGTGGTGCGGATCGCCGCCGAGGGCGGCTCCACCGTGGAGTACCCGCTGCTCGCCGCCGTCGCCCGGCTCCCCGAGGACAAGCTCATCGAGGCGCTGCGGGCCGCCGTGGGCGCCAACGTCCTGCTGCCCGCGGCGGACGGCGACGGCTACCGCTTCCGCCACTCCCTGGTGCGCGAGGCGGTCAGCGACGACCTGCTGCCCGGCGAGTGCTCACGCCTCAACCGGCGTTACGCCGAAGCCCTGGAGGCCGACCCGTCGCTGGTCAGGGCGGATGAGCGGACCACCCGGCTCGCCACGTACTGGTACCACGCGCACGACGCGGCCAAGGCGCTGCCCGTGGTCCTGCGCGCCGCGGTGGAGGCCCGCCGGCGGTACGCCTACGCGGAGCAACTGCGGCTGCTGTCGCGGGCGATGGAGCTGTGGGACAGCGTCCCCGCCGAGCTGCGCAAGGGGCTGAGGCCCCTGGACCACGCGGGCTCCTACCCGCCGTGCGGCTGCGCACCCGAACAGGCCGCTTCGCTGCGCTATCTCGATCTGCTGGCGGAGTCCGTGGAGGCGGCCCGGCTCTGCGGCGACCGCGAAGGTGCCCTGAAACTCGCCAAGCAGGCGCTGCGACTCATCGAGGCCGAGAGCGACCTGAGCTCCGGGAACGACCCGCTGCGCGCCGCCTGGTTCTGGATCCAGCGCTCCCGCATGGTGCAGCACGCGGGGCGCGGGGACGGCTGGGCGGAGATAGCCACCGCCCAGGACCTGGTGCGCGGCCTCGCCCCGTCCGCCGTGCACGCCGAGGTCCTGGCGGCGGCGGCCAGCTGGGGCATGCTCCACAAACCCGGTCCCGAGTCCCTCGCGGCGGCCGAACAGGCCGTGGAATACGCCCGGTTGGTGCAGACCGAGGAGATCGAGCTCAACGTCAGGCTCACTCTGGGCAGCCTCATGGTCGACTCGGGGGCGACCGAGGAGGGCATCGCCACGATGCGCGCGGTGATCGACCGCTCCCTGGAACTCGGTCTGGTCGGTGAGGCGATGCGCGGCCATGTGAACCTGAGCTCCGGTCTTGAGGCAGTCGGCCGCTCGGCCGCGGCCGTACGCGTCGCCGACGACGGGGTGCGCCTCGCCCAGAAGTACGGGCTGCTCGACAACGAGGCCTGGGTGCAGGCCAACCGGGCCGAATCCCTGTTCGGCCTCGGTCGCTGGGAGGAGGCCGCCGACTCCATCGAGCGGGTCCAGCGCACCGCGGTGAGCACCAAGCCGCTGGGGCTCGCCCTGCTGCGCCGGGCCGAACTCGCCCTTCTGCGAGGCGAGTTGGAACAGGCCGGGATGTCCATCGGCGATGCCCGCGCGGCCTTCGGCAAGTACGACCCGCTGGCTCAGCACGCCATCCCGCTCGCCCGGGTCGGGCTCGGCATCGCGGCCGCCCGGGGTCGTATCGACGAGGCCCGCGCGGAGCTGGCCCGCGCGGTGGAGCGCGGCTTCCCGCCCGGCACCCAGCGCTACGGCTGGCCGCTGCTCGTCGCGGCCGCCGCCGTGGAGGCCGATGTGCGCGGGCTCCCCTCGGCCGAGCAGGGCCGGGGCATCGCCGTCGAACTGATCCGTACCGCGGCGAAGAGGCTGGCGACCGGCTCCTCCCTGTGCGAGGCGCTCGCCCGCGTCGTGGCCGCCGAACTGGGCCGCGCCGAGGGCCGCGACACCGCGGCCCGCTGGGAGGCGGCCGTCCGGGACCTCACGTCCTCGGAGCGCCCCTACGAACTGGCCCTGGCCCGCCATCGATGGGCCCACGCCCTGCTGGCCGAGGGCGGCGACCGCGAGACCGTGGCCACGCTGCTGCGCCAGGCCCACGCCGAGGCCGAGCGCGTCGGCGCCCGGCCGTTGCGCGAACAGCTGGAGCTGCTCGCCCGCCGGGCCCGCGTCTCGCTGACCGCCCCGGATCCGGCCGGGGCCGAGGACCCGGCCGACCCGGCGGAGGCCCTCGGGCTCACCAGCCGGGAGCGGGACGTCCTGCGGCTGGTCGCGGCGGGCCACAGCAACCGGCAGATCGCCGAGGAGCTCTACATCTCGCCGAAGACGGCGAGCGTCCACGTCTCCAACATCCTTGCCAAGCTGGGGGTTTCGGGCCGGGGCGAGGCGGCGGCCCTGGCCCACCGCCTCAACCTGTTCGCCGAACAGCCGGCGACGCGGGGCTGACGCCGCCCGGGTACAGGCCGGTTCGGGTGCGCGGCCGGTTCAGCCACGCGGTCGGTTCAGCCACGCGGCTGGTTCAGCCACGCGGTCGTCTCAGGTGACGTCCAGCTCCAGGACACGGTCGTCGCCGGGCCGGGGGGTGCCGCGCGAGTCGGTGTTGTTGGTGAGCAGCCAGAGCTTGCCGCCCCCGGCCGCCAGGACGGTACGGAGCCTGCCGTACCGGCCGCCCAGGAACGCCTCGGGACCGGCGAGCGCCTTGGTGCCGTCCAGCGGGACGCGCCACAGGCGCTCGCCCCGCAGCGCGGCGATCCACACCGAGCCGTCCTGGATCGCGATCCCGCTGGGGGAGGCCTCGGACGTCTTCCACTGGGCGACGGGATCGACGTACCCCGCCTTGCCGGCCCTGCCCTCCACGACGGGCCAGCCGTAGTTCTTGCCGGGCTCGATCAGGTTGAGCTCGTCCCAGGTGTCCTGCCCGAACTCCGCGGCCCACAGCCGGTTCTCGCCGTCCCAGGCCAGGCCCTGCACATTGCGGTGCCCGTAGGAGTAGACGAGCGAGTCGGCCTCGGGATTGCCGTACGCGGGCTGCCCGTCCGGCGTCATCCGCAGGATCTTGCCGGCCAGGGACTTCTTGTCCTGCGCGAGCCCCCGCTCACCGGTCTCGCCGGTCCCGGCGTACAGCATCCGGTCGGGACCGAACGCGATGCGCCCGCCGTTGTGGACGCTGCCCTTGGGGATCGACCGCAGGATCGTGTCCGGCGCCCCCAGCTGCTGGCCCTCGGGCCGCTGCGGGTCGTAGATCATCCGGGCGATGCGGTTGTCGGACTCGGTGGTGAAGTACGCGTACAGGAGATGGTCCGAGGCGTACGTGGGCGACAGGGCCAGCCCGAGCAGGCCCCCCTCGCCCTGGTGGGCGATGCCGGGCACGCTGCCCACGGAGGTCTTCCTGCCGGTCGCGGTGTCGACGCGCACGACCGAGCCGTCGTCGCGCGAGCCGACGAGGAGCGCGCCCTCGGGGAGTGCCGCGACGCCCCAGGGCGACTTCAGCCTGTCGGTGACGGTCCTGGCCACCCTCACCGACCCCTTGGCGGGCGGGAGTTGGGCCTTCGGAGAGGCTGTCGAGGTGGTCGAGGGCGCCTGGCCGGCGGAGGTGGCGCCCTGTCCCCGCGGCTGCGCGGGCCCCGAGGAGCAGCCGGCCGCGAGCACGAGCACGGCTGCGGCCAGGGCGGTTGCCACGCTGGTACGTCGCACGGTTGGGGTTCCCTTCGCCGGGGTCGATGCGCTGGGCCCATTCTGGGGTCTCACCCCGGCGCCCGGCCGTTCCAACTGCCGTGCCGGGCGCGGTTCCTGCGCGCCGCCCGCCCGCCCCGGCGAATCTGCGGGCGTCCCGCTCAGTCCCGGGCGGGCGGCAGCGCGGCCAGTTCCGCCAGGTCGAGGGGGCTCAGGCAGAGGCCCGCCGCCAGGGCGTTCTCGCGCACCCACTCCTCCCGCTTGGCCCCCGGCACCGGGACCACCTGCTGCCCGAGCCGCAGCAGCCAGGCGAGGGCCACCTGTGCCGGGGTCGCCGCGTGCCGCTCGGCGACCCGGCGCAGACCCGCCACCACCGGCTGGTTCGCGGCCATCATCTCCGCGGTGAAGCGGGGGTGGCGGGCCCGGATGTCGTCCGGTTCGAAGCCCTGCCCGGGGGTGAGCGTGCCGGTCAGGAAACCGTTGCCCAGCGGCATCGCGGCCAGCAGGCTCACACCCCGGACCGTGCACCACGGCAGCAGCGTGCGCAGCGCCTCGCGCGACCAGAGGGACAGCTCGGCCTGCACCGCGGCGACCGGGAACACCTGCTGGACGCGGTCGAGCAGCCGCACCGTCTCCTCGTACCGGCCCACGTGCAGCCCGTGCACCCCGGCCACCGGCGCGGTCCGGCGCACCGCCCGCGCGCCCATCGCGCTGAGCCCGAGGGCCCGCACCTTGCCGGCCGTCACCAGCTCCGCCATCGCCCCCCAGGTCTCCTCGACCGGGACCTCGGGGTCGGCGCGGTGCAGCAGATACAGGTCGATGACCTCGGTACCGAGCCGGCGCAGCGAGGCGTCGCAGGCCCGGCGCACGTACCCGGGGCGGCCGTTGGCGACCACGTGCTGGTCGACGCCGACGAGCAGTCCGCACTTGGTGGCGACGAAGGCCTCCTCGCGGCGCTCGCGCAGCACCCGGCCGATCAGCAGCTCGTTGGTGAACGGGCCGTACATGTCGGCGGTGTCGAGCAGGTTCGAGCCGGTGTCCAAGGCGGCGTGCACGGCGCGCAGCGAGCGCTCCAGGTCCTGCTGCGAGCGGCTGTAGCCCCAGCTCATCGGCATGCAGCCGAGTCCGATCGCACCCGCCCGCAGGGCCCCCGCCCCGATTGTCCTGCGCTCCACCTGGCCGGATCCCTCCCTCGTCGCTCCCCAAACTAACCTCTGGCCTCCGCAGGCCTTCGCATAGCCTCCTGACCATGACCGCTGACGTGTGGATCCCCTTCGACCCGGCCGATGTGCCGGGCCTGCCCGACTCCTTCACCTACCGGGTCTGGGACGGCGGCCCCGACTTCCCCGCGGACCCCGCCGACTGCGCCTTCTACGTCGTCCCGTACATGAAGTCGCCCCGGACCTCCGTCCGCCCGCTCGCCGGGATGACCGGCGTCCGGGTGGTGCAGACGCTGACCGCCGGCATCGACCACGTGCAGGCCGGCCTCGGACTGCTGCCGCCGGGCGTACGCCTGTGCAACGCGCGCGGGGTCCACGAGGCGTCCACCGCGGAGCTGACCCTGGCCCTCGTCCTCGCCTCGCTGCGCGGGATCCCCGGATTCGTCCAGGGGCAGCAGCGGCAGGAGTGGCGGTCCGGTTTCTATCCGGCGCTCGCCGACAAGTCGGTGCTGATCGTCGGGTACGGGTCGATCGGGGCGGCCATCGAGGACCGGCTCGCGCCGTTCGAGTGCGCGCGGGTGGCGCGCGTCGCGCGCTCCTCGCGCGCAACGGAGCGCGGCCCCGTGCACGCACTGGCCGATCTGCCCGCGCTGCTCCCGCAGGCGGACGTCGTCATCGTCTCCACACCGCTCACCGAGCAGACGAAGGGCCTGGTGGACGCCGAGTTCCTGGCCCGCCTCAAGGACGGGGCGCTGGTGGTGAACGTCGCCCGGGGGCCTGTCGTGGACACCAAGGCGTTGCTCGCCGAACTGGAGTCCGGCCGGCTCCACGCGGCACTGGATGTCACCGATCCCGAACCCCTGCCCGCGGGGCACCCGTTGTGGCAGGCGCCCAACGTCCTCATCAGCCCGCACGTGGGGGGATCCAGCTCCGCTTTCCTGCCCCGGGCCAAGCGTCTGCTGGCCGCTCAGCTCACCCGCTTCGCGGCCCAAGAGCCGCTCGCCAACGTGGTTCTGACGACGGATCAGTAACGCTACGGAGCGATTCGGGTGCACCGGGTGCCCTCACGACTGCACGCTGTCACGGAGCGTATAAGGGCTATGTCCCTGAGTGACGAGACTGGTGTATCGTCCCGACCGGGGCCCGCTGTCGTGCGTCTACGGCGCGGGGAGCGATCACGGCGAGGGGGGCGACGGGCGATGCACGGCCAATGGACGAACGATCCGACGCGGTGGAGCAGCCGGCGGCGGCCCCGTCGCGGGCAGCGCGCGGCGATGCACCACGGTGGAGCGGTACTCGCCGGGGCGATAAGCGGCACAACGACCAACGGCGCACAAAATCACGGCTCTTGGGCCGCGAATCCCGGCACCCGGCCCCGGCCGGGTGGGACCCCGCCCAGGCCCCGGTGGCGTGGAGCGGTCCGGTGAGCGCGCCGGGAGCGGTCCTGACCCGGCCCCCCGTGACCGGAGGCGGCGGGACCGGCATGGTTTCCCAACTCGTCCTCGCGGTGATCTGCGCCGGATATGCCACCGGCGCATTCCTCGGCTGGGGCTCGAAGGAACTCGCCCAGTTCATGGGCGACTTCGGGCTCTCCGCCGCGGCGCTGATCGCCGCGGTCTCCTGCTTCCGCTACGCGCGTGGCGGGGCGACCGGCAGCGAGAGCAGCTTCCGGCCGGCCTGGCTGCTGTTCTCCTTCTCCTCCGCCATGGCCGCCTGCGGCAACGGCGTCTGGGGCTTCTACGAGGTGGTGCTGCGGCGGCAGGTGCCCACCCTCTCGGCCGCGGACTTCTTCTTCCTCTGCTTCGCGCCGCCCGCCATCGTGGGCCTGCTCGTCCTCGCCAAACGCCCTGTCACCAGGGCGGGTTGGGTGTGTCTCGGCCTCGACTCGTGGCTCATCGGCGGCTCGCTGCTCACCCTGTCCTGGAGCCTTGCCCTGGCCCGCACCGCCCGGCAGGGCGAGGGCGAGGGGGTGGCCCACGCCACCCTCGCGCTGGCCTATCCGCTGCTCGACATCGTGCTCGTCAGCATGGTGCTCGCGCTGCACTTCCGGCGCTCCTCGGCCAACCGGTCCGCCGTGAACACCGCCATCGCGGCGCTCGCCCTGACCGTCCTGTGCGACGCCCTGTTCACCTCGCCGCTGCTGCGCCAGCACTACCACTCGGGGCAGCTCCTGGACGCCGGCTGGTTCGCCGGCTCCCTGCTCCTGGCCTACGCCCCCTGGGGCGCCCGCCGGCTGCCCGCCGCGCCGCCGCGCAGGGCCGCCGTCGCCCCGCGCGGAGCCCGCCCGGCCCCCGGCCGGCCGCGCCCGCACCCGGTGGCGACCCGGCCGCTCGCCAGCTCGCTGGCCGCGCTCACGCCGTACCTCGCGGCCGCCGTGTGCACCCTGGGCATCCTCTACAACGTCATCGAGGGCCACCGGGTCGACCGGATGGTCGTGTTCACCGGCTGCACCGTCGTGCTCGCCCTGGTGGTCCGCCAGGGGATCATGCTGCTCGACAACATCGCGCTCACCCACGAACTGGCCCAGAAGGAGAACCACTTCCGCTCCCTGGTGCAGGGTTCCAGCGATGTCATCATGATCGCCGCGCCCACCGGAATACTGCGGTACGTCAGCCCGGCGGCCGCCGGTGTCTACGGGCGGGACGCGGAGGAGCTGGTGGGCTCCGAGCTGGCCTCGCTCATCCATCCCGAGGACCTGGGCCGGGTGGTGCACGAAGTGCGCAGGTTCCTCGCGGCGCCGCCCGCCGAGGAGCCCACGACGCGGATCGAGTGCCGCTTCAGGTCGGGGAGCGGCGAGTGGCTCAACGTGGAGTCCACCGTCAACCGCCACCAGGGCGGGCTCATTCTCAACAGCCGCGACGTGACCGAACGGGTGCGCCTCCAGGCGCAGTTGGAGCACAACGCCGAGCACGACCCGCTGACCGACCTGCCCAACCGGGCGCTGTTCACCAAGCGGGTGCGCAAGGCGCTCGGCGGCCGCCGCACCACCGACCCGGGCACCGCCGTGCTCTTCATCGACCTCGACGGCTTCAAGCAGGTCAACGACACCATCGGCCACCAGGCCGGCGACGAACTGCTCATCCAGGCCGCCCGCAGGCTCCAGGACTCGGTACGGGCCGGAGACACCGCGGCCCGGCTCGGCGGGGACGAGTTCGCCGCCCTCATCCTCGGCGACGGCACCCGTGACCCGGCGGCCCGCGAGTACCAGGTGCGGGAGATCGCCGACCGGCTGCGCCTGACCCTGTCGCAGCCGTACCTGATCGACGGCAACGATGTCCGGGTCGCCGCCTCCATCGGTGTCGCGTTCGCCGAGCCGGGCGTCGGCGCCGGGGAACTGCTGCGCAACGCCGACCTCGCGATGTACCGCGCCAAGAAGGGCGGCAAGAACCGCGTCGAGATGTACGCCCCGCAGATGCAGGCCGAGGTCGTGCGCAAGTCCGAGCTCGCGGCGCGGCTGCGCAGCGCGCTCAACGAGGGCGAGTTCGCCGTCCTGCACCAGCCGGTCGTCGACCTCGCCACCGGCGAGGTCTCCGCCGTCGCGGCCCAGGCCCGGTGGCGGTCGGCCCAGGGCATCCTGTTCACCCCGGCCGAATTCCTCCGGGTCGCCGACGAGAGCGAGCGCGCCGCCGAGCTCGGCCGCTGGCTGCTTGAGGAGGCCGTGGAGCAGGCCGCCGAGCGCCGCGGGGCGGGCCATGCCGCGCCCGTCTCGGTCCGCCTCTCGGCCCGCAGGCTGCTCGACAAGTCGATGCCCCTGGGGGCAGTGGAAGCCCTCCTGAGCAGGCACGGATTGCCCTCCGGCGCCCTGATCATCGAACTGGCCGACAGTGACCCCAGAATCTCCTTCGACGAGCTGGAGCGGCACCTCGTGGGCCTGCGCAGGCTCGGCGTACGGATCGCGCTCGACGGGTTCGGGAGCGGTTACGCGGCCATCAACGCACTGCGCCGGCTCCCCATCGACCTGCTGAAACTGGACCGGGGGCTCGTCGAGGGAGTCGTCGAATCGGCCCGCCTCCACAAGATCACCGCCGGGCTGCTCCGGATCGCCCGCGATCTCGGCATGCAGTCGGTGGCCGACGGCGTGGACGTGCCCGAGCAGGTCCTGGCCCTGCGCGCCATGGGGTGTACGCACGGGCAGGGCATGGCGTTCTCGGGGCCGCTCGACGAGTTCCGGCTGCGCAGGGCCCTGCTGCGGGGCGAATATCCGGTGCCGGGCGGGGCCGTGCTGCCCGTGCTCAGTGGCCGGAGCGGACCGCTGCTGAGCTCACATAATGAGACGCCCGTCCCACCTACTTGACACCACCAGCGCGCCGGGGGGAGGGTCAATGCCATGCGCACCCGAATTCTCGTACTTGGAAAGCGCGTCGGCTGAAGCGGAGCCCTTGCGGGCTCCGCAGACCGCACCCGACGCGCTCCCCTCGCTTGCCTCACGGCACGAGGGGTTTTTTGTTGCACTGGCACCCCTCAAGCACCACCGCGATCTCGACTAAACCACCGCAAAAACCCTCAGCTTCGAGAAGAGAATGCCGATGACCGAGCAGGCCACCGGGGCCCACCATCCGCAGCCGCGGCCCCGTAACGGCGGACACCAGTCCGCGACCGTTGAGCACGTCACGGGCGCGAAGTCCCTCATCCGTTCTCTTGAGGAAGTCGGGGCGGAGGTCGTGTTCGGGATCCCCGGCGGTGCCATCCTCCCGGCGTACGACCCGATGATGGACTCCACTCGGGTCCGTCACGTCCTGGTCCGCCACGAGCAGGGCGCGGGCCACGCGGCCACCGGGTACGCCCAGGCCACCGGCAAGGTCGGCGTGTGCATGGCGACCTCGGGTCCGGGCGCCACCAACCTGGTCACCCCGATCGCCGACGCGCACATGGACTCCGTGCCGCTGGTCGCGATCACCGGCCAGGTCTCCTCCAAGGCGATCGGTACGGACGCCTTCCAGGAGGCGGACATCGTCGGCATCACGATGCCGATCACCAAGCACAACTTCCTGGTCACCAAGGCCGAGGACATCCCGCGCACCATCGCCGAGGCCTTCCACATCGCCTCGACCGGCCGCCCGGGCCCCGTCCTGGTGGACATCGCCAAGGACGCCCTCCAGGCGCAGACCACGTTCGCGTGGCCGCCCACGACCGACCTGCCGGGCTACCGCCCGGTCACCAAGCCGCACGCCAAGCAGATCCGCGAGGCCGCCAAGCTGATCGTGGCGGCCAAGCGCCCGGTCCTGTACGTCGGCGGCGGCGTCCTGAAGTCCGGCGCCACCGCCGAGCTGAAGGTCCTCGCGGAGCTCACCGGAGCGCCCGTCACCACCACCCTGATGGCGCTCGGCGCCTTCCCCGACAGCCACCCGCTGCACGTGGGAATGCCCGGCATGCACGGTGCGGTCACCGCCGTCACCGCACTGCAGAAGTCGGACCTGCTCATCGCGCTCGGCACCCGCTTCGACGACCGCGTCACCGGCAAGCTGGACAGCTTCGCGCCGTTCGCCAAGGTCATCCACGCGGACATCGACCCGGCCGAGATCGGCAAGAACCGCGAGGTCGACGTCCCGATCGTGGGCGACGCCCGCGAGGTCATCGCCGACCTGGTCCAGGCCGTCCAGGCCGAGTACTCCGAGGGCCACAAGGGCGACTACACCGCCTGGTGGAAGGACCTCAACCGCTGGCGCGAGACCTACCCGCTGGGCTACGACGAGCCGAACGACGGCACGCTGTCCCCGCAGCGCGTCATCCAGCGCATCGGCGAACTCGCGGACGCGGACACCATCTACGCGGCCGGCGTCGGCCAGCACCAGATGTGGGCCGCGCACTTCGTCAACTACGAACTGCCCGCCACCTGGCTGAACTCGGGCGGCGCCGGAACCATGGGCTACGCGGTCCCCGCCGCCATGGGTGCCAAGGCCGGTCAGCCGGACCGGATGGTCTGGGCGATCGACGGCGACGGCTGCTTCCAGATGACCAACCAGGAACTGACCACCTGCGCGCTCAACAACATCCCGATCAAGGTCGCCATCATCAACAACGGCGCGCTCGGGATGGTCCGCCAGTGGCAGACCCTGTTCTACAACCAGCGCTACTCCAACACCGTGCTGCACTCCGGCCCCGAGAACGGCGTCGCCGAGCAGGGCAGGCCGAGCGGCGGCACCCGCGTCCCCGATTTCGTCAAGCTGTCCGAGGCGATGGGCTGCTACGCGATCCGCTGCGAGCGCCCCGAGGACCTCGACAAGGCGATCGAGGAGGCCAACTCCATCAACGACCGCCCCGTCGTGATCGACTTCATCGTCCACGAGGACGCGCAGGTGTGGCCGATGGTCGCCGCCGGCACCTCCAACGACGAGGTCATGGCCGCCCGCGGCGTCCGCCCCGACTTCGGCGACAACGAAGACGACTGAGAGCTGTAGGAAGAGGTAAGAGGCTCATGTCCACCAAGCACACGCTCTCGGTCCTGGTCGAGAACACCCCCGGCATCCTGGCCCGGATCGCCGCCCTGTTCTCCCGCCGCGGCTTCAACATCGACTCGCTCGCGGTCGGTGTCACCGAACACCCCGACATCTCCCGCATCACCATCGTGGTCAGTGTCGAGGACCTGCCGCTTGAGCAGGTGACCAAGCAGCTCAACAAGCTGGTCAACGTCCTGAAGATCGTCGAACTTGAGCCCAGCGCTGCGATCCAGCGCGAGCTCGTCCTGGTGAAGGTGCGTGCCGACAACGAAACGCGCTCCCAGATCGTCGAGATCGTCCAGCTGTTCCGCGCCAAGACCGTGGACGTCTCGCCCGAGGCCGTCACCATCGAGGCCACCGGCGGCGCCGACAAGCTGGAGGCGATGCTGAAGATGCTGGAGCAGTTCGGCATCAAGGAGCTCGTCCAGTCCGGCACGATCGCCATAGGGCGCGGCGCCCGGTCCATCACGGACCGCTCGCTGCGCGCCCTGGACCGCAGCGCCTGAGCCCCGCCGGTACGGGCCCTGACCCGCCCGTATCGCGAGACTCACCCGTTCCTTACTCACCCCCACCGATACGGTGGACGCAACACCAGCACACCAAGGAGATTTCCCAGTGGCCGAGCTGTTCTACGACGACGATGCCGACCTGTCCATCATCCAGGGCCGCAAGGTCGCGGTGATCGGTTACGGCAGCCAGGGCCACGCCCACGCGCTGTCGCTCCGTGACTCGGGTGTCGACGTCCGCGTCGGCCTGCATGAGGGCTCCAAGTCCAAGGCGAAGGCCGAGGAGCAGGGCCTGCGCGTGGTGACGCCGTCCGAGGCGGCCGCCGAGGCCGACGTCATCATGATCCTGGTCCCGGACCCGATCCAGGCCCAGGTCTACGAGGAGTCCATCAAGGACAACCTGAAGGACGGCGACGCGCTGTTCTTCGGCCACGGCCTCAACATCCGCTTCGGCTTCATCAAGCCCCCGGCCAACGTGACCGTCGCGATGGTCGCGCCCAAGGGCCCGGGCCACCTGGTGCGCCGCCAGTACGAAGAGGGCCGCGGCGTGCCGTGCATCGTGGCCGTCGAGCAGGACCCGCAGGGCGACGGCCTGGCGCTGGCGCTGTCGTACGCCAAGGGCATCGGCGGCACGCGGGCCGGCGTCATCAAGACGACCTTCACCGAGGAGACCGAGACCGACCTGTTCGGTGAGCAGGCCGTGCTCTGCGGTGGCACCGCGGCCCTGGTCAAGGCGGGCTTCGAGACGCTGACCGAGGCCGGCTACCAGCCGGAGATCGCGTACTTCGAGTGCCTCCACGAGCTCAAGCTGATCGTGGACCTCATGTACGAGGGCGGCCTGGAGAAGATGCGCTGGTCGATCTCGGAGACCGCCGAGTGGGGCGACTACGTCACCGGCCCCCGGATCATCACGGCCGACACCAAGGCCGAGATGAAGAAGGTCCTCACCGAGATCCAGGACGGCACGTTCGCCAAGAACTGGATGGACGAGTACCACGGCGGTCTGAAGAAGTACAACGAGTACAAGACCCAGGACTCCGAGCACCTCCTGGAGACCACCGGCAAGGAGCTGCGCAAGCTCATGAGCTGGGTGCAGAACGACGAGGCGTAGGCCTTCTGCCGACGGGGTCGGGCACACCACCGGTGTCCGGCCCCGTCGGCTTCGCGCCGCCCTGGACACGACGTCCAACCCCCATCGGGTGATCCTGCCGCCACGGCGGAATTCCTCCGGGGGAGCGGCACTAGACTGCTCAGCAACACCTACGCGTCAGGCCCACAGCGTCGTGCGTCTTCCACGCGGCTAGCTAGCCCCTCCACCGCCTGCGGCCGTCGGGACGGCCGTCCGCAAAGGATTCAGTGAGGACCCACGTGAGCTCGAAACCTGTCGTACTCATCGCTGAAGAGCTGTCGCCCGCCACCGTCGACGCCCTCGGGCCGGACTTCGAGATCCGGCACTGCAACGGGGCCGACCGCGCGGAGCTGCTGCCCGCCATCGCCGATGTCGACGCGATCCTGATCCGCTCGGCCACCAAGGTCGACGCGGAGGCCGTCGCCGCCGCCAAGAGGCTGAAGGTCGTCGCCCGTGCGGGAGTTGGCCTCGACAACGTCGACGTCTCCGCCGCCACCAAGGCCGGCGTCATGGTCGTGAACGCCCCGACCTCCAACATCGTCACCGCCGCCGAGCTCGCCTGCGGCCTCCTGGTCGCCACCGCGCGCAACATCCCGCAGGCCAACACCGCGCTGAAGAACCGCGAGTGGAAGCGGAGCAAGTACACCGGCGTCGAGCTGAGCGAGAAGACCCTCGGCGTGGTCGGCCTCGGCCGCATCGGCGTCCTGGTCGCGCAGCGCATGTCGGCCTTCGGCATGAAGATCGTCGCGTACGACCCCTATGTGCAGCCGGCCCGAGCCGCGCAGATGGGCGTCAAGCTGCTCTCCCTCGACGAGCTGCTCGAAGTCTCCGACTTCATCACCGTGCACCTGCCCAAGACCCCCGAGACGCTCGGCCTGATCGGCGACGAGGCGCTGCACAAGGTGCAGCCGCACGTGCGGATCGTGAACGCGGCACGCGGCGGCATCGTGGACGAGGCCGCGCTGTACTCCGCCCTCAAGGAGGGCCGCGTCGCGGGCGCGGGCCTGGACGTGTACGCGAAGGAGCCCTGCACGGACTCCCCGCTCTTCGAGCTCGACCAGGTCGTCTGCACCCCGCACCTGGGCGCGTCCACCGACGAGGCCCAGGAGAAGGCCGGCATCGCCGTCGCCAAGTCCGTACGCCTCGCGCTCGCGGGCGAGTTGGTCCCGGACGCGGTCAACGTCCAGGGCGGTGTCATCGCCGAGGACGTGAAGCCGGGCCTGCCGCTCGCCGAGCGCCTGGGCCGCATCTTCACGGCCCTGGCCGGCGAGGTGGCGGTCCGCCTCGACGTCGAGGTGTACGGCGAGATCACCCAGCACGATGTCAAGGTGCTCGAACTCAGCGCGCTCAAGGGCGTGTTCGAGGACGTGGTGGACGACACGGTCTCCTACGTCAACGCCCCGCTGTTCGCGCAGGAGCGCGGTGTCGAGGTCCGCCTGACCACATCGAGCGAGTCCCCCAACCACCGCAATGTGGTGACCGTGCGCGGCACCCTGTCGGACGGCGAGGAGGTCTCGGTGTCCGGCACCCTGGCCGGGCCCAAGCACCTCCAGAAGGTCGTCGCGATCGGCGAGTTCGACGTGGACCTGGCGCTCGCGGACCACATGGTCGTGCTGCGCTACGAGGACCGCCCCGGCATCGTCGGCACCGTCGGCCGGGTCCTCGGCGAGGCCGGGCTCAACATCGCCGGCATGCAGGTCGCCCGCGCCGAGGAGGGCGGCGAGGCGCTCGCCGTGCTGACCGTGGACGACACCATTCCGCCGAACGTGCTGGCCGAGGTCGCCGAGGAGATCGGCGCCAACTCGGCCCGCTCGGTGAACCTCACCGACTGACCCCGAGGTCTCGCGGCTCCCGTACCCGGCTGCGGACGACCGTTCCTGGACGCTTGTCCAAGACGGGTGTCCGCATGCCGGGTGCGCTGCCGTCAAGGGTCTCGCGGAGGGCTTGCTCGGCATTGACGAACACGCCGATCCCGAGCGGGCCCGGCTCGCCGGAACCGTCCTCCAGGCGCTGCTGGCCGGGGTGATGGTCCAGCGGATGATCGACCCGGAGACGGCTCCCTCGGCGAAGGACCTCGCCGAGGGGCTGAAGATCCTCACGGGGCGGGACGAGGCCGTCGGCGGCTGAACCGCCGGGCCCCGCACGGCTCTCAGAGCCGCGCCGCCTTCAACGCCATGTGCAGCAGCAGCCGGTCCTCGCCCCGGTCCAGGTCGAGGCCGGTGAGGTGCTCGACGCGCGAGAGGCGGTAGTAGAGCGTCTGGCGGTGGATGCCGAGCGCCGCCGCCGCGCGCCCGGCCTGGCCCGCGCTGTCCAGGAACACCTCGGCGGTGCGGGCGAGTTCGCGATGGGTCGGGCTCAACAGGGACCGTACGCAAGGATCTTGGTGCTCGGGGGCCGGCAGTGCGGTCAGCATCCGGTACGGGCCGATGTCCGACCAGTGCGCCACCGGGCCGAGCCCGGGTTCGGCAAGTGCCGCGCGCACGGCGGACGTTGCCTCCCGGTGGGCGGGGCCCAGCTCCGCGAGACCGCGGCGGGCCGTCGCCACCCCGGCCGCCGCTCCGTGCCCGGCATCCCCGCGCAGCCGCTCCGCCGCGGTGCGGGCCGGGGCGAGCGCGTCCGCCGAACGCAGCCGGACCAGGGCGGCCAGCGCGTGCCCGCCACCGGCCGGTCTCGGCCACGGCACGGTGCACGCCGCCGCCGCGCCCGGGACCGTACGGACCGAAGGGGCGTCCTCGCCCGGCCAGGGCGCCACGCACACCAGCGCGTGCAGGCCTTCCGCGTCCGGGCCGAGGGCGGCCTGGAGTGCGGCCGTCGCCGTGTCGCGCTGCCAGCCGCGCTCGGCGGTGAGCACCGCCCGGAACTCCCGGGACAGATCCGCGCCCGCCTGCGTCTCGTCGGCGAGCAGCACCCCGATCCTGGCCGCCACCTCCATCGCGGCGGCCAGTCTGTCCTCGGCCGGTCCCGGCTCGGCGTCGAGCAGCCAGACGTATCCGAGGGCCACGCCCCGATGGCGTACCGGCAGACAGACCCGGCCGCGGAAGACCCCCGCGTCGGGCGCGGCCGGAATGCGGACCGGGCCGGTGGCGCGGGTGATGCCGAAGCCCTCGAACCAGGCGCGGACGGCCGGCGTCGACTTCCTGGTCAGGATGGAACGGGTGCGGACGGGGTCCATCGCGAGGTCGTCGTCGGAGTCGTGCGCGCCGAAGGCGATCAGCCCGAAATCCCGGTTCTCCAGCGTCGCGGGGGCGCCGAGCAGCGCCGAGATCTCATCGACCAGGTCCTGGTAGTCGCCCTTCACGGAAGCCATTCTCGCTCATCCCGCGCGCCGCTTCAGACAGGTGTATGAGATCTGGGCCACGGATGCGTGACAGCTGTCGATGGCAGAGGATCGGGGAGATCCATAGGTTTCACGGTGGTTCTCCGTGCCGTTACCGTTTCGTCCCGAAGGCGTCCATCGTCCGAAAGGTCCCGGTCCCGGCCCCGTCTAGTTCTTTCCGTGGAGGTGCCCCGTGCTGGGTCCCGTGATCCTCGCCGCGTCGCGCAGCGACAAGATGCGCAAGCTCGTTTCGGCCGCCCCGGTGACCAAGCCCGTGGTGAACCGGTTCATCCCCGGCGAGAGCGTCGACCAGGTCGTCCGCATCGTCGAGGAGATGGTCGGCAAGGGCCTGGAGCTCACCCTGGACGTGGTGGGCGAGGACATCACCACCCCCGAGCAGGCCGCCCACGCGCGGGACGCCTACCTGGAGCTCATCGAGCGCCTGGGGGACCTCGGCCACGGCACCAAGGCCGAGATGTCGGTGAAGCTCTCCATGTTCGGCCAGTCGCTTGAGGGCGGCCACGAGCTGGCCCTGGCCAATGTGCGCCCGGTCGTCGAGGCCGCCGCCGCGATCGGCACCACGGTCACCCTGGACGCCGAGGACCACACCACCCTCGACTCGATGTTCGCCATCCACGAGGAGCTCCGCAAGGACTTCCCCCAGACCGGCTGTGTCATCCAGGCCTACCTCTTCCGGACCGAGGACGACGCCCGGCGGCTGGCCGCCGCGGGCAGCCGGGTGCGCATCGTGAAGGGCGCCTACAAGGAGCCCGCCGAGGTCGCCTACCTGGACAAGAGCGAGATCGACAAGTCGTACGTCCGCATCCTGAAGATCCTCATGGAGGGCGAGGGCTACCCGATGATCGGGTCCCACGACCCGCGCCTGATAGCCATCGGCCAGGAGCTCGCCCGCCGCGCCGGGCGCAAGCTGGACGAGTACGAGTTCCAGATGCTGTACGGGATCCGCAGCGAGGAGCACCTGCGGCTCGCCGCCGAGGGCCACCGGATGCGCGTCTACACGGCGTACGGGACCGACTGGTACGGCTACTTCATGCGGCGCCTCGCGGAGAAGCCGGCCAACCTGCTGTTCTTCGTCCGCTCGATGATCACCAAGAACTAGATGATCAGCAAGAACTAGTCGTCCTCCCGGACCAAGGATCTTTCCCGGACCGCGGACTTCCCGCGGACCACGGATTTTTCGGACAGGCCCCGCGCCTCCGTTCGGCCGAACACCCCTCACACAGGACAAAGGAGTCAAGGAATCATGGACGCTGTGACCCAGGTCCCCACCCCGGTCAACGAGCCGGTGCACGGCTACGCCCCTGGTTCCCCGGAGCGCGCCCGTCTGGAAGCCAAGCTCAAGGAACTGGCGGAGAACCCCGTCGACCTGCCGATGACCATCAACGGTGAGAAGCGGATGGGCGGCGGCGAGCGCTTCGACGTCGTGCAGCCGCACAACCACCGGGCCGTCATCGGCACCTACGCCAACGCCACCGAGCAGGACGCCAAGGACGCGGTCGACGCCGCCCTCGCCGCCGCCCCGGCCTGGCGCGCGATGTCCTTCGACGACCGCGCCGCGATCATCCTGCGCGCCGCCGAGCTGCTCTCGGGCCCCTGGCGCGAGACGCTGGCCGCCTCGACCATGCTGGGCCAGTCGAAGACCGCCCAGCAGGCCGAGATCGACACTCCCTGCGAGCTCGTCGACTTCTGGCGCTTCAACGTCCACTACGCCCGCAACCTGCTCGCCGAGCAGCCCCCGGCGAACTCCCCGGGCGTGTGGAACCGCATGGACCACCGCCCGCTCGAAGGCTTCGTCTACGCGATCACGCCGTTCAACTTCACGGCCATCGCGGGCAACCTGCCGACCGCCCCGGCCCTGATGGGCAACGTCGTCGTGTGGAAGCCGTCCCCGACGCAGACCCACGCCGCCGTGCTGCTCATGCAGCTCCTGGAGGAGGCCGGTCTGCCCAAGGGCGTCATCAACCTCGTGACCGGTGACGGCCTGGCCGTCTCCGAGGTCGCCCTCAACCACCGCGACCTGGCCGGCATCCACTTCACCGGTTCGACCAAGACCTTCCAGCACCTGTGGAAGACCGTCGGCACCAACATCGAGAAGTACCGCACCTACCCGCGTCTGGTCGGCGAGACCGGCGGCAAGGACTTCGTCGTCGCGCACCCCAGCGCCGACCGGGCCGTCCTGAAGACCGCGCTGACCCGTGGCTCCTTCGAGTACCAGGGCCAGAAGTGCTCCGCGTCCTCGCGCGCCTACGTCCCGGCGTCGATCTGGAACGACGGCTTCAAGGAGGAGTTCGCGGCGGAGGTCGACGGCATCTCCATGGGTGACGTCACCGACCTGTCGAACTTCATCGGCGCGGTCATCGACGAGCGCTCCTTCGCCAAGAACAAGGCCGCGATCGACCGCGCGAAGGCGGACGCCTCCTGCACGATCGTCGCGGGCGGCAGCTACGACGACTCGGTGGGCTACTTCGTGCGCCCGACCGTCATCGAGTGCACCGACCCGGCGAACGAGGTCTTCACGACCGAGTACTTCGGCCCGATCCTGGCGGTCCACGTCTACGACGACGCCAAGTACGACGAGATGCTGGAGCAGATGGAGTCGGCCTCCGACTACGCCCTGACCGGCGCCGTCATCTCCAACGACCGCGCCGCGGCCGCGTACACGATGGAGAAGCTCCGCTACGCGGCGGGCAACTTCTACATCAACGACAAGTCGACCGGCGCCGTCGTCGGCCAGCAGCCCTTCGGCGGCGGCCGCGCGTCCGGCACCAACGACAAGGCGGGCGCCCCGCAGAACCTGATGCGCTGGACGCTGACCCGCGCCATCAAGGAGACGCTGGTCCCGCCGACCGACTACGGCTACCCGCACATGGGCTGATGCCGTAGCCGCACCGAAACCCCGCCCCCGTCCTTGGTCCCCCAACCGAGGACGGGGGCGGTTTCCGTGTCCGCCCGTCCTTGCGCCGGCTGTCTCCGAGCGGGCCGCCCGCTCAGATCTCGATGAGCACCTGGTCGAGGGACTTGCGGACCAGGTCGGGCACCTCGCAGTCGTCGGCCGGATAGCCGACCGGTATGACGGCGAACGCCTTCTCGTTCGCGGGGCGGTCGAGCACCTCGGACAGGAACCGCATCGGGCTCGGCGTGTGCACCAGGGCGGCGAGGCCCGACTGGTGCAGCGCGGAGAGCAGCAGGCCCACCGCGATGCCGACCGACTCGTCCACGTAGTAGTGCTTGTGCTTGGTGCCGTCCTCGGCCAGCCAGTAGCGCTGCTGGAAGACGACGAGCAGCGCCGGGGCGTCCGTGAGGTGGGTCTTCACCGCGTCCGTGCCGATCGGCCGCAGCGCCGCCAGCCACTCCTCGCCGAGGCGCCCGTCGTAGGAGATCCGCTCCTCCTCCTCGGCCGCCGCGCGGATCCTGCGCCGTACGTCCGCGTCCTTGACCAGGACGAACGTCCACGGCTGCTGATGGGCGCCGGAGGGCGCGGTCGCGGCGCAGGCGACCGCGTCCCGCACGGCCTGCTCGGGCACCGGGTCGGGCGAGAAGCGGCGGACGGTACGGCGCTCGGCCAGGCGCTCGCGCAGCGCGGCGGCCCGCGCCAGGGTCTCGGCGCTCGCCATGCGGGCCGGCCGGTAGGGGACGGGCCGGTAGGGCTCGCCGTGGACGGGGGTCCAGTGCTGCTCGGTGGGTGTGGGCATGGGACGAGTCTGGCGGGTCGGTTGGTCCGGTCCAAGTCCCTTGGTGCACACGTGACTTGAAAGTCCGTGCAGGGTGGCGAGTGTGCGCGCGCCGGGGGCCTGCGGGGCGGACGGAAAGCGCCTCGTCCGCCCCGTGCTGTGAGGTTCCTGTGCGGCCACTACTATGCAGCTCTCGCTCGGCTCACATGCCCGGGCGAGTCGTTCCTTTGGGGGGAACCTTCCATGCGCACCAAGCTTCGCGCTGCCCTGGTGACGGCTGCCGCCGCCCTGGGTCTCGTCGCGACCTCCGTCGTCCCGGCCCAGGCCGCGACCGGCTTCGACCGCTGTCCGCAGGGCAAGTTCTGCGTCTTCGACGGCGCCGACGGCCAGGGCGCGATGGCGACGTACACCACGTCGCAGCCCAACCTCGGATCGTGGCGCTTCAAGGCCTCCTCGGTCATCGACCGCAGCAGCGCCGCCAGTCTCTGCCTCTACAGCCGGACCAACTACCAGTACGTGGACGCCGTCCACGACGTCGAGGCCTGTGGCACCGGAGCCATCGGCATCAACCTGTCCGACTTCGCGGACAAGAACAGCCATCTGGACAACAACCTCGGGTCCGCCCGCATGGGGCACACCATGCGGGAGAGCCGGGGCGGCGACGAGTTCCCCGGCTGGTCCGGTCCCTACGGCAGCGGCCCCGGCCCGGCCCAGCCGTTCGGGGACCTCAACCGCGACGGCACACCGGACCTGCTGGACCGCAGCTGGGCGGGCCGGCTGTGGTTCCTGCCCGGTGACTACACCGGCTCCCTCATCGGTGGCGGCTGGAACAGCATGACCGCCCTGACCCGGCACGGCGACCTGACCGGCGACGGCAACGAGGACCTGCTGGCCCGGGACACCGCCGGAAACCTCTACATGTACCCGGGCAACGGCAAGGGCTGGTTCGGTACCCGGCTGCTCGTCGGCGGCGGCTGGAACACCATGAGCGCGATCCAGGCCGCGGGCGACCTCAACGGCGACGGCAAGGGCGACCTGCTGGCCCGCGACACCTCGGGGCAGCTCTGGATGTACCCGGGCAACGGCCGGGGCTGGTTCGGCAAGCGGCTGCTCATCGGCGGCGGCTGGAACGTCATGAAGGCCTTCGCCGGTCCTGGCGACCTGAACGGCGACGGCAGGAACGACCTCGTGGTCAGCGACAACACCGGCAAGCTGTGGCTCTACCCCGGCAACGGCCGGGGCTGGTTCGGCACCCGCGTCATGATCGGTACGGGCGGCTGGGGCGCGTTCGACACGCTGCTCGGCATCGGCGACTACGACCGGGACGGACGTCCCGACCTGCTCGCGGTCGGCGGCGACGAGTCCTTCCTCTACCGCGGCCTTACCGGTGGCCGTCTCGCCGCGGGCGAGTCCGACGCATACCTTGAGGACAGCGACCGGCTGTTCTGAGACGCCCCTGAGGGCGCGGGGAGCCGTGCGACCGCCCAGCGCGGTCCGCGGACCCTTCCCGCGCCCCGCGGGGGAGGTCCCTGGAATGATCCGGGTCATGGACGTGACACAACGCACCGCGCACACCGCGGACTTGACCCGCGCCGAGCTCCGCGTCATCCGCGCCCTTCTCGACACGGCCTTCGACGGCGGCTTCGGCGACGACGACTGGGACCACACCCTCGGCGGTGTGCACGCCCTCGTCCACCAGGGCGGCGACCTCGTCGCCCACGGCAGCGTGATCCAGCGCCGGGTGCTGCACGGCGGGCGGTCGTACCGCGTCGGATACGTGGAGGGCGTCGCCGTCCGCGCGGACCAGCGGCGGCGCGGTCTCGGCGGGCTCGTCATGGCGCCCCTGGAGCGGGTCATCGAGGGCGCCTACGCCTTCGGTGCGCTGTCGGCCAGCGAGAAGGGCGCCCCGCTGTACCGGGCACGGGGCTGGCGGCCGTGGGGCGGACGCATCGAGGCGCTGGCGCCGGACGGGGTGGTGCCGCTGCCCGAGGAGGAGGGCACCACCTATGTCCTGGGGGCGCAAGTGCCCATCGCAGCGAGCCCGTTGACCTTCGACTGGCGGGACGGGGACGTGCTCTAGCGCCCCGCGGGCCGGCCCCGGTCAGCCGCTGACCGAGACCGCGCCCGTCTCAAGGTGGCCGGTGTACCGCCGCGACCACGTACCGTCCGAGTCCGCGGTGACCGTGAAGTCGTACCAGCCGTCCTGGTACGCCACCGCGTTGAAGAAGTCCTCGGTCGAGCCGCCCGCGGGGACCGTGTACGTCCATGTGCCGGTCCGGTACTGGTTCGAGGTGATGGTGAACTTCACCGCTGCCGCCGAGGAGTTGGTCATCCTGAACCAGATCGCCTGCTTCCCCGTGCCGGGCTCCACCGCGTAGCGCGCGGCCACCTCGACGGACTTGCCCGCCTTCGTGGCGTCGCCGACGAACCGGCGCAGGAAGCGGTTGGGGCCGACCATGGTGAAGTCGTACTTGCCCGCGCCCGCACCCGTGCCGATCTGGAAGGAGTCCGTGGCCGTGCCGCCCGGGTCGACCGTGTACTGCCAGGGGGTCGTGTCGCGGTAGGCGTTGGGGTGGATGGACAGATGCGCGGCGCTGGTGGCGGGGGCGCCCTGGTTGGCCATGCCGAACCAGGCCACGATCTGCCCGGCGGCCTTGAACTCGAACCGGTCGAGGTTGCCGTTGGGCTGGTACGGCAGCGCTCGGGCCGGCCGGGTGCCCGACTCCTGCGCGGGCAGCGCGTTGTTCTGCGGCGCCGGGTTGGGCAGCGGGCCGCAGGTGCCGATGCCGATCACCTTGGTGCCGGGCAGCCCGGAGGGCATGCCGTACACCGGCGAGGCGAAGTCGAAGAGGCCCGTCAGGTCGCCGGTGACCTTGCGTCGCCAGGTGCTGATGTTGGGACAGTTCGCCGGGGTGCCGAGCGCGGCCGTCCACTTCTCCATGAAGCGCAGTACCGAGGTGTGGTCGAAGACCTCCGAGGAGACCCAGCCCCCGCGCGTCCAGGGCGACATGACGAGCATCGGCACCCGGAAGCCCAGCCCGTACGGGACGCCGTTGAGGAACTCGCCCGCGGTTCCGGCCGGCGGCGAGGGCGGCGGGACGTGGTCGAAGAAGCCGTCGTTCTCGTCGTAGTTGAGGAACAGGACGGTCGAGTCGAAGACCTCGGGGGACGCGGCCAGCGCGCGGTAGACCAGGTCGACGAAGTGCGCGCCGTCGCCGGGCGGGGCGTAGGGGTGCTCGGAGAAGGCCTGGTTGGCGACGACCCAGGACACCTGGGGGAGCGTTCCGTTCAGCGCGTCGGCCTTGATCGCGGCCGCGATGTCGTCGGGGGTGGAGCCGGTGGCGGCGGGGACGGAGGCCATGCCGCGGTCGTGCAGGGGGTCGCCCGCCTTGGCGGCGGTGAACTTCGAGAAGTAGGCGAGACCGTTGTCGCCGTAGTTGTCGTTCGCGTTCTGGTAGACCTTCCAGCTCACCCCGGCGCGTTGAAGTGCCTCCGCGTACGTCTCCCAGGTCAGACCCGACTCGTCGCCGCCGTCGTTGCTGGTGGCGTCCACCTTGCCGCTCCACAGGAAGGTGCGGTTGGGGCCGGTGGCGCTGAGTGTGGAGCTGAAGTAGGCGTCGCAGATGGTGTAGTTGTCGGCCAGCGCGTAGTGGAACGGGATGTCGTCGCGGTCCAGGTGGCCGAGCGAGCGGACGTTGCCCACGCCCGCGACCCAGTTGTCCATCCGGCCCTTGTTCCAGGCGGAGTGCTGCGAGGTCCAGCTGTGCGGCAGGTCGCCGTTGCACTGGGCCAGGGTCTCGCCGTCGACGCCGCCCGCCGCGGGGGTGGAGCTGAGCTTCCACGGGTACTGGCGGCCGAGGCCGTTGGGCTGGTTGAAGACGGGCCGGCCGCCCGAGAGCAGGATGCCGCTCTTGTCGCCGAAGCCCCGGACGCCCTTGAGGCGGCCGAAGTAGTGGTCGAAGCTGCGGTTCTCCTGCATGAGGATCACCACGTGCTTGACGTCCTTGATGGTGCCGGTCGCCGCTGCGGCCGCCGCGCTCGTGACCGCCGGACCGGCGGCCTGCGCCGCCGCCCCCGCCGGCAGCACCGCGCCGGCCGCCATGCCCGCACCGAGGGCCACGAACCCTCTACGACTGATCGGAGTCATCCGCCCGCCTCTTCGTCGCTTGTGCCCCTGCGGCACATCGAGCGCAAGAGTGGCGCCGCCCAATGGTCTGAAGCTAGACCTCTACAGGGATGGATTTGTGAACAGTCGGTCAACGCCAGGGTTTCTTAAGGTTCGATGAGAACCTTCGACCCTTTCGCGCCACCGTTCAGCATGGCGGCGGCCCGCCCTCGGACGTCGACCCGAGCTCGGCGACGAGCTCCGCGAGCGCACCGCGCAGCCAGCGGTGGGCCGGGTCGGCGTCCACGCGGAGGTGCCAGGCCTGGCGGTAGGGGCTGGCCGGCAGGTCGAGCGGGATGTCCAGGACCGCGAGCGGCATCGCCCGGGCCGCCTCGACCGCGAACTCACGCGGTACCAGCGCGAGCGCGTCCGAGCGCAGGGCCAGGAAGCAGGCCGCGGTGTACGTCGGCGCGGTCGCCAACACGTCGCGTGCCAGGCCGAGTTCGGCGAGCTTCTCGTCGACGACGCTGTGCACCCGGCCACGCCGGGTGACCGTGATGTGGGGGAGCGCGGCGAACCGCTCGGGGGTCAGCCGCTCGGCGGCGTACGGACCGTCGGCGCGGGCGATCGCCGCATAGCCGTAGGCGCCGAGCGACTCGCTGCGGATGTCGTGCGGCAGCTCGCCCATCTGCCCCACGTCCAGGTCGATGCGGTCCCGCAGGTCCGCCGGGTCCTCGTCACCCTCGGGCAGCATGCGCAACCGCACGCCGGGGGCCTCGCGCAGCACCCGCCCGGTCAGCGCCGAGCCGAAGACGATGGCCACGGAGTCATTGACCCGGATCCTGAACTCCCTTCGCAGCGTGGCCAGTTCGAGCTCCGGCGGCGGGCGGAGCGCGGCGAGCGCGGCGGCGAGCGCCGCCTCCACGCGCGGCTGGAGTTCCCGGGCGCGCGGCGTCAGGGTCAGGCCGCGCCCGGACGGCACGAGCAGCTCGTCGCCCACCACCCGGCGCAGCCGGCCGAGCGTCCGGCTCATCGCGGACGGCGAGATCCGCATCTCGGCGGCGGCCCCGGCCACGCTCCCGGCGCGAAGGAGGGCGTCGAGCGCGGGCAGCAGATTCATGTCGGGGAGCTGTTGCATGGGCTCAGTATGCTGCGTCGCACGCACTCCTCGCATAACCAACCGGACCTTGTGTGCAGCAATGGTGACGGCCACGCTGAACCCCATGCTCGACACCCGACAGCGCGCCACCGCCCTGCTCATCGCCGGCTGCTTCTTCATGGAGATGCTGGACGGCACCATCGTGGCCACCGCCGCCCCGCAGATGGCGGCCTCCCTCGACACCACGCCCTCCTCGGTGGGCCTGGTGATCACCGTCTATCTGCTGACCCTCGCCGTGCTCATACCGCTCAGCGGCTGGCTCACCGCGCGCTTCGGCGCCCGGCGGATCTTCCTCACCGCCATCGTCCTGTTCACCCTCGCCTCGGCGGCCTGCGCCGCGAGCGACAGCCTCGGCCTGCTCGTCGCGATGCGCGTCCTCCAAGGCGCGGGCGGCGCGATGATGGTCCCGGTCGGCCGGCTGCTCGTGCTCGCCGGGGCCGCCAAGACCGACATACCGAAGATCATGGCGTACATCGTCTGGCCGGGACTCATGGCGCCCGTGGTCGCCCCGCTGCTCGGCGGAGTGCTCACCACGTACGCGAGCTGGCACTGGATGTTCCTGGTGAACCTCCCGCTGGGCGCCGTCGCGTTCGTCGTCGCCCGGCGCCTGGTGGCGGCCGCGCCGACCGCCACCCCGCCGCCGCTCGACGTGCCCGGCGTGCTGCTCACCTGCACCGGGCTCGGCGCCCTCACCTGGGCCGCCCATCTCGTCGCCGAGACCGACAGCGGCTGGGGGAGCGTGACCGCCGTCGCCGCGCTCGCCGTGCTCGCGCTCGGCGCGGCCGGACGCCATCTGCTGCGCACCGCCCACCCGTTGGTGAACCCGCGCACCCTGGACGTGGCCTCGTTCCGGGCCAGCGTGACGGGCGGCTCGCTCTTCTGGATCGTGGTCGGCTCGATGCCGTTCCTGCTGCCCCTGCTGTTCCAGGAGGTCTTCGGCTGGAGCTCGGTGAAGTCCGGTGCGGTGGTGCTCTTCGTCTTCGTCGGCAACATCGGGATCAAGCCCGCGACCACCGCACTCCTCAACCGCTTCGGCTTCCGCCCGCTGCTGCTCGTCTCCACACTCGGCCTCGCCGTCACGGTCGCGAGCTGCGCCCTGCTCACGGCGGCGACGCCCCTCGCGGTGACCGCCGCCCTCGTCCTGCTCGGCGGCGCGGCCCGCTCGCTCGGCCTGACCTGCTACTCGACCATCGCGTTCAGCGAGGTGCCGGCCGAGCGGCTGCGCGACGCCAACGCGCTGTCCGCGACCGCCAACCAGCTCGGGGCCGGGCTCGGGGTGGCCGTCGCCACGGTCGCGCTGCGCCTGGGCGGTGCCGTCACGGACACCCCGGCCGGCTCCTACGCGGTGGCGTTCTGCCTGCTCGGCGCGGTCTGCCTGGCCGCCACGGCCGGCGCCCTCCGGCTGCGCCCGGACGCCGGGGACGCGGTGCGCGGCGGGCCCGCGAACAAGACGGCCCGGGCCTCGGCGGGGGCGGCCGTCTCAGATAGTAGGAAGTCCGAGTAATTGTGGAGACAGACTCCGGCGGAGGGCTTAGCTTTGTAGGAGCCGAACGTCTCGCTGATCCAGCGAAGGGCGGTCGAGAGCGCAGTGCCCTTTGGCAGGCAACCCCTGCGGCCGCGCTCCCCGCCCCTTCCGGCACCTCACTGCATCCGCCGGGGCATGTCCCCGGACCTCCCAGCAGAGGAGTCGAATCCCCATGGTCCAGCAGCCCGCCCGCCGAGTCCGCCACTCTTCGCGCAGCAGCGAGTCCGACCGCAAGAACGCCGCCGCCGCCCTCCAGCGTGCGCTGGACCGCAGGGACAACGGCGGCGCCACCGGGCACTGAGGCCCGGGCCCCGCGGCGGAACTAACGTCCGCGCTGGATCTCGAAGTGGTCGATGCGCTCGCCCGTCTCGGCGAGCGCGCTGACCTTCATCCTCGGGTGACGGCCGGTCTCGACCTCCACCGCCAGGAACGAGTAGTTGGTGTAGCGCACCCGCGACCACTCCACCGTCTCGGTGACCTTCGCGCCGCCGTTGGCCCAGTGGTAGGTGTCCACGCTGTCGCGGTCCGCGACATGGCCCTCGTACGAGTCCGGCACCGGGAAGCTGTAGAGCGAACGGCCCGCCGCGCCGGCCGTCACGTACACGATGCCGTCGCGGGTCGGGTCGGTGCGCTCACCGATCGCGACCTTGCGGCCCACCTTGTTGCCCTTGATGGCGTCGGTGCGCTCGTACACGTGGTTGTGACCGTTGATCACCAGGTCCACCTGGTGCTTCTCGAACAGGGGCACCCACGCGTCGCGCACGCCCCCCTCCGAGGCGTGCGAACTCGTCGTGGAGAACGCGCAGTGGTGGAAGAAGACCACGATGAAGTCGACGGCGTGGTTGGCGCGCAGCTCCCCGAGCCGCTTGTCCAGCCACTTCGTCTGCTTGCCGCCGCTGATGCCGAAGTTGGCGGGGATCTCGTACGAGACGTCGTTCGCGTCGAGCGCGATCACGCCCACGTTGCCGTGCACGAACGAGTAGACACCGGGCTGGTTCACCGGGTCCGGGCCGTTGGCCGGCAGCGACCAGCGGGCGTTCTGGCCGCCGTAGCCCTGCGGCGAGTACCAGGCCTCCATGTCGTGGTTGCCGGTCGTGACCATCCACGGCACGGTCTTGGCGACCGACTCGGTCTGCGCGAGGAACTGGTCCCAGGTGCGCGCGTCGTACTGGTCCGAGGACTGGCCCGAGCCCGACGGGTCGGCGTAGCAGATGTCGCCGGCGTGCAGGTGGAAGGACGGGTTCTGGCCCAGGATCACCTGGTCGTTGCCGAGCGCGTGGTAGCTGACGCCCTGGTCGCCGAAGGCCGTGAAGGTGAAGTTCTCGGCGTGCGCCGGGGCGGTGGTGAAGGTGCCCAGCGTGCCCAGGTTGCGGCGGTCCGCCGGGTCGAAGCCGTCGTGGCCGACGCCGTAGTAGTACGTCTGGCCCGGCCGCAGCCGGTCGAGGCCGGCGTGCACGTAGAACTGCTCGGCCGCCGCGATCTTCCCGCCGTTCAGCGCGGGCGTCGTCAGGTGGCGCACCTCGGCGTCGATCTTCCGGCTGAGCGACCAGGGGCTGGTGCCGATGCGGATGTAGGGCTTCTTCACCGCGAACGGCACCTGCCAGGAGACGCGCATCTGCGTCTTGGGGTCGGCGCCGTACGCGAGGTGGCGGCCGAAGGGCGCGGCCAGCGAGCCGTCCACGCCGTGCCGGGACGTGGAGGTGAGCGCGGTCGGCGCGGCGAAGGCGGGCGAGGCCGCCCCGGCCGTGGCGAGACCCGCTCCGGCGACGGCGGCCGTGGCCGCGCCGGTCCGCAGCACACCGCGACGGCTCAGCCTGCTCCGCAGGTATTCGTGCTGCTCGGCCATGCTCATGCGCTCGGCGAGCTTGTCGGGAATGCCGAATCTGGGGATGTCCATGGCCGAAAAAGTCCTCCATCGAGTCGACGCGATTCTCTCCGGCGGATGAACGCGAGGCGTACAACTGGCTACGCGATTCCCCGAGCGCATCCGGGCCACCCGCCGGCTGTCCACACTCTGGACATCGGGTGTCAATGGCTGGGACGGCGCGTAGGGTTCCCCCATGTCGGCAAGTTCTCGCAGCATCAATCTCGCAGTGATCCCCGGTGACGGCATCGGCCAGGAGGTCGTGGCCCAGGGCCTCAAGGTCCTCGCCGCCGTCCTTCCGCAGGATGTGAAGCTGGAGACCAGGGAGTTCGACTTCGGCGCCCGGCGCTACCACGCCACCGGTGAGACCCTCACCGACGCCGACGTCGAGGCCCTCAAGCAGCACGACGCGATCCTGCTCGGCGCGATCGGCGACCCCACGGTCCCGTCCGGCGTCCTGGAGCGCGGCTTCCTGCTGAAGCTCCGCTTCCTCTTCGACCACTACGTCAACCTCCGCCCCAGCAGGCTGCTCCCCGGCGTCTCCACCCCGCTCGCCGGCCAGCCCGAGATCGACTTCATCGTCGTGCGCGAGGGCACCGAGGGCCCGTACACCGGCAACGGCGGTTCCATCCGTACCGGCACGCCGCACGAGGTCGCCACCGAGGTGTCGGTCAACACCGCCTACGGTGTCGAGCGCGTGGTCCGGGACGCCTTCGCCCGCGCCCAGGCCCGCCCCCGCAAGAAGCTGACGCTGGTCCACAAGAACAACGTCCTGGCGTACGCCGGACACCTGTGGACCAACATCTTCAACGCGGTGGCCAAGGAGTTCCCCGACGTCACCACCGACTACCTGCACGTGGACGCGGCGACGATCTTCCTCGTCACCGACCCGGCGCGGTTCGACGTGATCGTCACCGACAACCTCTTCGGCGACATCATCACCGACCTCGCCGCGGCCGTCTCCGGCGGCATCGGCGTCGCCGCCTCGGGCAACATCAACCCGAGCGGCGAGTTCCCGTCGATGTTCGAGCCCGTGCACGGCTCCGCACCGGACATCGCCGGCCAGGGCAAGGCCGACCCGTCGGCCACGATCCTCTCGGTCGCCCTGCTGCTCCGCCACCTCGGATACGAGGCCGAGGCGGTCCGCATCGAGAGCGCCGTCTCCGCCGACCTGGCCTCGCGCGGCGACTCCGTCCGCACCACGGACGAGATCGGCGACGCCCTCGCCGCGCAGGTAGCCGGCTGACCCCGCGGCACACGCAAGAGAAGCCGCCGGGCCGTATTTCGCACCCGGCGGCTTTTCGCATGCGGCCCCCGGGTGACACCATCAACCCCGGACCGCACATCACACCGTTATGTCCAAGGCCCAGGCAAGAGCGATAATCGGACCTGGGGCCGCGGCATGCGGAGCTCGGACGTCCAGCACAGACAGCGGCGTGAGCGCGGTCCGTCACTATCCACCGGTGAAGGACACAGCACTCATGACGACGCCCACGATCGAGCTCAAGCCCACCTCGCACCCGCTGTCCGACGCGGAGCGCGAGGCGATTCTGGCCAGCCCCGGTTTCGGCCGCCACTTCACCGACAACATGGTGACGGTCCGCTGGACCGAGGGCCGCGGCTGGCACGACGCCCAGCTGGTGCCGTACGCCCCGCTGTCCATGGACCCGGCCAACATGACGCTGCACTACGCGCAGACGATCTTCGAGGGCCTCAAGGCCTACCGCCAGCCCGACGGCACGGTCGCCACCTTCCGGCCCGAGGCCAACGCCGAGCGCTTCCAGAACTCGGCCCGCCGCATCGCGATGCCCGCGCTCCCCACCGACCTCTTCATCGCCGCCTGCGACGCGCTGATCCAGCAGGACAAGGCATGGGTCCCCGCCACCGGCGAGGCCTCCCTCTACCTGCGCCCGTTCATGATCGCGACCGAGGTCGGCCTGGGCGTGCGTCCGGCGAACGAGTACCTGTTCATCGTGATCGCCTCCCCGGCCGGCGCCTACTTCCCCGGCGGCGTGCAGCCCGTCTCGGTCTGGCTGTCCGAGGAGTACGTGCGCGCCGTCAAGGGCGGCACCGGTGCCGCCAAGACCGGCGGCAACTACGCGGCCTCCCTCGTCGCCCAGGCCGAGGCCGCCCAGCACGGCTGCGACCAGGTGGTCTGGCTCGACGCCGTCGAGCACCGCTGGATCGAGGAGATGGGCGGCATGAACCTGTACTTCGTGTACGGCCAGGAGGACGGCACGCAGAAGATCGTGACGCCCGAGCTCACCGGCTCGCTGCTCCCCGGGATCACCCGTGACTCCCTCCTGAAGATCGCCCGTGACCTCGGTTACGAGGCCGTGGAGGGCCGGATCTCCACGGAGGACTGGAAGCGGGACAACGAGAACGGCACCCTGACCGAGGTGTTCGCCTGCGGCACCGCCGCGGTCATCACCCCGGTCGGCTCGGTGAAGTCGGCGCGGGCCAACTGGACGCAGGGCGACGGCGAGCCGGGCGAGGTCACGATGAAGCTGCGCAAGGCGCTGCTCGACCTCCAGACCGGCCAGTCCGCCGACCCGCACGGCTGGATGCACCCGCTGGGCTAGGCGGCGGTCCTGGGGGCCGCCGCCCCCGGGCCCCTATACGCCGGAGGGGCTGGATGCCGGGCTGACCTCAGCTCCGGCATCCAGCCCCTCCGGCGCGTCCGCCCGGCGTGGCGTCAGGATCAGGTACGCCAGCCCTCCCACGACCCCCGATATGAGGAAGCTGCAGTCCACCCCGCCGGTCCACCTCAGCAGCGGGCCCTGGTAGTTGGGCAGGGACACGGCCAGCAGGCCGGCACCCGCGCCGAGAGCCCAGGCGGCCACCGCGCGCAGGTTCCAGCCGGAGCGGTACCAGTAGATCCCGCCCCGGGAGCGGCGGTTGAAGACCTGGAGGGCGTCCGCGTCGTAGACGCCGCGACAGCGCACGAAGCCGATCAGGGTGATCACCGCCCAGGGGGTGCCGATCGCCGTGAGCAGCAGGACGAACGAGGTCATCGCGGCCTGCGCGTCCCAGGCGAAGTGGCCCGCGAAGACGCACACCGTGGCGACACCGGCCACCGCGAACGTGGCCTGGGTGCGCGAGGCGCGCGGCAGGATCGCGTCCAGGTCCAGGCCCATCGAGTAGAGCATCAGACCCGCGTTGCCCACCGAGCCGGCCGAGGCCGCGAGCAGCAGTGGCACCAGGTACCAGCCGGGGGCGGCGGCGACCAGCGGGCCCGCGTAGTCGGTGGCCGCGCGGGCCGCGTACGCCGTGAACGTGCCGAAGAGCTGGGGGATCAGCAGGCCCGCGGTCAGGCCCAGCCAGGTGGCGTGCAGAACGCGGCGCGGGCGGTGGCGGGGCGGCGAGATGTAGCGGGTGTAGTCGCCGAGCAGCGTGATGAACGCGATCGGCCCGCTGAGCCCGGCCGCTACGAGCGCGAGCAGCCAGGTCGGCCAGAACGAGCCCAGCAGATAGCCGCCCGCGTCCGGCAGCGCGGCGGTGGTGAAGTGCGGTGCGTAGGCGACGACTCCGAGGATCAGCAGGGCGGTCATGCCCACCGCGAGGATGCGGGAGAGGCGCAGCATCACGCGGTAGCCGTAGACCGCGCCGATGACGGTGGCGGCGGCGAGCAGCGCGTACACGATCGAGTACGAGACGCCGCCGGTCGGCAGGCCGAGCAGGCGGTGCAGCACGCCCGTCATCGCGTCCCCGCCGATCCACACGGTCAGGGCGGTGTAGCCGAGCGAGAGCAGCAGGCCCACGATCGAGCCCACCAGCCGTCCCCGTACGCCGAATTGGGCTCCGGAGGATGTCGACAGATTGGTCGCGGTGCGCAGCGAGACGAGCGCGAGCGGGGCCGTCAGGAGCGTGCCGAGCGCGGTGCCGGCCGTGACCGCGCCGATCGAGGCCCACCACCCGAGCCCGAAGGAGACCGGCAGCCAGCCGAAGACGATCACCCCGAGGCAGAGGTTCGAGCCGAGCAGGATCGACACGAGGTCGCGCGGCCCGCTGGTGCGTTCCGCTTCCGGGACCGTATCGACTCCGCGCTGTTCTATGGGCATGCCGGGGCCTCTCGCTCTGGGGTCACTCGTCGTGGGGTTTGAGTGCCGCTCAATGTGACGCACACCAAGCCGTGACGTCAATGCTTCCCGTCTGTGAAATCTCTGGTTAGAGTGGCGTTCAAACAGGAGGTGTGGTGGCGTGCGACTGACCCCGACGGAACGTGACCGGCTGCTTTTGTTCGGTGCCGCGGAACTGGCCCGGGCCCGCAGGGCCCGGGGGCTGCGGCTGAACGTGCCCGAGGCGACCGCGCTGATCGCGGACACCGTCTGCGAGGCGGCCCGGGACGGCCGGCGCCTGGCCGAGGCCATCGAGGCGGCCCGGTCCGTGCTCGGCCCCGACGACGTGCTGCCCGGCGTGTCCGATGTGGTCACCGAGGTGCACGTGGAGGCCGTCTTCGACGACGGCTCCCGGCTCGCGGTGGTCTCCGATCCCATCGGCGGCACGGCCGGCCGGAACGCGCCCGGCGCGCTCCTTCCCGGCGCGGGCTACCCGGAGGCGGACCCGGTGGTGCGGCTCACCGTGACCAACACCGCCGCCGTGCCCGTCTCGGTCACCTCGCACTTCCACTTCTTCGAGGCCAACCCGCGGCTCGACTTCGACCGGGCCGCCTCCTACGGGATGCGGCTGTGTGTGCCCGCCGGCTCCTCGGTGAGGTTCGGGCCCGGCGAGAGCGAGGAGGTCGGCCTGGTCCCCATCGGCGGTGACCGCGTGGCGATCGGCTTCGCGGGTCTGGTCGACGGTCCCCTTGACGCGCCCGGCGCCAAGGAGGAGGCCCTGCGCAGGGCCGCGGC
>NZ_JBIAGW010000015.1:0-17491 GCF_042869955.1 Streptomyces sp. NPDC006691
GCTCGCCGACCGCTACCGTGCCGGAGTCGTTCTGGCCTCGCTGATCCTCTGGCTCCGCGAAACCAGTTCGTGATCATTTGTCAGACACCCCCTAGCCCGGCCGAGATAGTCGGCGCCCTGGCGACTCTGAAGGGGGCAGCTGAAGCAACTCGGGGCGAGGGCAGGCCGCGGAGATAGGGGGTAATCCGGGTGGGGAGTCCTGGAGTTTTTCGCTCGCGACGGGCGGGCCGCTGGCTGGCCGGTGCGCACAAGCTGGGGCGTTTCGAAAACCAGGGTGGGCCGTTTGGTGGCTCTGCGCGCTAAGGCGCTGACCTGGGCCTCAAGGGTTTTCGACACATCCCACGGAGGCGTGCTGCCTGTGGCAGACCTGGACAGGGTAGCGGATGCGGATGGGGCGGTGGGGAGGCGGTCTGGTGGATGCCTCGCCGAGGGGGCTACGGTGGAGGCGCCCACCCGGGCGTCGCGGGGACCCGCCTGGCGAGGCCCCGGACCCTCAGGCGGGCTCGGGTGCCCGGTGCCGGGTGCCGGCGACCACGGCGGCGCCGATGACCGCGAGGCCCATCAGGACGCCGGCGAACACGGTCGCCCCGTTCGTCAGCCCCACGGCGTCGCTGAGGTAGCCGGCGGACACCGGCAGCGCGCCGGCGAAGACGTAACCGCCCACGTTGAGCGCCGCGTTCGCCTCGGCCAGCCGGTGCGGGGGAACGGCGGAGTTGAGCAGGGACAGGCCGCCCAGCTGTCCCATCCCCTGCCCGGCGCCGGCCAGCAGGGCGGAGGCGAGGAGTACGGGCACCGACGAGCTGTGCACGGCGACGGCGAGGGCGGCCATGCTCAGGGTGGTGCTGATCGCCCCGCTCATCAGGATGACGCGCCGGCGCAGCTTCTGGACGGCGAACTGCACGCCGGTGGCCGCGATGAACATGGCGAAGGCCATGACCCCGGCCAGCGCCCGGCTGGTGGTGCCGAGCAGTCCGGACAGGAGTGAGGGCCCGAGCGAGAGGACGAAGGAAGTGGCGGTGATGCCCGGGGCGAACACCGCTATGCCCAGGGCGAGTTGGAGGCCACTGCCCCGCGGTACGCCGGGCACGCGGACCCAGGAGCCCTTGGGGGGCGCGACGGGCCGCCGTACCGGCATGCGGAGTACGGCGAGGACCGCGGTGGCGAGCAGCGCGATCTCCACGACGAAGACGGTCGCGGTGGGGCCGGGGAGCGTCTCGGACAGGACGCCCGCGAGGAGGGGGCCGACGCCCGCGCCGAACACCATCGCGCACGAGGCCAGCAGGGCGCCGAGGCGCTTGCGGGCCGGACCGGCGACGTCGGTGACGGCGGCCATGCCGGCGGATACGACCGCGCCCACCGCGATACCGGTGAACAGGCGGGCCACGATCAGGGCGGGCACCGACGAGGCGGTCGCGAAGATCGCGCAGGCCGCGATGGCGAGGCCGAGCGCGGGCAGCAGCACGGGCTTGCGGCCGAGCCGGTCGGAGACCACGCCCGAGACGAGCAGGGAGCCGAGCAGCCCCACGATGTAGAACGCGAAGATCACGGTCAAGGTGCCCTTGGTGAAGCCGATGTCCCGCTGCCACAGCGCGTACAGCGGGGTCGCCGCGTTGGACAGGATGAACACGGCGGTCACCGGCCAGGCGGCCTGCCAGACCCACCGGGCGGGGGCCGTGACGGCCGCGGCCACCGGCCCCGCACCCGGTGCGGCCGGCATCCCGGCGTCCCGCGTCGGCGTTGGGCTTAGCACTCCACCAGTGGCGTGCGCGGGCACCGTTCGACTTTCCGGCATGGCCGTTCCCTCCGTCACGATCAGTACGAGTCGAGTCGAACTTAGCAGGCTGTACGATGAAACTCGTACAAGAGATTCGGGTGATGAGGAGTGGTGGCCCATGCCGGCGACGACGCGATCGGTGACTGCCGGCAAGGCGCAACCGGAACCCGCCGGGCTTCCGGCGCCCCTGGCCGAACCGGCCATCGGGGAGCTGAGGCTGGAGACGGTGCTCGGGGCGCTGAGTGATCCGCTGCGACTGCGGATCGTGCGCAAACTCCTCCTGGAATCGGAGGACTTCGACCACTCCTGCGGGTGGTTCGGCATCGACCGGCCCAAGTCCTCGCTCACCCATCACTTCAAGGCCCTGCGCGAGGCGGGCGTCACCAGGCAGCGCCAGTACGGCCTTGAGCGGCGCAGTCATGTGCGTGTCGACGACCTCAACGCACGCTTCCCCGGCCTCCTCGACCTCGTCGCGGCCTGGGCGCCGGCCGCCGAGTAAGGGCCCCCCGTCAGCCGCCCCGTCGGGGGTCGGTCACCGGGCCGTCCAGGCCGTCCACGGCAGGTTCCAGCCGTTGAGGCCGTTGTCGGGGGCGACCGTGCCGCCGCCCGCGGAATTCCGCACGATCACCACGTCGCCGAGGAGCGAGTTGGCGTAGAACCAGGCACCGGGGGACTGCGGGTCGCCGCCGCCCTGGGTGTCCTGGAGGCCGATGCAGCCGTGGCTGGTGGCCGAGCCGCCGAAGGTGGTGGGCGAGGCCCAGTAGTTGCCGTGGATGAACGTGCCGGAATTGGTGAGGCGTTGGGCGTGCGGCACGTCGGGGATGTTGTACTCGTCGCCGAGGCCCACCGTGGTGCTGTTCATCTTGGTCTGCCGGTCCTGCTCGCTGATGACCATCGTGCCGTTGTACGTGGCGTACTGGGGCCGGCCGGTGGAGACGGGCAGCCTTCTGAGGACGGCCCCGTTCTGCTGGACGGTCATCTCCTGGGTGGCCGCGTCCACCGTGGAGATCTGCTCGCGGCCCACCGTGAAGGAGAAGGTCTTGTCCTGAACTCCGTATACGCCCTTGGCCAGTTCGATCCCGTCGAAGTCGAAGGACACGGTCACCCTGGAGCCGGGCCTCCAGAACTCCTGCGGGCGGAAGTCGATGCGCTGGGTGCCGAACCAGTGGCCGACCGCCTGCTGCCCGCCGGTGGAGGTGATCCGCACGGCGGACTCGGCGGCCCCGCGGTCGGTGACAGGCTTGTCGAACCTGAACGACACCTCCATGCCGACGCCGACCGTGGAGGCGTCCTCGGGGGTGTAGAAGGCGACCGCCGAGTTGCTCGGGGAGACCGTCGTGAAGTGGGCGATCCTGGTGGCGCTCCGGCCGTCCGCGTCCTTCGCCTGGGCCGTCAGGACGTACGCCGTGCCGCGGGTCAGGTTCGCCGAGGGGCGCCAGGTGCGGCGGGCCGCGTCGAGCTCGCCGGGTACCGCCCGGCCGCCTTGGGCCGTCAGGGTGACGGAGGTGAAGGTGCCCTGGGTGACGCTCGCCCCGACGTCCTTCACGCCGATGCCGACGTGATCCGCGCCGTCCTTGGGCCGAGTGGTGATCTGCGCCTTCGAGACCGTGGGGCTCGGGCTCGGCGCGTCCTTCCCGCCGCCCCCCGATGAGCAGCCGGCCAGCGCCAGCGCGGCGGACGCGCACAGGGCGAGGAGCAGGCGGACGCGGGGGTGGCGGGCGCTCTTCGGGCCCGTGCGGCCCTTGCCCGTGGACGTGGTCCTCACCTGGAGGTCTCCCCTCTGGCGGCCTGTCGACCTGGGTGCCCGTTATGCGGGGTTATGCACCCTTCTTGTAGTGTGCGGTAACGCCCTGTTTGTACGCATGCGGAGTTCTGGGTCGCCGATGACCGCCGACGGACGGAGTCGAAGGATGACGTACGGACCCCGCCGGGGGCGGATAGCGCGGGCATCGCGGGCCGCCCGCGAACCGCGGATATCCCGTAGGGCCAGGATCCTGGTCTGCTCGCTCCTCGGGGTTCTGCTGCTCGCGGGCGGCGGCGCCGCCGCGTACACCTGGCACCGCCTCAACCACAACATCGGCAGCGTCGAGCTCGGCTCGCTGCTCACCCCGGCGGCCTCCGCCACCTCCGACCTCAACATCCTGGTCGTCGGCTCGGACTCGCGGGCCGGGAAGAACGCCTCGCGGGCGGGCGGCGGTGACGACACCGGGCGCTCCGACACCACCCTGCTGCTCCATGTGTACGGCGGCCGCAAGAAGGCGGCGCTCGTCAGCATTCCGCGCGACACCATCGTGAACCGCCCGGCCTGCGCGACCGCTTCCGGCCAGAAGGTGACGGCCCGCGAAGGGGTCATGTTCAACTCCGTGTACGAGACGGGTGGCGCCCGCTGCACGGTGGCCGCGGTCGAGTCGCTGAGCGGCGGACTGCGCGTCAACCATTACGTCGAGGTCGGCTTCGACGGCTTCGCCGAGCTGATGGACGCGGTCGGCGGCACCGACGTCACCCTGGTCAAGCCGATCGACGACAAGCAGAGCGGGATCCATCTGGCGGCCGGGAAGCACCACTTGAACGGCCAGCAGGCGCTCGACCTCGTCCGCACCCGGCACGGCGTGGGCAACGGCAGCGACCTCGGCCGGATCCAGCTCCAGCACCAGTTCCTCACCGCGCTGATCAGCAAGCTGTCGGGCCAGAACGTGCTCACCGATCCGGCCAGGCTGTTCGCGGCCGCCGACGCCGCGACGAAGTCCCTGACCACGGACTCCTCCCTGGCCCGCGTCGACAGCCTCGCGTCGCTCGCGTACTCGCTGAAGGGGATCGGCGCCGGGAGCGTGCAGATGGTCACCCTGCCGGCCCAGCTGGAGCAGGGCGACGAGGACCGTCTGGTGCCGGACGACGCCAAGGGGGCGAAGCTCTGGGCCGCGCTCAAGGCGGACCGGGCGGTGCCGGACGACGCGCTGACCGGTACGGCGTCGGGGCCGAACGGAATCGGCCAGATCGTGCGGCCGGGCTGACCCCGAGAGCGGTTGCGTTCTACATCGACCTTGACCGGGGCGGGGCCGCGGCATAGCGTCGGGCGCACTGGACTGAGCGAACGCTTAGGAGGGCTGCCCGTGGCGACGACAGGGGCGCAGGGCGGTGCGGCGGCGCGGTCGGCCGGGTCGCAATCGGCCGGGGCGCGATCGGGTGGGCCGGTGCCGGGTGGGGCGCGGCTGGACCAGGTGCCGGGTGGGCCGGTGCCGGACGGGGAGCGGTCGCAGTCGGGCGGGCCGGGTGTCGAGCCGGGGCGCGCCGAGGCACTGCTCACCGCGCCGGGTGCGCCGTTCGCCGTCGTACGCGGCGAGTCGGGCGTCCTGGAGTACGCGACCGGGCCGCGCACCCTGCGCGAGTTCGTCGAGACGGTGTGGGCCTTCGGGGAGCGGCCCTTCCTGGTCGCCGAGAACGGCGGCTACTCCTACGGGGAGTTCCTCGCCGCGTCCTGCGCTCTGGCCCGGCGCCTGGTCGACGTCTACGGGCTGCGTCCCGGCGATCGTGCCGCCATCGCCATGCGCAACCATCCGGAGTGGCAAGTCGCTTTCTGGGCCGCCCAGTTGGCGGGGCTTGTCGCGGTGCCGCTGAACGCGTGGTGGACCGCGGAGGAGTTCGCGTACGCCCTCGGCGACTGCACTCCGCGGGTGCTGCTCGTCGACGGTGAGCGTCTTGAGCGGGTGGCCGGGTGGGCCCGGGCGCACGGCGTGCGGGGCATGGTCTTCCACCACGAGGGCGACCTGCCCGAGGGGTTCGAGCGGTTCGCCGACCTCGACGAGCTGACCTCGCCCGATCCGGCCGCCGGGCCGCCCGACGTGGAGGTCGCGCCGGACGCGGACGCCACCATCATCTACACGTCCGGCACCACCGGCCGCCCCAAGGGCGCCGTCGCCACCCAGCTCGCGCAGGCCGGGGCGGCCATGAACCCCCGCTTCCAGGCGGCCGCGTCGATGCTGGGGCGCGGTGTGATTCCGGGGCAGGGCCCGGCCCCCGTCACTCTCATGACCTTCCCGTTCTTCCATGTCGCGGCGTTCACCTCGGTGTACGCGGCGATGGGGGCGGGCGGCACGCTCGTCCTCATGCGCAAATGGGACGCGGGGCGGGCGCTCGCGCTGATCCGCGAGCACGGGGTCACGCACTATGCCGGGGTGCCCTCGACGGCCCTCCAACTCCTGGACGCGGCCGAGGAGTCGGGGGACGGCCTGGAGAGCCTCGCCGCGCTCAACACGGGTGGCGCGGCGGCGCCGCCCGGACTCGTGGGGGGCCTCACCGCGCGGCACGGCTCGCGCATCGAGCCGCGCAACGGGTACGGGCTGACCGAGACGAGCGGGGGAGTCCTCGCCAACTACGGCGCCGAGTACCGGAGTTGGCCGACGAGCGCGGGGCGGCCCACGCCGGTGACGGAGGTGCGCATCGCCGGGCCGGGCGGGGTGCCGCTCGCCGACGGCGAGGTGGGCGAGCTGTGGCTGCGCGGCCAGTCCCTGGTGCGGGGGTACTGGAACGATCCCGCTGGTACGCAACTGGCCTTCCAGGACGGATGGTTCAGGACGGGGGACCTGGCGGTGCGGGACGACGCGGGGCGGGTCGGGATCGTCGACCGGATCAAGGACATGGTGATCCGGGGCGGCGAGAACGTGTACTGCGTGGAGGTGGAGGGGGTCCTCCACGACCACCCCGCGGTGCTCGACGCGGCGGTGCTCGGGGTTGCGCATCCGGTGCTCGGGGAGGAGGTGGCGGCGGTGGTCCAGGTGCGGCCGGGGGCCGCGGTGTCCCCGGAGGAGCTCCGGGACCACGTCCGGTCGGTGCTCGCGGGGTTCAAGGTGCCGGCGCGGGTGGTGGTGCGGGAGGGGGCTCTGCCGCGGAACGCGACGGGGAAGGTGCTGAAGCGGGAGCTCCGGGATGTTTTCCCACCCGCCCGCCCATGACTCCGGGCTGGCTGGTTCCGGCCCCTGGGGCGCCGCCCCAGACCCCGGGAGAGCCCCCGCCCCGCCCCTTCCCGAGACCCTCCGGGGGTGTGCGGGCCAAGGGGGCCCCATGAGGGGCTGAAACGCCTGATGCCGACCAGCACCTGGTCATTCCGGGTCGCCCACAGGGCGCGGGGCTGTGACATGTGCGCGGCTCCGCCGCGGTGGGCGCGACCTGTGGGCTCCGGGGCACCTACAGGGGCGCGGGGCTGTGACATGTGCGCGGCTCCGCCGCGGTGGGCGCGACCTGTGGGTTCTGGGTCACCTACAGGGGCGCGGGGCTGTGACATGTGCGCGGCTTCGCCGCGGTGGGCGCGACCTGTGGGTTCTGGGTCACCTACAGGGGTGCGGGGCTGTGACATGTGCGCGGCTTCGCCGCGGTGGGCGCGACCTGGGGGTTCTGGGTCACCTACAGGGGCGCGGGGCTGTGACATGTGCGCGGCTTCGCCGCGGTGCGCGCGACCTGTGGGTTCCGGGTCACCTACAGGGGCGCGGGGAACTGCGCCACCAGCCACGCACGGTGGGCGGGCGAAAGCGGGTTCAGGGGCGCGGGGAACGCCGCGAACAGCCCCCGTCGGCCCGCCCCGGCCCGCCCCGCCCATCGGCCCGCAGGCGGATGCGGGGCTGGGGGCCCGGACGTCGCCCTGGCGAAGCGTCAGGACTTGCTCACGCGTACGTGGTAGTTCCCCATCCCGTCCACCCCCGTCACGGCGACCCGCACCCCGCTCGCCCGGTCCACGAACGTCTCGCCCGTCGCGTACGGCGCGTCCGAGAGTTCGGCGTTGACGTTGGGGCGGCGGGTGCAGCCACCCGTGTTGGGGGTGCTGTCGGAGACGTTCACCGGGCCGCGGCCGGTGTCGACCGTCGCGTCCACCCGGTAGATCAGCACGCCCGGCTTGCAGACCGCCTCGTCGTTGCCGGCGCGGGTGCGCACCTCGATCGCGTAACCGCTGTCCTTCGACACCGGCACGAAGACCAGCTTCGGGCCGCCCTCCGTGGCCAGCGGGCTCAGGACGTAACTCTCGGGCCCGCTCCCCGTCGCACAGGACACCTGGCTGTTGTCGAGCCAGCCCAGCTTCCACTTGTGCCAGCCCAGCATGTCGTTGTTGGCGCCCCAGTCCTCGGACATGATGTCCCAGTGCCCGACGGCCCCGCCGCCCTGCGCGGTGTAGAGGTCGGGCAGCCCGAAGACATGGCCGTTCTCGTGCGGCAGCACCCGGTAGCCGGTCTCTCCGTAGGAGCCCGAGCCGTCGTCCTGGCGGCTGTAGACGAACGAGGTGTTCGAGAGCGGGACCCCGTCGGCGTAGGGCGCGTCCTCGTTGCCGGAGAACGTCACCGACAGGACCGTGTCCAGCGCGGAGGGGCCCGCGTTCGGGGTGACCAGGACGTTCACCAGGTCGTACTGCGAGAAGTTCACCCGTGTCCCGGCCGCCGCGATCATGTCCTGGACCAGGCGGTGATAGCCGGGCTCGTAGGGGGAGCCGCGCTCGATCCCGTACGCCGCGAACGACTTCGGCATGCGCAGCCAGTTCGGGATCGGGGCCTCGGCGCGGTAGTCGAGCCTGCCGTAGGAGGCGTTGCGGAACCAGTTGCTGGTCTGCGGGAAGAATTCCTTGTACCGGCTGAGCGCCGAGCCCGAGCCGACGGCGTCCGGGAAGTCGATCATGAGGGTGAGCGCGCGCACCGTGCCGGTGGAGTGCGCGTACCCGGGCGGGGTCGGCAGGCCCTCCGACATCTGGACGCCGAGGCCGGCCGGGATCCGGCAGGGGCCGAGGGCGTTCTCGCCGGGGGCGGCCACCGGGCCCGCGGAGGCGCGGCTGGCTATCGACAGGGTGGTGGAACCGGTGGTCAGCGCCGCGAGGGCGACCGACGCGAGGGCGGCGCCGAGAAAGCTGTTCCGGCGCCGATCGCGTATCCGGCGTCCTGGTGCCCGAGCCGGGCGGGACTGGCTGACGTCCTGCATGCGCACGCGCTCGCCTTCGGGTACGCGACAGCAGGCCGGTTCCTGGCTGCGCTCGTCTGATCACCCTGTGTCGGGCGTGTCGCGTGCGCTCGCTGAGTGGACCAAAGGTGGGTTTTTCCGGACATCCACCCGGGCGCCCGAAGTGTGACTCAGGTCACAGGAGCGCCGGGAAATAACCGGGGAAGGTTTCCCCGTTTGCACCTTCGTCGCCGCTAAACGGGGAGAGCTTCCCCGCTTGGGTCAGGTCCCGGGCGGCGAACCGGCCACGTAAAACCGATTGCGTGCCAGACCCGTCCCACCCAAGCTTGATCACGTACAAGAAGGAGCAGAGCCGTGCAGAGTGCCGCCGCCTCCGTCGCCGCAGAGCCCCGCCGCGCCCCGCGTCCGCGGGCCGACGCCCTGCGCAACCGGGAGCGGATCATCGCCGCCGCGCGCGAGATGTTCGTCGAGTACGGCGCCGAGCGCCCGCTGGACGAGATCGCGCGCCGGGCCGGCGTCGGCAACGCCACGATCTACCGGCACTTCACGGACCGCACGGAGCTCGTCACCAGCGTGGTGCTCTCCGTCATGGACCGGGTCTCGGCCCAGGCCGAGGCCGCCGCGGCCGAGGAGGCCGATCCCTTCGGCGCGCTGCGCCGCTTCGTGCACGCGGCGGCCGACGAGCGGATCGGGGCGCTCTGCCCGATGCTCTCCGACACCTTCAACCAGGACCACACCGAACTGAACGCGGCCCGCGAGCGCCTCGAACGCGATGTCGAGGGGCTGATGGCGCGGGCCCGCGCGGCGGGCCGGCTCCGCACCGACGTGGCCGTCGGCGACCTCATGGTCGCCCTCTCCCAGCTGACCAGGCCGCTGCCGGGCACCCCGTGCCCGAACATCGACCAGTTCGTCCACCGCCATCTGCAACTGTTCCTCGACGGGCTTCAGGCCCCGGCGCGGTCCGAGCTGCCGGGCAGTGCGGCGACCCTCGAAGATCTCCGGAAGTGTTGATCGCCCTCATTCCTCAACTGCGCTCAACGCGCCGTTAACGCACCGTAGTTGCAGTCCCGTTAGAACACTTTTGTCGGTAATCCGCGTCCCAAGGTGGCTACCCCCATGTCAAAAACAGTCGGTCTGGACAAGCCGGACCAGTTCTCCCTCGCCCCGGATCCCAGTCGCTGGAAGGCGCTCGCCTTCATAGCCCTGGCCCAGCTGATGGTCGTCCTCGACGCGACCATCGTGAACATCGCGCTGCCCTCCGCGCAGCACGCGCTGCACATCAGTGACGCCAACAAGCAGTGGGTCATCACGGCCTACGCGCTCGCGTTCGGCGGCCTCCTCCTGTTCGGCGGGCGCATCGCCGACCTGTGGGGCCGCAAGCGCACCTTCGTCGTCGGCCTGCTCGGCTTCGCCGCGGCCTCCGCGCTCGGTGGCGCCGCCACCGGCGAGGCGATGCTGCTCGGCTCGCGCGCGCTCCAGGGCGCCTTCGGCGCACTGCTCGCGCCGGCCGCCCTGTCGCTGCTCGCGGTGATGTTCACCGACGCCAAGGAGCGCGCCAAGGCGTTCGGCATCTACGGTGCGATCGCCGGTGGCGGCGGCGCCGTGGGCCTGATCCTCGGCGGCTTCCTCACCGAGTACCTGAACTGGCGCTGGACCTTCTTCGTCAACATCCCGTTCGCGATCGTCGCGGCCGTCGGCGCCTACCTCGTCATCCGCGAGCCGGCCGGCACCCGCAACCGCTCGCCGCTCGACGTCCCCGGCGTGATCCTGTCGACCACCGGCCTCGTCGCCCTCGTCTACGGCTTCACCCGCGCCGAGTCGGCCGGCTGGTCGGACGCGCTGACCATCTCGATGTTCATCGCCTCCGCGGTGCTGCTCGCGACCTTCGTCGCCGTCGAGTCCAAGGTGCGTCACCCGCTGCTGCCGCTGCGCGTCATCACCAACCGCAACCGCGGTGGCGTCTACCTCTCGCTCGGCCTCGCGATCATCGCGATGTTCGGCCTGTTCCTCTTCCTCACCTACTACCTCCAGGTCGTGCAGGGCTTCTCGCCGGTCAAGACGGGCTTCGCGTTCCTGCCCATGATCGCGGGCATGATCACCGGCTCCACCCAGATCGGCGCCCGCCTGATGACCCGCGTGCCGCCGCGGCTGCTCATGGGCCCCGGCTTCCTGACCGCCGCGGTCGGCATGCTGCTGCTCACCCAGCTGGACATCCACACGTCGTACGCCGGTGTGATCCTGCCCGCGCAGATCCTGCTCGGCCTCGGCATGGGCACCGCCTTCATGCCCGCCATGTCGCTCGCCACCATCGGTGTCGAGCCGCGTGACGCGGGTGTGGCCTCCGCGATGGTCAACACCTCGCAGCAGGTCGGCGGCGCCATCGGCACGGCCCTGCTCAACACCATCGCCGCCTCGGCGACCACGGCCTACGTCACCGGCCACATGGCGCTCGGCGCCACCAACCCGGAGCTCCTGAAGCTCCAGGCGATGGTGCACGGCTTCACGGCCGCCATCTGGTGGGCCGTCGGCATCCTGGCGGCCGCCGCCGTCATCGCCGTCACGCTCATCAACACCGGTCGCCCCGGCGGGAGTTCGGTGGCCGGACCGGGCGCCGGCGAGGACGCCGAGGACGAGGTGCGCATCCCGGTGGTCGCGCACTGACCCCCCGGTAGCACCCCGGACGCAACGACCTGCCCTGGCCCCGCTGTTCTCAGCGGAGCCAGGGCAGGTCCGCTTTGGCGTCGGTGGGCTGGAGGCCCTGGGCCATCACCCGCATGATCTCGCCGAGCTGGTCCACCTGGGCCGGGGAGAGCCGGTCGAACATCGCCTGCCGCACGGCGGCCACATGCCCGGGCGCGGTCCGCTCCAGGACCCCGTAGCCCGCGTCGGTGAGGATCGCGAGCTGGCCCCGCTTGTCCGAGGGGCAGTCCTCGCGCCGGATCCACCCGTTCTTCTCCAGGCGCGTCACGGCGTGCGAGAGCCGGGACCGGGTGATCTTGGAGTTCTTGGCCAGCTCGGTCATCCGCATACGGCGGCGGGGGGCCTGCGAGAGCTGCACGAGCAGCCCGTAATAGATGTGCGGCATCCCGGCGTCGCGCTGGAGCTGGCGGTCGAGGTGGTCTTCGAGGAGCCGGGTGGCGTGGAGATAGGCGCGCCAGGTGCGCTGCTCCTCGTCGCTGAGCCAGTTAGGTGCCGAGGTCATGCATCTACTGTACGGACCTTTCTTGAAAGTTGAACTAGCTGGAGTTAGGCTGTCCTAAGACGCTTGAGAGTTCAAGCAAAAGCCTGGCCGTCAGACCCGCCGGCCGGCCCGTGCGAGTGAGCCGGAGAGTCCGCCATGACCGTCGCCCGCCCCGAGCGCATGCCCGCCCTGTACCTCTCGCACGGCGCCCCGCCGCTCGCCGACGACCCGCTGTGGCCCGCCGAGCTGGCGGCCTGGTCGGCGGACCTGCCCCGGCCGACGGCCGTCCTGATGGTCTCCGCGCACTGGGAGGAGGCCCCGCTCGCGCTCGGCGCCACCGAGACCGTGCCGCTCGTGTACGACTTCTGGGGCTTCCCCGAGCACTACTACCAGGTGCGGTACGCCGCGCCCGGCGCACCTCGACTGGCCGACTCCGTACGCAAGTTGCTGCGCGCTCCCGGCATGCCCGTGCAGGACATCCCGGACCGCGGGCTCGACCACGGCGCCTACGTCCCGCTCGTCGAGATGTTCCCCGACGCCGACGTCCCGGTGTTGCAGATCTCCCTGCCGACGCTCGACCCGCGACGGCTCTACGAGATCGGCCGCACGCTCGCGCCGCTGCGCGACGAGGGCGTGCTCATCGTCGGCAGCGGATTCTTCACCCACAACCTGGCCGCGCTGCGCCAGCCCGGCGGTCAAGTGCCCAGCTGGTCGGCCGAGTTCGACGACTGGGGCGCGCGGGCGCTCGCCGCGGCCGATGTGGACGCGCTGCTCGACTTCGAGCACAAGGCGCCGGCCGGGCGCCTCGCCCACCCCCGCACCGAGCACTTCGCCCCGCTGTTCGTGACGATGGGCGCGAGCGAGGGCGAGCCGGGCGGGGCGCGCAGCGTCATCGACGGGTTCTGGATGGGGCTCGCGAAGCGGTCGGTGCAGTACGGCTGAGGCGGGCCGGGGTGAACAGGGGCGCGGCTCAAGGAGGTTGCGCCCCTCGCGTGCGTCCTGGACCGGCGTCCGGGACCGGCCCCGCCGGGCGGCGCCTAGTGCTCCCCGAGCTCCTTCTCGTACCAGGTCACGTCCCAGTAGCGGCCGAACTTGCGGCCCACCTCGCGGTAGGTGCCCACGTGCGCGAAGCCGAAGCGCTCGTGCAGCCGGACCGAGGCTTCGTTCGGCAGCGCGATCCCGGCGTAGGCGCGGTGCACGTCCTCGGCGGCCAGGGCGGCGAAGAGCGAGCGGTACAGCAGAGCGCCCACGCCCCGGCCGGTCGCTTCCGGCGCGCAGTACACGCTCACCTCCACGGAGGTCGCGTACGCGGGCTTCGCCCGGAACGGGCTGCTCGTCGCGTAGCCCAGGATGCCGCGCTGTCCGACAAATCGGTCATCGTGAGCAACCAGAAGGCGGTGCGGGCCGTCTTCAGGATGGGAGTGCAGCCACGGACGGCGCTGTTCGGCGGTGAAGGCGACCGTGTCGAATGTGATGGCGGTCTCACGGATGGAGTGGTTGTAAAGGTCTGTGAGAGCCCCCAGGTCGTCCTCCACACCCGCTCTGACCTGCACCTCTGTACGTTCCTGCGGCACCTGACCCCCTCCCGTGGCGGCACAGGGTACTGCATGATCACGAAAATCGATGGGCGGGACGGGAATTCTGTCCGGATTCCAGCCGTTGTTTCCATCGGATGCAGGGCACCCGGGAGGGTGTCGCGACCACTCAGTAAGGGAGCACGCATGGCAACCCGCGCCGTCGCCCGCCGACAGTCCGCCACCGGCGGTTCAGAGTCGGGAAGCAGGGTCCGCGCAGTCAGCGGTGAGATCGCCGACCGCGACCTGGTCGGTATGTACCTCGACGAAATCGCGCGTACGCCGCTGCTCGACGCCGCCAAGGAGGTCGAGCTCTCGCAGACCATCGAGGCCGGTGTGTACGCACGCCAGATCCTCGACGGCGAGGTGCAGAGCAAGGCGGCAGGAGCCTCTCCGGAGGAGCTGGAGGCGCTGTACGCCGCCGGTGAGCGCGCCAAGGACCTGTTCATCCGATCCAACCTCCGCCTGGTCGTAGCCGTCGCCCGGCGCTACCCGAGGGCCGGTCTGCCGCTCCTCGACCTGATCCAGGAGGGCAACGCCGGCCTGGTGCGCGCGGTCGAGAAGTTCGACTACGCCAAGGGCTTCAAGTTCTCCACGTACGCCACCTGGTGGATCCGCCAGGCCATCACCCGCTCCATCGCCGACCAGTCCCGCACCATCCGGCTGCCCGTGCACCTGGTGGAGGAGCTGGGCCGCATCCGCCGGGTCCAGCGCGAGTTCAACCGGGAGAACGGGCGCGACCCCGAGCACACGGAGATCGCCGCCGAGCTGGGCTCCACGCCCGAGCGCGTCGGTGACGTCCTGGACTGGGCGCGCGACCCGGTCTCGCTCAACATGCCGGTCGACGACCAGGGCGAGACCCAGTTCGGCGACCTCCTGGAGGACACCTCCGCCGTCTCGCCCGAGCAGTCCGTGCTGACGCTGCTGCGCAGCGAGGAGCTGGACGACCTGATCGGCAAGCTCGATCAGCGCACCGCGTCGATCATCAAGATGCGTTACGGCATCGACGACGGTCGGGAGCGTACGCTGACAGAGGTGGGCAAGGAACACGGTCTGACCCGCGAGAGGATTCGTCAGATCGAGAAGCACGCCTTGCTCGAACTGAAGAAGATGGCCCGCGACACGGGCTTCGACGCGGCGGCCTAGGCCCCGCCCCCCAAAGACGAGCTCCGGCACCCTCCCCCCCCTGGTGCTGGGGCTCCCGGCCCCGGCACCTTCCCCCCCTGGTGTCGGGGCCCCTCTCTTGTCCGCGCCCTTCGCGCCCTTCGCGCCTTCCGCGCCTTCCGTGAGTTCGTGCTTTCTGGTCCTGCGGCTCACTCCTCGCCGCCGCCCGCGGTGGCCCGGGTCAGGCGCTCGCCCAGCTCGTGCAGATAGCCCGTCATGGCGGGCGGCCCGTTGACGGTGAACTCGCAGTCGACCAGGGCGAGCCGCAGCGCCACCCACTCCAGTGAGTCGGTGCACGAGGTGCGCAGGCGGCAGCGCCCGGCGTCCAGGGGCTCGGGCGCGCCGAGCGTCGAGGGCAGGCGGGCGGTCACGAAGTCGGCCGGCGCCTCGAAGGTGACGTCCACGTCGAGGACGGGCTGTAGCCGGTTCATGGAGTTGCGCACGAACTCCGCCGCGTTCGCCTCGGGCAGCTCGCGCGGCGCGAAGCGGGCCCCGGTCGCGAACGGCTCGGCGACCCGGTCGACCCGGAACGTACGCCAGTCGCCGCGCTCCACGTCGTACGCCACCAGGTACCACCGGCGCCCCGTCGATACCAGGCGGTACGGCTCGACCAGGCGTTTGGTGGCGGTGCCGTCGCCCGAGACGTAGCCGAAGCGGAGCCGCTCCTCGCCGGTGACGGCGGAGGCGAGCGTGGTCAGGGTGCGCGGGTCCACCGTGGCGCCGTCCCCGCGCCAGGGCCCGGCCAGCGGCATCGTCGCCGCCTGGAGGCTCGCGACGCGGTGGCGCAGCCGCGAGGGCAGGACCTGCTCCAGCTTGGCGAGCGCCCGCACCGAGGCCTCGTCCACGCCGTCCACCGCATGGCCCGCGCCCGCCCGCAGCCCCACCGCGATGGCCACCGCCTCCTCGTCGTCCAGGACCAGCGGCGGCATCGCCTTGCCCGCCACGAGCCGGTAGCCGCCGTCGGCGCCGCGGGCCGCCTGGACGGGATAGCCGAGCTCGCGCAGCCGGTCGATGTCGCGCCGCACCGTGCGCCGCGAGACCCCGAGCCGGTCGGCGAGCTCGCCGCCGGGCCACTCGCGCGGGGTCTGGAGCAGGGAGAGCAGTTGCAGCAGCCGTGCCGGGGTGTCGGTCATGTCATCCAGGATGCCCGGCCAAAGAGGACACGCTCTGTCCTATAGGGGGCCTAACTTTCTTCCCATGACCTCCACACCGACCAGCAGCACCCCAGAGACCGCGGTGAGCGCCGCAGCGGACCGCCGACGGTGGTTCGCCCTGGCCATCGTGATGACCGCGGCCTTCATGGACCTGGTCGACGTCACCATCGTCAACATCGCCATCCCCTCCATCCAGAAGGACACCGGGGCGAGCTTCTCCTCGATCCAGTGGATAACCGCCGGCTACGCGCTCGCGTTCGCGGCGGGTCTGATCACCGGCGGCCGGCTGGGCGACATCCACGGCCGCAAGAAGCTCTTCCTGCTCGGCATCGGCGGCTTCACGCTCGCCTCGGCGCTGTGCGGCTTCGCCGCCAACCCCGAGATGCTGGTCGCCTCCCGCATCCTTCAGGGCGCCATGGCGGCCATGATGGTGCCGCAGGTCCTCTCGATCGTGCACGCCACCTTCCCCGCGCACGAGCGCGGCAAGGTGTTCGGCCTGTTCGGCGCGGTCGTCGGTCTCGGCGCGGTGTCCGGGCCGCTGCTCGGCGCGCTGCTCACCGAGTGGAACCTGTTCGGTCTGGAGTGGCGCCCGATCTTCCTGATCAACCTGCCGGTCGGCATCGCGGGCCTGATCCTCGGCACCAAGTTCATCAGCGAGTCCAAGGCGCCCAGGGCCCTCAGGCTCGACATCGCGGGCGTGGTCCTGGTCACGCTCGGCCTGCTCATGCTGCTCTACCCGCTGACCCGGGGCCGCGAGCTCGGCTGGCCGCTGTGGGGCTACCTCTCCATGGCCGGCAGTGTGGTGGTCTTCGCCGGCCTCATCGCGTACGAGCGGATGAAGGCGCGGCGGGACGGCTCCCCGCTCATCGAGCTGTCGCTGTTCAAGGTGAAGAGCTTCGCGGCGGGCATCGCCGTGCAGGCCACGTTCGGGGTCGGGCTCGGCATCTTCTTCCTGGTGTGGACGCTCTACATGCAGATAGGCCTCGGCTGGAGCGCCCTGCGCGCGGGCCTGACCGGCGTGCCCTTCTCGATCGCGGTGTCGGTGGCGGCCGGTCTGTCCGTGCAGAAGCTCGTCCCGCGCTTCGGCCGCAAGGTGCTCCAGGCGGGCGCCCTGACGATGGTCGCCGGACTCCTGATCTACATCTGGGAGGCCGATCACTACGGCATGGCCATCGCCTCCTGGCAGATGGCGCTGCCGCTGGTCGTGATGGGGATCGGCATGGGCCTCATCGTCGCCCCGCTCACCGACGCGGTGCTCTCCGAGGTGCCCAAGGAGCACTCGGGTTCGGCCTCCGGCCTCATCAACACCGTGCAGCAGATGGGCAACGCGCTCGGCCTCGGCCTGGTGTCGGTGGTCTTCTTCGGCTCGATCGGCGACGGTCTCGTACCGCCGCAGCTGAACCAGGCCTTCGTGGACGGCTTCGAGCACTCGCTCTGGTACGTGGCGGGGGTGCTGGCGGTGATCTTCGTGGTGATGTTCGCGCTGCCGGCCCGGCCGCAGCAGCATGTCGAGGGTGCGGTCGACGAGGCCGAGCTGCTCGACCTCGCGAAGTCGGCCCAGCCGGTCTGATCCCTCGCGCGCGATGGCCCCGCACCTTCCGAGGTGCGGGGCCATCGGTGTGCCCGGGGGCGGGCCCGGGGGCTGGGCGGGTGCGGAAGGCTCGGCTCCTCGGGGCTGCGCCCCGGACCCCGGTGTGCCCGGGGGCTGCGCCCG